>JARIDO010000043.1 GCA_029263895.1 Sporosarcina sp.
CGCGCTAAACCATTTACGGGCGTTTCAACTCACTTTACGGGCGCGCAAAACCGATTTACGGGCGTTTCAACCCACTTTGCGGGCGCGCTAAACCATTTACGGGCGTTTCAAATCACTTTGCGGGCGCGCTAAACCTTTTACGGGCGTTTCAACCCACTTTGCGGGCGCGCTAAACCGTTTTACGGGCGTTTCAACTCACTTTGCGGGCGCAAAAACCGATTTACGGGCGTTTCAACTCGCTTTGCGGGCGCGCTAAACCATTTACGGGCGTTTCAACTCACTTTACGGGCGCGCAAAACCGATTTACGGGCGTTTCAACCCACTTTGCGGGCGCGCTAAACCATTTACGGGCGTTTCATCACACTTTACAGGCGCGCTAAACCATTTACGGGCGATTCAACTCACTTTGCGGGCGTGCTAAACCATTTACGGGCGTTTCAAATCACTTTGCGGGCGCGCACACCGATTTACGGGCGTTTCAACCCACTTTGCGGGCGCGCTAAACCATTTACGGGCGTTTCAACCCACTTTGCGGGCGCGCTAAACCATGTACGGGCGTTTCATCACACTTTACGGGCGCGCTAAACCTTTTACGGGCGTTTCAACTCACTTTGCGGGCGCGCACATCCAACACACATCCAACAACAATCACCACACAAACGCGCATCCAACTCGCCCTCTCCCCACAAAAAAAAACGCAAGCGATGAACGAATTCATCGCTTGCGTTTTAATTTGTAAAAGAAGCTTTTTTAAGTGTGTTTGCAAGTACTTTTGCCCCTATATCGAGCGCTTCATGATTAAAGGTCATTTGTGGATGATGAAGGCCAGGAGCAAGATCTGCACCGATACCAATCATTGTTGCTTTTAGCTCTGGACGATGGATTGTATAGAAATGAAAGTCATCGCTCCCAGAAGTAGTAATCGCTTTGTGCAAAGCTTTTTCCCCAACCGTTTCTATAATTGCAGCTCGCGCAATATCGGCAGCATCTGCTGAAACTTCAGCAGCAGGAGTGTAGTCCGACCAATCGAGCGTAATTCGCACATCATGTAAGGAAGCTATTGCTTTTAAGCCTTTATCAATTCGTTCTTTTAATTGATTTAAAATTGTATTTGATTGAGCTCTGACATCAACTGCAAATTTCGCTCCACCAGGAATAATATTATAACTGTCACCGCCCGCTTGGATTGATGTTATTTTTGCTGAATAGGCTTCATAGGGTGAGAAGTTGATGGTTTTTAGAAAATGACCGATTGCGAGTAATGGGTCGATTGCATTTCTTCCTTGATGCGGGCGTGCACCATGTGCATCTTCTCCAATAATTTGCCCTTCAAGAAATAACGCTGCACCATGGTGGATTGCAGGTGCTACTTCACCAAATGCCATCTCTTCCTGCGGTCTCAAATGTATTCCGAACAGATGGGATACATTGTCTACAGCGCCACGTCCAATCATAGCATTTGCTCCATTACCTTTTTCTTCAGCAGGTTGGAAAATAAAGCGTATTTTACAGCCAAGTTGCTCGTGTTGTAAATAATATAGCGCACCTAATACCATCGACATATTAGCATCATGACCACATGAATGATTCGCTTGATACATCCCATCCACTTCTTGCCACAATGCGTCAATGTCGGCACGGACAGCAATGATTCGCTCACCTTCACCAATTTCTGCGACGAGCCCTGTTACATCATCAAAAGTTCGATGTGTCACTTTTAATTTCGACAATATACTCGATAGCATTGCAGTCGTTTCAACTTCTTTCCAACTAATTTCAGGGTTGCTATGGAAATAAGTAAACCATTCGTTAATTTGTTGTTTAGCTTCCAACGCAATCACTCCATTCAGTCATTTACATGTCAAAAAGGGACACACGACCATGAATCATATTTTCACATCATTTATTATTTAAATTTGGCCATGATGGAACACCTACTTGATCAGTTGCCCACTGTGTTTTCCCTTTAACAGATTCTTCATTCCTCATGGGTGAAACATAGAAACCAGGACTACTACTTTTGACGACATTGGTAGGCAAAAAGCTAGGTTCAACAACTTCAGTAAAACTTTTATTACCAATTTGAAACAGCTCTATAGTTACTCTAGCTATTCCGCCAATCGCTGTATAATCAAATTGCTGAGCAGAATAAAAATTACCTAACGAATAGAAGACGCTTGCATTCCCAACCTTTTCAAACGGTTGCAACACATGTGGATGATGACCAAATATAATATCTGCACCTGCATCTGCAATTTTCCGCGCGATTTCTTTTTGGTTTTCAGATGGTTTCAATTGATATTCTTCTCCCCAATGGACAGACACAACGACTACATCTACTAAGGGTCTTAGCTGACTAATTTCTTTTTCCACTCGTTCATCTTCAATCAACCCTATTAAGTAGTCACGATCTTCCGGAACCTTATAACCATTTAAAATGGTCGTATATGCTAATACCCCAATACGAATTCCTTCTATATCGACGATTCGATTTGTTAAACGATCTTCTTCAGATACATACGCTCCTACATATGGCATATCGTACTCTTTAATATTATTGATCGCTGTTAGAAGTCCTGCTACACCTTTATCTAACGAGTGATTATTGGAAATGGAGAGCATATCTATCCCGTTCGCTTTCAAGTCTCGTACAATATGTTTCGGACTATTAAAATTAGGATATCCCGATAATCCAAGTTCTACTCCACCTGGAAGTGATTCTTGATTTGCCAGCATAAAATCGATTGCTGTAAATTCATCTTTGACCGACTCAAATGCAAAATCATAATTCGGGTAAGTGTATAACGGATTATGTAATAAAACATCACCAATCATTCCGACTTTTACCGATTTTTCATTGATAGGTATTTCAAATGAAATATTCGATTTCATATCCGAAAAATCTTCTGGTATTCTTGCTGGCTTAACGATTATCCATATACTACTGTAAATGATAATAGATAAAACGAGTAGCACTCCTATTTTAAATTTCAATTATCAATCACTCGCCATTTCTAATTGTAATAAAACTCAAACTCTAGTATACCTCATATTTTTCTCACAATTAAAAAAAGATAGAATAACTACACCACGGTAAGTTATTCTATCTTCATTTTAAACTTTAAAATGCTTCATTTCTTCTTGTAATTCATCAGCTAGTTTTGCAAGCGATTGCGCACTTGCTGAGATGTCTTCTGTTACTGCAAGTTGTTCTTCTGTTGCTGCGCTTGTTTCACTAGCTCCGGCCGCTGCTTCTCCACTTAAGATTTGAATTTCATTTGCTCCATTTTTGACTTCGTCTGCCATTGCTTGAATTTCCTCTATAGCTGCAGAAACCGTTTCAACTTTAGCTGCAACATCGCCAACCGCTTCTTGAATCTCATTGAACACAGTTCGAGATTGTTCAGTCGCCACGATTCCAGCGTCAACCCGTTCTCCACCAGCACTAATGGATTGGACAGCTCTTTTAGAAGCTTGCTGAATCATTGTAACCATCGATTCAATTTCCCCAGCGGATTTTTTGGACTGCTCCGCTAAACTACGTACTTCTTCAGCGACGACAGCAAACCCTTTGCCATATTCACCTGCACGTGCAGCTTCTATAGCTGCGTTTAGCGCAAGTAAATTTGTCTGCTCTGAAATCGCGGTAATTAGCGCAGTAACTGTTTGAATTTCATTTGAGTGCTTTTCCATTTCCTTCATAATTGTTGATGATTCTTGAATCGTTAAATGTATGGTGGACATTTGGCTAGATACTTCTTGGACAACATTCGATCCTTCTGTAACAAGCTTAGTTACTGTTTCTGCGGAATGAAGCATATCCTCGTTACTTGTGCCAATTTCCGCAACACCTAATGAAAGTTCTGCCATTGAAGAAACGGATTGAGCAATAATTTGTTGTTGTTGTTCACTACCAATGAGTTGTTTCTCCGCAGACTGAGTTACTAGTTCGGAAGTGGCTAAGCTCTCCTCTGAGCTCGCAGATAATTCTTCGGATTGTGAAGCTAGATGAATAGCAGATGTATTGATTTTGCGAACCATATTCGCTACATCCGTTCCCATCTTATTAAATGCAGTCGCCATTTCACCGATTTCATCTTTATTTTTCACAGAGAGTAAATCAATCGTTAAGTTACCAGCTGCTATCTCATTTAAACCATCAGTTACAATTTTCACAGGTCTTGAAATATTCCGACTAATTAATGTAGAAATAATTACACCTGCAACAATTGCGACGACTACCATCCCAACAATAAAAAATTTGAGACCCATCATCGATTTTTTCAAATCAGCACGTGTTTTTTTTAGTGCTGTATATTGCTCATCTTTAATAAGGTTTGCATAACCTAAAACTGTACTTCCCACATTCGCAGAAGCACGACCTAGTTCGTTTGCTTTACGGTCTTTACCTTCCTGCAGACTTGTAACAATGTCATCTTGTAAAGACAAAAATTTCAATTGTGCTTCTTGCATTTGTTCTAGCAATACAATTGATTCCTTATCTTTAATCTTTTTCCCAAAGAGTTCCATTAGTTCATTTGAACGTTCTACATGCTCTGTACGAGCAGCTAAATATGTACCGTGACTAAATAGCATAAATCCACGAACATCATCTTGTATTTCGCTATGTTTTAAAATGAATTCATCTATTAATTGAACTTTCTCTACTCGATCATCCAATAAAAAAGAATAATCGGAGTCTAATTTCATAGATGTCCATAAACTAAATGCACCTACAATAAGTAATAGTACTATGATTGCTCCAAAACCCAGCTTAAGCTTTTTCCCCACAGTAAATTTCAATTTCAGATCCCCCAATCTTTTTACCTATTCGAATTATATATCTTTAGACTCAGAATTGCACCATTTTTATAGTAATTCGGACTATTAAAAATTTATCCATTTGAAAATAGGCACAACTCAGGAGTTTAACACTCCTGTTGCACCTATTTTTCCATACGCTTATTTTTTTGTTTTGTTTGCAATTTCAATTGCCCGATTAGTTCCTTCAACTGCTTGATCCAAAGCTTCTTTCGGATTTCCCCCTTGATATAATTCTTCTAGGGCAGTAACTACGTACTGTCTTGACTCTGGAAATACTGATATTAATGCACCTTGGGTTGCAAGATTTGCTTTCGTATCTTGTAACTGATCAACAGTAACTTTGTACTGAGGATATTCAGCCCATTTTTCTTTTACATCGGCTTCCTCATATGCTTTTGGGTTGATAGCAAAATAGCCAGTATCTAAATGCCATTTTGCCTGGACCTTAGGAGTCGTTAAATACTTCATAAACTCCCAAGCTGCCTCTTGTTCTTTTTCAGCAATCCCTTTAGACATCCATAATGAGGCACCGCCTATTACTACACCATTACGTTCTGCATCGTCGCCATGTGGCATGTAGGCAACTCCAACATCAAATGGTGTAGTGGCAATAGCCCCTGCAACGCCTGCCGAGGAGTCTAAATACATCGCAACCTTCCCCGAGGAAAATGCCGCACGAATATCATCCCAATTCGTACCAAAATTACCGAATGTGCCGGCTTTATTCATCGTGTCTAAAAATCGAAAAACATTTTGCCCCTCAGTTCCATTAAACAGAGCTTCTGTCGCATCTCCTGATCGTCCATTATCTTCATTTACATATAAACCACCTTGAGTTGCGACGAGCTGTTCAAAGAACCAACCGTAAGTCAGCATCGAAAATCCATACATCTCGCCTTTTTTCAACTTTGCAGCAGCATCTATAACTTCAGCAAATGTTTCGGGTGCTTTATCCGGGTCTAGTCCTGCTTCTTTGAATGCGTCTTTGTTGTAAAGCATCACTGGTGTTGATGAGTTAAAAGGCATTGAATATAATTTGTCATCAATTTTATAGTAGTTTAAGATATTCTGTTCCAACTCCGAGCTATCGTATTTATGTTTGTCGATAAACGACTGTATCGGCTCTATATACCCACTATCAATCATATATTTTGTTCCAACTTCAAAAACTTGTGTAATGGCCGGAGCATCTTTCGTACCACCAACACTCCGCAATTTTGTCAGTGATTCCTCATAAGTCCCTTGAAACTCCGCCTTCACTTCATAATCATCTTGTGATTCATTAAACCCTTTCACAATTTCATCAAGCGATTCTTGACCAGTACCCGACATCGCGTGCCAAAATTCAATGGACACTTTCTCTTCCGTTCCCCCTGCTTTTTCTTTATCTTTCACAGGCTTTACTTCTTTTTTGGTAGAATCACTATTTGTGCAAGCAGTCAACATAACGAGTGTGAAAATTAATAATGAAAACAATGATAATTTCACTATTTGTTTCATTTTCTAAACACCTCACCTTTCAAATTTGTTAGGTATTATTTAATAGTTCCTTGCGACAAACCTTTTTGCAATTGCTTTTGACCAATGAATAATAGAAGCAATGTTGGAACAATGACTACGATGACACCCGCCATTACCACCCCCCAATCTGTCGACATCTCTTGGGACTGCAGTTGCTTCAAACCAATTTGAACCGTTCGAACGGAACTGTTCGTTGTAATGAGTAACGGCCATAAATACATATTCCATGTTGTTAAAAAACCATATGCCCCTAGTGTGACTAAACTTGTTTTAGAAACTGGCAAAATCACGCGCAAAAAAAATGAAAATCGACTTAAGCCTGCAATTTGCGATGCTTCATGTAATTCAATGGGTATTGTCTTAAAGTGTTGTCGCAACAGAAACGTTCCAAATGCAAGCGCAAAAAAAGGTAGAGAGAGCCCTTGATATGTATTGAGCCAATCTAACTTTTGAATGGTAAAAAAATTCGGAATCATCGTTGCTTCCCATGGAATCATCATCGTAGAAATGAACAAAAAGAAGATGAAATCTCTGCCCTTAAATGGAATGAATACAAACGCGTACGCTGCAAGACTACACACCACTAATTGACCGAACATAACACTTAGTGAAACAACGAAACTATTGAGTAAGTAATTAACAAGCGGTAATCTTTGAAATACTTTCACATAATTATCAAGGCTGAATGTTTGCGGTAAAAAACGCCCTTGTAAAATTTCAGTTCCAGTCATAAATGAAATCATGAATGCATATAACACGGGGAAAAATACGAGTAGTGAAGTAGTTGTTAACAAAAAGTACAGCCATCCCTTTTTCAACATTGACGTTTTCACTGATAGTGCACCTTCCTTTCACCTAACTTAAATTGAAGAATCGTGACAATCAAAATAATGATGAAAAGAATAACCGCTTGTGCACTTGCAGTCCCAAATTGATAATTAATAAAAGCTTCTCTGTAAATCGAATAGACGATCAAATTGGTAGATTGAGTGGGTCCACCTTTCGTTAATATATCAATTTGACCAAAGGACTGAAATGCATTAATTAAAGAAATGGTAATAATGAAAAATAGTGTAGGTGACAGCATTGGAATTGTAATACGACGCAATCGATAGAAGTATTTGGCGCCATCGATTCGGGCGCTTTCATACAAATGCTGGTCAATGTTTTGTAGTCCACCTAATAAAATTAAAAAAGAAAATCCCGTATTCATCCAAATGGTTGAGATAGAAACTGACACGAGTGCCCATTGCGGATCAAGTAACCACTGAATTTGAGGCATCCCAATTGTCAAAAGGACTCGATTAAAAACGCCGATACTTGGATGGAACAAAAATAACCAGATGACGGACGAGGCAGCAACAGAGATACCCATTGTAGACGAATACATCGTCCGATAAAAACCAATGCCCCTTAATTTTTCATTCGCCAATAATGCAAAGAATAACGCGATCAAGATGCCAATTGGAACGGTGTAAAGGACAAACAATGCTGTAGCTTTCATGCTGTTCAAAAACTCTGAAGATGCTAGTAAATATGCGTAATTTTCCAATCCGACATGAATCGCTGCATTACCATTTTGATCGGTTAAATAAAAACTTAAATAGATTGTCCTGAACATCGGATAGAACACAAATACAATGAATAGCAGTATGGAAGGAAATAAATACAAACTCGCCGTTCGCACATTCAAAGTTCTTCTCCACAACTCTTGAATACTGAGGCCACTCATAAAAGCACCTCTTTTTGAATAACAAAACTACCTACTTCAGAAGGTTTTCTTATCAATTCACCAGTTTCTCCATCAAAAATGCAAATAGATCCTACGCTAAGACAGATTGGAATTGAGTCGCCATTCTCGATATGCCATTGACCATTCCATTTAGCTTTCCATTCGTTGTTCCCCAGTTGAAAAGAGAATACTGTTTCATTTCCTAGAATTTCAACATTTGTGACTTCTACATGGAACTTCTCGTTTTCAGGCATATCAATCGTTGCCGGTTTTATATGCTCCGGACGAATACCAATCATCAGATTCTTGTTAGGGACCTTCATAGCTTCTTCAATTGGTAACTGTAAAATAAAGTGATCTTCAATTTTTAATCGAGCCGTATTTGGTTCCATTGATAAGCTGCCTAGATTCATAGGAGGTGCACCAATAAAAGTTGCTACAAAAGGATTCGCAGGGCAGTTATAGATGTCAATCGGCTTACCTACTTGTTGAATTTTTCCTTCATGCACAATCATAATTCGATCACCCATTGTCATCGCTTCTACTTGATCGTGTGTTACGTAAATCATCGTAATGCCAAGTTGTCGTTGAATACGCCTAATTTCACTACGCATTTGAGCACGTAATTTAGCATCTAAATTGGATAGCGGTTCATCCATCAGACAAATAGGTGCTTCACTCACAATAGCGCGTGCAAGTGCTACACGTTGACGTTGACCACCAGATAATTCTCGTGGTTTCCGATGCAAAAATTCTGTTAAACCTAGCATCTCCGCAACTTCACTCGACCGTAAATTTCTTAACTCTTTCTTTACTTTTTTAACAGACAAACCAAATGTAATATTTTGATGCACCGTTAAGTGCGGATAAAGTGCATAGTTTTGAAAAACCATTGATAAATCCCGTTTACTCGGCGGCAAATTATTCACAACCACATCACCGATTTTAAGCGTCCCACTCGTAATGTCTTCTAAGCCTGCAATCATCCGAAGTAATGTGCTCTTTCCACAACCCGAAGGACCTACAAGAACAAAAAATTCACCAGGCTCAATTGTTACGTTCATATTAGAAATAACATCAACTTGTTTATCATATGATTTTGATAGGTCAATTAGCTCTACCTTTTTCATCGACTCAATCCCTTCCATCATTCATTTCAAAACGATTCATAATCGGAGGCATTTACAATGAGAAAAACAATCGTACTGTTTGCCCTTTTGTTGCTATGCGGATGTTCTCAAATAACAACAGAACCAAGCCTTTTACCTTCAGATGAAGTACTAGTGATTGCCCATAGAGGTGCTTCTGCTTACGCACCTGCACATACAATCGCTGCATACCAACTAGCAATCGATATGGGGGCAAATTATATCGAACTGGATTTACATCGTACAAAAGATGGAAAGTTAGTCGCCCTACATGATGAAGCACTACCACTAGCTCACGAACAACAAGCTGTGTCTGACATTACGATGAATGAACTTAAACTGTATTCACCTGGTATGGAATTCAATAAAGCCAACCCTGATTACGCATCACCAACATATAATGATCTTCATATCGTTACTTTAGATGAAATACTCACACACTTTGGTGACACAACAAACTACTATATTGAACTGAAATCACCAAGCAACTATCCAGCAATCGAAAAGGAATTACTAACTCAACTTTCATCTTATGGCTTGCTTACCCATACTGAAGGACTTCCTAAAGTCATCATTCAATCATTTAACGCAGACAGCCTAAAAACCATTTTTTCATTAGACCCCGCCATACCGTTAGTTCAACTCTACAAATTCGAAGAAGACGCTTATCTTTCTAAAAAACAACTTCAACAAATCCGTCAATATGCTTCTGGTATTGGCGTTAATTCAGAAGCAGTCACAAAAAATTTTATCGAAACCATGCATAATGCTAGCTTGCATGTCCATCCATATACGGTGAATGACCCACAAACAATCTACAATATGCTTATGCTTGGGGCAGATGGAATATTTACAGACAAACCAGATCTCGCCAGTCAAATCAAAAAGGAAGTAGTAGGGAAATGAATTCCCCTACTACTTCCTTTTTAAATGGATTACTACTACTATTGTAATTAGGTAAGGTTAGAGACATAGCGTACTTAACAACAAGGACAGTTACAGGCATAAATGATTCAAGAAATTAATTTATTGCATTATTAAGTCATGATGAAATCATCATTGAAGAAGCGTTAAATACGATTGCAAGTTGCTAATTTAATGTCAATAACAAACCGCTATCCATTAGAATAGCGGTTTGTTTTGTTATTATATTTAAATTGAAAGTTAACCGAATTGCTCATAAAGCTCTACTACAATTTATTCTTCATTCGGTCCAATACAACGCTCACATTCACATAGTGGAGATTCGACTTGCTCAATAATTTCACAGCCACACTCGCGGCAGATTTTTTTAGGTTTCTCATTCATTGTCGTCTGTTTCATAATGGATCTCCTCCGTT
>JARIDO010000033.1 GCA_029263895.1 Sporosarcina sp.
CAAAAAACGTCAAAACTGAGCATACAGAAAGGGAAGGATATATCTTGACCAAGCATAAGATTTATACAACGAGTGTCGCAAGTGTCTACCCACTTTATGTTAAGAAGGCCGAACGAAAGGGACGAACAAAAAACGAAGTCGATGAAATCATCCGATGGTTGACAGGCTACAGTCAGGAAGAGTTCGAAGTACATCTAGAGAACGAAACCGATTTTGAAACATTCTTTGCGGAAGCTGCCAATCTAAATTCATCAAGGAATTTGATTAAAGGAGTTGTCTGCGGAGTGCGAGTGGAAGAACTTGAAGCGTCAACAATGAAAGAAATTCGCTACTTGGACAAGTTAGTTGACGAGTTAGCAAAAGGAAAAAAGATGGAGAAGATTTTGAGGGCGTAAGTAATTTAATTAGTGACAATCTAAAAGAAAAGTTAAAAGGCACACCGTATAGTTGTATATGGTGTGCCTTTTCAAGTTACGATAATTTCTTCTTGAAGAAATTATAATGTCTAGTTCTAAGTAACATTACCTCTAGCGATTATGATTTCCGAATGACAAGATAAATAATCCAACCGATGATTGGAAATAACAAATTCAGAAATAGAACGCCTAATGCATAACCACTACTTTTTCCGCTTCTAATAGCATCTTTATATGCCCAAATACATGAGATGATAGGAAACAATATAAGAAACAAAGACATTAATAAAATAGGTAATAACACAATAAAGTTCGTAATGACGATACCCTCCGTTTATCTTGATTTCCATTAATTATAAGATGAAAATAAAAAATTGGATAGCCAGATTTTTATAAGTCAGTCGAGTGTTGTATATTAACAGTATGAAAGCATTGAGGGAAGCTTTGCTACAAAGACTCGTTATTCAAACGATTGTATGAAAAGGAGCTTATTATGAAAACAAATCAATTAACAGCACAACGACAAGAAGAATTACTTCAACTACTAAAGGAACGCTTTGAGAAGCATATGAACCGTCACGAAGAAATGAGTTGGACACAAATCCAAACGAAACTGGAAACGAATCCACAAAAGCTTTGGTCGCTCAATGAGATGGAAATAACGGGTGGCGAACCGGATGTTGTGGCTTATGATAAAGAAACGGATGCATACATCTTTTTTGATTGCAGTGCGGAAAGTCCAAAGGGACGAAGAAGTGTTTGTTACGATTTAGAAGCACTAGAGTCGAGAAAACAGCATAAGCCGAAAAACAATGCGATGGATATGGCAGTTGCGATGGGAATTGAAATCCTTTCAGAAGCACAATATCGGGAACTGCAACGACTGGGTGATTTTGATATGAAAACATCGAGCTGGGTAAAAACACCTGTTGCGATTCGAGAACGTGGCGGAGCCATCTTTTGTGACCGTCGATACGATACAGTTTTTGTTTATCATAATGGCGCAGAATCCTATTACGCTGCAAGAGGTTTTAGAGGTTCGTTAAAACTTTAAATGGATGTGTTCTAGGAAGTTGACATGAACGCTTTTGACTTCTTAGGACGACAACTAAACGACTGGAGATAATAGCATGATGAAGCAACCAATACTAATCGTTGGGGCGGGACTCGCTGGGTTGCGTGCAGCGTCACTCCTTCATTCACAAGGAATTGCGTGCAAAATTTTTGAAGCACGTGACCGAATTGGTGGAAGGGTATTAAGTAGTGAAGTGCCCGACCGACCTAATTTAGGAAAGTTTGATTTGGGGCCTACTTGGTTTTGGCCACAGTATGAACCTAGGATCACAAATCTCGTTAAAGACTTTGAGTTACAAGCATTTGAACAATATTCCAAGGGGGCTCTATTGTTTGAGCAATCTCCCAATGAACCCGTACAACGACATGTACTACCAGCTGGAGCAGCTGAGCAGTCATTCCGTTTAGATGGTGGGATTCACTCGCTCATTACGGCGTTAGTGGGTTCACTGCCTGCTGATTGTATTGAATTATCATCGAGCGTTACAAACATACAGTTGGAAGAGGACCAAGTTACACTACATATCATGCAAGCAGATGGAACGCAGAAGGATGTAATTGGTAAGGCGGTTATTTTAGCAATGCCTCCTCGTATCATTGGAAAAAACATCTCATTCTCGCCGCCCTTGTCACCAACTCTGACGGCAACTTTATTAGATCAGCCAACATGGATGGCTGGACAGGCTAAAGTCGTTGCAATTTACGACCGACCTTTTTGGCGTGAAGATGGACTTTCAGGACAAGCAATGAGCAGAACGGGTCCTTTACAAGAAATACACGATGCATCACCCGTAACAGGAAGTGGCGCGTTATTTGGCTTCTTCGGTATGTCTCCAACAATGCGACAATCGTTGGGGAAAGAAAAGGTTCTTGAGCAAGTTGTAAGTCAGTTGTCTCGTTTGTATGGTGCTAAAGCAAAACAACCTATTTCACTATTATATAAAGATTGGACTAATGATTCGGCAACTTCGGTTGAAGAAGATGCTAAACCACTAACTGATTTCCCAAGCTATGGTCCACCAGTCGTTTCGGGTGTGTGGGAAAATAATATTATTTTTGCGGGGACAGAAACAGCAACGCATCAAGGTGGGCATTTAGAAGGGGCTCTTCAGTCAGCAGAACGTGCAGTAAAAGAAATTCTTTTGCAGCTTTAATTGTATTGAATTCGTAACTGAGCGCCCGGAAAACCCTTTATTCGCCCGTAAAAATTAACTATCGCCCGAACGTATACTTAAAACGCCCATAAAAAAAATATTTTCGCCCGCAAACATCAAAAAAGCGCCCGAAAAGCATCCGGAAACGCCCGCAAACATCAGTTCAACCTTTCAAACAACAGTGTCCATTGTGAAATCAATTCAATAACATATGTATTTTAAAGTAACGACCAAAAATGATTTATAAAAGAGGGCATTATGAAAGTTCAATATGGCAATGAGCAAATCGAATTGAATGTACAGTATGGAAAAAGTAAAAAGATATCCATTCATATGGATTCGTTTGGCTTCTTGACAGTGAAGGTCCCTACTAATACGACACAACAAGCCATTCATGATGTCATCGTGAAAAATGGTGCGTGGATACTTGAAAAGCGACGTATTTTTGAAAATAGTAAAGCTTCTACAATTGACCGTACGTATCAAAATGAAGGTGTATTCTTATACCTTGGGAAGAAGCATTTCCTGCATGAATTGATTGAAATCGGTGATTATGATGAAGCAACGTTGAAACTAAACTTGAAAAAGTTTTATTTTGAACGTTGTAAATCTATTGTTGAAGAGCGGATAAAAAACTATCAAACGCAGCTTAAAGTAAAACCTAAAGCAATTGAAATTGTAGCATCAAAAGGGAAGTGGGGAAGCTGTAGCTCAGATAAAAAGCTAACGTTTAACTATCGTTTAGCAATGGCGCCAATAGATGTAATCGATTATGTAATTGTGCACGAGCTATGTCATCTACTTCATATGAATCACGACCGTTCGTTTTGGCGGAGAGTGGGGAGTGTGATGCCTGATTACAAAGAAAAGGAAGCGTATTTAGCGAATCATGGGGTGTTGATGACATTATAAAATGCTTTATACGAATAAAATTATTAAAGGAGGAGCTTATCCCATAATAAATCCTCAGTTACATATCTAAAATAATTTTAATATCTTCAGCTGTATTGACACTCATTTCAATGACTCTGTATTATTTTGGTTATCAATTCCCGTTTGAATAAGCAGTTGCTAAAGTTATTTTTCTTTTAAAGATAGTACATATCCATAGTCTAGATTTACTGCAAGTCAGGAGAGGTTAAAAAGATGGTTTCAACCGTACTAGCAATCGTTATATTTACCATTACATTAATTTTTGTGATTTGGCAGCCAAAGAAATTGTCTATTGGCTGGACAGCTTGCATTGGGGCAAGTGCCGCTTTGATTTTAGGCGTTGTCGATTTTGGAGATGTGATCGCTGTCACTGAGATTGTCTGGAATGCGACACTCGCATTTATTGCCATTATCATTATTTCATTGATTTTAGATGAGATTGGTTTCTTTGAATGGGCGGCTTTACATATGGCACGACTTGCTCGTGGTAGTGGTGTTCGAATGTTCATTTATGTGAGCATTCTTGGTGCAGTCGTTGCAGCATTGTTTGCGAATGATGGAGCAGCATTAATTTTGACACCGATCGTTTTAGCGATGGTGAGGAATCTGAATTTCAATGAAAAGATGATTTTCCCTTTTATTATTGCCAGTGGTTTCATTGCAGATACGACGTCTTTACCTTTAGTCGTTAGTAATCTTGTGAATATTGTATCAGCCGATTATTTTGGCATTGGATTTGTGGAATACGCATCGCGAATGATAATTCCGAATCTATTTGCACTTGTGGCGAGTATTGCTGTGTTGTATTTGTTTTTCCGTAAAAGCATTCCAGGAAACTACAACGTACAAGATTTAAAACAACCGAGCACAGCCATTAAAGATAGACGCATGTTTCAGATGTCTTGGGTGATACTTGTTATTCTTTTAATAGGTTATTTTAGCAGCAGTTACATAGGAATACCCGTTTCGTTTGTAGCAGGAACTATCGCCATTTTCTTTTTGATAATGGCAAGAAGAAGTGATGCTGTTCAAACGAAACAAGTGTTAAAAGGTGCACCATGGGCCATTGTGTTTTTCTCAGTAGGTATGTATGTTGTTGTCTATGGCTTGAAAAATGTTGGTTTAACAAACGTGCTTGCTGAAGTAATCCAATTAGCAGCCAATCAAGGTTTGTTTGTAGCGACAATGTCGATGGGGTTCATAGCGGCCTTTTTATCTTCAGTCATGAATAATATGCCGACTGTTATGATTGACGCGTTAGCAATTTCAGAGACAACGACATCACCAACCATTCGAGAGGCGTTAATATACGCAAATGTAATTGGTTCAGATTTAGGGCCGAAAATTACACCAATTGGTTCTTTAGCTACGTTGTTGTGGTTGCATATTCTATCCCAAAAAGGTGTGAAGATTAGCTGGGGAGCTTATTTTAAAGTGGGCATCATTTTAACGATTCCTACATTAATAATAACCCTCGTTGGATTATATCTTTGGTTACTCATTTTATAATCGTCAATAAAAAGAGCCGACACATCCGATTGCAATGGATGTGTCGGCTCTTTTAACTTTCTAAATAGCGATACAATGTCGTTTTACTAATGCCTGTTTCTTGTCGTATTTCAGCGAGACTGTATTTTCTACTGTTATACATGACTAAAGCACGCTGTACATTTTCATCCGGTTTGCGAGGGCGACCAGTAATAATCCCTTTTTTTTGAGCAATTCGAAGCCCTTGTTTTGTCTTTTCGCTTATGACATCGCTTTGAAAATCAACAAGTTGTTTGACGATATGTGTAAATTGGCACCCCGAAGCAGTACTCGTATCGATATCCTCTGTAAGGGAATGTATAAATGCTCTTTTTTGTTCGATCTCTTCTAAAATCTCTACTAAGTGAAGTGATGAGTCAGCAAGTGCGAATAGTTTTACGCATATGATTTTATCACTAGCTGAGAGGTTTTCCACCATATTTTCTAAAGCGCACCTCTCTTCGGCAGATGAATGCGTTTCTTGAACAATTTGTTGGCAGTGATGGGTTTTCAATTGCTGTATTTGTTTTAGACAAGAAGGGTCTTCGTCATAAGGTCTGGCGTAACCTATAATCATGTGAATGCTCCTATCAAAAAAGTACTAGTATGATTCCATTTTAGCATAGTTCCAAAAGGGTTCCATTTTGGTTCTTCCGATGATAAACTTATTCTATTCAAAATACGGAATTTTTCATTTGAAAATTAAAGCGAATTAGATGGAGTGTTGAAAAGTGATACAGAAAATTAAGATGGAGTGGTTTTCTAATATACGTGCAGATATTTTAGCAGGAATTGTTGTTGCTTTGGCGCTAATACCTGAAGCGATAGCATTTTCAATCATAGCTGGTGTAGATCCAATGGTTGGTTTGTATGCATCCTTCACGATTGCTGTCATTATATCATTTGTAGGTGGACGTCCGGGGATGATTTCTGCAGCAACGGGTGCAATGGCGTTGTTGATGGCACCTTTAGTTCGAGAGCATGGACTTGATTATTTGCTAGCGGCGACTATTTTAACTGGAGTTATTCAATTATTATTTGGTGTTTTTAAGATTGCTAAAGTGATGAAGTTCATTCCGAGGGCAGTTATGATTGGCTTTGTAAATGCGTTAGCCATTTTAATATTTATGGCACAGTTGACGCATTTTGTTGGTGAAACCTATATTGCTTACGTGTTTGTTGCAGTTACATTGCTTATTGTCTATGTGTTACCGCGATTTTTAAAAGTGGTTCCAGCACCTTTGCTCGCAATCATTTCATTGACGGCTATCGCTATCTATATGAACGTTGATATGAGGACTGTTGGCGATCTTGGTGTAATTACACGTAGCTTACCTGAATTCTTTTTGCCGGATATTCCCTTCACATTTGAAACATTGATGATTGTCTTCCCATATTCGATAGGCTTAGCCATTGTTGGCTTATTGGAAACGTTATTAACTTCAACGATTGTAGATGATATGACGGATACGGATAGTAATAAGAACCGAGAGGCACGAGGACAAGGGATTGCTAATTTCATTACAGGATTCTTTGGTGGAATGGCTGGCTGTGCAATGATTGGTCAGTCTGTTATTAATGTGAAGTCTGGTGGTCGAGGTAGGTTATCCACACTGACAGCGGGACTTTTTCTTATATTCTTGATTATTGTGCTCGGAAATCTCGTTGTTCAAATTCCGATGCCTGTCTTAGTTGGGATTATGATTATGGTGTCCATTGGTACATTTGACTGGTCATCGTTTTCTTATTTACGAAAAGCACCACGAACAGATGCAGTTGTTATGCTCGTAACGGTTATTATTGTTGTGGCAACGAGTGATTTGTCTAAAGGAGTCATTGCGGGTGTAATCTTAAGTGCCATTTTCTTCGTTGCGAAAATATCTAAAATTAAAATGAAAAAAGTTGTAGCAAATGATGAAGTTGTCTATCGAGTAGAAGGTCAATTGTTTTTTGCTTCTGTAGAAGATTTTCTTGCTGGATTAGATTTTACTATCACTAAACAAACCGTTGTAATTGATTTTACGAATGCTCATATTTGGGATGATTCGGCGGTTGGGGCGGTCGATAAAGCTATCATCAAATACAAAGAGAATGACAATTATATAACGTTAAGAGGTTTGAATGCATCCAGTCAAAGAATTATGACAGAGCTTGCTGTCTCGAATCAATAATATGGGGGAGGAAACGATATGTATAACAATATTTTACTAGCAATGGATGGATCGGATAATGCAATGCGAGCTGCGCAAGAAGCTGTGAAAATTGCTTCATTAAACCCAGATTGTAAAATTGAAGTTGTGTATGTGATTGATTTTTCACAAGCTAAAAAAGACATACTACATGCTCAAGGGAAAATAGATGCGGAATACACACGACGTAAAAAGTTGTTGCCCGTTGAGGAATATTTAAAAGCTAGTTCTACAAAGTATCTAATTTCTATGATCCATGGTGAACCTGCCCCTGCTATTATTGACTATGCGAACACGGGGGACATTGATTTAGTAGTGATTGGAAGTAGGGGATTAAATAGTCTACAAGAAATGGTAATGGGTAGTGTTAGCCATAAAGTGATGAAACGCGTATATTGTCCAGTGCTTGTTGTGAAGTAAATAGCTATGCCTTAAGAAAGTGAAGCGATCCAATGAGGTTGCTTCATTTTCTTTATATAAAAAGACTAAGAGCCGCCATTTCAGGGTAATTAGTCATAAATGAAATGATTCTGTTCACATAGGCTTAGAAAATAGAAAGATTACATATAGTAAAGAACAATGAAGTTGTCCGAAGGGATAGCGAGTCGTTTAAAAAAGGGGGATCTATTATGGAGAGGACTAGAAGAAGTAAACTGATTCGATGGATTGCTTTAGTGAGTTACATAATCATGATTGCGGTCAATGGACTGGCAGAGTCGATACCACTTAATGGTCAAACAACAGGAGAAGTGTCAGACAAATATAGTAATTTGTTCGCGCCTGCTGGTTATACATTTGCGATTTGGGGGCTTATTTACTTTTTACTAGCACTCTATACACTCTATCAATTGCCGATTTGGAAAAATAATAAAAATAAAGAACTGCTTGATCAAATAGGAATTTATTTCTCTATCTCTTCAATTGCAAATGCATTATGGATATTTGATTGGCACTACGAAATGATAGGGCTTACGATGGTTTTGATGATTCTTATCCTTTTATGTTTAATTCAAATCAATTCGTTAATCGTTAACGCTACCTTATCGAATAGAGAAAGAGTTTTTGTGCGATTGCCATTTAGTATTTATTTTGGATGGATTACGATTGCTACGATTGCAAACGCAACTACATTACTTGTGAGTTTAAAATGGGATGGTTTCGGTCTGTCAGAAGCGACTTGGACGGTTATTATTCTTATTGTGGGCGTTGGAATTGGGGTAGCAACGTTGCTGACGTTCAAAGAGATTGCCTATGGACTTACGATGATATGGGGCTATACAGGGATTTTAGTGAAACATCTTTCTGCGAATGAATGTAACGGAGAATACCCAGCAGTTATCTTAACAGCAAGCATATCTATATTTATACTGAGTGTTGCAGTGCTATTTTTAATAGGCATGAGAAGGAAAAGTCGTTATTCTTAATTAAATAAAGGTCGAATGAGTTTCAGTTCTTAATGACAAGGAAATGGAATGATTATAAGGCGAGTTTCTTACAACAGTTAGTTGTTTGAGACTCTCCTTTTTTACATAGTAAATTGTCGAATTTTGTCGCTTGGATTAGAAGGAAGCTGTAAAAAGTTTTTTAGTTTTGGAGTCTTTAAAATTGTTTATTTCTAGTATTTACTTGTACACTAGTAAATATAAAGGTTATACAAACTATTGACAAGCGTGTCGCTAACCTTTAAAAATGAATTATACAATGTTGTTTTTTGTCGGAATCTAGCAATTTATTCATAGTATTAGAAGAGGAGAGAAGGGGTGTTTTGATTGTATAAGGTGAAAACGTATGTAGTGACAACACTTATCTTTTTCGTAATTGATATCTTTTGGCTCGGTTTTATATCAAAAGATATGTATCAGGAAAAGATTGGACAACTCATGAAAGTCGACGTGAATTGGACTGCTGCAATATTGTTCTATTTGTTTTTCATCTTTGGATTATTATTCTTTGTCATCCTGCCGGCACTTAGAAAAAATAGTTGGAAGTACGCACTATTTGTAGGAGCATTTTTTGGCATGACAACGTACGCTACGTATGACATGACGAATCTAGCGACTTTGAAAGAGTGGCCATTAGTCATTACAGTCGTTGATATTAGTTGGGGCACACTTCTATGTGGGATTACTTCAGTAAGCGCTTATGGAATTATACGTAAATGGGGAGGACAGCAAAATGGGCATGCACTCGATTAGTAATGAAAATATGTACTATGGCTTTATTTCTGGTGCAAACGCTGTTATTAACCAAAAGAAAGAGTTAAATAGAATTAATGTGTTTCCAGTACCTGATGGGGACACAGGTACTAATTTGGCATTTACAATGCGTGCCATTATTGAAGGTTCACGGTTGACGGATTCTACAAAGAAAACGATGGAGTCCATTGCTTTCGCGGCATTAACAGGTGCAAGAGGGAATTCCGGAATTATTTTTGCCCAATTCATAAATGGATTATATGAAGGTTTTGAGGATAAAAAAGAAATTACGGTATCCGAATTTGCGGATGCAGTTGGGAATGCAGTTAACTATGCATACAGTTCAATCGCTAAACCTGTTGAAGGGACAATGATCACTGTCATGCGCGAATGGTCCGAGTCGTTAGCACATCTAAAAGGGACTGTGAATGACTTTAAAGAGTTCATGTCTGAATCTTTAACTGTAGCGTTGCACTCTTTAAAAATGACGACGGATAGATTAGAAGTACTCAAAATTGCATCTGTCGTTGACTCGGGGGCAAAGGGCTTTGTTCATTTTTTAGAAGGTTTTTTAAATTTCATTACTACAAATAAGGTTGACGAATCACTTCTGAATATGGAAGTAATCGAAATGACAACGCACTCAAATGAAATCTCGGAGGATCCCGATTTGAGTCACCGTTATTGTACGGAAGGACTCATTAAAGGTGAAGACTTAAATCTAGATGAGATTCGTTTAGCGTTAAAAGACTTGGGACAGTCACTAATTGTTGCTGGAAATGCAAAACATGTGCGCGTGCATATTCATACGAATCAACCAGAATTGTTATTTCATCGACTAAGAGATTTCGGACAAATTATCCAGCAGAAAGCGGATGATATGCGTAGGCAGTATGAGTCGGGATATGCAAGAAAACATTCCATAGCTTTGGTTACTGATTCAATTGCAGACATTCCGAAAGAATTATTGGATGAGCATCAAATTCATATGCTGCCGTTAAACTTACTCGTTGAGAATAGTGTCTATTTGGATAAAATGACAATCAGTCCGTCTTACTTGTATTCGATGATGGATTCTGCTGAGAATTATCCGTCATCATCTCAGCCGACGCCGATGGCAACGGAGAACTTTTTATCTGCAATTGCAAAAGACTATGCGTCAGTACTTGTAATAACGGTGTCAAAACAAATGAGTGGAACACATAATTCTCTTCTACAAGCAGCGGGTAAATTACGGGAGAAGGGAACTGAAATAGCAGTGATTGACTCGCGCTTGAATTCTGGTGCACAAGGGTTAGTCGTTTTACAAGCAGCGAAGGCGATTGAACAAAATCATACTTTCGACGAAGTCATTTTGGCTACTGAAGAAGCAATCGATAAAACAACTATCTTTGTTAGTATTAACACATTAAAATACATGGTCCGTTCGGGAAGGATTAAAAAGATCCAAGGATTTGTAGCTAAAGTATTGAATCTTAAACCCGTCGTATCGATTGATAAATTGGGCGACGGAATCATTATCGGGAAAGCTTTGAATACAAAAGCCAACGGACAGAAAATCCGACGACTAGTTAAAGAAATAAATACTAAGAATACGGTTTCAAGTTATGCGATTGTGCATGCAGATGCACCACAAAGGGCTAAGGAATATGAAAAGATGTTCACAACCTTACTTGGAAAAGAACCAGATTATATTTCGGAAATATCTTCAATCGTCGCTATGAACGCAGGTGTAGGTTGTGTAGCGATTGCGTTAACGGTTGAATAATGGGGGGATTATCATTGGTGAATGTATATGTTGACACACTACTCGTTCTATTAGGCTTCTTTTTTATTGTTTTTCTAATTGGACAAGCTCGAAATAATAATGGGTTAGTTGATATTGCATGGGGATTGGGTTTTGTTGTAGTTGCTGTCTTTACGTATTTTGTTACTGGAGAACAAACGGAACGTGCTACATTAATAAGTATTCTAGTCACGTTATGGGGATTACGCCTGGCGTATTATTTGTTTAGACGCAATTGGAACAAAGCGGAAGATTATCGTTATGTTAATATGAGAAAACGTTGGGGAACGAATAATTGGAAGTATCTCAAGATGTTCTTAAATGTGTATTTGCTTCAACTGGTTTTACTATTTATCATCGCTCAACCTATTATTACTGTAAATAAATCAGCTGATTCAGGTCTTGGCGTTCTAGATTATATAGGGTTAGTGATCTGGCTTATCGGTTACTTCTTTGAAGTGGTTGGAGATCATCAGTTGAAAACGTTTATCCAAAATCCTGAAAACAAAGGTAGATTAATGAAGTACGGACTTTGGAAATATACGAGACATCCCAATTATTTTGGGGAAGCGACAATGTGGTGGGGAATTTTCATTATTTCATTGTCAGTCCCTAACGGTTGGACAGGTATCTATAGTCCGCTTGTAATTACACTATTATTATTGTTTGTGTCAGGAGTTCCTCTACTAGAGAAAAAGTACAAAAAACATCTAGAATGGTCGACATATGAGCGACAAACGAGTAAATTTATTCCGTTGCCACAAAAAAAATAACAACGACGACTCTTTCAATAAATCGCTATTTTTAGCTGTAAATAGAGAAGCTATCACTCAAAACATTTGTTAATTGTTTTGGATGATTGCTTCTTTTTTTATTTAACATGTTTGTATTTAAGCATTTTGTGGCAATACTGTTTGCATCAAGTCCACTAGCTAGGTTAAAAATTAGCAATTTAATTGCCAGTTAGATTAAAGGATTTGAAGAGGGAACGAGATATTGCTTGAGTTTGAGGGACCTATTATAGCAAAATGCGGAGGAGGAAAAATATTGTTGAAAGTTAATATGAGTCTTTTGGCTGTGCTATTTGTACTTTCATTCGGTACAAGTACGAACGCAGCTGTAGTGGAAGGTCAAGACTATATGATGATTCCATATGAGGTAGCAGTAGATGAAACCGAAACATATACCGTTGTTGAAGGCGATAATCTATTTCGAATTGCACTAGCGAATGAAATCCCTTTAGACACCCTCATGGATATGAATGAATTAACCGGTGATTTAATTCATCCAGGTGATGAACTAGTAATTAAAGGTGATAAAGACGCATCTACTATTGCTAGTAAAGAGAGAGAAAAGATAACAGTCGCATCTGTGACGGAACAAGCACCTGTTAAGAAGAAAGAAGTTGTGAAAAAAGCACCAGCAAATCCGCCGGCGGCAGCAACAGCCTCAGCAGAGCCAGCCCAAGATGGTGTAGAAATGACAATGACAGCAACTGCCTACACCGCCTATTGTCCAGGTTGTTCTGGAACGACTGCCTATGGCATTGATTTGCGTGCGAATCCAAATCAAAAAGTAATTGCAGTTGATCCAAGAGTCATTCCACTCGGATCAAAAGTATGGATTGAAGGATATGGTATAGCCATTGCAGGCGATACTGGTGGTGCAATTAAAGGAAATAAGATTGATGTTTTCATACCATCACAAGATAGTGCACTCGCTTGGGGAGTCAAGAAGGTTAAAGTAAAAGTGCTGAACTAATCAAAAGGAAAAGATGAAGAGCGAGGACACAATCGAAATGGATTGTGTCCTCGCTTTTTTAGCGTTTATGAACATGAACAAAATATGTATACGATGCGATTCAAAAAACTTCCTAGTGAATGATATAGTTATCTGTATAATGTTAGTAATTGCACTTGTGAATATGGGCGTACTGTTATTCAAATGTAGCGACTGTTATAAAAGAAGAACAATTTTTGTTGGATCGAATGATGCCATGGTAAAAATTTAAGTTGATTGAATAAAATAGCTAGCGAACTGAAGAGGGGACTTCCTATGTAGTTATAGGGGGTCTCCATTTTTTAATATGTATAGCTGGGGAATCTCACTAGAAAATGGAATCCTTAAGTAGTATCGTATTCCCTAACTTCCGTGGTCTTTGTTGCTAATTCGTGACAATCCGTTGTTGTTTTAGGATAAACTCATGAAGAAAGGTTTATTTCAACCTATAAAGAGTGCTATATTAGAAAGAGCAAGTGTCGAAAAAAGTAAATTTTTAAACGCTTTTAAGGAGTGAACGATAGATGAACAAAGATATACTGTTAGCAACAGGAAAGGAGAGAACCGTTTCCGCTGTATGGGCTGATGTACTATCGCTATTCAAAGGAATTGTACTCATCGCTAACGTTCTACCAGTACTTACAGGATTTTGGTTGGCCGTCCATTTTTCTGGAACAACGTTTGGGGATCATCTGGATGTGTTCATTCTGACGATGATAGGAAGTACGCTATTAATGGCTGGCGCACTCGTTCTTAACAATTGGTATGACGTCGATATCGACACAGTGATGGCAAGAACACAAAGTAGACCAACAGTGACTGGGAACTTCTCCTTAAAGATGGTGTTGTTCATAGGGATAGCACTATCTGTTATTGGACAAGTCATGCTGTTTTTCACAACGATAGAAGCTGCGATTTACGCATTCATAGGATGGTTCACGTACGTCATTTTGTACACGATTTGGTCTAAACGTAGATACACGTTGAATACGGTTATTGGAAGTGTTTCAGGAGCTGTAACACCATTGATTGGTTGGGCGGCAATCTCACCAACTTTTCACATCGTTCCGATTGTCTTATTCATCATCCTTTTCATTTGGCAAATGCCACATACATTTGCGATTGCAATGAAGAAATATGACGAATACAAAGCAGCAAACGTAGCGATGTTACCTGTTGTTTATGGTTTTAAAATGACAAAGAGACAAATCGCTGTGTATGTTGCATGTTTACTCCCGATGCCTTTTTACTTATATACACTGGGGACAACGTTCATGGTTATTGCAACAATTCTAAATGTCGGTTTTCTAGCCGTTTCAATTGCAGGTTTCTTTACGAAGTACGACCTGAAATGGGCAAATATTGTATTCCTCTATTCAGTTAATTATTTAGCCATTCTTTTTGTGATGATGATTATTGTTACATTATAAATTGACTGAAAACCATGTTGAACAACCAACTAATGAGTGGTTTTCAACATGGTTTTCTTTATGGAAATAGTTAACTTGCAAAATTTATACTGTGATTGCTAGCTTAAAAGTAATGTAGACTGTAATTCAGATAGGCAGATATGACCGACAACAATAACATAGGGTTATCATTTAAAAGAATAAATCAGTACAATGACTCGATTATATCAATTCCGATATAGTCGAGTTTTTGCTATAAGAAAATATATAACTATTGAGTAAACGGAATAGTTTGTATATTATAAAGAGAAAGGGGGATTTTATGATGAGAACCTATATTAAAGAGTTTGCCACGTATCCTGATGTAACAGTTATGATCATTATTTTTATGTTGTGTGCAGGCTTTACAGTACCGAATGCTTTACAATTATATACATGGATTGCATTTGGTGCTGGTATGCTCACATATGCAACGAGTGAATATATGGTTCATCGTTTTTTATTTCACATAAAAACACCATCAAACCCATTCCTGTTAAAAACCATTAAACGATTGCATTATGATCATCATGTGGATCCCAACGATCTGAAGTTATTATTTCTACCATTATGGTTCAGTCTTCCTGGCTTTGTTATATACACAATGATTGTTTATGGGATTACGAGTAGTATTGCACTGGCTACTGCATTTGCTACTGGGCTTGTACTCTACTTTCTTTACTATGAATGGAAACACTATATCGCCCATAAACCTATAAAACCACGCACCGCATTTGGGCGGAATATTAAAAAACATCATCTTTTACACCATTTTAAAAATGAAAACTATTGGTACGGTGTTACGCATATGACGATCGATAAAACATTAGGAACTTTTAAAGAAAACGATGAAGTAGAAAAGAGTGCAACTGCTAAGAATTTAGAAGAACGTGTGCTGTGAAAAAAGATCGATTTACAAGCTTTTATAATGATGGAAACGAAAGGAATTGTTACTATTCCTTTCGTTTTATTTATGAGGAATTTTAGACTTACAAAAAAGATTCATTGCAATCAATTATTGTATCGTCTTGAAATAAGCATTAATAATTAGTTCCATGGATTCCACAGATAAGTTTAAATGCTGGATTGTTGAACCGACAATTAATTGTTGTGTGTTTGTATCATCAAAATTGAAAGAGCGAGATAAGTAAGCATTAAAAACACGTATCATATCGTTTATCAATACCTCTTCTGTCGTTAATGTTAAAGACGTTGTTGACTCGACAATTTCCAACTGACTAAACTGAAGTGCTTTTTTAATATGTTGTAACAAATCAAAGTTAGTTGGTGGGTTCGGGTTCGTTATATTGTAAATTTTACTCGCTTCTGATTTTGTTGCAGCAAGTGCTAATATATCGGCAACATAATTTACAGGCACAAGATTTGAAGTTGAAAGCTTACTTCCAACCAAGCGGTATGTCTCGTTTGCGACGTTAGAATTTCTGTCGACGCGTCGTTTGAACACTTCAAGAGCACGCATGAAACCATATAATGTAAATTCAGAATCAGCTTCACCTGTTTCTGAATCACCGACGATGATTGAAGGTCTAAAAATCGATACATTCATTACATCCGCGTACGCGAATACTAGATGTTCTGATTGAACTTTACTTTCTTCATATGGGTTATGTACTTGCGCATCAATTGGATAAAGTTCTTCAACACCGTGCCGACGTTTCCCCACTGTGTAGGCAGTACTAACATATATAAATTTTTTCGAAAACAATGTCTTTGCTAATTCCAATGCATTCTTAGTGCCTTCTAGATTTACATTGAATAACTCATCCCGCAATTCTTCATCAAACTTAACCAATGCTGCGATATGATAAAACACATCCACATTCTCTTTTAGCTCTTCTAGTGTACTTTCAGTAAGTCCACAATGAGTTAATGTAATATCTCCCTGAACGAGCGTTATCCGATTTTGAGCATCAAATCCTAATGTTTCTACTAGACGTTTGCCTTTGTTTACATCGCGAACGAGTACATAAAGAGTGTGATTTGTTGTTGAAAGTAGATTAGCTAATAGCTTTGCTCCGAGAAATCCGGTCGATCCTGTTAAGAATAATGTCAATTGGTAGCCCTCCATCAATTTGAAATCATGACTTGGTGATAACATGACTGATTATCGCACAATCTATAAGTAGTGTGGACTAAAATTGTTCTAGATGTTTAACAAGTAGGTGAAAAAGGAATAATTGCTATGGAGACATCTTCAAGGAGGGGCGTTTACAATGAGAAAGATGGAAGAAACGAAAATGGATGTTAAACGACAACAAGTAATCCAACAGCTTGTTACGCGAGGAATATTTAAAATTTATGGAAAACAATTATATGAATTACCACTGTACTCATTGATGAAAGAGTACTACGTAAGAGTATCTTAAAGGATTGTCGACTTCTATGTTGTTTTGAAGTCGACTTTTTAAATTCATCTATCTACTAAACGAGGTGAAATACAATGACTGCTAGTGAAATGGAAAACGGTTGGATTGTTGAAGCGACAATAAGTGAGATGCGACAGAGGATGGATGATGATGAGATTACTGCCGAGCAATTAGTCCTTATATATTTAGAGCGAATAGCTCAACAAAATGCACAGTGTAAAGCGATATTGGAAGTGAATCCTGATGCTGTTCATATTGCTAGAGCGCTAGATGCGGAGCGTAAACAACAAGGCAACCGATCTGTGCTTCATGGTATTCCGATTTTAATAAAGGACAATATGGATACGAATGATAAAATGCACACAAGTTGTGGTTCTTTAGCATTGAAAGACTTTTACGCACCAGAGGATGCATTTCTAGTGAAAAAGTTACGTACGGCAGGCGCGGTCATTTTAGGTAAGACGAACATGACTGAATGGGCCAATTTCATGTCCGATCGAATGACGAATGGCTGGAGTTCACGAGGTGGTCAAGTAGTAAATCCTTATGGCTTATTTGACGTAGGTGGTTCAAGTTCAGGAGGCGCAGCTGCGATTGCCATGAATATGGCGGCAGTTGCAATAGGTACGGAAACAACAGGCTCTATCATAAACCCAGCAACACAAAATTCACTCGTAGGCATTAAGCCGACCGTAGGGGCAATTAGTAGAGGTGGCATCATTCCATTAGCGCACACGCAAGACACACCAGGTCCTATGGCAAGAACAGTGAAAGATGCGACACTCGTTTTTCAACATCTTGTAGGGAAAGATTTAAATGATCCAGTATCGCATTTATCTACACAATTCGATACTGTGCAATGGTCAAGTTTATTTGATGAAAATGCACTTCAAGGCATCCGTCTTGGTATTCCGCGGCAAATTTTTGAGCATGAAGCTTCTAAGGAACGTTTAAAGCTATTTTCGATTGCTCTAAAAAAGCTTACAGATGCTGGAGCGATTTTAGTAGATCCAATCGATTTAGGTACGATGGAAAATGACTTAGGCTACGATGTATTAGTACATGAATTTAAAGCGGGTTTAAATGCATATTTAGGAAGGACGCCTGCGAGTAATCCGATAAGAACATTGCAAGACATCATTCAATTTAATAATGAACACGCGACAGAAACATTAAAGTTTGGTCAAGTAATGCTTGAAAGAGCGCAGCGGACGAGTGGGACATTGACGGAACAGCTGTATATAGAAATGCTTATTAAAAATCGTCATCTGGCGGCTGGAGTAGCGCTTGGAAAGGCACTTGAAGAGAATAGCGTTCATGCACTTGTCTTTCCGCAAGACCATGGCTGTAGCTTTGGTGCGGCGGCAGGATTTCCGTCCGTAACAGTTCCAGCGAACTATTCTGAAGCAGGTGAACCGTTTGGACTAACATTTTCAGGAAGTGCATTCACTGAACCACAACTAATTAGCTATGCATATGCATTTGAGCAACTAACAATTGCTAGAAAAAAGCCTTAAACAGTATTATCAGAAATGGAGTGAACGCCTGTCGTTTATGATAAACTAAAAGGAACTGAGTGAAAGTAGGGATAAAAATGTCCTTTTTAGAAAAAATGGATGACAGTATTCAATCGAAATGGAAATTTGACTATGAAATGCCGATTCAAACAAAAATGATTCCTGAAATGATAGCGGGTAAGGATATTGTAGCCCAATCGCCAACGGGTTCTGGTAAGACATTAGCTTATGTATTACCGTTACTTCAAATGGTAGAAGGTGAAAAAAAGCAAACACAAGTCCTTATTGTAACGCCATCACAAGAACTATCTATGCAAATTGTGAATGTGATACGTGATTGGGTTGAAGGAACGCCAATTACAGTTACTCAATTGATTGGCGGTGCAAATATGCAACGTCAAATTGAAAAACTGAAAAAGAAACCAACAATCGTTGTAGGGACGCCAGGTCGTTTAGCTGAACTAGTGAAATCGAAAAAACTGAAAATGTATGATATTAAACAGATTATCTTAGACGAAGGTGATCAGCTATTGGCAAGAGAGCACCGTGTTATCGTTAAAAATATGATTGAAGCTGCAAATCCAGATAGGCAAATTGTTGTCGTATCTGCAACCATTACGGATGAAATTGAAATGGTCGCCAGCAAATTAATGCAAGAACCTGAACGGATACACGTTACAGCCGAGGATATGCCGAAGTCTGGTAAAGTTGTCCATAGTTTTGCTAAAACAGATGTCCGTGAAAAGACAGATGTTTTGCGTGGGATTTCTCACCTTAAAGGATTACGTGCTCTGGCGTTTATTAATAATGTAGACCAGCTACGCATGAAGGAAATGAAGTTAAAATATAGTGATGCACCCATTGCAGTTCTCCACTCAGATATGAACAAATTTGAAAGACAGCAAACGTTAGATGACTTTAGAAAAGGCAAAACGCGTGTGCTCATTGCAACTGATTTAGCGGCACGTGGACTTGATATCGATGGCCTAACGCATGTGATTCATATTGATGTGCCACATACGGTTGAACAGTATTTGCATCGCTCTGGAAGAACTGGGCGTGCAGGTGAAGATGGTGAGGTATTAACATTGTTATCTTATGCTGAAGAACGTGATTATCGTAAACTAACAAAAGGCATTAAGACTGTACAGAAAGTTTGGTACAAAGGAAGTTTGCAAGAGGGGAATTCCAAAACTGTTGCAACAACTAAAAAGAAATAATAAAAAGGCAGTATGGACATGCAATTGTCCATACTGCCTTTTCTTACGATAATGTTAATATGATGGGTTCGCCTTTTGTGACGATAATTGTATGTTCGATTTGCGCGACAAGCGATTGATCTGGAGTAACAAATGTCCAGCCATCACCTGACTCGATAATATGTTCTGCCGCTTCAGAGATAAAAGGCTCTACTGCTAATACCATACCTTCTTTTAATAAGGTTTTATCCCATGCATCATAGTAATTTAGCACATGCTGAGGTTCTTCATGAAGCGATTTTCCAATGCCGTGACCTGTTAAGTTTTTGATAACCTTAAGACCATGACTTTTTGCTTCCCGCTCGACTGCCTTGCCAATCTGATTAAGACTAGAACCGGCTTTTACTTTCAGCATTGCTCGTTCAAATGAACTTTTAGCTACATCGCATAATTGTTGTTTCTTTTCATCAGGTGTACCAACAACAAAAGAAATTCCTGTATCTGCGAAATAACCGTCACATGAACCTGAAACGTCAATGTTAACTAAGTCGCCATCTTTAATAATGCGTGAACCCGGCATGCCATGCGCTACTTCACTATTCACGCTTATACATGTATAGCCAGGGAAATCATATTCTGCTATGGGACCTGAAATGGCACCCTTCTCTTTAAAAAGTTGCCCACCGATTTCATCGATTTCTTTCGTTGTCTTTCCGGGAACAGTTGCATTTTTCATTGCGTCCCTAATCTCAGCAACGATTTTACCGATCTTTTTCAGTGCTTCAATTTCTTGCTCTGTTTTAGCAATCATTCTGTCCAAGTCCTTTCTTCCGTTCATTACTTCACAATACATACTATATCATATTCGGAAGTAGAAAAAAGCCTTGGAGTCTTAGAAGATCATGTCACATAGGTTACTTATCTTTTAGAAATGACAGCTCCTTTTTGTTGTCTTTCTTTCATTATCTTTCTAACGACAGGATAAAGTACGGGGGACCATTTGATAGCAGTTTTTACGATTTTTCCAACTTTCATTCGACTCACTCCTCATAGCTTGTATTAATCTTTCAATCCCCTTTTTATGAATGAAGCAAACATCTACTTAAGAACCTTTATGCCTTGGAAAACATTCCATACCATTACGAACAAAAGTAATAGACCGTATACAAACATAAAAATAACAGGAGCAAGCTGCCAAAAATGAAATGTAGATGGCGTCTCACTAGAAAACCCATTAAAAGAAAGCATCGAAAAAGTAATAGCTAAAAAAGCAATAATTAGGAGTGCTGCAGGGATTAAATGGGAAATGAATGAACGTTTTGCATGGAATCGTACTTCGCGATTGTCTGATACAAAATAAATAATTACCGGAATAAGCAAGGGAGCGAAAAAAACACTGAAATAACTAACCCCGGCTAGTACTTTATTACTCGGCATGAAAACTCTCCTTTCATCATAAACACTTGTGATTTAAAAGAAACCTCCTAATCATCTTGCATACTAGTGATAGTTCTTATACAATTAGTTGGACAACTGAATAATTTTTACCACAAGGGGTGCCTAATTTTGGCTGAGATTGGACAATCGTCCTGACCCTTAGAACCTGTAAGATTATGCTTGCGTAGGGATGTGGATGGAAACTGGCATATTGATGTCCCGTTCTATCCGGGAGGTCTTTTTTTATGTCCACATATACCTCTGCAACAAAGAGGAGGAAGAATTTTGGGGAGAAAACGTCTACAATTATTATTGGAAGTTGCAATTATGGGAGCTATATCTTTTGTATTAGATCGTGTTGGCTTTGAATTTCCGCAAGGCGGGTCTATTACTCTCTCAATGTTACCAATTATTATAATGGCTTTTCGTTGGGGAATTGCTGGCGGGATGATGACAGGCTTTATAAGCGGTCTCTTACAAATGGTGATGACTGGCAAGGTATATCATCCAGTACAAGCAGGGCTTGATTACTTCGTTGCGTATGCTTTAGTTGGATTGGCTGCAGTGACACTCGGCTGGCTTTTAAAGAGTAAAGCAAAAGACGATACAAAGTCTTTTGTAATGGCAATTGTAGTAGGTACAGTAATTGGAGGCTTATTACGCTTTTTCATTCATTTTATTGGTGGTATGGTATTCTTTGGACAATATGCTGCCGGTCAACCTGTATGGTTGTACTCGTTAGTCTACAACGCTACGTATATGGTTCCGTCCATTATATTATGTGCAATTGTGGCGGTATTACTTCTAACCACAGCACCACGTCTGTTACAACATAAGTGAAAAAACGCCGTTTACCTCACTGAGGTATAACGGCGTTTTTCTCTTTACTTGTATTTTTTTCTCTATGAACTAGAAGCATACCGGCAACTATAACGGCTGATAAAAAAATAGCGGAAACAGAAACGAATAACTCATCGGTACCATTTTTTACAGCTATGCCGCTAAACACCCAAATGAAAACAGTGTTCATTGCAATATCTCCATGATGGTATAAGAAATGAAGAGCGAACGCTGTGGAGATTGTTAAATAGATAACCGCCCAAAGAGGATTACTTAACCCCCATCCAGACCAATCATGGAGAGTTAAAATATAACTGATACTTTCAAGCGTCGAAATGGCAACCCAACCAAAGAAAACTGCGACTGGAATCCTACCGTACATCCGGTTTACTCGTTTCGGATAGGTGAAATAAAGTGTGTTTAAACAAAGTAATAAAGCTAACATGGAAACGATTGTCCATCCGAATAAATTAAAGTGCCATGTAAGTGTCCAGGCAATTTGAAGGAGATTAGCGACAATGAATAAAAAGGCCCTACGATTTCGTAACATACTGGATGTTTGCCATTTGTTTTTCCAAAAGCCAAAGAGCCAACTAGCTAGTAATACATAAACAACTATCCATATTGCAAATACATAATCAGCAGGTGCGAATAACACAGGGACTCGATGTGCAATCTCAATCGTCGTATTCCCGTTTAGTGGAAATATATTAGCGACTACATTTATGCTAGCAGCACCAATGAGTGAAAATAACATTAATAATAAATTAAGCATGTTTAAATCCTCCTACTGAATAGTATACATAGGAAAGACTACGTATGCGCTAGAAGATATGAAAATTTCGTCACAATTACAGTAAAGACTAGTTCGTAAGTCTAATTTACGTGGTATGATGAAATAACGTATTTAGAATATTATGAATGAGGGAGGAAATGACTTTGGTACAAAAAACATATTCTGACGTGTGGGACCTTGATGTCTTTTTTAAAGGGGGAAGTGATTCTGAAGAATTACGAACACATGTAGACGCTTTGCTTAACAAAATTGATTCGTTAGAGAGTAGTGCAAATCGTTTCCAAGTACCAAGTTCCGTTGAGCAAGTTAAAGATATAACTGGAATAATTCAAAGCATTAAAGATGTAGCGTTACATACATCACAGATAAGTGCAGTTATTGGCTGTTATTTGGCTGCAAACACAGCAGACAAAAAAGCATTAGCTCTTCAAGGGGAAATAAGTACATTGAGTGCGAGATTTTCAACAGCACTTTTGAAAGTTCAACAAACACTTTCTAAAACGGAAGACAATGTATGGCGAGATTTAATGCAAACGACTGCATTAACAGAAATTGCTTTTGTTTTGAATGAGTGGCGTGAGGAAGTTAGTCTAAAACTATCTGAAGATGAAGAAAGCCTAATTACAGCTCTAAACGTAGATGGCTATCATGGCTGGGGTGAGCTATATGATCTACTAGTCAGTAACATTTCGATTAAGATTAAAATAGATGGTGTTGAGAAAGTTTTATCAGTAGGTCAAGCGAATAATTTAAGTTCTCATGAAGATCCAATCATTCGAAAAAACTCTTTTGAAGCACTTGAGGAAGCTTGGGCCGAAAAAGAAGATCTATTTGCAACGACATTGAATCGTTTAGCGGGCTATCGTTTAGCCGTCTATAAAAAACGTGGATGGGACTCCGTTTTAAAAGAACCCCTACTAACGAATCGAATGAGTGAAGAAACACTTAATGCCATGTGGGGAGCAATTAGTCGATATAAGGAGCCGTTTGTAGATTATTTAAATCATAAAGCTAGAATTTTAGGAACAGAAAAGATGAATTGGTATGATATTGATGCACCCGTTACAGCATCAACTAAAAAACTAACATATCAAGAAGGTGCAGAATTCATCTTAAAACATTTTGGGGAATTCGGACCTGAGCTTGAAACATTCTCTCGTAAAGCATTTGAGGATAGCTGGATTGAAGCGGAAGATCGACCGAATAAACGACCAGGGGGTTTTTGTACGGGCATGCCATTGTCCGAGCAATCTCGAATCTTTATGACGTATAGTGGTAGTATGTCGAATGTCGCTACACTTGCACATGAATTAGGTCACGCATTCCATTCGTACGCATTGAGGCCGGTTGATTGGATGAATCGTCAATATGCGATGGGTGTTGCTGAAACGGCATCAACATTTGCAGAAATGATTGTTGCCGATGCCGCAGTCAAAGCAGCTGAGTCTAACGAAGAAAAGATTGCGCTACTTGAAGATAAAATCCAACGAAGTGTTGCGTTTTTTATGAATATCCATGCAAGATTTCTATTTGAAACGAGATTCTACGAAGAGCGTAAAGATGGCATCGTTCCAGTAGAAAGACTTAATCAGTTAATGGAAGAAGCGCAACGTGAGGCGTATGGAGATGCATTAGAAACAGTCCATCCACGCTTTTGGGCATCTAAATTGCACTTCTATATCACTGAAGTACCTTTTTATAATTTCCCGTATACATTCGGCTATCTTTTTTCTTTAAGCATCTATGCAAAAGCTTTAGAAGAAGGAAGCGAATTTGAAAGAAAATACATTGAGTTGTTACGAGATACCGCAGTCATGAGTGTAGAAGACTTAGCATTAAAACATTTAGGTGAGGATATAACTAAACAGGAGTTCTGGGTAAAAGGTGTCATGCTTTGCGTGAAAGATGTCGAGGAGTTCCTAGAGCTCACTTCTATTAAAGGGTGAGTCCGTATTGATAATGCTAGAAGGTAGTAGATGCTACTTACGAATATTAACTGAAGAAGATGCTTCAGTTTTCACTAAATTAGTTCTGGACAATAAAGAGTATTGGTCCATATTCGAACCGAGGCATGAAGCTAGTTATTTTACAGTGAGAGTCCAAAAAGAAAAAATTAGAGAATCACTTTATCAAATGCGTGAGCGCAAGGAGTATAATTTCGGTGTATTCGATACTGAAACAAGTAAAATAATTGGTCACATATCATTATATGGCATTAAAAGATTGCCCTTTTCCAGTGGTTTTATCGGTTATTCAATAGATGAATTAGCAAGTGGGAAGGGTTTTGGGACAGAAGCTGTAAGTCTAGTGACAAAATTCGCTTTCGACAAGCTTGCTCTACATCGTGTCGAAGCGTATGTTTCACCTCGCAATACTAGTTCCATTAAAGTGTTGGAGAAATCCGGTTATAACAGAGAGGGGCTACTTCGGAAATTACTTTATATTAACGGAGTTTGGGAAGATCACTATGTCTATGCAAAAATTGAAAATGAATTTTGAAAGCGTAAGACCGCCTGGCGGAAAATGAAAATGCAATTTAAAAGCCGATTCCAATGAAAATGGAATCGGCTTTTGTATATTTCCCGGGAAATATGTCGGTCGGATGTCACTGACAGTGGTCATATCCATCGACAATGATGTCAAGTTGGCCAGTATCGGGGTGGACGACTAGGCCATGTACTGGAACTTTTCTATCCATTAATGGATGGTTTCGAACTGATTGAACACTCATTTTCACGCTTTCTGTCACGTCTTTAAAACCGTGAAGCCAGTCTTGAATGTTAATACCGGAATGCTTGATTGTATCGAAAACATTTTCATCGATACCCCGTTCAATCATATGTCCGATAATGGTATCGGTGTCAATTGAACTCATTCCGCAGTCATGATGACCAATAATATATACTTCATCAGCTTGCAGTTCGTAAACAGCAATTAATAAACTTCGCATGATTCCACCAAAAGGATGCGTAATAACTGCGCCAGCACTCTTTATGATTTTAGCATCGCCATTTTTTAAATCCATAGCTTTGGGAAGCAATTCTATTAAACGCGTATCCATACACGTTAAGATTACAATTCGTTTATTGGGGAATTTAGTTGTCGCATATTGTTCATATTCTTTTTCTGTTACAAAATTACTATTAAAATCAAGAATCTCTGAAAGTATAGTCATCCAATTCTCCTATCTGTTTTATTGAATATTTTTAAAAGAAAAGAGCTGCCTGTAGGCAACTCTCATTTATAGCTAACTTCTGGTTTCGGATCAATTGTTTCTGCATCTGTAGAATTAAGTGCGCTGGAAAGGTAATGCATAGTGAAATAAGCAGAAAGTCCAAGCATGACTGCAAAACCAATAACCGTTGAATACATCAAGCCCATGAATAAAACCCCTTTCTACAATGTTTCATAGATACTATAACTAGTATACAACATTTTTGTAGAAAAATTAAGTAGTTTCATACTTTTAAATGAAATTGTAACTACTTTTAGATGGCCCAGTTGCCATTTCTGAATACGGCTTCTGATTTGTTATCATCCGAAATCCCGTCAATATTCATTTGTTCAGAACCAATCATAAAATCGACATGTGTAATGCTTTGATTTAGGCCGGCTTTGATTAATTCTTCACGAGACATCTTTTTTCCACCTTCAATACAAAAAGCATAAGCACTTCCTATTGCTAAGTGATTTGAAGCATTCTCATCGAATAACGTATTGTAAAATAACAAGCCGGATTCGGAAATTGGGGATTGGTGTGGAACTAATGCTACCTCACCTAAAAATTTCGCGCCTTCATCAGTATCGATAAGTCTTTTCAATACTTCTTCGCCTTGTTCAGCAACGACATCAGTAATACGCCCATCTTTAAATGTGATTTTAAATTTATCAATAACGTTACCGCCGTAACTTAATGGTTTTGTACTCGAAACATAGCCGTTTACACCTGTCTTTAATGGAACGGTAAAGACTTCTTCTGTCGGCATATTTGCCATAAATGTATGGCCTTTTTCGTTGATGCTTCCTGCTCCGCACCATAGATGGCCTTCTGGTAATTCAATCGTTAAATCAGTCCCAGGTGCAGTGTAATGGAGTTTGCGGTATCGTTTAGCATTTAAATAGTCGACTTTTTCATGAAGCGTATTATCATGCTCAACCCAAGCTTGTATTGGATCTGGTTGATCTGCACGAACGGATTTTAATATTGCGTCCCAAAGTGCTTCAACTTGTCGCTCTTCAGATAGTTCTGGGAAGACCTTTGCTGCCCATGCTTTGGATGGAGCCGCCAAAACAGTCCAACTTACTTTATCTGATTGTACGTATTGTCGATATTTATCAAGCGCAGTACCGGCAGCTCTTTGTGCATCTGCAATGCGACTTGGATCAATATCTTTTAGTAAATCGGGGTTTTGCGAAACGATACTCATAAAGGCTGCACCATTTTCAGCGAGTTGTTCTCGTTCTAATATTACCCATTCAGGAAACTCTGTGAAGGAGTCAGCGGGTGCGTTTTTGTATCTGAGTAAAGATATGTCATCATCTGACCAGTCGACAAATACATGGCGAGCACCTTCGTTGTATGCTACTTCAGTAATTCGGCGCACTAAGTCAGCTGTTTCTATAGAAGCAGCTATGTAGAGATACTGATTTGGTTGAATATTAACCCCAACTTTAACAGCTAGTTCTGCATAACGAGAAAGTTGGTTTTCGAATGTAGACATAGTTGACACTCCTTTTTATTGTTTAAAACAATAGTAACAATACTCTGTACAATTCCGCAACAATAACAAACAAAAAACAATTATGTGACATTCTGATTAAATCTCTAATGAAAATATTTTCAGGTTACTAAAGAAAGAGAAAAAGATGCCGAAATAAGAAGAAGAATGGAATATTTGGAGGTTCTACTATGGATTTTTCAACAATCGTAGGTTTAATACTTGGATTTGTAGCATTGCTAGTCGGTATGTCGATGAAAGGCGTGCCTGTAGACAATCTTTTTAACATCGCTGCAATTCTCATTATTTTTGTTGGTACGGCAGCAGCAGTAATCATTGCATTTCCAACGAGTGAATTAAAACGTGTACCTAAGCTCTTTGGGGTGCTTTTTAAAGAAAAGAAAATGGCTTCTGACGCGGATATCATTCGTATGTTTTCTGGTTGGGCTGATGTTGCTCGTCGTGAAGGACTTTTAGCTTTGGAAGCTAAATCAGATGAAATTCAAGATCCATTTTTAAAAAGTGGCCTTGGATTAGCGATTGACGGTCAAAATGCTGACTACATTCGCGACGTTTTGAGTGAAGAAGTAGACGCTATGGAAAATCGTCATGCCGCTGGTTCTTTAATCTTTGCACAAGCAGGTACATATGCCCCGACACTTGGTGTACTTGGTGCCGTTGTTGGTCTAATTGCCGCATTGAAAAACTTGAATGATATTGACGCGCTTGGTCATGCGATATCTGCAGCATTCATTGCAACATTGCTAGGGATTTTCACTGGTTATGTATTATGGCATCCGTTTGCAAATAAATTAAAACGTAAGTCAAGTGAAGAGGTAAGACAGAAGATGATGATGATTGAAGGTATTCTTTCTGTACTAGAAGGGGAAGCCCCAAGAGTCATCGAACAAAAGCTTTCATCTTATCTATCCGTAGAAGAACGCCGTAAATTGGCTGCTATCAATTCGGTGGATAAGGAGGCTGGCCAGTTTGCCGAAGAGACGTAAAAAGAAAAAAGCTGATCATCATATGGACGAATCTTGGCTACTGCCTTATTCCGACTTGATGACCTTGTTGCTAGCGCTATTTATTGTTCTATTCGCTTCAAGCTCTGTAGATGAAGCAAAGTTACAGCAGATGTCGCAAGTTTTCAATGAAATCATAGATGGTGGAAGTGGCTTATTAGAAAATACCGCACCTAATCCACAGCCAGTACCGGTAAAACCAGATGAAGACGAGGAAGAAGATAATTCGTCTTATCTAGAGGATCAAAAATCGCTAGGTGAAATTCAACGCCGTGTTGATGAATACATTGCTATCAATGAACTTGAAAATCAATTCGCTACAAAGTTAACAGATGAAGGACTTATGGTCACAATACGTGATAGTATTTTATTCGCTACTGGAAGTGCAAACATTACTCCAGACAATATGCACATTGCGGATGATATTTCGGAACTTTTGAGATTCGATCCACCTCGTCATATTATTGTGACTGGTCATACAGATGACGTCCCAATGAATTCAACTGAATTCAAATCAAATTGGGAGCTAAGTGTTATGCGCGCAGTAAACTTCCTGAAAATCATTGTTAAGGACGATCAAATCGATCCATTGCTATTTAGTGCAAAGGGATACGGTGAATTTCAACCAATTGCAATGAATGATACACCTGAAGGTCGCGCACAAAACCGACGTGTAGAAGTATTAATACAACCACTTGTTATGTCAGATGGTACGGCTGTTGAATAACAAATTATAAAAAGATGCCATTCTTTATGAATGGCATCTTTTTAGTGTGGAAAATTGTATGGACTTAATGTGCGTGGAGTGTACGTGATGTGTCCGCGCGCCCGTAAACGAGTGGAAACGCCCGAAAAGAGTGTTCGCACGCCCGTAAGCGAGGGGAATCGCCCGAAAAAGTGTTCGCGCGCCCGTAAACGAGGGAAATCGCCCGCAAAGAGTGTCCGCGCGCCCGTAAGCGAGGGAAACCGCCCGAAAAGAGTGTCCGCGCGCCCGTAAACGAGGGGAATCGCCCGAAAAGAGTGCCCGCGCGCCCGTAAGCGAGTGAAACCGCCCGAAAAGAGTGTACGCGCGCCCGTAAACGAGTGGAATCGCCCGAAAAGAGTGCCCGCGCGCCCGTAAACGAGTGGAATCGCCCGAAAAAGTGTTCGCGCGCCCGTAAGCGAGGGGAAACGCCCGAAAAGAGTGTCCGCGCGCCCGTAAACGAGGGAAATCGCCCGAAAAGAGTGTCCGCGCGCCCGTAAGCGAGGGGAAACGCCCGAAAAGAGTGTCCGCGCGCCCGTAAACGAGTGGAATCGCTCGAAAAGAGTGTCCGCGCGCCCGTAAACGAGAGGAATCGCCCGAAAAGAGTGTCCGCGCGCCCGTAAACGAGTGGAATCGCCCGAAAAGAGTGTCCGCGCGCCCGTAAGCGAGGGGAAACGCCCGAAAAGAGTGTCCGCGCGCCCGTAAGCGAGAGGAATCGCCCGTAAAAGAGAAATATCGCCCGAAAACAGCACCCACTAAATTAAAAGAATCCCTCATATTTAAGTATGAGGGATTCTTTTAATTATTTTCGCATGGAACCTAGCTCAGCTGCGATTGCTTGCATTTCATTTGGCGTGATGTTTTGGCGCTTCATAACCATTTCGTACATGTAGTGAAGATCTTCGTATTGTTCTGTGCTGAAGTTCTCAGCTTTCATTGCGTCAACATTAACCATGCGTAGTTTTTCTTTGATTCCCTCAATCATAAACGTGACATTTTCTGTTGTTGGATTTGATAGATTCATGATTTTTGTTCCGCCTTTCAATTATCATCTTCTTATCATTCCATTATTCTTCTGTAGTGTCAATGTGCATGAGTGTTATTCCATACTCTACAAGCTGCGGTTTCTTAGTTAGATAGAGTATTATGCTTACTACAAAAATGAATAATTTATGCTTGTAAAACCATTATAATGGTTTGTTTTAATTCGCCAGAGGGTATAATGAGATATGCGAAAAAGTGTGAATTGGAGTGATTTGGAATGGGGAAGAGTAAATTTTCAAGGTACTTATTAATTGGGGCTTTAACAGGTGCTGCCATTAGTATGTTTGACCGAAATACGCGTAATGAAGTGAAGCGTAAGACGAAGAATATTTCCTCACAGGCAAGTTTTTATACGAAAAATCCAGAAGTTTTAAAAATGAAATTTCAGGAGAAACAGGAACAATTGCAAAACATTTATAATCAGTTTTCGGGAGATGCATTATACATTAAAGATCAGGTTGAAGAACTAAAGACGCTGACCCCTCAAGTAAAAGAACTTGTTGTAAATACAAAAGATGCATTTGTGGAGTCTAAGGACGAATATAAATCTATTGTAAGTGAAATACCGCAAGCGACGAATGTAATGAATGTAAAAAAGTAAGCAGTTTTGAAAGGAGTGACTCGGATGTGAGTGAACAGAACCAACGGGCCTCTTCAAATGGCATTGTAAAAAAGAAAGATAATGTTATGCACTTCTTTAATGATGTGAAAGAAAGTGAAGATGGGAAGTTTGATGTTACGACAATGAGTGGTTTCATGAAAGAATTATTGTATAGAATAAAAAAAGTGGATGTAACCGGCTTAGGCTCTCAACTCGCTTTCTTTTTTCTATTGTCTTTATTTCCTCTACTAATCTTTGTAATGACGTTATTGCCATTTTTAAATTTAGATCAAGATCAGATATTCTTGTTTATAAGGGAATATGCGCCAGGAACTGTAGCGACGCTTATAGAGGATACGCTGTCAGATGTACTTAAGAATCGAAATGGCGGTTTGCTTTCTATTGGTATTTTAGCAACAGTTTGGTCTGCTTCAAAAGGGATGAATGCACTAACAAAGGCGTTAAACCGCTCATATTTTACTGAAGAAGATCGTTCGTTTATTGTAGCGCGTGGAATGTCTGTTGTGTTTACGATCATGCTAATTACGGTACTAATTATCGCACTTGTATTGCCGGTATTCGGTCAACAAATTGGAGAGATAGTTTTTTCTTATATAGGATTTAAAGAAGGATTTCTAACGATTTGGGCTAGTGTTCGCTGGATTTTACCACCAGTCCTAATTTTTGTAGTATTTACTGCAATTTATTGGCTCGTACCTAATTTGAAAATTCCTTTCAAAAGTGCCATACCAGGTGCGTTGTTTGCAACAGTAGGTTGGATTATTACTTCGCTTGCATTCTCCTTTTATGTTGGTAACTTCGGCAGTTATGCCGGCACGTATGGAAGTATTGGTGCGATTATTGTTTTAATGATGTGGCTCTATTTCTCAGCAATAATTCTTATGGTTGGTGGACAAATCAATGCAGTGATGAAAGAAAAAAACGAAGCAAGATTGATAAAATAACGTTATGAAAATCCCCTATGGAATCAATTATTCCATAGGGGATTTTGTATGCAACTGGTTATTGGATAGCGTTTTTATTTTTCTATTGTATTCAGCATTCGTAAGCCATTTAAAATAACAAGAATTGTACTTCCTTCATGACCAATGACACCAAGCGGAAGATCTAATGCTTGCATGAAGTTTGAAATAATGAGAAGTGCAATAACTGCAACTGAGAAAAAAACATTTTGTTTAACGATACGTTGCATCTTTCTTGAGAGTTTAATGGCATAGGATATGCGTGTTAAATCGTTTTTCATTAAAACAATATCAGCTGTTTCTAAAGCCACATCGGTACCTTCACCCATTGCAATGCCGGAAGTTGCTGTTGCTAATGCAGGGGCGTCATTAATACCGTCTCCTACCATGCCCACCTTATCGTATTTAGTAATGAGTTGTTTTAGTTGATCTACTTTTGCCTCTGGTAAACATTCCGCAACATAGGAGTCGACTCCTGCTTCCTTCGCGATAGCTGCTGCCGTTTTTTCATTATCACCGGTTAACATGATGGTCTTGATTCCGGCTTTTTTCAGTTCTTTAATTGCTTGAACCGTTTCTGCGCGTAGTGTATCTTTTAACGCTGCGGCTGCAACGATTCCATTTTTGTCTTTTAGATAAATGACTGTTTTTCCTTGTTCAGCAAATAGTAAACTAGCACCGTCTTTGAATTGAGCTGTTAATGCTTCGCCTACGAAACGTGGGTTACCAACTGAAAATTCTTCGCTGTCTGAAAATGCACGTATACCAAAACCCGGTTTATCTTCGATTTGAAGGGAACGATTGTATTGGATACCTAACGAATTTGCATAATCAACTATGGCGACTGCTAGTGGATGATTTGACTGTGATTCAATGCTCGCAAGTGTTGCTAAAGCAATATCGATATCTTCGTTATCCCGAACAATGAAATCAGTAACGACAGGTTTCCCTTTTGTTAACGTTCCTGTTTTATCGAACGCAATTGCCTTTATAGAACCTAAATGCTCAAGATGCACGCCACCTTTAAATAGCACGCCGCGTTTTGCACCATTAGAAACGGCTGCTAAAGTTGCAGGCATTATAGATGCTACGAGAGCACAAGGTGAAGCGACGACTAGAAGAACGATTGCGCGATAAATTGTTGTCATCCAATCCCAGTCGAATAGAAAGTGGGGAAGAATCATCATAACTAAAACAGTACCAAGAACAATTTTGACGTACGTACCTTCAAAGCGTTCAATGAATTGTTGGGAAGGAGATTTTTCGCTCTGTGCACTTTGCACCATCGTGATGATTTTTTGGAAAAGCGTTTCGGAGCTGGGTTTTGTCATTTCCATTTGAATGGCTCCACTTAGGTTGACGGTTCCCGCAAATAATTCGTCGTCGACTTCTTTTGTAACTGGAACAGATTCACCATTGATAGCAGACATATCGATATAAGTTGCCCCGAATGTGATTTTTCCATCAGCCGGGATTCGTTCACCTGGCTTTACGAGTAGGTGAGATCCGACTGTGAGAGAACTTGTTTGTACTTTAATTTCTGTTCCATCTTCTTTGATGAGCCAAGCTTCTTCAGGTTGAAGTTCCATTAACGCCGAGATTTCTTTATGGCTTTTATTTAATGTGTACGTTTCAAGTGCGCCACTTACAGCGAAAATGAAAATTAGAATTGCACCTTCTGCCCAGTAACCGATGAGCCCAGATCCAATCGCAGCAAACACCATTAGCATTTCAACGTTTAACTCTTTGTTTGCAATCGTTTCTTCTATGCCTTCTTTCGCTTTTGCGAAACCTCCAATTGCGAACGCAAGGATATACAAAATAATGGATAGTGTATCAACGCCACTTCTACTAGTAAACCAAGCAATTGCGATGAGTACGCCTGCGATTAAAGCGGCAATCAGTTCAATGTGAATCGTCCATTTTGCAAGGGGCTTTTCTCGTTGCTCACTTATTGTTGTCATAATATAACCTCCTAATTGAGAATGATATTCAATTTCAAAACGCTTAATAAAGTAGGAAAGTCGGTACCTGTAGTTAGGAACCGACTCAAAACAGTTAAACTAAAGTAATTATGAAATTAGAATAATTATCGTTAAGGATATTATAGCATGTAAAAGTGAACAAAGTGACAATTATGCTTTAATTTACTATCATTTTTTTTCGCTCTGAGATATGAGAAGCAAATTAAATATAAAACCCCTTAAACAAAGGGGATTAACCTGTTGTTTAAGGGGGGAGGATTAGTTGAAAACCTTTTCTTTAAATTGTGCAAGTTTTTCAAGTGAAGATTTGTCAACATCAGCATGTAGGCTATTACCATGTGAATCCATTGTGACTACAGCGGTGAAATCTTCTACACGTAGATGCCACATTGCTTCTGGTATACCAAACTGCATGAGGTCAACGCCTTCTACGGCTTTAATGCAATCTGCATAGTACTGAGCTGCTCCGCCAATTGCGTTTAAATAGACGCCACCATGCTCTTTTAGAGCGGCTAGTGTTTTCGGTCCCATGCCGCCTTTTCCGATGACAGCGCGAATACCAAAACGTTTCATGATATCGCCTTGATAAGGCTCTTCTCGAATAGAAGTTGTAGGACCAGCTGCTTTAATTTCATAGCCGCCTTTGTCGTTTTTAAATACAACGGGTCCACAATGATAGATAATTTGTCCATTTAGATCGACAGGGGAGTCATTTTCAGAAAGGTATTTATGGATTGCATCGCGTCCTGTATACATGCGTCCGCTTATTTTAACGACGTCGCCCACATTCAAGCCGCGAATTTGCTGTTCAGTAATTGGTGCTTGAAGTACAACAGTGCGTGCTGATTGAAGTTGTTCTTCGTTAGAGTTATCTTGTTCAAAAGCAATTTTCTCTCCATCATTATAATGCCATTTAGAAATCTTGCCTGATGTAGCGTCAATGTCAATTGCCATTCGACGATATGCCCAACAATTATAAGCGACAGATACATAAAAACTAGCTGGAATACGGTTCATAACACCTACTTTACAGCCTAATAAAGTTACTTCACCACCGAAGCCCATTGTACCAATGCCAAGTTTATTCGCAGATTCAAGAATGTAATTTTCTAACGCTGCGAGTTCGTTATTCGGATTTACATCGTCAACTGCTCTAAAAAGTTGTTCTTTTGCTAAATCGTAACCAGAAGCACGATCTCCACCAATGCCTACCCCGATAAAACCAGCTGAGCAACCTTGCCCTTGTGCTTGATAAACAGAATGTAAAACGCATTTTCGAATGCCATCTAAATCACGACCAGCACGCCCCAGGCCATCCAACTCTGTTGGTAGGCTATACTGAATGTTTTTATTCTCGCAACCGCCACCTTTTAAGATGAGCTTCACTTCGATATGATCTTTTTCCCATTGCTCAAATTTAACGACGGGCACACCTAAACCTAAATTATCGCCACTATTATCACCTGTTAACGAATCGACAGAGTTTGGACGTAATTTACTATCTTTCGTTGCCTGAACAATCGCCCGTTCGATAGCCGCTTTAATCTCTATTTGGTTAACGCCAATAGGTGTCTTTATTTTAAATGTAGGCATTCCCGTGTCCTGACATATTGGAGAAACTTTTTCATCAGCCATGTGAATATTTTTTGCGATTGTATTCAAGCTCATCGCTGAACGAGTACCAGCATCTTCTTTCTCTTTTGCAGCTTGAATCGCCCGACGTACATCTTTTGGAAGATTCGTCGACGTTTCACAAATAAGATCATACAAACTCTTTTCTAATGTTTCTATGTACATTTCCATTCCCCTTTTGAATGTAGTTACACTTTATCTGTTTTTAGTTTTTCAACTTGCTCCTCTAGATCGTCAACGATACGAATGAGTCGATCAATTTCTTGTAAGTCAGCAGTCTCGGGTTCAATTGTATCTAATGTTTCTAAAAAAAGATTAAGTCTAGTTTTTAAACCATCCACTGATCCATTTGTTTGTTTTTCTTTCATTACGTACACCTCTCTTCATTATTTTTATGGTAAACGAAATAATAGTAATTATCAATGTGTGACATCAAATTAAAGGAAATCATCCCATGTGATACTTAACTGAATCTTTACAATACATAAACAATGTGATATGCTACAATTAATCAATCGAAAGGGAGGGCGTAGTGAAAGTTGACGAATCGAATCCTAAAGTGAGGGAGGGGATCCGTAAACGTCTGACAGTTCATACTTGAAGACAACTACGAATTATGCAAATGGAAAATGAAAGTGAAGGTTCAATTCATACGTGAAGACCCAGCCGCAATCTGACAAACAGATTTGGACTGGGTCTTTTTTGAAATTAAGAAAGTATACGTTTTTTACGCTGAACAATGTTTAGCTTCTAGCTCTATATGGAGAAGATAAAATCCTCAGAAGTCAAAAGTGACCTCTGAGGAATTTCCTTTTAGTATCGCGAGCTACAAAAGCGCTTGCGTTTTCTACGTTTCTCAAACAATCTCGTATGTTTCAACAACTTCGATGGAATCAATAACGGATTGGACCATTGAACAATTCTTTTTCGTTAACTCAAAGACTCTAGCCATCTTAGAATCGTCCAATTCGGCACCTTCTAATTTGAAGTGGAGATGGATTTTTTCTACTCGGCTGGCTATGTCGGGATTTCGCTTAACTTCTTTTACTTCAATTGCAATATGTTTAACAGGCATGCGCATTTTATCTAAAATATTTCTCATAACGCCTCCACTACAAACCGCTAATGAAGAGACAAGTAATTGATAAGGTCTAAAGCCGTATTCATCATTGCCTGAGATCTCAAGCTTTCCAAAAGATGTAGTTGTTTCAAAACCGTGTTCAGTCATATCGAATTGCATAGTAATCTCCTCCTTATCACTAAATTATACAGCAAGTGAGTAACGCAAAGGAGTATTTAGATTTTGGTGGCAGTTATCTTAAAATGGAGTGAATGTTTTCATATTCGAGTACTAAGTTGTCGATGGAATCAAAGGTATAACCCATTTTTTTTGCGTCTTTTATAAAATCCGGGAGTGCTGCAGCGTTGTCTGGTGAAACTGTGTGCATTAGGATAACTGCACCAGGATGTAGTTGCTTCATTAATTCGCCGTAAGCAAAAGCTTTTCCTCTCGGTTTGTTCGCATGCCAATCAATAAATGCAACGGACCAAAAGATATGCCGATAGCCAAGTTCATTTCCTTTGTTTAGCAACCTCTCGTTAAAAATCCCTTCAGGCGGTCTTGCGTAAACAGTTCGTTGTACACCTGTCGTTTCATATAACAACTCGTCAAACTTCTGCCATTCATTGGCCATCTCCTGTTCAGACAGTTTTGCCATATTAGGATGACCATAAGAGTGGTTTCCGATGCCATGCCCTTCAGCAATCATTCGTTTAACGAGAGGGTTGGCACTTTTAAGATAGTGTCCAGTAAGAAAGAAAGTGGCAGGAGCCTCCTCTTTTTTTAGGGCGTCTAAAATTTTTCCAGTATAACCATTCTCATAACCATTATCGAATGTTAAGTAAACAATTTTCTTATCGGGTTTTCCCTTGTAAATGGCACCGTGCTTGTCGAGTAAACTATCGAACGCGGCACCAGCGTTAGGAGGATTTCCTTCAGTTGCCTTTTTAAAACCCCAGCTAAATTGTTCGGCCACCACTGAAAAAGGATTGAACAGTAACCCTATGAAAACAATGGAGACAGCAATTAGAATTCCGGACAAATGCTTTTTCATTGTAAAAACGCACCTTCCCTTTTTAGGTAGGATGCGTCGAAGTTTTTAAGATATACGTTTTATTTCAATAAATCATTAAGAGCAGATTCAACCGTAGGAAAGCTGAATGTAAAACCGTTATCTAATAGTACTTGAGGTTCTACATGCTGTCCTTCCAAAACGAGCACGCTTTTTTTGCCAAGAGCAAGTTTCATTATAAATGAAGGGACTGGCAACCAATGTGGACGATGTAAAATGGTTCCGATGGTCTTGCCGAAATACTTCATACGTTGTGGGAATGGCGAGGTAACGTTTACAGCCCCATGAATCTGCTTGTTTTCAATTGCAAATTCAATTGATCGTGCAACATCGGTTACATGAACCCAAGAAAGCCATTGTCTTCCCGAGCCAACAGTTCCACCTACGTACAATCGATACGGTAATATCATTAGCGGTAGCGCGCCTTCTCCTTTTCCTAGAATAACACCAAATCGGGTAAAGACTGTTCGTACGCCGAATTGTTGAGCCTTTGTAGCTTTGCGTTCCCAATCAAAGACTGTTTTAGCGAGAAAGTCTGTTGCAACGTCAGTGGATGATTCTGTATAATTTTTTTGGTCTGAAGCAGGATAGATTCCAATAGCACTAGCATTTACTAAAACAGAAGGTGTTTTTTGCATTGTTGAAATGATTCGTAATAGCTCATCAGTTGCTTCCATTCGGCTTTCATAAATGGCTAATTGATGTTCGTTTGTCCAGCGTCCATCATTAATGGAGACACCGGCTAAATTGACAAAAGCATCCGCGTTGCCAATCTCTAATTCGGTTTTACTATTTGGTTGGAGCCATTGAATATAGTGAATTCCATTGATTGTTTTACTTTCGTGTCTCGTTAAAATAATTACCTCATGGCTAGCCTCTAGTAAAATACGACTTAATTCCTGACCTACGAAGCCAGAACCCCCAGCAATAACAATTTTCATAAATGGTGCCTCCAATTCGATTATATTCCGTTAAGTAATTCTCTTAAGCTGAAGCAAAATGTTAGAAGATGTATACTATTAGAAAGTAGGGAGGGTACTTGAGTTATGCCTGTCATTACGAAAATATCACAACAAAAGCGAGATAGCGAACGCTATAACATATATCTTGATGAACAATATGCTTTCAGTGTACATGAGTCTGTCCTTGTTAAGTTTGGTTTAACAAAAGGAAAGCCTTTAGATGAATGGTTCATAGACGAAGTAGTCTATGAAGATGAAATTCGTAAAGCTTTTAATCGTGCACTTCACTATCTTGGTTTTAGAATGCGTAGTGAGTATGAAGTGAAAAAAAAGCTTTTAGATGCTGGCTATGGAGAAGCCATCGTGTTAGAAGCGATTGTTAAGCTTAAGCGATTAGGTTTTTTAGATGATGAAAGTTTTTCTGAAGCTCTGCTTCAAACACAAGTGAAATCCTCCAGTAAAGGACCAAGAGCGATTCAGCAAGAGTTGCAAAAAAAAGGTGTTAAAAAGGAGTTGCAAGAGAAGGTGCTTGAATCATACACGCAAGAAGAGCAACTTGAAGTTGCTACAAAACTAGCTAACAAAGCTGCAAGGTCCAATCGAGCGATTGCTCCATCACAATTAAAACAAAAGATACAAAATGCATTGCTACGAAAAGGGTATTCATTTGATATTATTAAACTAGCACTGGAATCAGTTGACTTTGAACGTGAAGAAGATGAATGGACAGGCATTGTAGCAACTGTCGGTGAGAAAGCTTGGCGAAGATATAGTACCAAATATAGTGGTAGGAATTTGAATAACCGCGTGAAACAAGCGATGTACCAAAAAGGTATCCCTTTCGATAAAATTGATCAGTTCATTGAAAAAAAGGAGAATGAAGAAGATGGAGATTGAAAAGAAGTATAATGATATGACTGAACATGAGTTACGCACTGAAATTGGTCGTCTTCGTGAAAAAGCGCGTAAAGCTGAACAATTAGGTATTTTAAATGAATTTGCTGTCTATCAACGTAAAATGGTGATGGCGCAGTCCTATATGATCGATCCAAAGACAATTGAAATAGGTGAATTATACAGGATAGATGGCGACGAAGGTGTATTTTTTCATGTCGATTACTTAAAAGGCCATTTCGCATGGGGCTATCGCTTAGGTAGTGAACGTGCTGAGGAAGCATTGCCGATAGCGATGCTGAAATCAGTTAAAACAGGCAAGTAAATCGAAATGAATATTCAAGGTAACGGAGATTAGTTCCGTTACCTTGAAACATGTACAAACTGTTTTACGAGTTTGGCATGATATTCAACTTTTTGTGTAATTTATCTTCAGAGAAAATCCAACCTGTGTAGGAATTAACGACATTTAGTTCCTTATCTACATGGGCAACCGCGACGAACGGATAGTATGCTTTACTTCTGTAACGAAGATCGATTAGGCGCACCTCGCAAAGTTCGCCCATGTCGGTAATCGACCATCTATAAATAGGAGAAAAAGAAGTGAATGCTTGGACGTTTTTGTCTTTTAATGCCGCTTCTGTTTGTGGTGTACTTGGCAAAGTTTTTCGATCGAATCGGTCATAAATAGTAACCGAACGTCCATAGGCGCGACCAACATAATGGCAAGTATCTGAGGAAGCTGCAACTCTCCATTGAAAGAAACGCATAGTAGGTGCAATGAAAACATCTTTTGCATCTGGAATTGTATTGTATACTGCACGTTTAACTGCAGATTTTACAGCAAAGCGTGAAAAATAATACAAAGTGATAAAGCCATACATTGTTAAAAATGTAATGACAGGATCTGCGCCTAAAACCCATGCGAGTAATCCGATAACATGGAAGATGAAAATAATAGGGTCGAACGTATTAATGACACTAATTGCGACCCATTTATTAGAAAAGGGTCTTAGCGCTTGTGTGCCATAAGAATTAAAGATGTCGACAAAGACATGAAGGAAAACAGCTAAAAACGTCCATGCCCACAGATGAAGAAAATTAGCCTCTGGAAGGAGGAGCCTTAAAATAAAAGCTATTAAAATTGGCCACATTAAAACAGCGGGTATCGAATGTGTAATTCCTCTATGATGACGTATATAAACAGCGTTGTTTCTTAATTTTAAAACAGTATCGATGTCGGGAATAAGTGAACCAACTAATACGCCGGCAGCAACGGCATTCAATGTATAAGCGTCGTTTGAAACAACAGGGTCAACCATCGCAATACCACCAAGTGCGATGCCCATTACGATATGTGTTCCAGTATCCAAAAGTATCACTCCTCTAGCCGATCATTATAGATAGGCAATGGATGCAGTTTTTCTTGTTATTTTGAGTATACAAGTACATACCCTTTATCAGTTAATGATAAGCATGAAATAATAGGAGGAAGACATGCAAATAATTAAGCAGAAAACTAAATTTCGTCAAGCTTTAGTGGACTGGTATAAAAAAGAGAAAAGGGACTTACCGTGGCGGCATACATCAGATCCCTATCGAATCTGGGTGTCAGAAGTCATGCTTCAACAAACCCGTGTCGACACCGTCATACCTTATTATGAAAGATTTCTCGAAAAGTTTCCTACGATGAAAGAATTAGCGGCAGCGAATGAAAATGATTTATTAAAAATGTGGGAAGGCTTAGGGTATTATTCCCGTGCTAGAAACCTACAAGCGGGCGTAAAAGAAGTCGTTGCAGATTACGGTGGAAAAGTACCAACTGATCGCAAAACTATTTCGACGTTAAAAGGAGTCGGTCCTTATACTGCCGGCGCCGTATTAAGTATAGCGTATGGTATTCCGGAACATGCAGTAGACGGTAATGTAATGCGCGTTATCTCAAGGTTACTTGTCATTGAGGAAGATATTTCAATACCGAAAACAAAAAAGATTTTTGAAAAAGTTGTTACAGATTTAATGGACGAAAATGACCCTTCGTCCTTCAATCAAGGTTTAATGGAACTTGGTGCGACAATTTGTACACCGAAGCCAAGATGTCTATTATGCCCTGTTCGTGATTTTTGTGGTGCATTTAATAATGGTCGCCAAGAGGAATTACCTATTAAGACTAAGAAAATAAAAATGAAAAGAATACCTGTCGTATCATTTGCGCTCCAAAACGATGAAGGGAAATGGCTTTTAGGAAAAAGACCCTCCAAAGGTTTACTAGCGAATATGTGGGAATTCCCAATGGCTGAGAGAGTCGATCAACAGGAACCATCAGAAATACTTAAAAACCAATTTGGACTTGAGGTGGAAAACATATTTCCGGCTATCGAGTTTAAACATATCTTTTCCCACTTAACATGGGATATGCAATGTTTTATAGGAACAGTTAAAGATGGGGATGTCTTACCTACTAACTTCACTTTTTATACAAATGAAGAGATAGAAGCGTTACCGAAACCGATACCTGTCATCAAAATTTGGGAAGATATTAAAAAGCGAGGGATGATTAAATGAGTGAACAGAAAGTAGCACTGGTTACAGGGAGTTCACGAGGCTTAGGAAAAGCGCTTGCCATTGCATTAGCAAAAGAAGGTTATGATATCGTTGTAAATTATGCACGCAGTCGATCAGCGGCTGAGGACACAGTGAAAGAAATTGAAGCGCTCGGTAGAAAAGCGTTGATGGTCAAAGCAAACGTCGGCGATGTAGACAAATTACGAGCAATGTTTATGCAGGTGAAAGAGGAATTTGGTCGACTGGATGTATTTGTTTCAAACGCTGCATCAGGTGTTATTCGACCAATAATGGAGCTAGAAGAAACACACTGGGATTGGACGATGAATATTAACGCAAAAGCAATGTTATTTGGTGCACAAGAAGCGGCTAAGTTAATGGATAAAGGCGGTAAAATAGTAGGTGTTAGTTCACTTGGATCTATCCGCTATTTAGAAAACTATACAACGGTGGGTGTTTCAAAAGCTGCGATTGAAGCACTTACTCGTTATTTAGCTGTAGAGCTAGCTCCATTAGGAATTGCTGTCAACACAGTTTCAGGTGGTGCACTAGATACTGAAGCACTCAAGCATTTTTCAAATCGCGAAGAGCTACTTGAGGATGCGCGTAAAAATACACCTGCTGGAAGAATGGTCGAAGTTGAAGATATGGTCAAAACAGCACTGTTTTTATTATCAGATAGTGCCGATATGATTCGTGGACAAACAATTATTGTAGATGGCGGACGCTCCGTTTTATTGTAAAAAAAACCAATGGAATAATATCCGTTTGCTTGCACATCATAATTAGCACGGAGGTGAATATCCATTGCAAAAAAACAAGGCGAGCCAAACAGATGTGAATAAGGTGAAGAAACAAAACCAACAATCACAAAATCCGAGTCAGATGAGTGAAGAGTTTGGTTCTGAAACTGATGTAGCTCAGGTTCAAAACCAAAATCAGCAATCACAACAAAAAATGCGAAAAGCATCTAGTGCGTTCACAAATCAATTCGGAAACGGTTCGAAGTAAATGGATGGACATCACCGACCGGCAGAAGCAATATGCTTCTGTCGGTTTTCTATTTAAATAGAAGGAACATTATACAGAATTTATCTTTTAAAAATTTGATAGTGAATAGGCGAATGATTTTTGTTTTGAAGGAGGTGTTGGTATAATTAGAATTTATAGAGTGTATTCGTATTTTTTAGTTACTAAAAGGTGGTTTTAATAATGGCGATTGCTAAAGAAGGGGATACAATTCAAGTACATAGCTACAAACACAATGCTAAAATTCACAGAGTATGGCAAGAAACAGTCGTTTTAAAAGGAACACGGAACATTGTCATAGGAGCGAATGAACGTACACTTGTGACAGAAGCGGATGGGAGAACTTGGCTTACTCGTGAACCATCGATTTGCTATTTTCACGCAGAGCATTGGTTTAATATTATTTGTATGCTGCGAGAAGATGGCGTTTATTATTATGTAAATATGAGCTCGCCATTCGTTTATGATAATAAAAACTTGAAATATATTGACTACGATTTGGATGTGAAAGTTTTTCCAGATATGAGCTATATGATTTTAGATGAAGATGAATATGATGACCATAAAAAGCAAATGGGTTATCCGGAAGTCATTGACCAAATACTACATAGGGAACTAGATACACTCCTTAGCTGGATTAAGCAAAGAAGAGGTCCATTTGCGCCAGATTTCATAGAAGCATGGACGGCAAGATATGCCTTTCACAAACAAGTGAAGAGTAATAATTGATAGGGGCCTGATCGCGAAGATACGCGACAGGCTTTTTATTGACTTGCTAACGAGGAGAAGTGCAGTTTTATAGGAGGTATTATATGGGAGAAAGTATTAAACGCTATTTGAAATTTGTGAAACCTTATAACGGACTAATTATTTTAACGATTATATTAGGTGTTATTAAATTTGCGATTCCATTATTTTTACCAGTGTTGATGAAAATTGTGATAGATGACGTGATTGGCTCATCTGTAATGTCGCCAGAAGTTAAAACACAGCAATTATTTTATTGGCTAGGGGGGACTGCTCTTGTATTTTTCATCATCCGTCCACCCGTTGAATATTATCGGCAGTACTATGCCCAATATGTAAGTAATGCGATCCTATACGACATTCGAAAACAACTGTATTCACATTTACAAAAATTGAGTTTAAGTTATTATTCAAATACACGAGCAGGTGAAGTAATTTCACGCGTTATTAATGATGTAGAGCAAACGAAAAATTTCGTCATGATAGGTCTAATGAATGTCTGGTTAGATTTAGCGACGATAGTTATTGCCATTTCGATTATGTTAACAATGGATGTTCAATTGACGATTGTCACGCTACTAGCATTTCCTTTCTATGCATACAGCGTTAAACACTTCTTCGGGAAATTACGCGAGTTAACAGGAAAGCGGTCACAGGCACTTGCGGATGTGCAAAGCTATTTACATGAGCGAGTTGCAGGTGTCAGTGTCATTAAAAGCTTTGCTTTAGAAGAGCAAGAGCAGAAAAATTTTAATGATGTAAATAGAAACTTTTTAGCTAAAGCAATTGATCATACAAAATGGAATGCGAAAGCATTTGCAGTTGTCAATACGATTACAGATGTTGCACCATTACTAGTGCTGACATATGCAGGATACCAAGTCATTAATGGATCACTATCTGTTGGTACACTTGTAGCATTTGTAGCATTTATCGATCGGCTATACAGCCCGCTTCGTAGATTGGTGAATTCATCAACGAGTCTTACGCAGTCGTTTGCATCCATGGATCGCGTATTTGAATTGATGGAACAAAAATATGACATTGTGGATAGTCCTAATGCTGTTGAATTACCACCAATCAATGGGAAAATCGAATTTAATGATGTTAGCTTTGCGTATGAAGTAAATGGGGAGCCTGTATTACGTTCCATTAACTTTGTTGTAAATCCTGGTGAAACAATAGCATTTGTTGGAATGAGTGGCGGAGGAAAGTCCACGATAATTAGTTTGATTCCACGTTTTCATGATGTAACAGGCGGCTCGGTTAAAGTCGATGACTATGATTTACGCGATGTCCAGGTGAGATCGTTGCGAGAGCAGATTGGAATCGTTCTACAAGATAGTATTTTATTTAGCGACTCAGTTAAAAGTAATATTTTAATGGGTAAGCCTGATGCAACAGATGACGAAGTAATGGCAGCCGCTGTAGCAGCAAACGCACATGATTTCATTGTCGGTCTTCCTGATGGCTACGATACAAAAGTTGGAGAGCGTGGAGTGAAATTGTCAGGCGGTCAAAAACAACGAATTGCCATTGCAAGAGTCTTCTTAAAAAATCCTCCTTTGCTCGTCTTAGACGAAGCGACATCAGCGTTAGATCTTGAAAGTGAAGCGCTCATTCAGGAATCACTTGATAGATTGGCGCACGAAAGGACCACACTAATTGTTGCACATCGTCTGTCGACAATTACACATGCCGACAAAATTATGGTTATCGACGCAGGAGAGTTGAAAGAAATGGGGACTCATGAACAATTGATGAGTCAGCAAGGAATTTATTATGGATTGTTCCAAGTTCAAATGCTCGGGGATTGAAAAACGCACGATTGATAGCTTTCTATCAATCGTGCGTTTTTTAATTTGAAAACTCTCTTTTTTGCGATATATAAGAAAATAGTATTGCGTTCACGAAAAGAAATTGTATAATAGTGAATAACGTTAGAATTCAGAAAAAATAAAAATTATAGAAAAAGGTGATCTGATGGATGGAAGAAAAACCGTTCTCCAAGTAAAAGACTTGCAGACGACCTTTTTTACAGACTCTGGGGAAATACCGGCTGTGGATCATATTGATTTCCATATAAAAGAAGGTGAAATTGTCGGAATAGTTGGTGAGTCGGGTTGTGGAAAGAGTGTTACCTCACTGTCGATTATGGGGCTTGTGCCAAATCCGCCAGGAAAAATAGTTGGTGGAGAGATAGTATTCGAAGATAATGACTTACTAAAAATGTCTGAGCGTCAAATGCGCAATATACGTGGTAATGACATTGCGATGATATTCCAAGAGCCGATGACCTCGTTAAATCCTTTATTTACAATAGGAAATCAGATGACTGAAGCGATTAGTATTCATGAAAAAGGATGGTCAAAGAAAAAGGCAGTAGAGCGTGCAATTGAAATGTTGAAGCTTGTGGGTCTCCCGCGAGCAGAAGCGTTAATGAAGGACTATCCACACCAGTTATCGGGTGGGATGAGACAACGTGTCATGATTGCGATGGCGTTAGTGTGTGACCCGAAAGTTTTAATTGCTGACGAACCTACTACTGCCCTTGATGTAACAATACAAGCGCAAATATTGAAGTTAATGAAAGATTTAAATAGCCGGTTAAACACAGCAGTCCTTCTTATTACACATGACTTAGGTGTCGTTGCAGAAACGTGTGAGCGTGTAATTGTAATGTATTCAGGTCAAATCATTGAAGAAGCACCTGTCAAGCAAATTTTTGAAGATCCTCAACATCCTTATACAAAAGGATTGATTCAATCCATTCCGGATATGCGTCATAAGAAAGATCGGTTATATTCGATACCCGGAAATGTACCAAAGCCTGGAACGATTAAACAAGGTTGTAGATTTGCAGCAAGATGCGAATTTGCATTTGACCGTTGCTTACAAGAAAACCCAGAACTCTATGAAACTACGGATATACATAATACCCGTTGCTTCCTATATGACAAGGAAGGAGTGGAGCAAAATGACAGTAAAGCCTTTGTTAAAAGTTGAAAATCTTAAAAAGTATTTCCCAGTGAAGTCGGGGTTACTAGGAAAGACGACGGGCTATGTAAAAGCAGTCGATGATGTTTCTTTTCACGTGAATGAAGGCGAAACGCTTGGAATTGTTGGGGAATCGGGTTGTGGGAAATCAACAACAGGCAGAATGCTAATGCGTTTACTTGAACCGACAGAGGGGACTGTGGAGTTTGACGGCAAAAACTTAACGACTCTTACTCCTCAAGAAATGAGAAAAACGCGTCGCGATATACAAATGGTGTTTCAAGATCCGTATGCTTCACTTAATCCAAGACATACAATTGAAAAAATACTAGAAGAACCACTCGTCGTACACGGCATTGATAATGCGAAGGAACGAAAAAAGAAAGTACGAGAGTTTCTTGAAATAGTAGGGTTAAGTGCATACCACGCTAAAAGATATCCCCACCAATTTAGTGGTGGTCAAAGACAGCGAATAGGCATTGCACGGGCGCTTATGACAAATCCGAAATTAATCATTGCGGATGAACCTGTATCTGCACTTGACGTTTCAATCCAATCGCAAGTGCTAAATTTAATGCAAGATTTGCAACAAGAATTCAACTTGACGTATATCTTCATCGCGCATGACTTAGGTGTAGTCCGTCATATTAGCGATCGTGTAGGGGTTATGTATTTAGGCAAGATGGTAGAAATCGCAGACAGTGAACAGCTTTATGCGAAACCGATGCACCCTTACACGCAGGCTTTACTATCAGCGGTACCCGTACCAGATCCTGCGCACAAAAAAGAACAAATTATGTTGGAAGGGGATATTCCTAATCCAGCCAATCCGCCTACAGGATGTACGTTCCATACTCGATGTCCATTTAAAATGGATGTTTGCGAGAAAGTAGTTCCGCAACTTGTACAACATGAATCCGGTCATTCTGTTGCTTGCCATCTTTACGATGAAGTGAGTAACAATGATATAAAACAGAAACAGATGGAGGGGTCTTTTTGAAGAAAAGTAAATTATGGTCAGTTACCTTAATGCTTCTACTTGTACTTTCTACAGCACTTGCGGCTTGTTCGCAAGGGGGGGGAGAACAAGGTAAAGGCGAAAAGGGTAGCGGTTCGGATAATCAGAACACTTTAATCTTTGGGCGCGGTGGAGATTCTACTTCACTTGATCCATCTAGAATAACAGAAGGAGAATCTTTTAAAGTAACGGTTAACATTTTTGAAACGCTTCTAAATTTTGGTGAAGATGATACGACTATTCAACCCGGTCTTGCTGAAAAGTGGGATACGAGTGAAGATGGACTAACGTATACCTTCACATTACGTAAAGGCGTAAAATTCCATGATGATACAGACTTTAATGCAGAAGCTGTCGTTAAAAACTTTGAACGTTGGGCAGCTGGAGATGCGGAAATGTTTCCATATTACAGTTCAATGTTCGGTGGCTTTAAAGATGATGAAGATCATGTAATTGAATCAGTTACGGCTGATGGCGATCACACTGTCGTTATTAAATTAAAGCGTGTTCAAGCGCCATTCTTGAAAAATATTGCAATGAGTACGTTTGCGATTTCAAGCCCGACTGCTTTTGAAAAGGGTGACGATGATTACGAGAGAAACCCTGTAGGTACAGGTCCATTCAAATTTGTTAATTGGAAACCAAATCAGTCAATTACACTTGAAAAGTTTGATAAGTACTGGGAAAAAGGATTACCTAAGCTTGATAAAGTTATTTTTAGATCGATTCCTGATAACTCAGCTCGTTTGAATGAGCTAATGTCTGGTAGCATTGACTTAGCAGATGGTATCAATCCTTCTGATGGTGCTTCAATTGAAGGTAATGACAAATTACAATTGTTCGAACGTCCATCTATGAATGTTGGCTACTTAGGACTAACGGTAACACGTCCACCATTTGACAAAAAAGAAGTACGCCAAGCAATGAACTACGCAATTGATAAGCAAGCAATCGTTGACTCGTTCTTTGAAGGTCGTGCGAATATTGCGAAAAATCCAATGCCGCCATCAATTTCTGGCTATAACGATGACGTAAAAGGCTATGAATATAACCCTGAAAAAGCAAAAGAACTACTAAAAGCAGCTGGTTTAGAAAAAGGGTTTGAAATGGAGTTATGGGCAATGCCGGAACCACGTCCGTATATGCCAGACGGTTCAAAAATAGCTGAAGTTATTCAGAAAAATCTTGCGGATGTAGGGATTACTGCGAAAATCGTCTCACATGAGTGGGGGACTTATCTAGACCTTGTAGGTAAAGGCGATGCAGATGCATTCATGTTAGGTTGGACTGGTGATAACGGAGATGCAGATAACTTCTTGTATGTCTTGTTAGATGAAGATAATATCGGTAGCAATAACTATACGTATTACAAAAATGATGAGCTTCATAAGTTATTCATTGAAGCGCAGACAGAAGTAGATGAAGAAAAACGTAACGAGATATACAAAAAATCACAAGAAATCATTCATGAGGATGCACCGTGGGTTCCACTTGCACACTCAACACCATTACTTGGTGGAGCTAAAAACTTAACTGGTTTTGTTCCACACCCAACTGGGTCGGATCTTCTTTCGAAAGTAGAATTTAAGTAATAGACGGAAGGGAGAAGTCTTTCGGCTTTCTCCCTTTTTCTTTTATCGAAAAAAGTACATACTGTGTAGACTTTAAGTTGGAGAGGTGAAGAAAATGGTCAACTATATATTAAAAAGATTGCTCCAACTCGTCCCTGTCTTGCTTGGGATGACATTCATTGTCTTCATGATTATCCGCGCGATACCTGGAAATCCAGCGCAAATTATACTCGGGCAGCAGGCGACGAAAGAAGCGGTTGAAGCGTTGACTATTAAACTTGGACTCGACAATCCTTGGTATATTCAATACTTTCACTATGTTGGTGGGATTTTTAAAGGGGATTTAGGGGAGTCGATGAAAACACGCATACCAGTTGCGGATGAAATATTTCCCTATTTGGCTGCGACATTTGAACTCGCGCTTTTCGCAATTATTATTGCAGTTGTAATTGGTATCAATGCAGGAATCATTTCTGCTTGGTTCCAAAACTCTTGGTTTGATTATACTGCAATGGTGTTGGCATTAGTTGGCGTATCGATGCCTATTTTTTGGTTAGGTTTAATGGGGCAATGGGTATTTGCTTTAGAACTAGGTTGGTTACCTGTTACTGGACGTGAGTCTGTAAGAGATCCAATAAGTTCTGTTACCCATTTGTTTGTATTAGATACAATTATGCAAGGTCGATTTGACCAGCTTGGTGTAGTACTTAAGCATTTAATATTACCTGGTTTAGCGTTAGCGACAATTCCGATGGCGATTATTGCTCGAATGACAAGGTCGAGTATGCTCGAAGTAATGAGAGCAGATTACATTCGAACAGCACGAGCAAAAGGGCAAAAAATGTTTTGGGTTGTTTATAAACATGCGTTAAAAAATGCGATTATTCCTGTTTTGACAATCATCGGCTTGCAAATGGGAATGTTGCTAGGTGGTGCGATCCTCACTGAAACGATTTTTGCGTGGCCGGGAGTTGGTCGTTATATTTATGATGCGATTGGTTCACGTGACTATCCTGTTATACAGTCTGGAATACTCATTGTTGCATTCATTTTTGTAATGATTAACTTATTAGTAGACTTGTTATATGGCTTAATTGACCCACGCATTAAATATGATTGAGGAAGGAGGAAGCGTGTATGACTGAATTAGCACCCAAAATGGACGGAATTGCTGAGGCGCAAATTAGCAAAGAAGTTGGGCCTTGGAGAGAAGCATGGAGTGGTTTTAAAAAGAGTAAATTAGCAGTAGTAGGTGCGGGAATTGTATTTTTCTTCATCGTTGTTGCGATAGTCGGACCATTTCTTGTTTCGCAAGGTATAAATGATCAAAGTTTACCGAAACGCCTTCTTCCTCCATCAGCAGAATTTTGGTTTGGCACAGATGACTTAGGGAGAGATATCCTTTCTCGTATTGTTCATGGTGCGCGTATTTCATTATGGATTGGATTCTTCTCGGTTGTAGGTTCAGTCGTAATCGGGAGTATGTTAGGTATTATTGCTGGATACTATGGTAAATGGGTAGATACGTTGATATCTCGTTTCTTTGATATTATGTTAGCATTCCCATCAATTTTACTTGCAATAGCAATTGTCTCGGTATTAGGTCCGAGTTTACAAAATGCGTTAATAGCGATTGCCGTTATTAATATTCCGAACTTTGGCCGTTTGATTCGCTCGAAAGTACTGAGTATAAAGGAAGATGAATACATTACAGCAGCCAAAGGAATAGGTATGAAAGATGCGAGGATTTTATTCGCACATATCCTTCCAAACTCAATGGCGCCGGTTATTGTTCAAGGGACCTTAGCGATTGCGACTGCGATTTTAGAAGCTGCTGCACTTGGTTTTCTTGGATTGGGTGCAGAGGCACCGATGCCTGAATGGGGGAAAATGTTGTCTGATTCTAAGAACTTTTTACAATCTGCACCATGGACAATGGTATTCCCTGGTTTAGCCATTATGCTCACAGTATTAGGCTTTAATTTAATGGGAGATGGGTTAAGGGATGCATTAGACCCTCGAATGAAGAACTAAATCGTTCTACAATAAAGCCCCGATAGCCTATGTGTTAGGCTTTCGGGGCTTTACGCATTAATAAATTTCATCTACAAGTTCTGTGTTTAACTCGTTATCATGATGTTTATTGAAAAGAATAATGAGTTTGTCTAAATGCTCGAGTTGTTCTTCATAATTCAATATAGAAGAGAGAATGTGCAAAAGGTGGTAGGAAGAGAATTCTTCTTCCTCACTCGCGATAGCGATTTCTTTTACAAAGATGTTCATGACATCATGTCGTTGGATGTAATCATCCTTAGATGAAACTCGATTGATGTCTGACTTTAGTTTGCCGATAAACTTCAAGTGCAACTGCTCATGAGCAGTAAGCAATGTATCAAGACGTTCCTGAATCATTAACCTAAAATGCTGAGGCAAATCGATTAGTTCATTCTCGAAATGATGCAGTCTTTTTAATACATCATAGCTACTTCGTGAAGTGACAACCATTTGTCGATAGACGACAAGTTTTCTAGCTTTCGTTCTTGTATTCTTTTTAAAATAACTACGTTCCTCTTTAAATAGGGAATACAATACGTCAACTTGAATCAGTCGTTCTTTTAACATATCCAAAGACTTTTTCGTTGCGATATGTTCTGAAGCTTGGCGGCCAGCAAGACGTGTCCAACGAATGATTTCGTCTTGGGCTTGGTGAATCGATTGGAATAACTTCGTTTCATATTTAGGCGGTAAAAATAACAAGTTAACGATAAATGCTGATAACACACCGAGAACGATTGTGCTGAATCTTAGCAATGCAAATGACAGGAATGCGTCGCCTTTAATTTCCATGATGGCAATCATCGTTACGAGAGCCAACGAAACTGACTTTTCTAATCCTAATTTCAGCATAATGACGATAATAATAACTGCCGCTAATCCAACTGTTATCGTTTGATGACCGAACAAGAGCACGAAAGAAACAGCCGTTATCGCCCCGATTAAGTTACCTTGTATTTGTTCTAGTACTGATAAATACGATCTGTAAATAGATGGCTGTATGGCAAATATAGCCGCAATTCCTGCGAAAACTGGATTTGGCAATTGTAGCAGTTCTGCCACGAACAATGCGATAACAATCGCAACGCCCGTTTTAAAGATGCGGGCACCTAGTTTCATGGTTTTTTCCTTTCTACTATAACTATTTTCCGCAACTGTACCTTAACTTTCCAAATTGGTCAACTACTCATTTGTTCAGAAAGTTCTTCAAAAGCTTTATCCACTGCGGTTAGTGTTGTTCTAATATCCTCCTCAGTATGAGCAGTTGTAAGGAACCAAGCTTCATATTTTGATGGTGCAAGATTGATGCCATTCTTTAGCATAAGTTTAAAGAATTTCGCAAAAGTTTCACCGTTAGTAGCTTCAGCTTGTTCATAATTCTCAACTTTTACATCTGTAAAGAATAATGTAAGAGCTCCTTTTAGACGGTTTGTTGTAAGTGTTATACCGTGTCTTTTTGCGGAATCTAAAATTCCGTCTTCTAAAATAGCGCCCAATCTATCCAACTCATCATAGATGCCTGGCTCTTGCAACACTTCTAGACATGCAATACCTGCAAGAATAGATGCAGGATTACCTGCCATAGTTCCAGCTTGATATGCAGGACCTAGAGGCGCCACTTGTTCCATGATTTCTTTCTTTCCGCCATATGCCCCGATAGGTAGACCACCACCAATAATTTTACCTAGTGCAGTTAAATCTGGTGTGAGACCTAAAAGATCTTGAGCGCCGCCGTAATGGAATCGGAAAGCAGTAATTACTTCATCATAAACAATTAAAGCGCCCTTTTCAGCTGCTAACTGATGAACGAGTTGTAGGAAACCTTCATTAGGCTCAACGATTCCAAAGTTGCCGACAATAGGCTCCACCAATACGCAAGCGATTTCTTCTCCCCATTTGTCCATCGCTTCCTTATAAGCAGTTGGATTATTAAAAGGAATAGTAATTACTTCTTCAGCGGTTGACTTAGGTACTCCCGCTGAATCAGGTGTGCCAAGTGTAGCTGGTCCAGAACCAGCTGCAACAAGAACTAAATCAGAATGTCCATGATAACAACCAGCGAATTTCATTATTTTGGTTCTACCTGTATAAGCTCTTGAAACTCGAATAGTTGTCATCACTGCTTCAGTTCCAGAATTTACGAAACGAACTTTATCCATTCCGGGCATCGCTTCTTTTAACATTTTTGCGAATTTCACTTCATGACGTGTTGGTGTTCCGTAAAGAAGTCCTGTTTGAGCAGCTTTTATTACAGCTTCAGTAATATGTGGATGTGCATGGCCAGTAATAATTGGACCGTATGCTGCTAAATAATCAATATACTTATTTCCATCTACATCCCAAAAGTATGCCCCTTCTCCACGTTCCATGACAGTCGGCGCGCCGCCACCAACTGCGCGATAGCCACGCGAAGGACTGTTAACACCACCTACTATATGTTTGCAAGCCTCATCATAAATTTGTTCAGAAATAATTCTAGTCATCCTAATTCCTCCGATCGATTGTATACTCTATCTATTGTAAACAAAATGAGTGCGTTACGGCAAAGAAATTGAAACAAGTTAAGTTCTTCGATACGATTAAGAAAATAAACCAAATGGAGGAATTATAAATGACGACACTTCAAGGAATGCAAGCACCAGGATTTTCACTGTCTAATGAAAAAGGGGAAAGGGTCTCACTCAAGGACTTCGCCGGGAAAAAATATGTTGTATTATACTTTTATCCTAAAGATTCAACTCCGGGATGCACAACGCAAGCTTGTGAGTTTAGAGATGACTTTGAGGACTTTAGTAAATTGAATGCAGTTATCTTAGGTGTAAGTCCTGATAACGAAATATCTCACGAGAAATTTAGTAGTAAACACGGGTTACCATTCTCATTGCTAGTGGATGATGATAACGAAGTGTCCAAAGCATACGGTGTGTGGAAATTGAAAAAATCCTTCGGTAAAGAATATATGGGGATTGAACGTTCAACCTTCATAATTGATCCAACGGGTACAGTCGTTAAAGAATGGAGAAAAGTAAAGGTTGACGGACATGTGAATGAAGCGTTAGTTACATTGGGTCAATTGACTAGTAAATAAGAAAATAAAGAACATTTACTCAGTGTAAAACTATTAATTGATTACTAACTCCTTTTGAATCGGCACTTTAGTTGACATTATCTAGTGTTAACCGTAAACTAATGATAATAATTATAATTAAAGAATCTCTTTGGATTGGGGTGCATTAGCGATGTCTGAAATGGAATTGAAAGACGCGCTGGACGCATTGAAAGCAAGTGGGGTACGAATAACTCCGCAACGACACGCGATATTAGAGTATCTAATTTCAACCGAATCACATCCGACGGCAGATGACATATATAAATCGCTTGAGAATCATTTTCCAAACATGAGTGTTGCTACTGTTTACAACAATCTACGTGTTTTTCGAAATGCTGGGCTCGTAAAAGAACTCACATATGGAGACGCTTCAAGTCGATTCGATTTTGTCACACATGATCATTATCATATTATTTGTGATGAATGTGGAACAATCGTAGACTTCCATCATCCTGGCTTGGATGAAGTTGAGCGATTAGCTTCTCATATGACGGGTTTTAAAGTGAATTCGCATCGTCTAGAGGTATACGGAACATGTCCAACTTGTGCGTCTTTAGCTGTAAAAGCTAATTAAAAAAATCCGCGTTTCTTCTACTTAATGAAGAAACGCGGATTTTTTATTAATCTTCTTTTTTTGCTGGTCGATTGTAGGAAACGTCAAATTCTTTACCTTCAAGCGTTTCATCTAAAGTAAGTGGTTCGCGACAATGACCGCACATATCAACACGGCCTAGCATCTTAGTGTGCTTACCGCAATTTGGACAAAGGACTTGTACAGCCCTCGTTGACAAAGTGCCGATCCATGCATAAACAATCGTACTTGCAAGAATTGCTAACATACCGAGGACCATGAAGATTAGCATGATAATCTCATTACTTCTAAAGAAGATACCGATATACATAATGACGACACCGATGAAAATCAATGACAGAGCAAAAGTCCGGATGCGGTTTATTTTATTTTTATAAGGTTTCATATGGTTTGCCTCCTTAAACTATCATCCAACACTATACCATAATCTCTTTCTTTTCTCGCTTTTGAACTTTTTAAATAAAGGACATTTTATGTTCTGCGTCGAAAACTATTTTGCAAGGAGGTATCGTAATGGAACAATTATTAAGACCGATTTATCAAGAACGCGCAAGCGACCCGGAGACACTTGGAGTGATTTCTGTAGAGAGAAGAAGTAAGGGAGACCCTGTAACGGATAATTTTGATGTAATCCTCCTCATTATTACGAGTAACCCGGAGGTTCCGATTACAACGAAGCACTATACAGACGGGCAACAGCGTGCAGCTATGCATACAATAAGTGAAAAACAATTGAAGAAGTGGTTACTTGTAGGTTCTCAACGAAAAGTTGTGGATTGGTTATTTTATGGCAAGGTCTATTTTGATCGAAATGAATTTATAGAGCGACTTAGAAGAGATATGTTGGAATATCCTTTAAATGGACGTGAAATTAAGATGGGGTTAGAGCTATCTAAACTTGTTCGTGGTTATATGGAAGGGAAAACATATTTTGAACAAGAGAATAATATGGATGCATACCACCATGTTGTTAAATCATTGCACCATTTAGCGAGACTTGCAGTCATTGAAAGTGGTTTGTTTCCAGAGGTAACCGTTTGGTCTCAAGTAAAGAAAATAGATCCCTCGATTTATAAGCTATACGAAGAGTTGATCTTGAGCGATGAGCCATTAAAGAAGAGGTTAGAACTTTTGTTTTTAGCAAGTGAGTTTTTCCTTCATAATCGAACGGCTGATGGTGCACGTCATATTATAAGTGTGATGGAAGAAAAGGATGTTTGGACGATTCAAGAACTACACGAACATGATGAAATGCAAATATATTCAATAGATCTAGAAGTGTTTATAGAATTTCTAGTCGATAAAGGATTCGTGAATGTTGTTCAAAGTGAGTCCAAAAATGACTTGATTTCACATAGAGATTATACTGTAAAGTCATTCGCAGCAGGCGTTAATAGAACGGAATAAATTCGTTCTATTAAACTTGTTGACATTAAAATGATAACTATGCTATTATATTAAACGTCGCTTGAAGAACTTTTGGAAATTATTCACCCGTAAAAAGTATTTAAAACAATGCTTGACTCTTAAAGAGTACGGTGATAAATTAGAGAAGTCGCTTTTACCAAACGACAACATGAACCTTGAAAACTGAACAGCAAAACGTCAACGAAATACAGCTTTTACGTTAACACGTAAAAAGCAAAAACGTTTCCAAGTAAACCGATTTCCGTCGGAAGAACAGAAACAAAATTGACATCATAATTGATGCCAGCAAGAAATGAGCAATCATTTCTCTATTTGTCACTGACGGTCGAGACGTGTTGCAATGCTAGGAAGCAAGTGAACGAGAGAGGGAGCGTACTTTTGGTACGTGACCGATTGAGTGAGTGCAGCTGACAACGCAGTGCGGCGCGTATCGACTAGTCAGTATCATGGAGAGTTTGATCCTGGCTCAGGACGAACGCTGGCGGCGTGCCTAATACATGCAAGTCGAGCGGAACGAAGGAGCTTGCTCCTTCGTTTAGCGGCGGACGGGTGAGTAACACGTGGGCAACCTG
>JARIDO010000036.1 GCA_029263895.1 Sporosarcina sp.
CGTTAGTTTAACATTAAATTACTCGTTTTGGAATGAAAAAGTCTTATAATTGTCACATAATGCGAGAAATGATTACTAAACAAGTATCAAGTTACTTCTATTCAATTCAGTTTGGTTGGGTGTATGCCAGTTATTCTTTGTACTTTGCATATAAATTAAACCAATATAGATAAACTAACTTATAGTAAAAAGTGGCAACTGATAAACTATAAGTTTATCAATTGCCATTACGTTATAGAACAATAACTAGTTCGCAATTATTCGCAATACACTACAAGAATAATTTTCTTATTTAAGTTTCAATAATAGAAAAGTTAAGATTTATTTTAATACGCTATAATCACACTCTTTCATCAGCGTAAAATTCATCTATACTCAATACGATTGGATAAACACTTTGTTCCGCATTGGCCAAGATATGTGTTTGAATATTTGTTTTCACATTTACCGAAGAGTGCATTCTAACTCCTGGATCAAAACCAAAAATTAAATACTTAAGGACTTCACCTTGTTCTTTTGAAATCCAAACACCGTAACCATAAGCCATATTCTCGCCACTTTCAACGTGAGGAAATAATAATTCATCACGGTACTCTCTAGTAAGAAGTTTCATATTCATTAAGCCATTCCAAAACTTCGTTAAATCAATTACCGTCGTAAATGCGCCTCCATCTGGTCCACCAATAACAGGGACAGAGTAGAAGTTTGTTTTCCATGTCTTCATATCCACATCATCTATATAACCTAGTGCAGTATCTTTTGGAAGTTGGTCCATACGATAGTATCCTGAAGCAGTCATCTCACAAACATCAAATATATATTCTTGAACATAATCCGAAAACACTTGACCGGTTATTTCTTCTACTACTAAACCAAGTAAAATAAATCCTGAGTTGTTATAAGAAAATTTACTACCAGGACTGAACTTCATATTTTCTTGTTGGAACAGTGGTAGAAAATCATTTGGAGTAGTCATTGAGTACATGGGTACATCTTTCCAAAGGTCTTCAAAGTCCTCCATTATATCTTCGTCAAAGTAATCAGGTACGCCTGAAGTATGTGTTAATAATTGATGTATGGTGATTTCTTCATCAAAATTAGGAAGTGGGACTTTTAAAACGTCTTTTAATTTCGTATCAAATTCAAGTTTCTTATTTTCTACTAATTGACAAATTGCCACTGAAGTGAATATTTTACAGCCTGACGCCATCCCAAATCTGGTAGTAGAAGTAACTGGTAGACATTCACTTCTATTGGCGTAACCGTATCCTTCTTTTAAATAGACTTCCTCAGCTCTTTGCACCAGTACCGAACCAGAAAACGTACACTTTTCATCATATTCCAACACGGTTTTATGAACTATTTCAGAAATATTCAACAAAGACAACCTCGCTTTACGTTTTGATAAATATATAGATATAGTCGCTTTATGTTTTTTCATTACTTTCTGTAAAATACAACTTTTAAGAAGTATATCAATTATTAATAGCGAAAAATTATTTACTTGAGACGAGGGTTTACGTACACCTAATTGACAGAAAAAATTGGTTTTTAAGCACTCTACATATTTACATTTCATTAGGATTAATCCCTAAAACTAGCATACTAACTAAATAAGTTATTGTCTATCAAAAATTCAGACTACTGTATTTATTTTAGCGCATTATATATACCCTTTTTATTGATTGAGGACAATAGCTATCTACGGTCATGTTACAAAGAGAGACGACGAGCTTGCAAGTGACGTTTTTGCCCGTAATTTTATCAATCGGGCACACACTAGGTAAAAATCAATTTAAAACAAAGTACTTATAAAAAAGAAACCTCGTTAAATCTTAATTTAACAAGGTTTCTCGTATATGGAGCATACCGGGTTCGAACCGGTGACCTTCACACTGCCAGAGTGACACTCTCCCAGATGAGCTAATGCCCCGTAGAAACCTTGATGTACCAATACTTCCAACTATACCTGTTAACTTAACTATATAGATGAGTGAAACACTTCTCAAGATTTAATTACAATATTTAAAACTATAACCAATTGAATGCTGTTTGCCATTGTTTAAATGATTGATAAGACTAGCACGACTAATATTTAGTTGTTGACTTGCATATTTAACTGACTCAAAAACAAATTGTTCGTTATTGCCAATCGCTACAATTTGTTTTTTTGGAGGAGAAACTTCCCTCGCTTTATTTTTTTCTTCAAAAGTTCTTTTCCTGCGAACTCCAGCAACTCCTTCATGCCCTTTCAATTTCATGCTTATTTTTTGTTTAGTTTCTTCAGACACTTTCTTTCCGTATCTATGATTGTATTTTCCATCTTTCCTCTCCCCATTGCACCACGCCATATTAAATTCATCTTGCAAAATAATAATGGAATCAAGTTCAAATCTTAGACATTCCTTGTGGTCATCGAAATACGCAATAATTTCTATATCAAACGCTCCAAGATGCTTTACTACTTCTTCATGCCATTTATATGGACGATTGTATATTTGATAATTCTATAATATTTTTGTTATTCATTTTTATTTCTAGGTAACTGTTCTCTCAGCAACCGGAGAATAGTTCTCTCAGATTTCGATATCTGAGGTAATAGTTCTCTCAGATTTACACATCATATTAGTGAGGTAACTATTCTCTCAGATTCTATTCGACAGCCATATTTTTACAATATACAATTATTAAAAGGAGTGGTGACCATTGAGGTATGTATTCGATACAAAATTAAAGCGTGCTATGTGGATTGAAAACGGAGTGGCGATAGATGAAATATCTGGTGAGGTATTTGCTATTAACCAAATCAAAGATGATTTGGTTAAAATTCCTATTATGTACAGCAGTTATGAAATCATCGTAAATGGAATGGCATGTTTCTACGAGTCTCAAATGAAAAATGATGAATGGATCTATGAGATTAATGAAGAGTTGAGGAAGTACGGAGTTTGATTCGACCAACTCAACTTTGAGTCGGTTAAATTAGACCAAATCACTTTTGATTCGGTTGAATTTCTTAATTCGTTTGAATCGGGTTAGGAATCTCAAAGTTCATGTGGCGAACCTTGGTACCTAGGTAGTTGTACTACAACTACCCTTCAGCAAATCACACTAGGAGGTTTATCAATGGAAGATTATCCGAAAGTGAAAGTCATTTACAAAAAATCAGTTTTCGTTGAATTGGTGCGACTGAATCATAATTTCTTATATTCCACTAGAAATAGAGATAACAGAAATTTTCAATGCTACATGTTTCAACTCACTGAAGAACTGGAAAGAGATTTAGCGATGCTATCAGACAGAAAACATATTGAAATGAAATGACATATTAACAGGAGATTTGTCTTACTGTGGCGAAATAGTAATATTGGAGGTGATATTATGACTAAGGGATTAGAATTTCCAACACTATTAATTAATCATTTAATTGATAAAGGTGAAAAAGAAGAAATCAGCGTGGTTGAAGAAAAATGTTTGAACCGAACACTTTTCAACTACTTGGGTGTGAAATACGATGTGCCAGATTTAGTTGAATTTGCAAAAAAACCAGAAACTGAAGATTATCTCGAAGAATGGTTCAAAACTTACAATGGCAGTGATTACCAAAGAAAGTTTAATGTTGAAAACAATGGATTGAACCTACTTGTCGCTGCATTAATTTTCTCTTAATTATTAAGCGTCCTTCGGGATGCTTTTTTATTTGTTTTTGTAACAAAAAAGGAACCACCCACAATAGCGAGTAGTTCAATTAATTATCAAAATTAAATTCAGTTTGATATGCCATATTTTCTTCTTTAAATGTATGATTTGCATTTTCCATCATTCGAAAAAGGTCTTGCCTATCAATTAATTTCACTTGGTGTTTTTCCGCCAATTCAATTGCTTGTTTAGTAAAATAAGAATTGGTGATTACATATGCTTCATGACAATCAAAATATCCTTTTGCCGAAAAAACTTCTTGAATAGCACTATTGGACACTTTACTTGTTGAATATCTTTTACACTGCACAGCAATTTTTTTACCGTCTTTATATGTGATTATATCTGCACCTTGGTCTCCCGAGGCCTTGGAGACTATAGAGTTTTTATACCCACTTTTATTCAGCAAGTTTTTTATAAATACCTCAAAATCAAGTCCAGGCATTTTATCTACTTCCTCAAGAGATAGGTCCATTCTATTTAACCATTCCATTTTTTCTTTAAATTCTATACGTTCTTTTTCTTTCCGTATTTCTGCTTGTTCAATTCTCCAAGAAATAATATCTCCAGTTTCTTTTTTTCTAACTTCTTGAGCACTTGGCACCGGATTTAAATGCTCGGTGTTTTTTTCTATGTAATTAACACGTTGTTTTTCATACTTTGCATATGTCCTAAAAAATGGATTGGCCAAACCATAAAAAATAACACCCAATATAACTCCTCGGAAAAAACCGAGCGAGAAAAACCAGAAAACTATAGGTGCAAGTAATGTCAAGGTAAGGAAAAAAACTCCTATATTTCCAATGAATTTTGATTTTCTCCCGAATTTATTATAAGCATCTTCCTCAACTTTTTGCTGCACCATGGAATTATATTTTCTTTCATTTAAAAAAGGTTCTTCCATACATTTAAAGCATTTCAATTCCACTTTATTGGCATTTCGATTTAACGCTTCATACACAGGGCTATCATCATATGAAGATGTGTAGCCGACAAGCACGCCATGAACTGGACACTTCATTCTTAACATACGATTTTTGGAATTGTATTTTTTTCTATAATTACGGCGCTTATAAGACATATCAAGAAGGCCTCCTTTGAGCAAACTCTTTACACGTTCATTCTCTTTATATTCAGTATACCAATTATTTCAATGTCTTTGGTGAATAGTTCCATATATTCACTTGAAACGCAAAAAAAGCAACGTCAATTGTCTGACGTTACTCCTCGATTTCAATTTTATAATGCTTTTTTATAAACTCCTTCTCTTCCTCATAAGTTAAAATACCAGTTGCTCGTCCTACCGTTCCATTTTGCATTTTCCAGATAAGATTATGGTCGAGATCCGATTGTGAAAAATCATTATTCGACCAGCGATTTAAGATATTCAAATACGTTTTGGCATTTTCATAAGAAGATTCATTTTCTTCAACAACTTCTATTAGACGTTCTATCCTGTCCTGTGTCATAGGTAGGAAACCCCACTTATCGCTTGCCTTCACCTTCTGATGAGACATGCCGTGAATGGCAACTTGAATATCAAATTCTTGCATAGTGAAAGGAAATTCAATTTCAACGGGTATTTTTCTTTTCTCTTCAATATTAATGACAGGCATTGTGGTGTCGCCACCTTCGATATTCGGATTTGTTTTTTAATTGTTACACTGTCTTTAGTCGTCAAACTGTATATAAAGTATGCGATTAAACCTAAAGCCACTATCCCCAGTATTATTAAAACTTTTTTCTTCATATAACACATCCCACTTCAATACTAATATAGAAATAAATGGCTCTCAATCTTTATGAAGTATATGAAATTAAATTAAAATCCCTCCTGTCATATGAAATCGAATCAATATAATGACATTGTAATAACAAAACAACATTGGAGGAATTACATTATGAAGAAAGTGCTTAATGACCAAGCAATTGAGATTTATTTAACGGAAATCGAATTAAAGATTTTGGAAAACGCTTCAGAAGAACAATTGGAAATGTAAATCATGCAAAAACTCATTCGTCATTTCAACAGTTTTGAAATGGACGCCAAAGCAGAATGTTTCAGTTTTTTAAATCGACAGAGGGAAACTATTGGAATTAAAAAATGGGAAAATCAAGACATAATGAATGACTTGTGGGACAAACCTTTCTTTGATTATGGAGTAATGCCACTTAGTTTAGACCATTGTTATGAAGCGAAAGCACAATTTAACGGTAAATAAATAATGAATCACACATCACTCGCTAAATACTTTTAGCGGGTTTTTTCTTGCCAACAGAATCTTCAGATGCTATGATAATAGAACTTACATAATAGGTTTCAATAATTGCGTAATAACCAAACCAGAAAAGGCGGAGTTATTATGACGGAAATCGAAGAAATTAAAGAACAAGTGGAAGTTTTGGATGAGCAGTACGATAAGTTAGATGAGGAAATGTATAACGCTCTCCACGAATTGGAAGATGTATCGGAAGCAATTGAAAAATTGAAAAAATCCGACAGCATTAACTCTGATTTATTGGAGTCATTAATTACTTTGCTTGTCTCAAAAAACATCATTTCAATTCCAGAAATGCAATTTGCTACTCAAAATGAAATGTTAAAACCTTTAAACGAATAATATATAGGCTCACTGGCGCACGTTGCTAGTGAGTTTTTTATTTTATGTATAATTAATCATATAAATCAATACACCGTCACCAAACGAATGGCAACGATGTACAGTGGTTATTTATATACGTTTGTTATCACGTTTACGACTAATCAAGTTTTCACTTCCGAAAAATCCGCTAACAGCATGTTTTTCTGTCACAGTGGTATCTGACATATGGACATATTTTAAAACAATTCTGAGGTCAGCATGTCCCAATATCAAACGGAGCGATTCAACATCTCCAGACGAAGTTAAATAATGAGTAGCAGATGAATGTCGTAGCAAATGAATATCAAATCTTTTTGTTATCCCCGCTTCAACTGCATATTTCTTAAAGTCTCTCAAAACATTATTATTATTTAACATTCGACCTGAAAGCGATAAAAATAATAAATCATCCACTTCCCCTTCAAACAAAGCATTTTCTTCATGCAACTGTATAAGTAGTCGATACGTTTTGTTAGATAACGGTACAATGCGTGCTTTACGTTATTTAGCGTTGGCAGAACGTATTATGATAGTTCTGTTCGTATGGTCAATATCGTTCGGACTAATCAACAAGCATTCGGTTATACGCAACATGGAATCAATCAATAAATGTAGTAAACAATAATCTCGAAAGTTCTTAAAGGATTTATTGGAATGTGATTTCACGACTTTTAATAAATTATCCAATTCAGCACGACTTAAAATATCAATTTCCACTTCATCTTTTCTGAAACCATCGAACTTTTTAAATGGATCCACGCTTATTTTCTCTTCTTTGAGACACCAATTCACAAATGTTTTTAAATACTTGAGCCGTCCTTCAATTGTAGCGTCTGACATTCCTATTGTTTGTGCATGTTCTGGCATATAAGCGTGACCATCATATTTAATAGCAATATTTTTCATCCAGTGAACCCAATCGGAAATAAATGCTGTATCAATATCTGCAATGTAAAATGGTCTGTCGCTTTGAGACTCGTGAAACGCTTCAATACTTTTATAAAGTCCAATATGCTGATTTAACGTGGCGACTCTTAAATTTTGTTTCTGTTTCACTTCGAGGAACTTTTCAAATATTAGTTTGACCGATTCCTTTTTCACTGCTTTTTCTGCAGACCGTTTGTGCGGTTGTCGTTTTGCAATTATTGGTTTCTCGTCGAAATATTTCACGATAAAAAAACACTCCCATTCTCTGTAATTTAACAGATGTGGAAGTGTCGTAGTGCGCCACTCAAAAATTGAGGTGAACACTTTTGATATTTGATAAACCAAGGTATGGAGATAACGGAAATCGAATCCGTATTGCATGTCTGCCAGACATGTGTAATCCCATTATACTATATCCCCGAGTTGTTAAGAAAAAACGCTCCCGCCTCTTCACTGCCAGCGTGACACTCTCCCAGCTGAGCTAATGCCCCGTATGTTTGGTACAATAGAAATTATAGCAATCGTGAGTATGAATGACAAGTAGGGAGTGGACTTCATCATGCAGCATGCAGAGAGAGAAATCGTTGAGCCAGTTGATTTATGTGTCGGTAAAGGTATGTTAAATCCTGAGGCAATCGGTTATGCAAGACAGCCGCTTGTTAAAAGTAATTTGACTGGGCATTTTATGCGCAAGAAGAAATGGAATTACTGGTGTGTTTATGGTGAGGATTTGCTTTTTTCTGCGACAATTAGTCATCTTGACTATGCCGCTGTTTGTTTTGTTTATATTCTCGACTATGAAACACAACGATTTTACGAGAAACAGATTACGTTGCCAATGGGACGTAAAGTGAAGATGCCCGAAGATGTGTTGGAGAGTGTGAAATTCACGGATGATAATTTGTCTGTGCAAATTGTTCATATTCAAGGGGAAACGCATTTATCGGTTACCATTTCTGACTTTGATAATGATGTACTGCACGCTGATCTACACATTTCACACCCTGAGCAAGATGAGTCACTGAATGTGGTCATTCCAAAAAGCAGAGATATTTTTCAGTTTACGGCAAAACATCATACGTTACCTACAGCTGGATTTGTTAAGGTTGGTGATAAACGATATGACTTCAATCCCGAGTACAGTTTTGCGGTGCTCGACTATGGTCGAGGCGTTTGGCCGCGCGATTCCGAGTGGAACTGGGCGATGGCATCACAACGACTTGGTGGAAAACGTATTGGTTTGAATTTAGGTGGCAAATGGACAGATGGTACGGGGTTTACTGAAAACGCTGTTTTTGTAGATGGCGTTATGTCAAAGATTCATGAGGATGTCATTTTCTCTTATGATACTGCAAATTTCATGGCTCCATGGAAGATCAAAAGCAAGTTTTCAGATGTCGTAAATTTAACTTTTACGCCGTTTTTCGAACGGATAGCCGCTACAAATGTACGCGTCATACGCACGGAAGTTCATCAGCTCGTAGGTTATTTCAATGGGCGCGTAAGACTTGAAAATGGTTCATTTTTAACCATTCGACAAATGCTCGGATGTGCGGAAGAACATACTGCAAAATGGTGACACTTCATTATATACAATCCTTTAGAAACCGACCTTGTGTCGGTTTTTTTATTTATACTGCGTTTTTTGTTTAATTACCGGAGAGATAGGCAAAATAATAGATAAGAACAAAATGAGAAAGGGTCGTGAAATACATGATACCAATGAAAGTGACTGGCGCATTATTTTTCATCAGTGTTTTAGTTCTAAGTGGCTGCGGAAACTTTAGTAAAGATGCGGATAAACCAAATCGTGAAGACGCAACAATTATTCATAAAGGGGAAAAAGACGGCGGCTCCATGGAAACTGGTGATGGTTATGGTTTTAGCACTTTCGATTTAGAAATCGACGTGGACGGAAAAGATGCCATTGACGCTAACTATAAAATCACAAAGAATGCAGATGGTGAATATGAAAATAAACTTGCCAACGAGAAGTTTAAAGATGAGAAAGCAATGGATGCTCTTGACCAATTATTCGTCGCCATATTATTAACAAAAGACACTACGCAACAGCAAGCAATTGATAAGATTCTTGAATACTACCAAATCGAAGATTACACAAAATTCGAGTTAACAGTAGAATTTGATGATGGTACTATGCTTGATTTTGAAGATAAGAAATAAAATCAGGCTACAAGGATTCATTTCCTTGTAGCCTTTCTAATTTTTAGTATGCTGAATCTTTAAGCATTGTGAAATAAACACCTTGTTTTTCAATTAAATCTGATTGGGTACCGGATTCAATTAGTTTTCCCTTTTCCATCACATATACGGTATCTGCTTTACGAACTGTATTCAATCGATGGGCAATGACAATACTCGTTCGGCCTTCCATTAGACGATCTAGGGCTTCTTGAATGGCTAGCTCAGTGACCGTATCAATACTGCTTGTCGCTTCATCCAACAATAGTAATACCGGATCCGCAATAAGCGCTCTCGCAATCGATAATAATTGTTTCTGTCCTTGCGAAATCTCTCCGCCATCTGCCGTTAGAACTGTTCGATAACCTTCCTCTAATTTCGAGATGAAGTCGTGAGCATTCGCTTTTTTAGCAGCTTCAATTACTTCATCATCGGTAGCATCTAATTTACCGTATCGAATATTTTCAAAAACGGTTGCTTCAAATAAGAAAGGATCTTGCAAGACAAAAGCCATTTGGCTCCTCAACGTCTTTCTCGGTAAATCACGAATGGAAATGTTGTCGATAAAAATATCGCCTGTATCGATCTCATAGAACCTAGCTAATAACTGCATAACCGTCGTTTTCCCAGCACCTGTTTCACCGACGAAAGCTGCTGTTTCACCTGCTTTCACATGAAAGGATACTCGGTCGATTGTATAGCCATCCGCTTCGACATCATATCCGAATGACACATCTTTGAATTTAACATCTCCATTCAAAATGGTCATTTTGTGGTCTACAGCATCGTCTTTTTCGACAGTTTCATCCATAATTTTGAATACCCGTTCTGCACCTGCAATTGCAGATAACACTGTATTAAATTGATTCGCTAAATCATTTAAAGGTCTTGTAAATTGTCGGGCGAATTCTGTGAAGATGACAATCGTTCCTATCGTTACGACCCCATCCCCTTTAAGTGCTAACAGTCCCCCCACACCTGCAACAATTGCAAAACTGGCGTTGTTAAGCATATTCATCACTTTTGGAATGAAACCTGAATATGTTAACGCCCAAAAACCAGTTCTTTTAAGTCGTTCACTTTTTTGAGCGAATTCTTCCAATACACGCTGTTCTTGTGAAAAAGCTTTAACAATACGCTGCCCCGATATCGTTTCTTCAATCATGCCGTTTAACTCACCAACGGCTTGTTGCTGTTCTTTAAATAATAGACCTGTTCTACGGGTAATCCATCGGATAGCAATAAACATAACCGGGACAATTATTAATGTTAAGAGCGTTAATAATGGGCTCAAATAAAGCATAACAACGAATGTACCAACTAACGTTAAAACACTTGAAAACACCTGTATAAAAGAACTGTTTAATGTCTGACTCACATTTTCTATGTCATTTGTCACGCGGCTCATCAATTCGCCATGCTGTCTTTTGTCAAAAAAAGTGACAGGTAACGCTTGTAAGTGAGTAAACAAATCTGTACGTAGACGAAGTACCGTTTGTTGAGCAATCCCAACCATCCAAAAACTTTGAAAATACAATGCTAATGACAATCCGGCGTAGATTGCAATTAATAAACCAATTTTCAATCCTAACCCTTGAAACTGCATCGGAATAACGTTGGCATCGATGATTTTCCCTATTATCAGCGGTCCTAACAACATTAGAATGGAACTCATTAACACAAGAAATAAAACGGCAATTAGGAGTCCGCGTTGCTCATCTACAAGCTTCCATATTCGGTACAATACCGTTTGCCAATCAGATGCACGTTCTTTCTTTTTTCTTCCCGGTCCTTTAATGTCTTCCTTTTTAATGATGGGTTCATAGCCGAAAGGTTTACGAATAGTCTTCTGCATCAGACAACACATCCCCTTCCGCTTGTGATTCGGCTATTTTTCGATATAGGGACGATTGTTTCATCAATTCTACATGCGTTCCATAGCCAACTACTTTCCCTTCGTCTAGCAGCAGAATTTTATCAGCTCCTTGTGCTGTATGAATTTTCTGTGTTACAACCAACATCGTTGAATCCTCAGTTGCTAACGCATCCCAAAGTGCCGTCTCTGTTCTAACGTCTAATGCACTTGTACTATCATCGAGTATCAAAATGGATGGTTTACGAACCAATGCCCGGGCAATGGATAGTCGCTGTTTTTGACCGCCTGATAAATTGACTCCTTTTTGACCGACGCGGGTTCCATACTTTTTTGGAAATAAATCGATAGATTCATGAATTTGAGCTTTCCTTGCTGCATTCTCTAACTCATCGACATGTGCATCTCTGTCACCCCATGACAAATTATCGAGAATAGAACCTGTGAAAAGCATTGATTGTTGTGGAACTAAGCCAATCGTATCGCGTAGTTCTTTTAGCGGCCAACACTTCACTTCTGTGCCACTTACATAGATCGATCCACTTGAAGCTTCGAATATTCGTGGGATGAGATTAAGAAGTGTAGATTTCCCAGATCCTGTTGACCCCATAATTGCAAGCTTTTCTCCTGGCTGAATATGAAATGACACATGGTCCAAAATTGGTTCTGCTTTGCCTGGATACTGGAAGGATACGTCTTCAAATCGTAAGTCACCAAGTTTTTCAGAAAACCCAATCCCTTCATGATGATTCGCTTCAATTCCTTCATTTGCTAGCAACACTTCTTCCATTCGCTCTGATGACGCTTTCGCTCTAGAAAATGAAATGATAATGAATGCAAACATAGAAAATGCACTTGTCATCCGCATTGCATAGTTAACGATTGCTACTAACTCCCCTACTTGCGCGGAACCATCTTGTACCTCAATTGCTCCAAACCATAACACCGCCATCAAACTAACATTCATGACAAACATCAGCACAGGCAATATCAATTCCATCATTCTCATTGCTGTTACTGTATCTTTTTTCAGTAAGTTAGCCACTTTAGAGAAGCGTCCCACTTCATAAACGCCCCTTAAATACGACTTAATAAGACGGACTGCTTGTAAGTTCTCTTGCATGACACGATTCAATCGATCTAATCTATCTTGAACGCGTGCGAAATAGTGCACACCTTTTCTTGCCATAAAATATAAGAAGAACAATAGAATCGGTGCTCCAACCACAAGATAGAGTGCAATTTTCGGATTCACAACGAATGCCATCACGATACTACCGATGACAAGAAGTGGCGCACGCAACATAATACGCAACCCCATGAATAACACGTTTTGCACCATCGTTACATCACTTGTTAGTCTAGTAATGAGACCCGCTGTCGGAAACCGTAAAAATGTTGCCATTGAAAACGCCTGTACTTGGCGAAATAGAGCTTGCCTAAGATCATAGGCGAAAGATTGCGCTGCATGTGCTGCAAAATAAGAGTTAACAACACCTGAAACGAGCGCAATAAACGCAAGCATCATCATGACGGACCCCCACGTCCATATGACAGTGGAATCTTTCGCTAAAATTCCATCATCTATTATTTTAGCAATGAGTAACGGTTGGATTAATTCAACCGCTAACTCCATAAGCATTAGGAATAACGCGATAGCTATTGGCCATTTATAGGGCCTTATGTAAGAAAAAACTGTTTTCACATCTTTGACCCCCAAATATCCTTCGTTTTACGAACTACATTTCAATTCCCTTCATTATTACATAGGACATGATTCATGTATAGATAATGAAACTGATTTTTAAGATAGTTTAAATAACGATAAATCTTTTCATATTATTTTACGAGTTACCTATTGCTTTTAAACACATAACAACGTATAGTACATTACAACAGTAATGCACTAACAAACAGGAGGTGACCTAATTGCTCAATACGAATGCTTCAAAACCGATTTACTTGCAAATCGCAGAGTGGATTGAAACAGAAATCATTGATGGCACGCTATTAGCTGATGAAAAAGTGCATTCACAATATCAGCTTGCAGAGCTATTTAATATTAACCCCGCAACAGCAGGAAAGGGCCTGTCACTTTTACTGGATGCTGAAATTATTTACAAACGACGTGGTCTTGGAACGTTTGTCACGCCAAATGCCCGTACTCAATTACTAGCCAAAAGAAGAAATGAAACATTACAAGCGTTAATCTCTCAGTTACTTAACGAAGCCACATTACTTGGAGTGGATACTAAACAATTACACGCCATGATTGAAGTAGAGCGATTACGTCAAAAGGAGGATGAATGATGAAAGTTGTTGAATTTAAAGAAGTTAAAAAGTCTTATGGATCCAATACTGTATTGAACAATCTAACATTCACAATTAATGAAGGCGCACTCACGGGAATCATTGGACGTAATGGTGTGGGCAAGTCGACGATTATGAAAATGATTAGTGGTCACACAACGGTTTCAGCAGGAAGCGTAAAGGTGTTTGAGGAAAACCCCTTTAACAGCTTGATGGTTTCAGCAAATTCTATCCTCATTGACGACACGATAAGTTTCTCAGTCAAGTTAACGTTAGCGGATATACTTAATGAAGCGAAGCGATTTTATCCAAATTGGGATGCTCACTTAGCACAACGGCTTTTCGACTATTTTAGTTTCAATTTAAAATCACATCATCATACGTTATCTAAGGGAAAGAAAAGTACATTTAACGCAATTATCGGGATTGCTGCACATTGTCCGCTCACTATCTTCGATGAACCTATTAATGGCATGGACGCTGTTGTAAGGAAAGATTTTTACCGAGCGCTGTTAAAAGACTACATTGCGCATCCAAGAACTATTCTTTTGTCCAGTCATCATTTAGAAGAAATCGAGGATTTACTTGAAGATATTTTATTGATCCACAGTGGTGGCATTCATTTCCACGGTTCAACGACGGACTTGCAAGAGATGTTCATAAAAGTGAAGGGTAAGGAGCAATCTGTACTACCTTCTATTGCAAATCGTTCTGTCTTTAGCAAACAAATAAATGGCTCATTTTGTGAAACCCTTGTTAAAAATGATTTTACATTAGATGATAGGCGTTTAATGGAGGCAAGTGGGATACAATTCAGCGCCGTATCAGCAAATGATGCGTATATCGCACTAACGGCAAATATGAAGGGGGGAATCGATGATGTATTTAGTAGAACCGAGTCTGAGTGATGTCGTCAAAAAGCAGATTTCCTTCAAATTCAAAGCGTACCCTAGCATTTGGACATCCTTGCTAGTTGTCCAGTTACTGGCATTAGCTTTAGGAGTTGGTCCATTTAGCAGTGGTTCAATGAGTAGCGATGATATGTTGGTCATCAGTCACTCTGAAATTAGTAGTGATTTAACATCCGTTTTTACGATTATTTGGGCAATGTTAACCGGCTTTTTGTTAGCAACAACCGCTTATTTCAATGAAGCATTCGCCTTCACTACAAACCGAATAAGTCATCACCTTTCTAACATTTTCATTTTGCTGTTTGCAAGTACAATAGCAGGTGTATTTGTAACTCTTACTGGCCCCCTTCTTAAATTGGTTACGTTTTTACGTTTGGACTCACTCTATAGTGAACCATTCGATTTGTCCGTATTGCTCTTGCAACTCGGTACTGCCGTTTTTTACATGCTATTATTTTCAGCGTTCGGCTACCTTTTAGGCTCTCTATTTCAACGCGTTATATGGATTATCCTTTTAATCATTATGCTCTTTTTATTCTTTTTCTTCATATTCGGAAGTACATCGGGGCAGACCATTTTTGAACAGATTGTACAATTCTTTTTCAGTGAACATTCTTTCCCATTATTTGTTGGTAAAGTTTCGCTAACTGCACTTCTGTTTTTCGCTATTTCGATTGTCACTACTCAGAAAATCGAGGTGAGAAAATGACTTTTCTTCCTGTTTTTATCATCATTATTATTGGGTTAGCATTTCAATTTACTCGTTCAAAATGGATTGTGAAATTTAGCATGCCTACAAAATGGTCCTTTATTTCTTTAACAGTTTACGCTTCCATTCTACTGCTAGCGACAGTGGTCGTTTCTGTCATGGATGATAGAATTACTGCTCCGCCTTTAGAAAAGATATCAGAAGATGAATTATTTAAAGTAGATGAATTGCTTTATAACGGCCAAATATCCGAAATTGACTCTTCACAAATTAGTAGTAAAGAGGTCCATGAGGTCAATGATAATTTAGACATTTCTTCGTCTAGCGATTATGTTCCTAACACTATTTTTATCGAAAGAAAAACAGAAAATGACGGATTAGTAGAAGAAACCATCTTTAAGCCGCTTGGTATCGTGAATAATAATAATAATGTATCGAATAGACTTCCAACTCAAAGGACGACTTGGCATACGAACACTAAAAAAGGTTCAACAACGTTAGTCATAAACAAACAAGTCATTAAAGAAATCTCTTTTATTTCATATAAAGACGCTTATCTACTCAATCAATTCACGGGTATAGAGCAACTTTCAAACTTTAGTTCATCCTTAAGTCGTATTACCGCCATCTATTTACGTGTACCAAAAGATTTAGTCATTCATACAAATGGTTCCGTTGACTTGGTATATATAGATGAATGAAGAAACCAGATATCCCATTAAGGGATATCTGTTTTTTCAACACGACCACCTACAACGGAAAGTCCTGTTACCCCAACAAGCATAATGATTGCGCCAGTTAATTGCCATAATCCGAGCATCTGTCCAAACCAAAGCACCGATATGACCATTGCGGTTAAGGGTTCAAAACTTGATAGAATACTTGTCTCAACAGGAGAAATATAGGTCATGCTACCAAGGAATAAAACAAACGCAACCGTCCCAATTATCGCGACTGCCAGTAGGACGAGAACTGCTTTTACATCTAACAAGGCATCTAACTCAAAGAAAAACAATCTTATGTTCAATAAAAACAAAGCCGATCCACCGATGACCATTCCCCAACCGACAACGAGAAGTACTCCCCATTCATTCATAAGTCTTACTGGGTATAGTGTGTAAAAAGCAAATGCAAATCCGACTACAACACCCCAAAAGATGCCTTCCGCACTTAGCGTAAATCCTGATAAGGAACCGTTTGTCAGTAATAGAAACAATCCCCCCATTGTAATGATCATTCCTAGTATTTGAGCGTTTGGCGGCACCAATTTTTGTCTAACAGAAACAAAAATGATAATATAAATGGGTGCAAGGAATTGAAAGAGCGTTGCAATTACTGCATTACTTGAATTTATCGATTCAAGAAATGAATATTGCACGCCTAACATGCCGAATAGACCAAAGATAATCATTTGACGGAGCCAGACTTTTTGATGCATCGGCCGCATTATTTTTACTTTCTTGATTTTTAATACGGTTAATACGGTCGTTCCAGCAAGCATTAAACGAACAATGAGCAATAGAGTTACCGATAAGGTGCTGTTTGCTAACAGCCATTCCATCATCGGACCAGTCGCTCCCCATAATATAGCACCTGTAACAATCATCATGATTCCTTTTAATCTATTCATCTGTGCACCTCCTGTAAAAATTCATTCGATTATCAATTTATTACATATTTGATGTATTAAATAAAAGTTTCCTTTATAATGGAATATATTATTTGCGAAAGGGAGGCACTTGAATGAGCCCTGAATTCGACCTTCTCAAGCCGAGCTTGAATGATATCATGCATAGTCTCGAAAAATTCTATATGGTGACCCTCATGAATCGCGATGGTTCAATTCTTTCCGTTAACAAAAATTTACTAGAAATTAGCGATTGGACACCTAAAAGAATACTTGGCAAAACGTTTTGGGAGATGTTTCCCGACACTGAACAAGCACAAGTGCAAGCACACTCCATATGGAACCATGTAGCTAGCGGTAAAAATTGGTTTGGAACTGTCGAAAAGATGACCCGTTCTAACAATTCTTACTATGTTAATATGCTCGCCATTCCACTGTTGAATACTGGCGGCGCACTGCAATCTGTCACCTTACTGGAACTTGATATTACGGCGGACATAGAACTTCGCGAGAAATTACAACAAATTGCATACATAGATTTTGAAACCGGTTTGATGAGCCGACATCGATTAGAAATCGTTGTCAACGAAGAAATTCAATCGAAAAAACATTTTTCGTTTGTGTATCTGACAATCGACCATTACTATACCTTAAAAGATTCCCACCCCCATGAAGCAGAAAAAGAAATTATAAAATCATTTACAAATCGATTAAAGCGTTTCTTCCAAGACAATCCGATTGCAAGAGTCGGCGTCAACGAATTTGTTATTCTATCTCCATTCGGCGAATGGTATGTTCAAGGTTTTCATGCTTTTCTTGAACAACAGCCGATTTATATCGACCATATTGCATTACCGCTGACAGTTAGCGGAGGGATTGTACGCTACCCAGAAGATCAGCAAACCTTTACACATCTTTTTAAAGCGGCGCTTACGACTACGAAAGAAGTCATTGAAAATGGAGGAGGTAAAATTACTTCTTTATCCGCCGATTCTCATAAAATATTAAATAGAAAAGCAAACATAGACAGAAAAATGCGCACCGTTTTAGAGCATAATCAATTGCAGGTTGTCTATCAACCTCAATTTGATGTTGCTTTAGGGAAGATTAATTTATACGAGGCACTTGTCCGATGGGAGGACGATGAATTGGGTTTCATTACACCTGACGAACTGATTCCGATTGCGGAAGAAAATGGTATGATCCATGCCGTTGGTGCCTTCGTTTTGGAACAAGCAGCAAACCTTGGTTCTGAGTGGAATGACAAAGGGCATTGCCTTCATATTTCCGTTAATACATCTGTACGTGAATTTACAGACACTCGCATGAAACAAAAAATCATTGAAATCATTAAGACTACTAGTTGTCCACCTGATCAGTTACAGCTTGAAATTACGGAAAAGTTCGCATTTCAAGCTGAGGAAGAACACTCGATTATTCACCAAATGCAAGAACTACAAGAGCTTGGTATTGAATTCACATTGGATGACTTTGGAACAGGTTATGCATCTTTTCGATATATGCAAAGTCTTCCCATTACAAAAATAAAAATTGATAAAGTTTTCATCCAATCTATTCTCACGCAACCTAAAACGCAACAGCTTGTTGATGGTATGATTCGTTTCGGTAAGTCGATGGGCATGTACATCGTTGCGGAAGGAATTGAAACGAAAGAACAATACGACTTGTTAATTGAAATGGGTGTAGACGCACTACAAGGGTATTATATTGGTCGCCCACAAAAAGCAAGTGACATTGGTTAAGTTATAGGAAACGGAGTGACCCATCGCTGAATGGGCACTCCTTTTTTAATTCGACTTCCTAGGTTTACGACCTAAACCTGTTTTAAAAATCAATTGGATGATTACCTCAGCAAAAACAAGTCCCATCGCAATAGATCCTGATATCATGAACGCTTGTGAAGCATATGAAATGGAATGGATATAGTCGTTTTCTACGATATGCCGCATTGCATTGTATGCTAAGCCCCCCGGTACAAGCGGAATAATGCCTGCAACACTAAAGATAATCATCGGCATACGAAATCGTTTTGCAAAAATATGCGCTACTAGCGCTACTGCAAATGCACCTAGAAAGGAAGCTTGTACAGCATCGTCTGAAAAGCCCACATATGCAAAATACACTAGCCACCCCGTCATTCCGACAAAGCCACAATAAATCAACATTTTCCGTGGCGCATTAAAGAGGATACCAAAGCATGCCGCCGCAAGAAAACTGAGTATTCCTTGTACTACCCAACTCATAACATTCACCACTTTCTATTTAAAACGACAACACTAGGGCAACCCCCGCCCCAATTGCAAATGCAGTTAAAAATGCTTCTGCACCTTTTGAAAGACCCGACACGAAATGTCCAGCCATCAAATCTCGGACAGCATTCGTAATGAGTAATCCCGGAACTAACGGCATTACTGAACCAATAATAATTTTGTCCAATTGTGTCCCTATCCCTACCTTAATAGCGACAAAGGTGATTAGCGCTATGACTAAAGATGAAACAAATTCCGCAAAAAATTTAACTTGTGTGAGTGTATGTATTTGTATGACAACGAAATAACCTACGCCACCAGCAAGAAGTGCAACCGGAATATCTTGCCACAAACCCTTAAATAAAATAAGGAAACATCCGCTTGTAATTGCTGCAGCTAAAACTTGCAACCAAAGTGGGAACATGACATTCGCACGTTCAATTTCTTGTAGCTTTTCATATGCTTTTTCCACTGTAAATTCTTGTGACGTTAACTTACGAGAGACATCATTTACTAGTGCAATCTTTTCTAAATCTGTCGTCCGTTCTTTAATGCTCACCAATTTTGTTTGATGCGGACTTCCAGGCGAAAAAAGAATACCCGTAGGCGTGACAAAGCTATGTGTAACCGGTAAGTTTTGCGTCACTGCCATTCGAGTCATCGTATCTTCAACCCGATAGGTTTCCGCTCCCGCCTCCATCATTAAGCGACCCGCTAACAGACAACAGTCGATTGCCAATTCCTTTTTTTCCATCCGCACCCCTCCTCGATCCTTGTTTACCAATCTTATCTGACATATTGTAAAAAAACAATATCCAAAACCACCTATACGATAACGTTTTCATCATAATTACAACATTTCCTTTTCCTCCGTTACCACACAAAGGATGAATATAAAAAAGGCTCGATTAGCTTCAAATCGCTAAAAACGAGCCTCCTGTATTTATTGAATAGCTAGGGTTCCTGTTTTCGAATAGTTATCCATGGAATATTGATTAATTTCTTGCATTGAAATGGTGTAAATCGATTCTTTACTATATATCAAACGATGAATTTCTTTTTCATATTCGCTGTATTGCTCTCCTTGACTTTTCTCAGTCAAATCAGCTTTTAATACAATCCCATTTTCAGCAGTAATTTCATAGATTACAGCACCCACACCATCAAATTCAAGTTCTCCTTCGCTATTTTTTTTAGATTCATGATAGACCATAATCGGAAAACCAAATAAGTTTCGTTCTTTGTGCTGAAATAATGCTTTATGGTCATTCTGTAGTTGTGAATACGTCCCTTTCCCACCAATAATTACGGAATCTTGTTCTTTTGGACTGTTAAAATCCGATACATCAAATAGCGATATTTTCATCCCTTGCGTCACGATGTTCGGTTCGCCACCGGCTGGGTTCTTTTCTACTACAGTATCAGAGCCAAAGCCTATCAAATGTGTTTCATCAAGGGGATGTAGATAATTACTGAAACCCGGTATTTTCAATTCTCCAAGTACTTTAGGGGCCGTTGGTTCAGCTACGTCTATGACAAATAGAGGATCGGTTTCTTTGAATGTCACCATATAGGCTTTATCCCCCATGAAACGCGCTGAGTAAATCCGCTCTCCTTTTGCAAGTCCTTCGACAGAGCCCACCGTCTTGAGTGATTCATCTAAAATAATTAAATGGTTTTCAGATGGACTTCTGTCATCACGCGCATTTCCTTCTGTCGTTACAAGACGTAAATAACCTTCATGTTCATCCATCGAAAATTGGTTAAGAATCGTCCCTTTGACAGATGTCGAACTGTGGAACTCTACAGCAGTTCCTTTGAGCGTAAACTTAAACAATTCACTTTGATTGGCTCCCATATTCCAAACCACCATGTCTCTATCATCGTTCTTAGTTTCGATTTCATTATAGACTGATGCAGTCAAATATAAATGTTCTTTCGACATATACAGTTGCTCACTTGCTCCTAGGTATCCTTTTGTCACAACTTTACTTTGAGCAGGCGAAGCAAGGTCAATTGCAGTAATAACTGTATAGGTTGGTTCCATTGCACCAGGCATAATCGTGATTTCCTTGTAATCTAGTGCAGTAGTATTGTTATCTTTCTTTGAATCACTAATTTGCGGTCGCAAAAAATTAGGGTCCATATCATCCATCGCCCAAAATTGCGGCTGAAGATTCGTTACAAAATACAAGATATCTCCTGATTTTCTCGCGCCATTGATATATCCCTCAGCACCGACTTGTCGAATTAATTTAGGTTTCTCTTTTTTGGACACATCATAGATATTTGCTGTTGTCATATTAACACCTGGCATCATACGATTACTCGAGAAAAATTTGTGTTGAATCGCATTCTCCTTAAACTTCTCACCTAAAACGACAAGGAGATCACCGTGAAGAAATAGTTGATTCGCATAGAAATCCTCTCCTATTTTAATTTCGCCTGCTTTTTTTAATTCATTTGGATTTCGAATATCTGTAATTGTAATATTGCCTGAACTAATGGCTGTGTAAATATATTCACCATCTGTTTTCACAAAATCTGATTCATCTATGCCATCGACTTGGTTATTCGTAGTGGAATAATCAGCGTCTCCTGCCTGACTACTAGATACGTCCTTATCTTCACTAACTCTAGATTCTTCTAAACGATTCATCGAAAAAATGGAGTCCTTTTGTCTCTTTTTCAAATCGCTAAAATAGGCTACTAATTCTTTCTCACCTTTTACTGACTCAAGTGATTCGTGAACAGTAAAAGAAACAACATGAATGGGAAATACTTTAAACAGCTTACCCGCCACTGCATTTCGTTTTACATGTAATGTGTATGATCCCGGTTTTAGTCCATTAACGTATACCGTTTTACCACCATTCTCTATGCGACTATCAACTGTTATTTTTTCTCCCTTGTCATTATTAATGAAAACCCCACCCGATGTAGCTGCTGACTTTTTTAACGGCACCGAAAAATGTGCACGCCACCCTTGGTCGACAAGCGCAATTTCAGATGCAGACACGCTTACTTTGTCATTTAACAGTACAAATATGAACGCTCCAAAAATCAGAACAAGTGCCACTGCCAACCATGTTTTCTTCATCCTCACATCGTTCACTCCCCTCTTTTTTTCCTAGCTATCTAATTAGACTGTCAATTCCAAAATAAGTTACACATCAATTATTTTTCTTTTTCACAACAGATGAGGAAGTCATTCTAAAATCGAGTAGAGTGAACGAATCGATTGTTTGATTCGTTCGACCCTCTCACACCACCGTACGTACGGACCCGTATACGGCGGTTCAATAATTTGAGTGTACTAACTGGTATTTCTCGGATATATCCATATATCCGAGTTGTATCAGTTTTTCATCTGTTAAAGACCTGTGAAGAACGTAGCTGGCGGAAATCCTCCAGTAACCCTTTCGGGTATTTGACCATTCATAGGCTTTCCGCTTTTCGATACCTAGTTGAATAAGGTTTTTACATTTGGTTCGTGGGTTTTTCCACTGTTTCCAAATGTATTGCCTGATTCGTCGTTTCAACCAACCGTTTAATTCATTCATAAAGCTTTTCATTTCACCAATACCGTAGTAGTTTATCCACCCCGTCATTAGTTGCCTGGTTTGCTTGAATAGAACTTCAATGCTTCTTCCTCTGTTTCGCTTTGTTATTTTCTTCAACTTTTGCTTTACAGTAGATTTCGCCTTTTGATGTGGTCGAATTTTGACACCGTTTTTAGTTGCCAGTAAGCAGAACCCTAAAAACTTTCGTTTCAGTGGACTTCCTACCGCACTTTTCTCACGATTTACGGTTAATTTTAGTTCATCTTCCAGGAAGTTGATTGAACTCTCCATCACTCGACAGCCTGCCCGTCTACTTTTGACGTAAATGTTAAGGTCATCGGCGTAACGGACGAATTTGTGTCCACGTTTCGTGAGGAGCTTATCGAATTCATTCAAGTAAATATTACTTAATAATGGTGATAAGTTTCCTCCTTGCGGAGTTCCCTCTTCGGATGCTTGAAATAAACCGTTTATCATCATACCACTCTTGAGATATTGGCGAATAAGACGTAGAACACGTTGGTCTTGGACCTTTTTCTCAATATAGTACATCAATTTATCGTGGTTCACTGTGTCAAAATAAGCTTTCATATCCATATCTACAACGTATTTGTATCCTTGTTCGTAATACGACTTCGCTAGCGTGATCGCTTGGTGTGCACTACGCTTTGGACGAAACCCAAAGCTATTATCGGAGAATGTAGGGTCAAAAATAGGTTGTAAGACTTGATTGATTGCTTGTTGAATCATTCGGTCGATGACAGTTGGAATTCCTAGTTTTCTTACACCACCGTCTGGCTTAGGAATTTCAACCCGTAACACAGGTTGCGGGCGAAAAGTTCCGTTATGTAACTTCACTAGTAATTCTTCCCTGTACTCCTTCAAGTGTGGAAGTAGCTGGTCATAGGTCATACCATCTGAGCCAGCGGCTCCCTTATTTCTGACAACTTGTAGGTAAGCTTGATTGAGATTATTTCTTGAAAGAATTTTCTCAAACAGATGTACACCATTTTGATTGTTCAGTTCACCGTGGAAATCACTATGCACTCCGTCATACTCTTCATGTTCCACATTATCCATCTGATGGTAGCCAGGTTTCCCTGTTTTCTGCGGTTGTCGCAATTTCCACACCTCCTTGTATTCTCAAAATTATTATTGTTCAGTCCTTCACGTTCTGTCAGCGAACGCTACTATGACCTCTGCTGACTTCTTACGATTCATCCTCATGTCACCATGAGGATTGCACTGGTTCGTTATCATTTAACTCGCACTGTGCCCTCGTAAGACCTCCCCCGGTAAGGGCGAATACTTTCCTCCCATGTAACTGCTAGATTTACTGTATAGGTTTCGGGCAGTATTGGACTTCAGTTTGTTTTGCAACCTTATCCGACCTAATTCAGCCTTCTATCTAGTTTCTGTTCGTCAGTTCAGGAGTTTGCGTCC
>JARIDO010000047.1 GCA_029263895.1 Sporosarcina sp.
AGAAATAAAGTCTGGTGACGCTGGCGAAGAGGTCACACCCGTTCCCATACCGAACACGGAAGTTAAGCTCTTCAGCGCCGATGGTAGTCGGGGGTTTCCCCCTGTGAGAGTAGGACGTCGCCGGGCACTTAAGAAGTCATTCCTTTTAGGGAGTGGCTTTTTTTGTATCCGCTTATTTTACTATTGTCGATGACATTAGAGGTTATTCGCTGTGCGCCCGCAAGTGATGGCTACGCGCCCGAAAAAGCCATAAATCGCCCGTAAATACACGTAGCCCGCCCGAAAAAACAGATATTCGCCCGTAAACCGCATAGCCCGCCCGAAAAAACGGATTTTCGCCCGTAAACATACGCAAGCGCCCGCAAAACTTACTTTCCGCCCGCAAATCCATATCTCACAAAAGACGCTATCCATAAATCTCCCAACACCTTTAAAATTATTAACATGTTCATTTAACAAGTAGGGTATATTGGAAATAGGAGGTGTATGGATGCAGATCATTATTAATGTTGCAATCCGTTTTGTAAAAGGTCGTTTTTTTGACCAAGCAGCTCAAACAGCTTATTATCTCTTGTTGTCTTTATTACCTTTTTTAATTTTTGTGTTGTCATTGTTAAGCTATTTTCCAGTTCATGAAGGCGTTCTATTTAATTTGTTACGTCCGTTTGTACCTGAAGCTTCTTTTAGTTTAATTGAAGAAAATGTTCGTACTGTTTTAAGGAATGATAAGGGAAATGTCTTATATGTCAGCCTTATAGGCGCATTTTGGGTATCTTCTATGGCGGTTCAATCGCTTGCTCGTTCTTTAGATTTGGCATATGGAACGATTCGAACCTATGCTTTTTGGAAAGTGCTTATTCGAGATTTAGGAATTACGTTTCTATTTATGTTGATTGTTCCGCTGTCTTTATTTTTACCACTGATTGAGCGTGCGTTACATGAAGTAGTTATGTATTACGATACAATTGAAGAGTGGCAAGGATGGTTGTATATTTGGCCGAATATTAAATGGGGGTTAGGAACGTTATTTTTATTGTTGTTTTTCTTGTTTTTTTATAAAATTGTTCCTACTGGAAAAGTACTCTTTAAGGAAGCGTTTCCTGGTGCTCTTTTTTCAGCAATTGGATGGCAGTTATTTTCTTTAGTGTTTGGAAGTTATGTATCAAATGTGGATTATACGAGATTATACGGACAATTATCAGGTATTATCTTGCTTGTAATATGGTTTTATATGACTGCAGTTATTATTTTATTGTCAGGATTATTAAATGCAGAATGTAGAAAGTACTTTGCGAAGAAAAGGAGGCATGTTGTAGGATGAAAATACTTGTAGTAGATGATGATCCTAATATTTTGCAACTTGTTGCGATTCATTTATCACAGGCTGGTTATTCAGTCACGAAGGCGAGTAATGGTTTTGAAGCACTCGCCTTTGTTGATGAAGAATTACCGGACTTGGCGATTGTTGACGTCATGATGCCTAAGATGGACGGCTATACATTAACGAAGAAGTTACGTGACCTTGCTGAAATCCCTGTTTTATTGTTAACGGCGAAAGGAGAGTTGGAAGATAAGGAGAAAGGTTTTCTAGCGGGCTCAGATGATTACGTCGTTAAGCCTTTTGAACCGAAGGAACTGTTGTTTAGAGTGAATGCGATCTTGCGCAGATATGACAAAGCGGTAGATGTCTTTATTACAGCTGGACCGATGAAGATTAATCGACAGAGTTATGAAGTGTCTGTTGGTAAGAAAGTGTTATTGCTACCTTTAAAGGAATTTGAACTATTATCTGTACTGGCGTCTCGTCCTAATCATGTGTTCACGAGGGAAATACTAATTGAGCGTGTGTGGGGCTATGACTATGAAGGTGACGATCAGACTGTAAATGTTCATGTTAAACGGTTGCGCGATAAGTTGGAGAAATTAACTGAAGGTGTACAGATATCGACAGTTCGTGGCGTTGGTTATAAGTTGGAGGTTATTTCTGCATGAAGTCGTTGTATGGAAAATTCATTGCGTTTACAATCGTCATCATGCTTGGTAGTGGAATCCTTGCATTTCTTTCTGTGAATACATATTATCATCGTCAATTAAAGGGACAGAACGATGTGAAGAATACACATATCGCTGAAAGTATGGCAGCTTATATTTCATCAGCAAAAAATATTGATGTTAACAACTATCTAGAAACTCAAGCTGCTGCAGGTTATAAGCTTTACGTTGTAGATGAAAATAAACAGGCTAATTATTATGGTGCGTCATTTCGTGAAGAAAATCTTTCCGAAAAAGCAGTTGAACAAGTATTGGCAGGAGAAAATTATCACGGTATGAAGAACTTACCGAGTGAAACTTTCGTAACTGGTTTTTTCTCGGATGAGCTTGCCAATACGGTAGGTGTGCCATTTGAATATGAGGGCAAAAGATATGCGCTCTATTTACGCCCAGATATTAAGTTGCTGTTTACAGAAGTGCATTATCTTTTAGGTGGAATGGTACTTGTTATGGCGATTGCAAGTTTGTTGTCTATGTTGATTGTTGCAAAGAAACTCATTGAGCCAATTACTGAATTGACCGCAGCAACTAAAATGGTAGGGAAAGAGCAATTTACGGGAACGTTGGATATACAGCGACAAGATGAGATTGGTCAACTGGCGAATAGTTTTCAAGTTATGACGGAACGATTGGGAGAAAATGATCGAATTCGGAAAGAGTTCATTAGTGATGTCTCTCATGACTTCCAATCCCCTTTACTAAATATTAAAGGATATGCAGAATTATTGATGGATAAAGAGCTACTCGAAGTGGATCGCGTTTCATATGCAAAGGTTATTCAATCAGAAACAGAACGATTGTCATTATTAACGAAACAGTTACTATTGTTAACTTCACTGGATCAGTTAGTTTCGCCCCTTCAAATAAAGTCATTTCGATTAGATGATCAATTACAAGAAGTCATTCGTAAATACAGATGGCTACTTGTCGAAAAGGAATTGTCACTCAGCATGGAAATAGATGAGGTCATAATGCAAGGCGACCCTGCGTTTCTAGAGAAGGTTTGGGAAAATTTATTGACGAATGCGCTGAAATATACTGAGGTTGGTGGTGCAATAGAAATTGAGTTAACGAAGTTCACTAATGAAGTCGTTGTGAAAATTAGTGATAACGGTATTGGTATTGACGATCAATCGCTGGCGCGAATATTTGACCGGTTTTACAGAGCGGATGATTCAAGAACACAAGAAATTGGTGGTACTGGACTCGGTTTGTCAATCGTACAACAAGTTGTAACCTTACATCGAGGGTCGATTGAAGTTCAGCATAATGGTAACAAAGGAACGATTTTTACAGTCAAACTGCCAATCTTGTAATCTCCAGTTCATGTTGCGTTCATGTGGATCCTTTAGTATAGAGGTATAATATAAAAAACTTGGAGGAATTCATTATGCAAGCAAAATGGAGTTTACGTTTAATTCGTATAGCAGCACTATTTGGTTTAATCGGTACCGTTCTAGGGTCTCATATGGCAGGCTCAGGATCATACGCTTTTCGTCCAATTCATGCGCATATTCTATTAGTCGGTTGGTTATCTATGTTCGCATGGGGCGTGTTCTATAAGATTTATAAAGTGCGTGCAAAAAAGCTAATTGCGTTTCATGGTTGGTCAGCAATTATTGGTTCGATTGGTTTAACAACAGGCATGTGGCTTCAGTTCATCAAACCATTCAATATAAATGACACATTTGCATTAGTTTTCTACATTGTTGGTGGAACAATTTTACTTATAAGTTTCGCATTATTCGTCGTTATTACGTTCCTAACTGAAAAGGTTGAGAAACGATAATTTCAGATGAAGATAGCCAAACAGAAAAAGCAACGATACACCTTTTAAGATAGGTGTATCGTTGCTTTTTTAGATAAAGAAAACAACATTCACTGCTCACTTGGAATTTGCTGTTCAGGTATAAGTTCTACCTTCACTTTACCGTTTTCTAATGCAAGCATTGCATCGAATTTACTACCGTTTTGCGCAGTGAATCCCTTTATTGTATTGGTTTTCCCTTGGGTACATAACAACTTCACTTGTGGCACAGTTACTTTCTTTTTTAAAAAGATGCCAGGGATTGTCATCTTGCAACCGTTGTTATAGTTGCTGCATCCGTAGAACTCATTTCTGACAACGATTGTTCCTTGTTTACATGCAGGGCAAGGAGCAACTTCTTGTGGTGGTCCATATTTTCTTTTGGCAGAAGGTGGCAACTTGATATCAATTTTTTGTTTCTTTAATTGGTCAGGTACTTCTTGAAGCAGTTTCTGAAGAAATCTCCCAATACTTCCGAGAAAGCGATCCTGTGTACCTTCGCCATTCCCAATCTTTCGTAAATAAGTCTCCCATTTTGCAGTCATGGATGGGCTAGATAGCAGGTTACCTTCAATCGCTTGGCAGAGGACGCGTCCTTTATCGGTAATCGCTACGATATTTTTCGTAACGCTAATATAGCCATGCCGTTTAATCGTCTCTATGATACCACTTCGCGTTGCTTCAGTGCCCAGTCCTTCAATTTCTTTAAGAATGTCAGTTTCATTTTTATCATCGACGAGTTTCCCGCATGTTTTCATCATAGCAATTAGCTGACCTTCGGTATAAGGCTTTGGTGGCTGTGTTTTTCCTTCTTTAATGCCTATTGCACTTTCAACGGATTCATTTTCATGCAAAGGCGGTAACGTTGCTTCTTCTTTGTCTTTATCTTTATCTTTATCACTTTGAGCACGTACAAATAATGCTTTCCATCCTTTGTCCCGCTCTGTTTTACCGGTCGTAAAGAACTTCAGCTTGTTTACTTCTGTTGTGATCTTTGTTTCCGTGTACAAGTAGTCGGTATGGAACATCGCTAGTGTCGTGCGAACGACCTCTTCATAAAGATTGCGTTCCAAAGGAGTGAGTCTGTTTAAAACAGCATCTGATGGAATTTTTTTAGTTGGGATAATGGCATAGTGTTCCTGTACTTTTGCACTATCTACATAGCGTTTTTTGGGAGTGAGTGAAGCAACAGGAAAAGGGTGATTAATCACCTTTTGATAGTCACTCACTTGTGCTGCTAAATACGCAAATTCATTTGGTGTAATATGTCGTGAATCGGTCCTTGGATACGTCACGAGTTTCTTTTCATATAAGCCTTGCATTAACTTCAAGACGTTTGCAGGGCTTGTTTTCCACAATTTATTTGCATTCGCTTGTAAAGTAGAAAGCGAATGAAGCTGTGGCGGCGCTGTACGTTTTTCTTTCGCTGCTACGGATGTGACAATTCCTGGAGAGTTTGGCAGGATGTCATGATCCGCTAACAACGCCCGAATGATTTCTCGTTTTGGTTCTTTTGCTTTTGCCTTACCTTTATACGATCCATGTTCGGAAGTAAACGTTGCTTCAATTTCATAGAAGGGTTCGGAAACGAAGTTTTCTATTTCCATTTGACGTTGATAAATTAAATAAACGGTCGGTGATTGAACGCGTCCGATTGGAAACACTTCGTCAAATCCTTTGGCTTTTAATAAAAGCGTATAAAGCCTAGAACCATTCATGCCCACTAACCAATCACTAATTTGACGAGACTTTGCTTCTTCATACAGCAACAAATCTTTGCGGTTATCTCTTAAATTAGCAAACCCTTTAAGCACTTCATCGACTTCTAATGAATTGATCCAAAGTCGTTGAATGGTCTGCCCCTTTGCTCCGGTTTGATAATAAATGCTATAAAAAATATTAGAGCCTTCGCGATCCACGTCACACGCGTTAATAACGGTATCCGTTCCTTTAATGAGCTTCTTTACAACTTGAAATTGCTTAAACTTGCCTTGTGCGACTTGAAACTCATATCGATCTGGCAAGATGGGTAAAGTTGCAAGTGACCAGCGTTTCCAGCTTGGATTGTATGTATGGGGTTCTTTTAGTTCCACAAGATGTCCAACGCCCCAAGTAATATAGGCACCTTCAGGAAACGTAGGACACGGATGTATCTCCATAAAACCATCCTGTTTACGCACGGAAAAAGCGTCGGCATAGGCCTTCGCTTGGGATGGCTTTTCAGCTAGGATTACTGGTTTCATGGTGTCACCTCAAATTTTCATTTCTAGTACAGTTCGTTAGCTAGTCCAATTATCTCATATGTTGAGATGGGTTGCTATGGGGGAGAAGAAATTAGGATACTAGATTGAGGGTTTCATTGATTCAATTGGTATGCGATTTGAGAAATTCTATTAGTACAAGCGTACGCACAAAAAAAATTACAACAAATAAAAGGGGGGCGAAACCATTGCGGATTCATCCTCCCTTTCATATGTCTATAGAACTTTGTACATTCAAGAGAATGCAAGAAAGCAATGAAGCTTCTCAACTAGTTGAAGTCTTATAATATAGCCATTAATTAGTAACCCAACTTAAGCCTATAGTTCCTTCTCCTGCATGTATGCCTACGCAAACACTTAGTGAAACAACTTGTACTTTTAAAGTTGGGAACTCCTGCAATAGCTCCTTTTTCCATATTTCTGCGTCAGGGGTATTATTGCAATGGATGACAGCGACTTCTGGCACAGTCCGTTTATCCATATCCACACGAAGTAAAGAAGACACGTTATTTTTTGCTCGTTTAATTGAACGAACTTTTTCTTTCATAACAGGTTTTCCATTTTTAAAACTAATGATTACTTTAATGTTCAGTAGATTACTTAAGAATGTTTGTGTACCAGAAACCCGACCACTTTTATGTAATTGGTTGAGACTGGCAGGAATAAAGGACAACTTCGATTTAGATGACATTTCAGTAAGGGTCGCAACAACTTCTTTTACATCTTTACCATTTGCAAACAGTTCGTTGCCGACTTCAATCATTTTAACCATCGGAAAAGAACCGATTTGTGAATCAATTGGAAAGACGTTAAAATCCGTCATTTTTGAAGCAGACTGTGCGCTGTCAAATGTACCTGAAAGGCTACTTGATAAGTGTAAGGCAATCGCGAAGTCATAGCCTTCTGCCTGTAGTTTTTCATATAAAGAAAGCATTTCACCAATTGCAGGTTGTGAGGTTTTAGGTGAAATTCCCGTTAAGTGTAATTTATCGTAAAACTCTTTCTGTGTTAAATCGATGGATTCCCGATATGATCCCTCTGGAAAAACAACACTAAGAGGTAGGATATGAATATTATACTTTTGGATGAAAGCATCATCTAGTTGTGCAGCAGTATCCGTAATCCAAGCTATTTTCTTCATAAAAGATTTCTCCTCAAATTTGAATTTCATATCGGAATTAGCTATCTCTATCGTTAACTTACACTACAAATTAATAGCTCACTAGTGATAGTTGTCATATCAAGTAGAATTTCTAAATATACTGTCATAATTTGAACATATATAGGTTATTTCTTAGTATACATTTACTTTCATTCCTTTCATCAAAGACTAATTTTGATGAGACCGTTTTTTTAAATATATCTATTAAGTAATAAAGGTCGTTTAGCATCGCGAGTGTTACTGCAGTCACTCCGACCGGAGTAATAAGTAACACTGTTCGAATTTAATGTGTAAGTTTTTGTTATGAAAATAGCTTCTCAAAACTAATAAAATGAATTTTTTGGTAAAAACCGAAACCAATTAATGTAAAATTCCGTCTATTGTAGGGGATGTCTTAATGTAATGGAGGACAACCTATCTATATTGAATTTGGGGGAATTGTGATGCTTAAAGTAGATCATATTAACAAAAGTTACCGCCCGACCGAGATGATATTGAATGCACTATCATTACATCTTAAGGAGGGAGAATGGGTTTCAATTATTGGTCCTTCTGGAATCGGAAAGACGACACTTATTCAATGCCTTTCGGGAATTATTGTGCCGGATAATGGAAGTATCAATTTGATGGGAAGTGACTTTTCGGTCATGTCAACGGATGAACGAGGGGAATTCAGACGAAAAACGATTGGACTCGTATTTCAAGATTTTAAATTACTCCCTTATTATTCAGTACTGGACAATGTAATACTTCCTGCGATTCATGATCATAAAAGAAGTCAACTACTTAAGAAAGCAGCTATTCTACTGGAGAAGGTCGGTATCGATAAAACTTTATTTAATAGACTTCCGTCGCAATTATCAGGAGGGGAAAAGCAACGTGTTTCAATCGCAAGAGCACTAATTGCGGATCCAAAGCTATTAATCTGTGATGAACCGACGGGTAGTTTGGATACGACGAATCGGGATCTTTTATTAGAACTGCTAAAAAGATTACACGAAGATGGGCTAACAATCATTATAGTGACACATGATGCGACTGTGGCTTCTTTTTCTAATAAAATCTATACATTAGAGGAAGGGAAGCTTGTCAGTGAACGGGTGGATCAGTCATGATACATCTTGTTCTAAAACGTTGGAAGCAAAGGAAGTGGTTGACACTCCTTATTTTCCTTGCGTTTTCTGCATTCTTTTTTTTAATTCCATTCAATATTCAACAGGTGCATAATACAGAATTAGCTGTGGAACAAACATTAGAAAAATACGGACGCGGTCAATTCGATATCCTTGTTCGTCCAGCGGGCAGTCGGACGGATATTGAGAAGTCAACGGAGACAATTGCGGAGAATTATATTGGTGATAGTGAGGGTGGAATTTCAATCGATGAATGGGAAAAAATTAAGAAGCATCCACTCGTTGAAATAGCTGCACCTGTTGCGAGTATTGGTTATTTTAATGGGAAAGGCATGTCAATCGGGTTGCCAGAACCCACAAGACAGACGTTGTTTTCTTGGTACTTCACAACATCAGATGGTGTCCAAACGTACCGTCTTCCTATGAAGAATAACTTAATGTACTTTGGCAAAGTGCAAGAAGGCATGCTTGTAACTCTCGTGGACGAAGATGGATTAGGAATGGGAGGTAGTTCGTTACTATCAATAGAACTACCGAAAAACTATTATCTGCTCGTCGGTATCGATCCAGAAAGCGAGGAGAAGCTAGTTGGTGAAGAAATTTCTAGTCTCTTGGATAAGCCTATTTCTAGTAATGCGGAACTTGTTTTGGAGAGTTCAGGAGCACAACTCATAAAAGTACTGCGTAGGGAAGGACTGGATATCCCTCTCAAGCTGGAGGTTGATGTAAAACCGATTGATGTTCGGTTGACTGAAGTTTTCGCTGCTGCTGGTATTAACTTTGGTAAAGATGTAGACCTTTTTTCTCCCGAACATGTCGATGAAACAATGGATGCGTTACACAGTTTATATAATAAACCTAAAAAGAAAGATCAACTGATGGCCAACTGGGTGGCTGATCAAACGTACGAAAAGACGAGACATTCCATCGATTTCACTTCATATTTAACTCCATTTGATGGAAAGGCATATCAATTGGATGATAACTATGCACTTGGAAAAGCTGAAGGACATGCTACTGATCAGGATACAGGGATATACTATACAGCTGATAAAATACAATACGAAGAAGTCGATGGGAAGATTACGGTTTCAAAAGTTAACAAGGAAGGAATTCCTGAATATAAGAAAGTTCAGCAACATGGTGCAAGTTGGACAACAGAAAATATACTTCCGTTCTTAATCGAACAAGTTGGTACTTTTTCTTACGATGAAGCAACAACATCATCTTATGTTTCCAGCCCTTTGGGGATATATTCGATGCAGGAAACTTTCACAAAGGATGGAAAGCAAGTGACTTCGACAATCTTACCGGGAAGTTTTGTCTCTCCACCTGCTAGTGCTGTCACGGACTTAGCTTCGGCTGCGCTTATTAAGGGGGACAAACCCATTGATGCAATCCGGGTTAAGGTGGCAGGAATCACAAAGTATAATGACGCAGCTAAGCAGCGAATTGATGAATTGTCGATTGACCTTCTTGAACAAGGTTACGAAGTGGCTATCGTGGCAGGTTCTTCCTTTGTTCAGAAAACGCTTGATGTCGAAGGAATTGGTGAAGTGACTGAACCATGGACAACGTTGGGAGTGGCGCAGGCGTTGGAGGATTCCTGGAACATAGCAGCTATTGTATTGATAGGCTTGTTTATATTATTTAGCTTAACGTGGGTTGCAACGAGAAGTGTATTTGAGGCACATATTTATGAGGAAGAGAAACAGTTATTACTAACCGTGGGTTGGTCAAAGAGACAAGTCAAACGTATTCGATTGTTAGACCAAGGACTTATTTTGTTAGTTGCGAGTTGTGTAGCGATAGTATTGTTGTTTTTATTCAACATGAAGATTATGTATATTGGGTATGCAAGTATTTTAGGTTTGGTGGCATTGATAGTATGCGCGATATCTGTTATGTGGGATCGTAAAAAAAGTGAACGTCAAAGTTATGGGGAACGGAGACAAAGCAGAAGATATTATCGTTATATATTGACACCCATGACGGTGATGACTACATTTTCACTCATCGTGCTAACGTTACAACTATTATTAATGGTTGAAACGTTTACTACAAACAATTTGACATCATTAGGTGAATTTATAACGAAGCAAACGGGTAGTCTGCAAATAGGAATTATTGTGGTTACAGTCTCGTTGACGATATATAGCTTGACGGAAAGTTTAGAGGCCATCTTTAAAGAACGTAAAGAGGAGCTCATCATGTATCGAGCCATTGGTTGGTCTAGAATGCAAATCACTCGATTCTATAGCCATGACTTGAATTATGTCTTTATAGTTGCGTTGGTAATTAGTGCCCCAGTGATTGTAGCCACAACTATGATGTTTTCCTATTCTCTTGTCTGGGCGTTGTTAACGTTAGTTGCTACAGTGATTCTTTTCCAAGTTTTAATCGTCGGAAATATCATCCGATCGATGATAAATTTATAGGAGGAGATGATTAGCTATTATCAAAAAACAGCATTCGAACTGAAAATATATTATTTTAGAGGAACCTATCTATTCTCCAGTAAAAAGCAGAATTCCATTCAACGTGGAATTCTGCTTTTTATTAAGCATAAATATAAAAGAGATATTCCTGTCCATTTTTAACGGGGTCCTGTGCGAATGTGTAGCCATGAGCTAGTGCTTCTTCTGGCACGTTGCGGAAAGAACCTGGACAATCAGTGATGACTTGTAAGAGATCGCCATTATTCATACCTTCTAGTGCTTCTAGGGTGTAGATGACGGGGTATGGGCAAGATTCGCCACGTAAGTCTAAGGTGAAAGCAACGTCTTTGTCAGTTTGCATTTACGTTCATTCCTTTCTTCAAGGACAAGTTTCGATGATAACGTTTTTCCAAATTCATCGTTAAGGCATAAAGTACGCCTAGCATCGCAAGTGTTGCTGTAATCGCGCCAATCGGCCCTATTGAATCTAATAGGTTTATTTTTGTGCCATTTTTAACTAATACATGATAAATGCCTAAATGATCCCATGCATACGCAAGGAACGTTGCACCGATAATATTGCCTGCAAAAACGGGTAAGAAAAGAACCTGTCCTTCCATTAGCCTATACATCATTCCGGTTTCACAACCAGATGCCATGACTATGCCAAGTCCAAACAATGTACCACCAACAAACGTGCTCAATGCTGCGATTTGGGTAATTGGTGTTAAGTCATAGACGGCAATAATAATGACGGTTAAAACGGAACTGAGTGCCATACCCGCAATGATGGCTTTTGCCATAATGCTACGTCCAACGAGAAACAAATCACGGAAAGCGGATGTGAAGCAAATTTGTCCACGTTCAATCAATATGCCAAAGGCGAGGCCGAATAATGCGCCTAAACCAAGCAGTTTTTGTCCAGTTACAAAGAAATAGATCATCAGACCGATGTAAAGGATTGCAATGGCTCCACCAACATAAGGCTGAATAATTCGCTTCTGAACTTTAGAGGGTCTTTTGGCGCCTCGTGTTAAAGTGGGACGACCTTTCCACCAGCGTGTTTTGGTCAGCTTTGCTCCAAAGAAAGTACCAATTCCAGTCGCCACAATGAAAATCCATGAGTGAATGGAGAATTGTGGGACGCCCGTGAAGAATGCTGCTAAGTTGCAGCCTAGTGCCAGACGTGCACCGAAACCCGCAACGATACCACCCATGAGTCCTTGTACATAGCGTCGTTTTTGTTGCGGTAAACGAATTTTGAAATTATTGCTCAGTAATACCATGATCAAAGCGCCGCTAAACATCCCCCAAACTATCCAACCATCAGGACGGCTCCAAGTCGTTCCCTTTAGGTGAACCATCTCAAAGTATTGCCAGCTAGAAATATCAACGCCAAAAAGTTGTAAAAGATCTCCGCCAAGGCGAGTGAATTCACCGGTGATGGCCCAAACGGTTGAAGTCAGTCCAAAATATACCGAACTTAGGATTCCTGCAACGAGCAGTACAACATAAGGATTCCAGTAACGTTGGAAGATAGGTTGAATCATTTTTTTCATTGTTAGTTGCCCCTCAATTAAAGTCCTTTTTTAGTGTAGTCCTAAATGGTGAGAAATCAAGTGGTTTTATGATTCATTCGCACGGTGGATGAATTTTAACTCTCCGAAAATCCACAGTGGTATTCAATATGATTACCTGTGGAACACGAAGGGTAATTATAATTTATAGTGAGTTACTTTACTGAAAACTTAGGAGGGAACTACATATGGAGAAAAACTATCGTTTAATTGTCGTCGGGACAGGGACAGCAGGCTCTAGTATTGCACAAGCGTGTCAAAAAGCAGGGGTAGATGTTGCGATTATTGATAGACGTTCCTTTGGTGGCACGTGCCCACAACGTGGTTGTGATCCGGAAAAAGTTTTAGTTGGCGCAGCGGAATGGTTAGATTGGAAAGAACGTATGGCGGAAAAAGGGCTAGCTGGTGATGCTTCGATTAACTGGGGCGAGTTAATGTCGTTTAAAAAAACATTTACAGATCCAGTACCTGTACATACTGAAAAGAAACTAAAAGAACTTGGAATCGATTGCTACCATGGCGATGCCACATTTGAATCAGAAACGGAAATCAAAGTAGGTGGAGACTTACTAATAGGTGAGAAGATCGTTCTTGCAACAGGTGCTGAACCTGTGAAATTAGGTCTAGAAGGAGAAAGCCTAATGATTCATAGTGATGATTTCTTAGAGCTTGAAGCATTGCCAAAGAAAATCATTTTTGCAGGTGGTGGCTACATTTCGATGGAACTAGCTCATCTCGCAGCACGAGCAGGATCGGAAGTACAAATAATTCATGGTGGCGAACGTCCTCTTGAACAGTTCGATCAAGATTTAGTAGATTTACTTGTTAAACGCTCTGAAGAAGTAGGTATTCAAATTCACTTGAATACACGTGTCGAAACGGTGAAAAAAGATGGAGAGCAATTCACCGTTACAGGGAAAAAAGCTGGATTAAAACAAACGTTTACAGGTGATGTTGTCGTTCATGGATTAGGACGAAAACCGGCCTTGGACATGAATCTTGAAAAAGGCAATGTTGCCATTGGAGAAAAGGGAGGTATCCATGTCAATGAATACCTCCAAAGCACCAGTAATCCAAATGTATATGCAGCGGGGGATTCAGCAGAAACAGAAGCGCCACCATTAACACCGATAGCTTCAAGAGATTCTGCGGTAGTTATCCAAAATGTGTTGCATGATAATCGTACACCAATAGATTACCCAGTCGTACCATCTGTCGCTTTTACTGTGCCGAAAATCGGTTCCGTAGGCATGACCGAGCAGGAAGCGCAAGAAACGAGTCAGAATACGAAAGTGACGTATCATAAAGTTACAGACTGGTTTACTTTTAGACGAACGAATGAGCAAGTCGCTGCTTTCAAGCTCATTACACATCAAGACAAAGGAACTATTTTAGGTGCACATATTCTAGGAGACAATGCGGATGATTTAATCAATCATTTTTCAACTGCAATTCGCCTAGAGTTAACGATGGAGGAAGTTAAAAAGACAATCTTTGCTTATCCCACGACTGCGTCAGATATAGGAACGATGCTTGATAGAGTTGAATGACTTGGGAAGGAATGAGTAATCCCCACAATATTCACAGTCAATCAAAAGAGGAGTACCCCATTCTACATCTAGAACAGGGGTACTCCTCTTTTGTATATATGGCTTATAATTCAATCGCGAGCGTGTGCTTTTTCCATGTCTCTAACATTCTTTTGAACGGTGATTGCTGAAAAGATACTTAGGACAAATGCCATGGCATAAAAACCTTTTTCACTGAGAATGATACTTCCAGCATTAAATAAGCCGATGCCCATCAATGATATGGATACAATAAGTGCAAACCAACTAATTCCATAATAGATGTTTGTAACTGGGATACCTTCGTCTTTATCACGAACTGCCTTCTGTAAAGAAACAGCCGCGTAGAGCCCGAATACTAAAATGGCAAAATAATAACCTTTTTCATTCAGTTCCATTGCTGCATTGAACAATCCAATTAGATAAGCCGAGATACCTATTAGTAAGGCTGCCCAAGAAGCGCCTTTGAAAGCAGCAGTTGGATCCCCTTCTTTTCGTTCTACTCTACCTTTTACAACGCTTTGGATTTCTTTTTCAAAGAATCCTTCAGTCTCTTTACTCACTCTGTAAATCCCTCCACTTTTTACAATAATATCCAAATAGGTTTACCTAAGCAGTGTTTTTCGAGAATATTCCCTTTTATCAGAAAGTGTTAATCGTTTTTGGTATACTTTTATTATCATAGAATTGAAGAAGTGGCGGAACCATTTCTTTCTCACATACTTTGCAATGAAGGATACATATGTTATTTGTTCTGTTTATGTTTATGTCTGGTAGCTTGCTATTATTTCTATTCATTTTTCTATTATTTTTTAGTGGTCTGATTGTTGTCCAAGGGTTAAAAGTGTTAAACATTCTATGAAATGAATGTTCATAAAGTTGTAAGGGAGATTGTTTGTATGAAGTTTGTGTTGTTATTTGGTCCGCAAGCCGTAGGTAAAATGACTGTGGGACAAGAGTTAGCAAATGTAACGGATTTAAAACTTTTTCATAATCATATGACGATTGACTTGGTGAGTCCGTTTTTTGGCTACGGAACGGAAGAGGGGAAACGGTTGGTTCAATTATTTCGACAAGAAATATTTGAGGCGGTCTCCAAAAGTGAGTTGTACGGTATGATTTTTACATTCGTTTGGGCATTTGATATGCAAGAAGACTGGGATTATGTAAATCATGTCTGCCAGCTATTTGAATCAGAAAATGCTACGCTGTATTTTGTTGAACTTGAAGCGGATATGGATGAGAGGCTTAAGCGAAATAAAAGCCCACATCGTCTTGAACAAAAGCCTACGAAGAGAAACATAGAGTGGTCTGAGAATGATTTAAAGTCATCTATGGAAAAACATCGATTGAATTCTTTAGAAGGTGAGATTACCCGGTCGAATTATTTAAGGATTAATAATACGGATTTAAATGCTGAGGAAGTAGCGAAGACGATAAAAGAGCACTTTCAACTGTAAGCAATCATCGTCTAGCGAGTGGAAGGATAGCATTAAAAAAGTCCATCCGCAAATATCGGGATGAACTTCCATATCAACTTATTGAATGAGGCTCTTTACAGCTTTTGACATCGTTGCGCCATCAGTCTTACTGGCAAGTAGCGGTTTAGCAATTTTCATGGCATCACCCATATTCATACCTGTTGTAATACCAGCTTCTGTTAATAAAACCTTTACTTCATCTTCACTTAGCTGTTTTGGTAAGAAGGTTTTAAGGAGCATTAATTTAGCTTCCTCTTTTTCAATCAAATCTTGACGCGCTGCTTTCTGCGCACCTTCTAGCGCTTGATTGGTTTGTTTAATTTCACGATTAACAATTGAAACTTCTTCATCTTCTGTTAAGCTTGCACCTTTTTCTTTTTCAGCAAGGTCGAGTGCTGATTTAAGCAATGTCAGTACACCTTTGGATAATACATCTTTGTCTCTCATTGCTTGTTTTAATTGTTCAAAGACGGTTGTTTTTAACATGTTTTTAAAATCTCCTTTCTTCTTGTAGAACCACTATTGCAATTAGTTGTGTTTTAAAAGTATAGAAGAGCGATGTTTGAAAAGCAAGGTATCGCTTTTGAATGATTCGCAAGATGCCTATCTAGGGCATAGTCTATATGGATAAGGAGGAATTGAATGGTTATGTTTAATGCGTTTAGTGGTTACGTCACAGCAATCGAAGACTTTTCAATTGGACAGAATAATGAAGTAGGTTGTTATAAGCTAATTTCCGTAGATAATGGGCAAGGTAGCAGTGTAAACTTTGTTGTAGAACCGACAACCTATTTTGTGGATCATGTGATGCTTGTTGTTGGAGATAGAGTGACAGGCTTTTTTAATGCGAATGCCCCAACACCTCTTATTTATCCACCTCAATACAGAGCAATTGTTATGTCCAAAAATAGTGGGCATCAAAATGTCTCAGTGGACTATTTTAATCGACAATTGGAAAGCAGTAATGGGATGTTAAAGTTGAACCTCTCACCGAGGACACAGATAGTATTGGAAAATGGGCAAGCCTTTACTGGCAGTGTAGCAAGTCGAAATTTGATCGTTATTTATGGTGCGACGACAAGAAGCATCCCTGCTCAAACGACGCCGAGTCGTATTATTGTTCTTTGTTCAAAATGAAAAATTGAAAGGACCTTCCGCGGTATAAGCCGTATGGGAGGTCCTTTCAATGAAATTAAGGATTTGTTGACCACAAACCTGCTGATTTGAGCAAGACGCGAGGATGTAATTTTAGTTGGGCAACCATCATTTCTGCAAGGTCTTCGGGTTGAAGTACCTTATCTGGATTGCCATCTGTAATATTTTCTTTGAAAGCTAAATCTGTAGCAACAGTACTCGGCGTTAAGGCGGTCACACGGATATTGTGTTTACGCACTTCAAGCATAAGGGACTCGGTTAGTCCGAGAACACCAAATTTAGAAGCGCTGTATGCACTTGTGACGGGTGCTCCTTTTTGTCCGGCAGTAGAAGAGATATTGATAATATCTCCAGCTTGGCGCTCAATCATTGCTGGCAGCACAGCTCTTGTTACATAGTAAACACCCATTAAGTTAACGTCGATAATCGTTTTGAATTCCTCGGGAGTAAGCTCGAGAAACTTACCGAATTTACCGCCTCCAGCATTGTTAATGAGGATATCAATTGGCCCAAGTTCTGCAGTTACTTGCTGAACGGCTGCAATGACAGCATCATTATCTGCAACATTGGCAGTCGCTACTGCTACATTTACACCGTATTGTCGAAGTTCATCAGCGACGTTTTCTAAGTTCGAAGTCGTTTTACCGATCAAACCAACATGAATACCTTCTTGTGCAAAAGCAATTGCCGTTGCGCGACCAATTCCTTTACCTGCACCCGTGATAATTGCATTTTTCCCGGCGATGATTTGCATGAAAATCTCTCCTTAGTTAAAGCTGTTTTTTTCTTCGTTTAGTATAACAGATGGTTGAAAGATGACCCATTCATACGGTTTATGCATTATGAAGTACTATGCTATGTAAAAACGTTCGTCTATATAGTTCGCTAAGTGGACATAATTTGAAATAAATATTAAGGTTTTAAAAACTTCCTATAAAGAACAACTGACTAAAGATGCTATAATTCAATTAGAGCCTTGAACCGTTGTGTTACGGCGACTACCATTTTTTAGAAAGTTCGAGGATATACATTATGAAAAGTAAAAAAGGTATTTTGGCCATTCTATTGATGAATCTATTCATTGCGTTTTTAGGTATTGGACTTGTAATTCCAGTATTACCAACGCTTATGAATGAGATGAAGATTGATGGAAGTATTGTAGGGTATATGGTTGCCACATTTGCAATTACACAACTGATTTTCTCTCCGATTTCTGGCCGTTGGGTCGATAAATATGGGCGGAAAATTATGATTGTAGTCGGTTTATTTATATTCGGTTTTTCTGAGTTTTTATTTGGGTTTGGAAAAACGATTGAAGTATTGTTCATTTCTCGGATGTTAGGCGGCATTAGTGCGGCTTTCATTATGCCGGCAGTAACAGCATTTATTGCTGATATTACGACAACGACAAGCCGTTCCAAGGCACTCGGTTATATGTCAGCTGCAATCAGTACTGGTTTCATTATAGGACCAGGAATCGGTGGCTTTTTAGCTGAAATTGGTACGCGCGTGCCATTTTACTCGGCTGGGGTTCTCGGGTGCGTGGCGGCGATTCTTTCAATATTTTTATTGCGAGAACCGGAACGCGGAACTGAAGAAATTCCGATGGCGGGGCAGCAAACGGGTCTCAAGAGAATTTTTATACCGATGTATTTCATCGCGTTTGTCATTATTTTTGTACTATCTTTCGGTCTTGCGGCGTTTGAATCGTTATTTAGTTTGTTTGTGGATCATAAATTTGGGTTTACACCAAAGGATATTGCAATTGTAATTACAGGTAGTGGAATTGTTGGTGCTGTAGCGCAAGTTCTATTATTTGATAGGCTGACAAAATATATGGGTGAAATCAATTTAATACGATTGAGTCTACTCGTTTCCACCATTCTCGTCATGTTAATGACGTTTGTTAGCTCTTATTTTTCGATACTCTTAACGACGTTTGTATTGTTTGTTGGATTTGACCTCATTCGTCCAGCGGTCACCTCATACTTGTCCAAAATTGCGGGCAATGAACAGGGATTCGTAGGGGGGATGAATTCCACATTCACAAGTATCGGTAATATTTTCGGCCCGATTATAGGCGGTGTCCTATTTGATGTGAATTTTAACTACCCTTATTACTTCGCCGCAATCGTGCTATTAATTGGTACAGTGTTGGCAATGTTTTGGAAGAAACCAAATCATATTACCGTTTTAAAATAAGCGTGGTAAATGGGAACAAACTATATATTTTAACGTCTAATTAAATGCATAGTATTCTAGTAAGTGGAGGAATTTATTAATGAAGAAAATCGTAGCAGTTTTAATCGCACTTGCCGTTGTCATGTCGCCAATCGGCGGTTTACTATTAAATGATCCAACGTCAACTGCAGAAGCAAAAGGATACAAATCCGGTAAAAGAAGTTTTAATACAAATCAAAATCAACATCAATTTAACAAACCGAGAGTCGAAAAGAAAAAAGAGGAGAATACATCATTTACTAAATCTCCGAACAAAGTAAACACTGCCAATAACGTCGGTAAAAAAGGTGGCTTCTTTTCAGGTGGATTAATGAAAGGTTTATTCGTTGGTGGGCTTGCAGGATTGTTGTTCGGTAGTCTTTTCGCGAATATGGGAGTTCTAGGATCTATTCTTGGCTTTGCTATTAATGCATTTGCGATTGTTTTCCTAGTAGTGATCATTCGAAAAGTGTTTGATTTACTGAAACAAAGAAAGCAAAAAGAGGAAGTTAACCCATGGAGGAGCTAACGATTTCTGAACAAGAGATTGTAAATGCGATTTGTTTAGAGTTCTCACAGAAACATCGAACGAATCCTGAAAATGTCGAAGTTGAGCTGATGTATGACGATGCTGAAGGGTTTTCAGCAGAAGTAGTTATTAATGGAAGAACGCATCGATTAACGTCTTTCGATATGATTCAAGCAATCCGCTTTTGGATAGGGGAAGTACTGAATGAGGATCCTCTTGCAGCGGGAATACAACTTGTATTGAATGAACAAGAGGGTATACTTGCGAACATTCGTTGAATAATAGAATAATAATGTACTTGGAAGATGGAAGAGTCCCTAATGGGTCCTTCCATCTTTTTCTGTTGTTTTATGGTAATGAAATTGGCATCAAATCGATTTCCCATTGATGAAAACATTTGTTCAGAACATAGTATCCGTGTTCCAAATCTTTGGATACGTTGCTGCATTGCTGGGGTTCTATATAACGTTTACCATCTAAATCGTAAGACCAATCGCGTGAAATTTCGACACACTGTTGGTGTGCATCATGATCAACACGTGATTTTAAAGTATATACGGCAGTGGGTTGTGAGTGATCATTCTCAAAAATGACATACCTCACTTCACCTTCCTGACCTGCATTTGAATCGGCTACAAACTGTTCCATGACTTCTACATTTTTAGTGGATGTATTGGTTTGAATAATGTCTGTATCTAAAGGGGTAAAGGCTTCGTCATTTTCAATGTCCACTTGTTGTCCGCTGTCAGAGGTTAAGCTACCTTGACCACAACCTAACAGGATGAAGCAGATTGAAATAGTGGAAAGGAGTCTTATATATAATTTCAATGGAAACTTCCTTTCTTAATAGAAAATAGTTTATGCATCACTGTCATTATAATCTATTTGTATTAATCGTGAGTATTTGCTACATTATAAGTAATATGAATCCATGACGTGACCAAGTAAATAAGAATTGTGAACCAGAGAGCAAGGTGTTTTGCTGAGAGCCATGCCACTACTCCTTATTGAAACCTACCACTGAGATGTTATGACAACATAACCGGTTCGTTCTCGTTAATGAACGTTTTTGAGGGCTTGCCATAGGTAAGCTAAACAAAGGTGGTACCACGTCCATTCAGCACAAAGACGTCCTTATTATAGGATATCTTTGTGCTTTTACTATTTTGAGGAGGGAAATTTAATGACGAATCAACAAAAAAACGATTTTACAAGCTGGTACATTGATACAATCCAAAAGGCGGATTTAATGGATTACACACCTGTTCGTGGCTGTATCGCATTCAAGCCAGATGGTTTTGAAATTTGGGAACATATTCAGGATGAAATGAACCGTCGTTTTAAAGAGACTGGACATCGTAATGCTTACTTTCCGATGTTGATTCCGGAATCGTTTTTTGAAAAAGAGAAGGACCATATTGAAGGTTTCTCTCCTGAGCTACCTTGGGTGACAGAAGCTGCTGGTGAAAAACTTGAAGAACGTCTAGCACTTCGTCCAACATCAGAGACAATGATTGGTCACTTATATTCTGATTGGATTAAAAGTTATCGAGATTTACCTGTGTTAATCAACCAATGGGCGAACGTTTTCCGTTGGGAGAAAAAAACACTACCTTTCATTCGCACATCTGAATTCCTATGGCAAGAAGGACATACTGCGCATGTCGATGAAGAAGAGGCGCGTGCAGAGACGATGCAGATGCTTAACATTTATAAAGAAGTTGTAGAAGAGCTCTTAGCAATACCGGTATATGATGGACAGAAAACACCATCTGAACGATTCGCAGGTGCAGTGGACACGTATTCTATCGAAGCAATGATGAAGGATGGAAAAGCTGTGCAAGCAGGAACATCTCATTATTTGGGGACAAAGTTTGCAGAAGCGTTTGATATTAAATATTTAACAAAAGAAAACAAACATCAATTTGTTCATACAACTTCATGGGGAACGTCAACACGCTTGATTGGATCTGTCATCATGGTCCATGGAGACGAGCAAGGTCTTGTATTACCACCACGTATCGCACCGACGCAAGTTGTCTTGATTCCTGTTGGCCCGTGGAAGAAGAACCCTGCAATTATGGACAAGCTTGAAGGTATTTTCGCAGATTTGAAAGCGAAAGGAATTAGGGTTCGTTTAGATGATTCTGACCAGTCTCCGGGGTATAAATTTAATGAATGGGAACTAAAGGGTGTACCGGTTCGTGTTGAATTAGGCCCACGCGATTTAGACAATGAACAAGCGCTAATTAAAGCACGTGATGCAGAAGAAAAAGAGGCGGTTGAGCTAACATCTCTTGTTGTTCGTATCGAAGATGAGTTAGTTACTATGCAATCGCGACTACTTGAAAAAGCACGTGCATTCCGTGAAAAAAACTCACATACGCATGTAGACTCCATTGAACAATTAACGGAGCATATTGCAACGTCGAATGAACAAGGCGACATTCCAGGTTGGATTCTTGCAGGCTGGTGTGGAGATGACGCGTGTGAGGATCATGTGAAAGAAGTAACTAAATTTACGACGCGGAATATACCGTTTGAGCCGCCGGTGAAAAAAGAAAAATGTATCAATTGTGGAAAAGCATCTAACCATACTGTCTGGTTTGCAAGAGCATATTAAAAATTCGCTAAAAAAGTTCCTTCAAAAAAATGAAGGGGCTTTTTTATTTTCTCTAAAAGACATTAAGGATTGATTGGTAATATTCAGTTTTACCTTTTTCGCCTATTCAAGAAATTCATTGTATACTAGTTATAATAAATGGAATGTTTTTCAAAAAGTAGTGATAGAATTGAAATTATTCGTAGATGCTAAACGTTGTAGGAGATGAAAACATGATTAAAAATATTCTTCGAAACTTAAAACAGCAAGATCCTAACATTGAGAGGCGGATTTTCGAGAAATATTATGAACGTGTATACTATGCTGCGTACTTTGTAATGAAAGACCCCGATTTGGCACAAGATGTATTACAGGAGTCTTTTGTAAAAGCATTTAAAAACATACATACCGTTCAAGACGAAGATAAATTAGGCGCATGGTTAGCGACGATAGCAACACGGACAGCCATCGACCATCTTCGCAAAAGAAAAAAGTGGAACGATTTCACAACTACAGACGTCTTAATGGATATAGAGGCGACTGATGCAAACGCGAATGATGATTCGACTGTCGAATCGAGCTTAGAAAATAAGATGATTAGAGAAGTTCTAGCGAATGAAATAGAAAAATTGAGTCCGAACTATAAAGAAATAATGATACTTCATTATGTGCAACAATATAGTTATGAAGAGATTGGACAGATGTTGGAAATGAATATAGGTACAGTTAAAACACGTGTCTTTCGAGCGAAAAAGATGTTGAAAGAGTCAATCGAAAAGCATCCTGAACTTATGGAGGCGATCTGGCATGTCTGATAAGAAAAAATATAATATGGATTCGTTAATAAAAGACTCAATGGATGAACAATTAAGTAATATTCCGGCGCCTAAGCTGTCAGCAAGTGATGCATGGAAGCAGATGGAAAACCAAAAAAAAGACATAAACTTATTTAAGAAAAAACGATGGCCAAAGAAAGTGCTGTTAGCTGTTGCTTCTGTATTGCTTATGGTGCTGATAGCTTCCTATCCTCAACAAGGTGCTGCATTTGGTCGTTGGAGTGAAATGTTCTCCCAAGTTCAAGGTTCAGTGACCCAGTTGTTTGGTAGTTCAGACGGTGAACGATCCAGATCAGCATCAGACGGTCAAGGTGATGACTTATCTGAATTTGAAGTCATCGAAACTTCAGAAATCACAACTGAACAATTAACATTGGAGGAAGCTGCAAAAATAACGAACTTTTCGATTGTTGTTCCAAGTGCGGTAAAAGATTTCAAACTTGACCAAGTGACCGTAATGCAAGAAAGTGGTCAAAAGAGTGAAGAAATTTATTTGAATTATATTGGCGGAGTAAAATCGTTTACAATTATGGAAAAGTCTTTAGTGAGCAATTATGCATTCGGCGTAACAATGGATAGTGATGATACGCTAGTTGAGGAAATTAAGATGAATGGTTATCAAGCTTACTTAGCGAAATATAAAAATGGAAACGTGTCACTTACGTGGATGACGCAAGCGAATTATTTTCAGATTGAAGGAAACTTAACAAAAGAAGAAGTATTAGCAATTGCATACTCTATGTAAATTAAAACAGGGGGGTAACCCCCTGTTTTAATTTACAAAAATATGCTGAGACATACTATTGGAGACTTCGAGAACGCCTTTATGATTTATTCGATGAACTGCTCTCGTACGATAGTAATAACCTCGTACGATTTTTACTTCTTTCGTACTTGTTAAAAAGCTTTTACCGAAGTCTACTTTATTCGCAACTGCTAGTACATCTTCCCATTTGCTTTTGGTAGAATTCCATCGTTGTAAATACGTTTCAACCCTAATCGAATCTACAATCATATAGGCTTTTGTGTTTCCACCGACACTTAAGTTCTTATTGGCAAGTTCACCAATGAATGAGGAGCCGCTCATCAAATATTGAGTAGAGAAAAAATCAATGCCGTGTATCGGTCCTGCTTCTTCCATCGGTGGCGGATTAGAATCTATTGGTTGTTCTTGTTCTGTATGAGCTGCGTGCCCTTTTGCGCTTGTCCAACTTATCGCCAAAACCATCATTAAAGCTAAGAGTAAAGACTTTTTTAGTAACGTCAATGCTATCACCTCCTTTGTAATCTCAAAAAGTAAACGACTAGTTTGTGGGAATAGTTTCAATTACTTGAAATATTTCAATAACAACGATTGAAAAAATACATACTTTTGGGAAAAAAACAATAAGTATGTCGAATTTGAAAATATAATTCATACAAAATTGGTAACAATTTAAAGAAGTATAGACTTTTATGGCAATGACATGGTACTTTAGAAGTGAATTGAAAGGGAGGGAATTATATGCGGAATAGAACTACTTTTATCCTAGGCTTCCTATTTTTCGTTTCAATCGTTGTCATAGGCATGATGGCGAACCAATTAAAGATTAACAAAGAAAATGCAAATGAAAACGGAGCACCTACTGAAAACGAAGCTCCACCAACAGAAGTCGCAGGAATTGCGCACAATCCACCTTCTATGGAAGATCTACCAGAAGGTGAATTAGGAGAAGCGATTCTCCGTGGTTACAATTTAACGAACGATACATCAACAATTTTACGTGATGAAGCAGCATCTGTTGAAGATGGCGAAGCACGTGTCAATCAGCTTTCATGTACAAGTTGTCATGCGGGAGCAGGGCTAGACGAAGAAGTTTCTTCTCTTGTTGGAATGGCTGCTGTTTATCCGATGTACATTGGTCGATCAGGACAAATCGTTACACTTGAAGAACGTATTAACGGGTGTATGGTTCGTAGTATGGACGGGCAAAAATTTGCAGATGATGATGAAGATCTAGATGCAATGGTTGCTTATTTAACTTACATATCGGAAGGCATTCCGGTTGGAGCAGAACTACCTTGGCGTCATCAGAACAGCATTGATAATTTACCAACGCCAAATATTGCAGATGGTGAAGAACTCTATCAGAAATCTTGTATTGCATGTCACGCGGCAGACGGTGCAGGTACGGGTTCTAACACAGGGCCTAAACTATGGGGCGAAGGCTCATTCAATGATGGTGCTGGAATTGCACGTATGACTAAGATGGCAGGTTACATCCAAAATAATATGCCAATTGGTGCTGCTGGAACGTTAACAGACCAAGAAGCAAGTGACTTAGCTGCATTCGTTCTATCTCAAGATCGACCTGAATGGGGCAAGCATGATAAAGACTGGCCAGCAGGCGGACGTCCTTCAGACATCATGACGAAAGAACTTCGTCAACAAGTGAAAGACGGAACAATCAACTGGGATGAAGTGCTAGGCACTAAGAAATAATTTCATAAAAACGACAACGGATATATTTCCGTTGTCGTTTTTTAGGTGAATGATCTAAATTTTATCAGCGTTCTGTAGGTGGTTATCGGCGTTCGTAACATAGATATGAGCGTTAGGCGCACGGATATCAGCGAATAACAATAACTTATCGTCGTTTTGGGCATCAGTACCTAGTCAGGAATCGAGTAATGCTGTCATTTTTAACAATAAAGCTTTACTAGATAATGTTTTCTCTCCACCACCTTGAGCGAAAGTATCACTACCTCCACCTTTTCCATTGATAACGGGAAGGATAGTCGACGTAATCGACTTCATGCTAACGGTCACATCTGTTCCACAAGCTGCAACAAACTGTAGTTTGTCAACATTGTCATTGACAAAAAGAATGATAATTGAATCGTTTTCTGCAGTGAGTAGTTTCGCTAATTTTTGCAAATCGTAGACAGGTCGATTACTGAATGTAGCGGTTATCCGAGTATTCCCGTGTAATTCTAGAAGGTGTTGTGCTTCAAAATTCAATAATTTTTCGTTCATATCAGTTACAGTTTTCTCGAGTGTGTGAGTGGAACCTAGTAATTTTTCAATAGACTGCACAACTCCGTCACTAGGAATACTTAAAAGCTTGGAAGCCTTCGACACAATTGAATTTGTCGTATGCAATTGGTGTAATACGCGCTCACCACAAACAAAATGGATGCGCATTTTTTTCTTTTCTTTTTCAACAAATAGAATTTTTATTGCACGTACTTGTCCAGTGGAGTGAGGATGTGTTCCCCCGCATCCGTTATCATCAAAGTCAGGTATGATGACAAGTCGTATTTCATCTGTAACAGCAAGCTTTTTTCGTAATGCATATTGGTCAAGTTCAGCTTCATGGACCCATTTTGTCTCGATAGGCCGATTTTCAAGGATGACAGAATTCGCTAGCTTTTCAGCATCCGCAAGTTGAGATGGTGATAGGTAATCGACGTCTACGTCTATCGAAACTGTATCTTGTCCTAAATGAAAATTAACAGTGTTAAAACCGAATAGCTCAACAAAAGAGGCACTGAGGATGTGCTGCCCAGCATGTTGTTGCATATGGTCAAATCGACGTGACCAATCAATAACACCTTCGACAGTCGTAGAAACGACAATTTTCTCTGCCAATAGATGACGAATTTCTCCATCAACTTCTTGGACATCGATAACCGCAATACCATTTAATGTACCTATATCATTTGGTTGCCCACCCCCTGTTGGATAAAAAGCAGTATTTTCTAGAATAACAAACGGATTTCCGGCATGATCTTCAGCAGCTACAACGACAGTGCTAGTAAATGCCTTACAATAAGAATCTCTATAATATAAACGATCTTTTAACATAATAGCGCCCCCATTCAAACTCTTACTAAGTTTAGCATGAACATAACGAATTGAGTCACACCTTAGCTATGATAATCAAACAAAAAAAGAAGCCTTTAGTGGCTTCCGTGTTAACATGCAATCTATTTAGCTTGTTTTTGAGAGAATGAGTACTTTTTCTTTTAAAAATGAAGGAACTAGAATTAATAGTTGATCGTAATTCCTTTTCCAACGCTTTTTAATCATTAACGTTAAGAACAACATGGAAGCTAATAGTATGAATGAGATGAACGTTATAAAACTGAAAAACAATGACTCTTGAAATCCGCCATAACCAATTGAGATAGCTAAACTACATAAGAATATTAAAGCAAATACAGGAATTAGCTGTACAAATAGATCATTGTTATAGTTCTTTAAAACGCGCATCAAATGGGGTGCAACGAGAGCAATGAATAATACGAAAGCGGCGATAACGAGAATATCAATACCTAGTAGAAAAAAATCCATCTCCTCTATTGACCTCCTTTCGGTTAATTAAGGAAAAACTGTCCGTTACTCCATACATACCCCGTCTCACCTTATTTTATGCATATGTGTATTAAAAATGTGCCAATTCAAAAGGAATGTCCCCTAAAGTTCTAACTTTAGGGGACATTCCTTTTATCTACCGTATTTTATTTTCCGTTGTACTAGTGAAGGCAACGTCATGCCAATTAATATGACAACAATTCCTGAAATCTGTAGAATGGACAAACGCTCACTTAAGAGAAGGACGGATGCAGTAATTGCTACAGGCAATTCCATTGCACTTAGAATCGACGTCAACGCAGTACCAACTTTCGGAACCGCAATTGAAAACAAATAAATCGGTATGACAATCCCGAAAAATCCTAGAATTACGCCGTATAACAATAGGTTACTGTCGAATAATGTACCATTCCAAACAATTTCAGGTGATTGGAAAAAGAAAATTGCGATTGCTGCGAAAAAAGATGTAAACAGCAATCGTGTTTCTGTATCCATTCCTTTGACAACACGTTGGTTGACCATGACGAAGCAAGAGAAACTAACAGCGGAAGCCATTCCCCAAATCCAACCTTGCCATGGGATACCGCTTAAATCTACATCGATTACTCCGGCAGCAAGAATTGTTCCTACGAATAGGAATAACAAAGAGATTACCTCAACGCGCTTAGGAAAACGACGTTTTGCAATGCAATCAAAAAGGATGCCTACCCAAGTAAATTGAAACAACATCACAACTGCAAGTGAGGCTGGCATGTACTCGACTGTTTGTCCATAAACGGTACCAGTTGTTGCTGTGAATAGCCCAGCAAGTAAAAGTGTAAAGCCGCCACCGAATTTTGGTATCTTGTGTCGTACGATAATAAATAATATCAGAGCGATAAAAAAACCGATAAAGTATTGTGCGGTGACAGCTTCAGAAGCGGTGAAGCCATCTTGAATAGCTAATTTTATAATTGTAGAGAGAATACCATAACAACTCGCAGCAAGCACGATAAATAGCGGATACATCCATTGTTTCAAAGTAGTGAACCTCCTTATTTCCTTCAAAGAGTATAGCATGATGTAGTTGTGAATAACAGGTAGGATGTCAGACGTCAGTTTATATGTGTGATAGTTGGATTTAGGAAAGTCAGTATGATGTTTGCTTTCTGTATATAGTATTCCGTGATACGATAGAAAAAAATGGACAGGGAGTCGAACAATGATTACTTCTCAAAAAAAACATGTACTCATTTACGGGGATGCATTTGTCGATTACATAGCGAACGATCAAAGGAATGAGACATTCCAGACATTCTTAGGTGGAGCAACAGTAAATGTGGCAGCGGGAGTATCTCGATTGGGAGCAGAATCTGCTTTTATTACAGTGACAGGTGACGATGAAACATCTGCATTCGTCAGGAAAGAATTACAACAAGAAGGTGTTAATTTATCCTTTGCGAAACAACTGGATGCTAAACGAGTAAGTGGTGTTTATATACATCTCACACCTACTAATGACCGTGTGTTCCATAGATATATCGATGAAACACCTGATATACAAGTCGAAGCTGTGGATCTGCCTGTTGATGCATTCCAAGATGCATCCATTTTTCATATATGTTCTGGAACGATGTTTCATCCGACTGCGTTGAAAACGACACGTGCAGCGGTGTGTTTAGCTAAAGAAAACGGTACACTTATTTCAGTAGATGCAAATATTAGACCGCTTCGATGGGAAAGTGAAGCGTATTGCCGGGAAACGATTCTATCGTTTTTTAAAGATGCAGATGTAGTGAAGTTAACAGAGGAAGAGTTATTCTTTCTAACCGAAACGTCAACTGTCGAAGCGGGCATCGGGAAAATGGAGATGTTTAACATTCCGGTGCTGCTAATCACTATGGGTGAACATGGAACCTTCGCTGTCATTCATGGTGTTGAAACGCATGTTAGAGTAAAACCTTTAGTTCCGGTCGATACAACTGGAGCAGGTGATGCATTTATTGCAGGCATCCTCCGTCAAATTCATCTATACGGTGAACCGAAAACACATGGGGAATGGCTTGAAGTGATCTCTTTTGGCAATAAATTAGGGGGACTATGTACGACGAAGTCTGGCGCATTATCTGCGATGCCTAGAATAGAAGAAATTGAATAAGGAATTCCGTCGAAGTAAAAATTCGACGGTTTTTTTATGCACGTGTATAAGCAACTTATCTAAGAGAAACGAATTCTGTTATATTAAAGGTGGAACAGATGTGTTATGCTTTATTTAACAGATTAAATAGAAAGGATGTGTAGATGTGATGGACTTATCAATAATCCCGTGGCGACTTATATTGCCAGTTCTTGTTTTGCAACTTATTCTGATGTTCGTTGCGCTTGTTGATGTTATTCGTCATCAACGAACAAAGGGGCCGTTCGTTATATGGATTTTCATCATTATTTTCGTAAATGTGTTAGGGCCAATTATCTATTTTGTTTTCGGGAGGCGGCAACAATGAACACTGTTCTCGATGTGCAAAAGCTAACAAAAAAGTATGGCGATTACCTCGCCACTGATAAAGTGACGTTTAATATAGCGGAACATACATCGACTGCACTTATCGGTCCGAATGGTGCTGGTAAAACAACGACATTATCAATGCTAGCTGGGTTGGTAACGCCTACTAATGGTTCGATTCAATTTCAAGATCACTCCGTCAAAGACATTCGTTCATTAATTGGATTTTTACCTCAGTATCCTAAGTTTTTCCATTGGCTGAGTGCTTTGGAATATACAGAAATGGCGGCAAGATTAAATGGACTAGAAACAAAAAATGCGGTGATGGAAGCTAAAAAAACATTAGAATTTGTCGGCATTGGTAATGTGATGAAAAAGAAAATTGGAACATTTTCTGGAGGGATGAAACAGAGGTTAGGTTTGGCGCAAGCGATTGTTCATCAACCGAAATTACTGCTATTAGATGAACCTGTTTCTGCACTCGATCCAGTTGGTCGTCGTCAAGTGATGGAATTATTAAAAGAACTTCAACAGAAAACGACAATTTTATATTCTACGCATATTTTGAATGATGCAGAGCAAATGACTGATCAGCTGTTGTTTCTAAGAAATGGAAAGCTTGTTGAAAATGGCTCATTAGATGAAGTGCGTAATCGTTATGCAAATCCGCGGATTGTAATTGAGTTTGAGTCGATTGAAGAACGAAAACGATTTGAAAGCTTAATCACTTGGGAAGTAACTAGTAAAGATCTTTCAATATCGTTAGCTGTAGATCAGCCAAATGTGAGTATGCACCAAGTGCTTACAATTCTTCAGTCGAATAATTGCAGCGTTCGGAAAGTGGAGCATCAAACAGCTAGCTTGGAAGAAATCTTCATGAAAGTGGCGGTGATTTGATGCGTGAATTAGGTGTGTTGATGAAGAAGGAATTGCGTGAGCATATAAGGAATTATAAAGTTCTCTGGATCCCGATTGTATTTATTATCTTCGGGATCTTGCAGCCTGTCAGCAATCACTTTTTACCAGAAATCATGCAAAGTGTAGGGAATATGCCTGATGATGTCGAGTTTGTATGGCCGGAGTTATCAGGAGAAGACATTTTTTATTCATTAGTTGGTCAATATCAGATTGTAGGAATTCTTGTCATAATACTTGCTTTCATGGGTTCGATTGCTGGTGAAAGAAAAAATGGAACAGCTACACTTATATATATAAGACCGATGTCATTTCGCAATTATTTCTTAAGTAAATGGTTGGTAGTAAACGGCGTTGTTCTTAGTAGTGTATGGCTCGGATTTTTTGCTGCGTGGTATTATATCGCGATTCTATATAATAATCTCAACACTAAAGATGCGATCGCATTTATTTGCACATATAGTTTGTGGATTGTTTTCGTTGTAACAATTGTGCTAGCACTTAGTACGATGTTACCGACAGGTGGTGTTGCTGCCACTGCTATACTGATCACAATTGTATACCCGGTGATAGAGTCTATAATAGGTGCCTATTGGACAGTGTCACCTTGGAAATTATCTTCTTACGCGAACGATTGGTTTATCCACGATATAGATAGGATGAACCTCTACAAAAGTGCTGTCTTAACAGTTATCGCGATTGTTTTTTTAATCATAGTCGGAATCAGTATGTCGAGAAGAAATGCCTCTAAAACGACAATTTAAACAATCATTTCCCGGGAAATGTATATTGAATCCATTTGTGCGAATTAAAAACAGTGAGGCTGTCAGTATGTACTGAATGCCTCACTGTCTTTTTATAATCTTAGTTAATCTGGGTACTTTTCGGCGCTAGAAGAGTTATGTTTAGTACTACGATGATCTTCCTCTTCTTCCCACTCCATCCGCGCATCTTCGAGGGGGATGGCATCTACGGTTTGCATGTCTTTATGCATATCGTAGATGCTTTCCTTATCAGTAGGAATGTGATCAGGATTGTCCATATAGGCACCGTGTGCGTCTTTACGATCACGCTCAGTGAAGACTTTTTTATTAGTCATTCCAATCAATCTCCTTTCCGTACGGAAGAATTATGCTTCGCGCACCATCTTTAATAGCATATGGGCTAGCATATGTTGTTCTTCTTTGGAACCGACGACCCATAAATGGCGCAGTAGATTTTCTTCGCGATTGCGTGGTTCTTCATGTTTTGCTAAATAACCAGCAACCAATTCAGTTGTTTTAGCAAGTTGTTCTTCACTTAAGCCTAAACTTTCACCTTTGGAGATTTTGTCGGATAGATACTGTTTAAATCGATTAAAGTTCTCTAGAATTTCTTCTTTTTTCTCGCTATCCATTTGCGTCAACTCTTCTTGAACTTTGTTTTTAATATCCATTAAGAAAACACTCCTTTCAGTAATGGTTATATCATTCACTTCTTTTATAAAGTCTAAACATTTAATTGTGAGTTTTTGAACTGAAAAGTGGGTAAAGTAAATTTAAAGAGACTTATGGAGGGATAGAAATGAGTAATGATAAAAGGACAGAAAGATTTGAGGAAAATAAAAAAAGGGGAGAGCAAAAGTTACCAGATAGCCAAGTTGAAAAAGATTCAAGTGGCGAGCTCGTTGCGGGTATGACCGACGACCAAAAATCAGTAGAACAACCAAAAACGGTTCCAAAAATTAACACGAAGAATTTATAAAAATAAAGAAGCTTTCCATTAATGGAAAGCTTCTTTATCAACTACTATTCTTTTTTGAAGTGTGCTTTATCTTTCATATTACCAATTTTTTCTTGGACTTCACCTTTTAATTTATCAATTTTACCTTCTGCTTGTAAAGATGCGTTATTAGTAGCATTCCCATATTGGTCCTTTGCTTCACCTTTTGTCTTGTTGACAGTACCTTTTACTTTGTCGGAAAATCCATTGTCAGCCATAATGTGTAACCTCCTTTTAGTTTAACTATGTATACCACATGAATGGGTATATAAACGCAAAAGTGAACAGTTGTAAAAGAAAAACAATGTGAATGATAGGTAAAAAGTTTTGGTTTCCAAATGATAAATGAATCGAAACGAACATACCTGTAAATTTATGAAAAGGGTATACTTATATGTATATAATCATTGGACTAAAGGAGGGATGACGTTATTAGAAAAGGACGTTTTGCAATATGGAGAAGTAAGGAATACGAACTTGAATCATCGCAAAAACAGTTTTATTTGCGCTCATTTGACACGAGTGATGTCCAGTTGGGATTTGAACAAGCTGACAATAATGAACTGTTGTACCGAAAGAAAGTCTCGCTAAATGAGTTGGAAAATGTTTACGAGATTATACCTTTTGCTTTTGTTTCGGGATATCGTTTTGCAGTAGAAGCTTTCAACGAAGCAACAGGAGTGATTAGTCTAGTGACAAACAATTCTTTTGTACAGGACAAGCTGGAAGTGAAACCACACGGTAAGTTTGAATACATAATAGAACTTCCTATAGAAGATGTTGAGCTTAAGGAAGATCGAATTCCAATTCTAGGATTTGATGAAAAGTGATAACAAAAAGGCTAACCATTTGTCGGTTTTGAGGTAATTCTCATTTTACGACAAGTAGGATAGCCTTTTTATTGTTTAAGAAGCTGTAATACAAATTGAGCTTGCATCATATGTAACGCAAGTACGTATTGACTCGCTTGTGCTAGAATATTTGCACGTGTTAGCGCCATCATTTCCTTAGCGATATCCACGTCGCGTATCCGTGACTCTGCGTCTGTTAAGTTGCCTGCCATATTCACTGCGTTATTGTATGCATGCTCAAGTCTATTTGTATAAGCGCCCAACTTAGCACGTTCAGAAGAAACGTTCTGCATCGCCTGATCGATAGCAGTAATTGCGGATTGTGCATCAGCCTGTGTGGCAATTGAAGTATTATCAATGCCGATAGCGGCTATTCCCATATCTTCGATAGAGAATTCAATCGATTGTCCTTCATTCGCACCGGCTTGGATACGAAGGGAAGTACGAGAACCGTCAAGTAGAGGTAATGTATTAAATTCAGTATTTGTAGATATACGTTGAATTTCTTTTTTTAATTCTTGAAACTCCAAATCGAGCATTTCTCGATCAGCATTCGTCAATGTCCCATTGGAAGCCTGAATCGTTAACTCGCGCATCCTTTGTAACATGGAATGGGTTTCGTTAAGTGCACCTTCAGCAGTAGTAAATAATGAAATACCATCTTGAATATTACGGGCGCCATGTTTAATCCGCGTATTTGTCCACGCATCTTTTCCGATATAGCTAAACCGGCAGGGTCATCTCCTGCACGATTAATCCGCAAACCACTTGAAAGCCGCTCCATGGATCGTGAGATTTGATAGTTGTGTCTATTCATATTATGGATAATCGTTAACCCTGTTGACTGCCAACTTCCTAGCATAAGGAAATCCCCCTTTTTATTCCGGTGAGTATTATATCGGACTTTTCTGATAAAGGTTTAAAGAATCCGCGTATCTGAATATATGTATGAAACAATGCATTATTTGCCATGCTTATCTGTAGGTAGCGATAGTAATTGTAAATGCAAAAGTTGAAGGGATTCGAAATCGGTGAAGTCATGAGAGGAGCTATGGCGTTATGGGTGGAATTGCGTCAATTGGAGTACCTGGATTAATTATTATTTTGGTCATTGTTCTCATCTTGTTTGGTCCTCGGAAATTGCCTGAAGTAGGTTCTGCAGTCGGAAAGACATTATCAGAGTTTAAAAAATCGGCACGAGATATTATGGAAGATGAAGAGGTTGTAACGAAGGAAACGCCGAAGAAAGAGAGTTTATAGGTGGTTGAATGAAAATTTCAGAAGAAAATGAAGAACGTTCAGAGAGCTTGGAAAGTGAAGCCCCACTCGTTGGACATTTAACTGAATTACGTAAGCAACTCATTAAAGCGGGTATTGTATTTTTGGTTATTTTTATTATTGTGTTTTCCACAATAAACTTATGGTTACCGTATATAACAAAAGGACATGATTTAGTAATTCTTGGACCGTTAGAAGTCGTCCGATTTTATATGTCTGTTGCAACAGCTATTACATTTGGAGTGGCTCTCCCATTCGTATGTCACTTCGTTTGGGCATTTGTAAAACCAGGATTAACGGATAAGGAAAGTCGGTTTCTTGGTATCTACTCTCCTATAATGTTCATCCTCTTTGTGCTTGGAGTATCTTTTGGTTATTTCGTTGTCAATCCGCTCAGTTATCATTTTCTACTCTCGATAGGGGCAGTGAACTTTTCAGTAATGGTATCTGCCCAAGAGTATATACGTTTTCTCCTGATGACGACGTTACCGTTAGGATTATTATTTGAACTACCTATTGCTGCTTTGTTTTTATCTGCAATAGGCTTACTGTCAGCGGAGTCCATGAAAAAAGTTCGGAAATGGTCTTACGTTTCGATTGGCCTTGTCTCAGCGCTTATCACGCCACCAGACTTTGTGAGTCAATTAATCGTACTTATTCCAATGCTGTTGTTATATGAAGCAAGTATTTCAATTATTCGACATACAGAGAGGAGAAAGATTGTATTAAATAAATGAGGTTAACAGTGAAGGTGGATGTGATAGAAGCATCTATCTTCCTTTTTAATTCATAAATGGAAGCGGTATTTCTATTATGAGTGGTGCTTCATGAAAAACAGTCATATCAAAAAAATAATAAAAAAGGTGCCGGTATTATTATCCTTATTTTTTGTTAAAAATTTGATATTCATTATACTGGGAAGAGCAATTTATTGTTAGTATAACTATAAATAGGTAAAAGTGAGGGGGAATATGACAAAACTCGAGCTAAAACTACATAAAATATTAAAATTAGATAGTGCTTTCTTGAAAAAACATGGTATAATCGTTTGGCGTCAAAGTATTAATTCAATAGTACTATTACGAGTTTACTTTTTGTTAATAAAATAAGATTGAAGGAAGTAGGTTTGTCAGAATGGAAAAGACAAGAAAGAAAATCCATTATGCATGGTGGGTTTTATTAGGACTAAGTATTATGGTTGGTCTTGGAAAAGGGGCAGTCAACAACTCTGCGGGTCTCTTTTTGCCAGGTGTTTCAAGTGACTTAGGTATTGGTATGGGGCAACTGACATTGTATTTGAGTATTTCTTCTGTTGCGACTATGATCATGTTGCCAATCGGTGGTAAAATGATGGCGAAATATGATACAAAATACCTTCTTACAGCTGCAATTATATTACAAGCGGGTGCATTTGCTGGGTTTGGCTTGATGACGTCCGTTTGGGGTTGGTATATCCTAGCTATACCTTTAGCTGTAGGTGGCGTTATTATTACAGTTATTGCAGGTCCAGTTCTAATTAACTCATGGTTTAAAAAGAGTAAAGGTCTGGCACTTGGCGTTATGGGGGCATCTGTTGGTGTAATTGGAGCGATTGTTCAACCGATAGTTGCAAACTTAATCGCAACACGTGGTTGGAGCACTTCTTATATCATTGTTGGGCTAGCTGTTATTATCTTAGTGGTACCAATAATATTCTTGTTAATTCGTAAGTCTCCTGAAGAAAAAGGTTTAATTCCTTACGATACTGAAAAAAGAAAAAATACTTCTGATGAAAATAAAATAGATGATAGTAAACATGGAATTACATTAAAGGACGCAAAGAAATCAATACCATTTTATATGTTGCTGTTGTTTTTCTTTTTCATAACGTCCATTGCGAGTTTTACAATCCATATCCCAACATTTTTAAAGAATAAAGGTTACTCAGTGGAGTTTGCTGGAAACTTAATGGCTTTTTACATGCTTGGTGTGTTGCTGGGTGCATTATTACTAGGCTATCTTAGTGATAAAATTGGTACAAAGACAACCTCAATATTAGGAATGGCGCTTGGGATAGTATCAGTTTTGATTCTGTTATTCTTCACTGATTTCCCACTGTTACTAAATATTGCGGGAATACTGTTCGGTTTCATGGGTGCAGCTATAGGAACATTAGCACCAATGTTGACAACTACATTATTTGGGAATAAAGAATACAGTCAAATTTATGCAACTGCATCGATGGGACTAGCAGTTGCTGGAATTATAGCATTGCCTGCATACGGATTTATGTATGATGCTTTCGGTTCATATACAATTTCCTTGTATGCTATCCTTATCATGTTGTTTTTAAATATCGTTGCAATTCTTGTTGCTTTCAAGAGTAAGCAACAACTAGTTGATAAAGGCTTGTGGAACTAATTTTCAAAAATGTGGATTGCTAGTGAATGAACTAAACAAACCGCTCTGCTTATGCAGATGCGGTTTGTTTTTTTGAATCGAGGATTTACAGGGGAGTCCTCCGATGGGTTATTTACCTTCGGATTGTGTTGCCATACCAGTGAATGACTCGACTTGCTTCATTAACTTTTCTCTCGATTCTTTACTGCGCATGAGATAGGCAGCGCCAAGTCCGAGCGCCGCGATGGCCATTTTATTCATCAGTGAATCATCCTCTCTAAATTTTCGATTCATTATACTATGGTTTAAAATTAGATATTTAAACGCTTTTTTGAAAAAATCAAAAATAGCGATTGTATTTAGATTAAATTTAGACTTTTTCACTTTTTTCTCATCATTTTCTAATGTAATCCACACCGTATTCTCACGTTCTACTAGTAAACTAGTAGATGTATCCAAGTGAGCGAAGCGGTTTAAAAAAAATGAAAGGAGGAATATGTGTGGCCATTGAAATATTTAGTCGCAAAGAACAAAAGTATTTAATCACACAACGTCAATACGAACAATTGGTTGAACAGCTAGAACCACGTATGCGATCAGATAAGAATGGGACAAATGGACGCTATACAGTAACGAGCCTTTATTTTGATAACGACAAAAAAGATATATACTTTGAAACGAAAAACAAATTGAAATATCGACAAAAACTTAGATTGAGAGTTTATGATGATGCAACCGAAGAGAGCGTTGCATTTTTTGAAGTGAAGCAAAAACATAAAAAAGTCGTTAATAAACGTCGGTTACTGATGCCGTTGTCAGAAGCCTACCGTTATTTAGAAGATGGAGAGAACGCAAATCTGCCATCGTATCAAACGTCGAATCACCAAGTGTTAAAAGAAATTGATCATTTTAAACGTTTTTATAATTTGAAACCAGCAATGGTCGTAAGTTATGACCGACATGCATTACATGGTGTAAATGATGCAGAGCTACGCGTTACATTTGATTTTAATTTGCGCTGTCGAAGTGAAGACTTAAAGCTTGAAAATGGACCGTATGGAGAAAACTTTATAGATCCGGACTTAGTTATCCTAGAAGTAAAAGTAGATCATAGCGTGCCGCTTTGGCTAGCGCGTATCCTCCAAAACTTGCAATGCGAACAACGGAGCGCATCTAAGTTTTGTACGAGTACAGAATTACTAAGTGGTGAAATTGCAGCTATAAGTGCATGGAAAGAAACAACAACAATTGGAGGAATAGAAAATGGATTCGATCAACAACCTGTTTACGCTTAGTGGAATAGAAGGACAACCAACGATATGGATGAGCATTAGTGCGATGGCTCTGGCTGCAATTTTAAGTTTAATCATTACAAAGGTTTATGTCATTACTTTTTCTGGAGAGCGCTACTCACAGGCTTTTGTACATACAATCGTTATGATGAGTGTCGTTGTTTCAGTAGTAATGAACGTTGTAAGTGGTAACGCTGGCGTCGCCTTTGGTCTATTCGCTGTCTTCTCGCTTATTCGTTTTAGAAGTGCTGTCACAAACGCAAAAGACATTGCCTATATTTTCTTCGGATTATGTGTAGGGATGACAGCAGGACTATTCCAATTCCAACTTGCAATTGTTCTTACGTTATTTGCTAGTTTAGTATTCTATCTACTATATAAGTTCGACTATGCAAAAGGAAAAGACACACAAATTCTAAAAGTAACTGTTCCAGAAAACTTAAACCATGAAGACCTTTTCGAAGACATTTTGAATGAAATGACAGATTCACACCAACTTCGTCAAGTTGAAACGACGAATCTTGGCACGATGATTTTATATACATTTTCGATTCGTAGCAAAGTGTCAACAAAGGACCAGGTTTTATTGGATGCGATACGTGAACGTAATGCGAATTTGAAAGTGTCATTATCTTATCTAGAAATGCGTGACTGACTACACGTAGACCAACCGATCATTAACAGCGAGAGGTTGGTCTTTTTTATGGAAAAATGGAGAACAAACTTCGACACAATTCCTATAACATCGTATACTTAAATAAATATAAGGTAGATGGTCGTTGGAAGGAAGTGGAGAAGTGACAAAAAAGTTATGGTTTCAGATGGGTGTTGGCATCTTACTTGCTATACTCATCATTAAGTATTTTTTAGAGATTACATGGATTTTTGCTCCAATCGTCATTATTGCAAAAGCTGTCATTTTGCCTTTAATGATTGGTGGGGTCCTATACTACATTACAGAACCTCTCCAACGTTTACTGGAAAAAAGAAAAGTCCCAAGATGGGGTAGTATTCTTGTGATTTTAGCAAGCATCACGCTCGTAATATGGGGGTTTGTCGCCATTATTGGTCCTCCTGTAACGGATCAAGTGAATGGACTCGTTGAAAATGCACCTAAGATTGCAAAAGAAGTCAATGAAATAAAAGATGACTTGTGGAAACAAAAAGAAATATTACCCGACAAAATTCAAGAATCCATTAATGATGCCATGGATTCAGCACAAACAATTGCCATCAATTTCACGAAATGGATATTCCAATTTCTACAATCATTATTCCAAGCGATGTTCCTACTCATCTTGGTGCCTTTCTTCTTCATATTCATGTTGAAAGACCACGAAAAGTTTGCACCGCTCATTTATAATTTCTTCACGGGCGAACGTAAGGAATGGGTACGAAAAACACTGCATGATATCGACACAGTATTACGCTCATATATTCAAGGTCAATTGCTCATCAGTACAATCTTAGCCACACTAATTTTTATCGGCTACTTTAGCATTGGGCTAGAATACACGCTTTTACTGGCGATCTTTGCATTATTCATGAACTTAATTCCGTTCATTGGACCGTGGATTGCACTTACCCCTGCAGTCATCATTGCTTATCTGCAAGATCCTAAATTAGTCATTTGGGTAGGCGTTATTACACTCGTTGCTCAGCAAATCGATAGTAATCTAATTACACCAAATGTGATGGGGAAATCATTAGATATCCACCCACTAACTGTGATCACCATTATTCTAGCGGCCGGAAATATCGCGGGCTTTGTTGGTATTATCATCGCCATCCCGTTCTATGCGGTATGCAAAGCAATATTGAAAAATGTTTATGAACGGCGTAAGGAAATCAAACAAGCGGCGACTAAAACGGTATAGCGTCTTAAGAAAAGGATTGTTATCAATGGCCAAGAAATGGGCATTGGTAACAATCCTTTTTTGTTTATAGAATATTTAAGCTTGGTTCCATCTTAGGTATCGAAAAGAATATAGAATAAAGTTTCGTCGATTTATATATTAGTTTTTCAAAGCTCTCTATTCAATAAAACGACTTATCAGAAAACGGTGTAATACTTTGTAGTAAATGATAGAATGAAACTGGAAGAATATTGATATTTTTAACGTGTAACCTTAATACTTGTATTTAAGTTGATTAGAAATACAAAAAAATATGGGGAGACGATTAACATTTCATATATTGCACATATAAGAAAAGTGGATTCTCAAATTCAAACTGTTGAAGAACATCTTATTGACGTACGTTCTTTGTGTGAAAAATTTGCGGGTGAAATTGGTGCGAAACATTTAGCAGGATTGGCAGGTATGCTACACGATGTCGGAAAGTATGCGCAAACTTTTCAGGACTATATTATTGAAGCTGTAAAAAATCCAGACAATCCGCCAAGAAGAGGAGAAGTTGATCATTCGACTGCAGGAGGAAAGATATTATTTGATTTGTTCCATCACAAGGATGATGTGTGGAATAAACTACTCGTTGAAATTGTTGGGAATGTTATTATATCCCATCATGCGAACCTTCAAGACTATTTAACTCCGGATTTAGAATCTCCATTTTTGAAGCGTGTTAGAGATAAAGAGTTGCCATATTATGATGTGATTCAAGAGTTATTTTACGAGAAGGTTATGTCAAAGAATGACTTGGAGGAATATGCAGAAAAGGCGACAGCTGAGTTACAGGTGTTGTTAACGAAACAACCAGATGTGCAACCGGAAACAAATCTCCATTTTATCACCAAATACATCTTTGGTTGTCTTATTGATGCTGATAGAACAAATACAAGACAATTCGAAGAAAACGAAATACAACAACCTGTTCTTGACCGCGAAGAGTTGTTCCAAACTTACTACGAGAAACTAATGAAAAGAATCGCTAGTTTTGGGCCGGCAACTACAACAATTAACCAACTTAGAAGTCAAATGAGTCTGGAAAGTGAGCAATTTGCAGAAAAGAAAACAGGCGTATATACGCTTTCAATACCAACTGGAGGGGGGAAAACACTAGCTAGTTTTCGTTACGCTCTTAAACATGCAATCATTCACCGAAAAAAGAGAATCATCTATGTTGTACCATTTACTACTATTATTGAACAAAATGCCAATGAGATAAGGGGAATTATACAGGATGATGAACATCTGCTTGAACATCATTCCAACGTCATATTGGATACTGAGATAGATGATGAATACGCAGATGGCTTAATGACGACGAGTCAAAAACTCAAGCTAGCAAAAGATAATTGGGATTCTCCCATAATCTTTACAACAATGGTGCAGTTTTTAAACACCTTTTATGCGAAAGGAAATCGTAATACACGGAGACTTCACAATTTAAGTTGCTCCGTCATCATTTTTGATGAAGTACAAAAAGTTCCTATTAAATGTATCTCTTTGTTTAACCAGTCACTTAATTTCTTACACACAACTATGGATACGACATCGGTACTCTGTACTGCTACTCAACCTGCGTTGGACTATGTTGAGAACCAACTCTTACTTTCTGAGCAACCAGAAATAATTAGTGGAATAGACAAGGTTATAACTGCCTTTAAGAGAACAGATATAGTGGATTTAGCTACACAAGAAACTATTGATACAAAGAAGCTAACAGAATTGGTAATCGCTAAACTGGAAGATGCTCGAAATATGCTGGTGATTTTAAATACGAAAACTGTCGTCAAAAGATTATACAACGCATTGAAAGAAGCGCACGTAGATGCTGCAATCTATCATCTAAGCACATCTATGTGCGCAGCGCACCGGCAAAAGATTCTTAAAGAAATACGTGGAAAACTTAAAGGTGGAGAACCAATAATTTGTGTGAGTACTCAGTTGATAGAAGCGGGAGTCGATGTCAGTTTCGAATGCGTAATTAGGTCTCTCGCAGGGTTGGACTCAATTGCACAAGCAGCCGGAAGATGTAACAGGCATGGTGAATCGGAGAAAAGATCTGTGTTCGTTATTGATCATGCAGAAGAAAATCTTGATAAATTAAAGGAAATTCAGATTGGTAAAAAAATAGCGAAGATGATGTTGATCGACTTAAAAAAAGACCCATCAGCTTATGAAGGAGATTTACTGTCTGGAAAAGCGATGGAGAAATATTTTGCGGAATACTATGGTGAGTTAAAGAGTGACTTAGACTATTTTGTACCATCGTTGCGTAAAAACATGACAGATTTACTATCAGCTCCCAAAGACTCATATAATAGTTACAATGCTGCGTATAAAAGTAAGTACGCTAAAACGTTACCGCTATGTCTTGGGACGAGTTATAAAACTGCCGCCGATAATTTTAGTGTAATTGAAAACGTAACGGTAACAGCACTTGTTCCGTTTGGTCAAGGTAACACCCTTATAAGTAGTCTTTTAAGTGACCAGTCGCTTCAAGAGTTATCTAGTAACTTGCGGAAAATACAGCAATATACAGTTGAACTTTATCGATACGATGTGGATGAATTAATTAAGAATAATGGGATTCGCCTACATGAACAATTAGATATGTATATTTTGACGGATAGTTCTTACGACGATCAATACGGGGTTAACATAAAAAGTGATAGTGTAACTGAAGCCGCGATTTTATGAAAAAATATAAACCTATCTAGACAATAAGATAGGTCTTCATACAATACATTATATTTTTCAATCCACGCCAACTTTGGAACATGAAAGGAAATCAAGTTCTTAATACTTGGCGACCAAGTTACTTTATCACTAGAAACTTATAAAATCAATTCATATAATGTATTGTAATTACTAATTGACAATAATAGTAAGTGTGCTAAAATTAATATATTAATCTGAAAATAAGGGGGGAAGGCGTGATGAGAAATTGTGTTGAGTTTATCGTCTATGGAAATTATGCACTCTTTACTGATCCGCTCACAAAAATGGGCGGAGAGAAGTTGAGCTATCAAATTCCAACTTATCAAGCGTTAAAAGGGATTGTAGAATCGTTGTATTGGAAGCCTACACTCGTTATGCATGTGGATGCGGTACGAATTATGAAACCAATCCAAATGGAATCAAAAGGGGTGCGTCCGATTGAATATGGTGGTGGCAACACACTTGCTAACTACACATATTTACGTGATGTTGCCTATCAGGTTAAATGTCACTTTGAATTTAATGAAAATCGACCAGATCTTCAATTTGACCGTAACGAGAACAAGCATCACAACATTTTCAGACGTGCTGTAAATGCTGGTGGCAGACGTGATGTGTTTCTCGGAACACGTGAATGTCAAGCATATGTTGAACCATGCGTATTTGGTGAAGGTGAAAGTTATTATGACGATTATGGTGATCTTCATTTCGGTACGATGGTACATGGACTCAACTATCCAGATGAAACTGGAGAGAACACGATGGGAGTTAGATTATGGAATCCTGTGATGAGCGATGGAGTTATTGAGTTCATTCGTCCAGAGGCGTGTACGATGGTTAGACCTATAGCTGAGTTGGAGATGAAACCTTTCTCTAAAGATACCATTACATCTTCAGATGATCTCCTTGCTGAATTAGAAAGAGGTGATTGAGTGAGCTGGCTATTGAATCTTTACAAAACGTATAATGCAAATACTGACCAAGTCGGTATGATTGAAAAGAAACACAATGGTCAGGAATACACACTTCTACCTATCGCCCATACCACGCAAAATGCGCATATTGAAGTACGGGTGACGGAAGACGGTGAATTTCATTCTGCGGAGTTGATACCTAAGAGTGATGCCAATACGCTGATTCCCACAACAGAAGCATCATCCAGCAGAGCAGGAGCTATTGTCTCACCATACCCCCTGCACGACAAGTTGAATTATGTGGCAGGAGACTTTGTTCGCTATGGTGGAATTATCAAAAATGAGGAGCCATTCCGAGCATATATTTTTCAATTAGCAGAATGGGCAGAGTCGAAATATGCTCATCCAAAGGTGAAAAGTATTTATAACTACTTAAAAAAAGAAACACTAATAGAAGACCTAAGTAAAGATGGAAAAAGTATTGTTCTTGATGCCTCTGGCAAATTAATTAGTGGTTGGGATAAAAAGTTCGAGACACTCTATAGTGAAAAACCACTCATCTTTTCAACAGTTACAGGTGGACAAGAGAGTGCGTTTGTTCGCTTTACAGTGCATAATCCTGAGAAGACAATGCAGAACGTCTGGAAAGATTCAGATGTCTATGAATCTTTCATTTGTTATTATAAAGAAAAGTTGGGAGATGAAGACTTCTGTTTTGTGACGGGAGAAAAAGCTCCAGCGACAGAACGACATGCCAATAAGATTCGGAATTCAGGAGATAAAGCCAAACTAATATCTGGTAATGATACGAATGGCTTCACCTTTAGAGGACGTTTCACCAAAGCGAATGAGGTTGCTTCGATTAGTTACGATGCATCTCAAAAAGCTCATAACGCATTGAAATGGCTCATCAACAAACAAGGCAAGACGATTGATAATCGTGTTTTTCTCGTCTGGGGAAATGAACATCTGAATGTTCCCGATCCTTTAGAGGACTCGTTTTCGCTTGCTTCGTTAAGACCAACAGCGTTGGAAGAAACTAAGAAAACGAATACGCTTCATGATTACGCAAACGAAGTATCTAAAGCAATCTCAGGCTATCGAAATGATTTGTCAACAAAAGCAGCTATCAATATTATGGTTCTTGACTCCGCAACGACCGGCCGTCTTGCTGTATTGTACTATCGGGAAGTGGACGGAAATCGTTACTTGGACAAACTCCAGAACTGGCATACATCTTCTGCTTGGACTCATCGTTATCGAAAAAATGATGAAGGGGAGTATGTTTCTTTTTATGGAGCACCCGCAACAAAAGATATCGCATTTGCTGCATATGGACCGAGGGCAAGTGATAAGTTGATTAAAGGACTTATGGAGCGGATGTTGCCGTGTGTGTTGGACGGGAGAAGTATCCCGCGGGATATTGTAAAGAGTGCCTTTTATAGAGCGTCCAATCCAACGGGCATGGAAAAATGGGAGTGGGAAAAAACGTTAAGCATCGCTTGTGCGTTGATTAATCAAAAGGAGGGGTTATCGGTGTCATTAGAAAAAGAAAATAACGATAGAGATTATTTGTTTGGCCGCATGCTGGCAATCGCAGATGTGTTTGAAAGAAATGCACTTGGAAATGAAATAACTCGGGCAACAAATGCTACTCGTTATATGAATACATTTTCCAAACATCCCGAAAGGACTTGGAAAGTAATACAGGAAAACCTACAACCGTACCAAGTTCGTCTTGGAGCAAAAGCAACCTATTTTACCCGTCAAATTGACGAAATAGCATCACGCATAGGCTCAGAAAAATTTAACAACACTCCGTTATCTGGAAAGTATTTACTCGGCTTTTATAGCCAGCGACATGAATTGTATCAAAAGAAAGAAACATCACAAGAAACAGCGGAATCCGCTGAAAAAGGAGAATAAAAAATGACGACATTAGATCATAAAATTGATTTTGCTGTAGTACTTACTGTGAAAAAGGCGAATCCAAACGGTGATCCGCTAAACGGAAATCGACCGCGACAGAATTATGATGGGTACGGAGAAATTTCTGATGTTGCCATTAAACGTAAAATTCGTAATCGACTACAGGACATGGGTGAAAAGATTTTTGTTCAATCCAATGATCGCAATGATGATGGAATTACAAGTTTACGTGAACGAGCTGAAACGATACCTGAATTGAAAGAAATAATGAAAGCGAAAGATGGATCAGGGGATACATTTGCAGAACTTGCCTCAAAGCAGTGGATAGATGTTCGTTCTTTTGGACAAGTTTTCGCTTTCAAAGCATCTGCAGGAAAAGGTGTATCTGTTGGAGTGAGAGGTCCGGTGTCAGTTCAGACGGCAACTAGTCTTGAACTAATCGATATTACGTCTATGCAGATAACCAAAAGTGTGAACTCTGAACCAGGTAAAGAACGTGGCTCAGACACAATGGGTATGAAGCACCGCGTTGACTTTGGTGTCTATACGTTCTTCGGTAGTATCAATACTCAGTTGGCTGAAAAGACAGGTTTTTCATTAGCAGACGCAGAGAACATCAAACAAGCACTTATTACACTTTTTGAAAATGATGTCTCATCTGCTCGACCAGAAGGGAGTATGGAAGTGAACAAGGTTTTTTGGTGGGAGCATAACTCGAAAATGGGACAATACTCTGCAGCTAAAGTACATCGAGCATTAAAAATTCAATTAAAAGAAGATATTGGCATTCCGAAATCGTTTGATGATTATACAATTGAGATAGCTGGTTTGGATGGACTAAGTGTCCAGGAATATGACGGAGTATAAAGAAGAAGATTTTTTATTGCTCTCGGGCATCCAACATTTTATTTTCTGTAAAAGACAATGGGCGCTCATACACATTGAACAATTATGGGAAGAAAATGTTCTCACTGTAGAAGGACAACACTTGCACAAAAAAGCTGATCAACCTTTTATTAGAGAGAAGCGCAAGGGGAAATTGACTGTACGTGGATTGCCTATTCATTCGAGAGAGTTGGGGATTACAGGGATATGTGATGTTGTTGAGTTCGTAAAACAACCAGGGGGTATTCCTCTTGTAAATGAAGAGGGAACTTACCAACCAATCCCTGTTGAATACAAACGTGGAAAGCCGAAAAGAGATACGTCAGATATTCTACAACTAACAGCGCAGGCGCTCTGTCTAGAAGAAATGCTCGCTTGCCATATTCCGATCGGGTACTTATTTTACAATGAAATCAAACATCGAGTTGAAGTTCCAATTGAAGAAGAATACAGAACTCTTGTCAAAAACACAATTGTAGACATGCATGAGTATTTCAGAAAACGTCATACACCAAAAGTGAAATCGGGTCCACACTGTAACAATTGCTCGCTGAGAAATGTCTGTTTACCTGAACTCTTTGAAAAGCAGACAGTGAAGAGTTATTTGAATGCGAGGTTGGGCGAATGAAGAAGTTATTAAATACTTTGTTTATCACGACACCAGATACGTATCTTTCGTTAGATGGTGAAAACATAGTTGTTTCAAAAGAAAATGAAAAATTAGGTAGATTTCCGTTTCATAACTTAGAAGCAATTTGCACCTTTGGATACTCTGGTGCTAGCCCGGCACTTATGGGGGCTTGTGCTAAAAGAGATATTGCCCTTACCTTCATGACTATGAATGGGAAGTTTCTAGCTAGAGTGATTGGAGAATCACGTGGCAATGTTGTATTACGTAAAGAACAATACAGAATTTCAGATGATGAAACAAGAAGTACGCTAGTTGCAAGAAACTTTATTGTAGGTAAGATATACAATGCCAAATGGATACTTGAGCGAGCAACGCGAGATTATCCATTGCGTGTAGATGTGCAGCGATTGAAAAAAACGAGTTCATTTTTAACAGAAACTATGAAGCTTGTCAGAGAAGTGGATGATTTAGAAGTACTGCGTGGTTTAGAAGGGAATGCAGCCGTTCAGTACAATCGAGTATTTGATGAGCTGATACTTCAACAGAAAGAAGACTTTTATTTTAGAGGGCGGAATAAACGTCCGCCTCTAGACAATGTAAATGCCTTGTTGTCGTTTACTTACACACTTTTGGCGAATGATGTGACTGCTGCATTGGAATCAGTAGGTTTGGATGCCTATGTTGGGTTTCTGCATCGGGATCGACCTGGTAGAGCATCACTTGCTCTGGATGTGATGGAAGAATTGCGGGGAGTCCAAGCAGATCGCTTTGTCCTCTCGTTGATCAATAAAAAAGTGGTTGATTCAGCAGGATTTACAAAAAAAGAAAGCGGTGCAGTCATTATGGATGATGACACCCGAAAAAAAGTAGTTCGAGCATGGCAAGAGAAAAAACAAGAGAAAATTCAGCATCCATTTCTGAATGAAAAGATATCATGGGGACTTGTACCGCATGTTCAATCCTTGCTATTGGCGAGATACTTACGTGGTGATTTGGATGGCTACCCCCCATTTTTATGGAAGTAGGGATTTAATGCTTGTATTAGTAACATATGATGTAAGTACTACGACTCCAGGTGGAACGAAAAGATTAAGACGCGTTGCGAAAAATTGTGAAAATTATGGTCAACGTGTACAAAACTCAGTTTTCGAATGTATTGTAGATGCAACCCAATTAAAAATTTTGAAATTACAGTTAGAAGAAATTATTAATAAGAAAACGGATAGCCTTCGCTTCTACAATTTAGGAAATAATCATAAAAGCAAAGTTGAGCATATTGGAGCTAAAGAAGCCTATGACATGGAAGGTCCATTAATATTGTAAGTGCGAATGGTAAGTGCACACACAAACTACGTTGGATTCGCACCTAAAAACAATATTATAGCTAGTTTCTAATGTGGTTTTTAACCCATAAAATAGTATTATGGCTACAGTAAATTATATATTTACTTAAAAATGATAAAAAAGTAATTATAAAGGTTAAATTTGATATTTTTTTGCAGTCGCACTCCACGTGAGTGCGTGGATTGAAATTATGATTCTTTTAAAAATCGTGTCCGAATTTAAAGTCGCACTCCACGTGAGTGCGTGGATTGAAATTGGGAGGAAAACGTGCTTAAACAAAACCCTCCTTGTCGCACTCCACGTGAGTGCGTGGATTGAAATAATTAATAGGTTCATTAAATGATAACAAGTTACTAGTCGCACTCCACGTGAGTGCGTGGATTGAAATTGTCACACCTTGTACCTTGATAATAGCGCGTTTTGTCGCACTCCACGTGAGTGCGTGGATTGAAATACCCAAATATAAATAACGGTAATAATCAAAGTCGGTCGCACTCCACGTGAGTGCGTGGATTGAAATCAGTAAGAATGAACCGTCTGCGAATATTACTACTGGTCGCACTCCACGTGAGTGCGTGGATTGAAATCGCATTTGTTTCAATCATTTTTCTACCTCCCAATCGTCGCACTCCACGTGAGTGCGTGGATTGAAATCTTTGTAAAGCATGACGAGGTTTATCTATTACCAGTCGCACTCCACGTGAGTGCGTGGATTGAAATACATCGAAGCATTAGCAGCTAATCCAGATAAACGTCGCACTCCACGTGAGTGCGTGGATTGAAATAAAACTAATCAGTAAAGTTAATCTACGCGCACTTAGTCGCACTCCACGTGAGTGCGTGGATTGAAATAAGTCGATGCGCTTATAGAATTTTTTAACCCTTGTCGCACTCCACGTGAGTGCGTGGATTGAAATTAGGTAATGGATTTGTTGCCATGAATATCATGGGGTCGCACTCCACGTGAGTGCGTGGATTGAAATGTGAGTTGTGGGCGGATGAAGTAAGTTTGGAGGGTCGCACTCCACGTGAGTGCGTGGATTGAAATTAGGGTTAGAATTGATACTCTGACATCCGAGATAAGTCGCACTCCACGTGAGTGCGTGGATTGAAATATTTTTGATTGCATCTTCAGACCAATCTGGGTGAAGGTCGCACTCCACGTGAGTGCGTGGATTGAAATCTGGCGATATAGCCGCTCCTTATGTCGACGACGACGTCGCACTCCACGTGAGTGCGTGGATTGAAATCCTAAATAGTGGTGGCATTTTACTTTGATTTCCCGTCGCACTCCACGTGAGTGCGTGGATTGAAATTCCGCCGACCTTAGCATTTTTTAGCAGTCGACTTCGTCGCACTCCACGTGAGTGCGTGGATTGAAATCTGGCGATATAGCCGCTCCTTATGTCGACGACGAGTCGCACTCCACGTGAGTGCGTGGATTGAAATTAGTAGTGGTCATGGTGACACCTCTAGAGTAGGTGTCGCACTCCACGTGAGTGCGTGGATTGAAATGATATAAAGGAGATTAGTTGGAATGATGGCAATGGTCGCACTCCACGTGAGTGCGTGGATTGAAATGAGCGAGAAATCTCCTACTGTCGTCCTCTGAAAAGTCGCACTCCACGTGAGTGCGTGGATTGAAATGAGTATTCGGAGAGTTTCCTAAATCGGAGCCTGAGTCGCACTCCACGTGAGTGCGTGGATTGAAATAATGACTCCATCAATTTCCGAAGCTCTAGTTTCAGTCGCACTCCACGTGAGTGCGTGGATTGAAATTACAAGTGAGCTAAATCTTTACAAATCATATAAAGTCGCACTCCACGTGAGTGCGTGGATTGAAATGTATTTCGGCACACAGGCGGTGTTAAAGCGACTCAGTCGCACTCCACGTGAGTGCGTGGATTGAAATTTCCAAATGATAACGTCTTGTCCGAAACCCTTCGGGTCGCACTCCACGTGAGTGCGTGGATTGAAATGGAGATACTTCGGATTTTATATCCGTTTCTTTTCGTCGCACTCCACGTGAGTGCGTGGATTGAAATTCTAATAGATTTATTTGTTTGAATATCTCCTGAATGTCGCACTCCACGTTAGTGCGTGGATTGAAATATACTTTTTGATTGGGTCAAGCTTGAAAAAGGTAGTCGCACTCCACGTGAGTGCGTGGATTGAAATTACGCCGATTGGCTACGACTACTATAAAGCAGACGTCGCACTCCACGTGAGTGCGTGGATTGAAATAACCGCGCTAATCTTGTCATCCACAAATTGCGGAGTCGCACTCCACGTGAGTGCGTGGATTGAAATTTAGATATCATCACGCCAACAAAGAATAAAGCCGGTCGCACTCCACGTGAGTGCGTGGATTGAAATCGAATGATGAGAAGTTGATATCTCAGTTGACGACAGTCGCACTCCACGTGAGTGCGTGGATTGAAATAAATGACCAACCTAACGCTTTCGCAACTGGTGCGTCGCACTCCACGTGAGTGCGTGGATTGAAATAAGTCCGGCATGTCCGGCATTTGAGACTTATATCGTCGCACTCCACGTGAGTGCGTGGATTGAAATATTGAAGGGAGACTACAAACATATAATTGTATGTTGTCGCACTCCACGTGAGTGCGTGGATTGAAATAAATCTGTCACTTCAACGAATAACGTCTGGCTTGGTCGCACTCCACGTGAGTGCGTGGATTGAAATAATTGTTCAGCTGCAACAAGACTTTCTTGTTTTAGTCGCACTCCACGTGAGTGCGTGGATTGAAATTACCGTTTGATGTTAAGCACGATGTAGAGAATCAGTCGCACTCCACGTGAGTGCGTGGATTGAAATTGTTTGATGGGTGTGAAAGAAGAAGTCGGATAGGGTCGCACTCCACGTGAGTGCGTGGATTGAAATAGCAGGCGAGTTAATGTAGACATAAACACCCTTGGTCGCACTCCACGTGAGTGCGTGGATTGAAATACGTAGTACGGTATCTCGTTTAGAGAACGACAAGAGTCGCACTCCACGTGAGTGCGTGGATTGAAATACTTGAAACATCAAAGTCCATCTCTTACACCTCTGTCGCACTCCACGTGAGTGCGTGGATTGAAATGTCGCAACGCCCAAGTCGACCATTGTTCGCGTGAAAGTCGCACTCCACGTGAGTGCGTGGATTGAAATTTAAGAGGGAATCATTATCCCTCTTTGACTTTTGGTCGCACTCCACGTGAGTGCGTGGATTGAAATTATGAACATACGGGGATTGAACCCGTTCTTATAAGTCGCACTCCACGTGAGTGCGTGGATTGAAATCTAATAATAGAAAAAGAGCCGACATTCACATTTGGTCGCACTCCACGTGAGTGCGTGGATTGAAATCACAGTTTGCTTGCTCTCCTCGTCTCCTAGTTCCAGTCGCACTCCACGTGAGTGCGTGGATTGAAATAGAATTATGCTCACCTAATGACTTTGAGATAGCGGTCGCACTCCACGTGAGTGCGTGGATTGAAATATGCACATAAACCTCTGTACAGTCGTGCTCAGTGAGTCGCACTCCACGTGAGTGCGTGGATTGAAATAACAGCGATGGTTGAAGGTCATCGTCATCTAAGGGTCGCACTCCACGTGAGTGCGTGGATTGAAATTTATAAACAATTAAATAAAAAAAGAGAGGTGCACAGTCGCACTCCACGTGAGTGCGTGGATTGAAATTACGTGCTTCTTGATTTGTTACATATGAGGTGTAGTCGCACTCCACGTGAGTGCGTGGATTGAAATAATCGTATTTGAAAAGCATGGTAAACCGAAGTTGGTCGCACTCCACGTGAGTGCGTGGATTGAAATAATCTATTTGGGAGCTACAAGGTCTTGATCCTGCGTCGCACTCCACGTGAGTGCGTGGATTGAAATCGACGAAAGGAGAACGTTAGCATGACTCAAGTTAGTCGCACTCCACGTGAGTGCGTGGATTGAAATATAACTTTTTTACCTTGACGCTCATCGAGCCAAGTCGCACTCCACGTGAGTGCGTGGATTGAAATGTCACATACGCGTCGTTCCAAGCGATTAAATCGGGTCGCACTCCACGTGAGTGCGTGGATTGAAATTCCGTCATCGTACTTCAAGTCTGACGTGTGACCCGTCGCACTCCACGTGAGTGCGTGGATTGAAATACAAGGTTTATTGCCATCTGAAATGGATTCAAATTGTCGCACTCCACGTGAGTGCGTGGATTGAAATTATTTTTAGTTTATTCGTAAATGCCGAACTCGAGTCGCACTCCACGTGAGTGCGTGGATTGAAATAACAACCTGCCTTGTGTCTTTTGCTAATTCCGGTGTCGCACTCCACGTGAGTGCGTGGATTGAAATACACAAGCGCAACTAGAAGAAATACTAGCGACTAGTCGCACTCCACGTGAGTGCGTGGATTGAAATTAACTGCCTGTATGGGAACTTCCTCAGCACGTAGGTCGCACTCCACGTGAGTGCGTGGATTGAAATCCATACCGAAAACTGAAAGGGTAACGAAACCTATAGCTTCACTCCGCATTAGTGTGAAGTGAAGCTGAATTTGTAAAATGTTAAATACTCGTTATCTATTTTGTATAGGTTATGGCGAGAAAATTAATCATTGGGGAATTAGCTCGTCCAAAATATGAGTAATTTCACTTCTAAAAAATGAATTTCCTTGCTTTCAAATAGCAACCCCTTACTCACT
>JARIDO010000022.1 GCA_029263895.1 Sporosarcina sp.
TTCCCTCCACAGGAACATTCGAACGCTAATTTTTGAGAGAACCCGCGGTATTCCGTTGTTAGTAACTTGCTCTCAGAATTCTTTTCAACGTATTCTTTAATTTTACCAATTGTCCATTGTTTATTCATACTTCTCAACCTCCTGTTTGTAACTACTTGGTTCATTTCAAAAAATCACACCGTTTTCACGATGTGATTCGATTGAACTTTCTTATTTGATTTTCTGTAAAATAACGACTTTTAAATAATTGAATTCAGGGAAATCACGATTCGTTCTAAAGTCTTTTGGCAGTGAAGATTCTTCAAGAATCTTATATTTAGCATCTGCACCTACAAATGCTTCATCGATGAACGTCTTAAACTTCTTCATGCTAAATGATGCATTATTTGTGGAAGCGACAATAATTCCGTTCTTCTCTGTAATCGCAATTGCATCCATTAACAAAGCTGGATAGTCTTTCGCAGTACTAAACGTATACTTTTTCGTACGTGCAAAGCTCGGCGGGTCAAGTACGACAAGATCAAATTTCATGTCGTGGCGTTTTGCATAGCGGAAGTATTCAAATACATCCATCACTTTAATGTCTTGTTGTTCGTAGTCAATACCATTAACACTAAACTGCTCGATTGTTTTTGCCGTACTGCGTTTCGCAACATCTACACTAGTTGTTTTCAATGCACCACCAAGTGCTGCCGCCACTGAAAATGCACCTGTATATGAGAAGGTATTCAAAACGTTCTTGCCTTTTGAATAATTATCGCGTATCGCTTTTCGTACATCACGCTGATCCAAAAAGATTCCTGTCATCGCGCCATCGTTCAAGTCCACGGCGTAATTCATGCCATTTTCTCTAACAATTATCGGGAAGTCACCTTCTTGCCCTTTAACAAAGTCATTTTGGTCTATATACTGACCTTTTGCATCGAAGCGTTTCTTCTCATAAATCCCTTTGTATGCAACAATTTTTTCAAGTACGCTATAGACATGGTGCTTCATCGAGTAAATGCCTTCACTATACCAACTCACCATATAGTAACCGTCAAAGTAATCGATTGTTAAGCCACCAATTCCATCGCCTTCACCATTGAAAATTCTAAAAGCATTTGTATCGGCATTTTCGAACCACTCTTCACGTCGATCCATTGCAGCAGAAATTTTCGATTCGAAGAAATCAAAATCAATTTCTTCTTCCTCTTTTCTCGTTAGTACCCAGCCAATCCCTTTGTTTTGATTGCCATAATAACCTTTTGCAATAAATCTACGATCGCGATCTATTAACCGAACGATGCTTCCTTCTTTTGTTAACACATCCGCATTAATGATGGCACTCTTCAAAATGAGTGGGTACCCCTTTTTGAAATCGCCTATATTTTTTGCATTCACTTGTAAATCGATTGTTTTAGCCATTTTTTCATCCTTACTTCATCTTTTCTCTCATTATCGCACGTTTATGCATAAATTGCGAAAAGGGATTTCGTATTTCTTTAATCCTTTAATAAAGTACGTGAATAAATGAGTCCTACAATTCCAACGACTGTGAATAGAACTGCTCTAAAAAGGATAGAGATGTTCGCTAAGTCAACGAAGAACAGTTTTAATATACAGACCCCAATGAGTGCTACTCCAATGACTTTTACCTTTTTCCACAACATTCTACGACCGATACTTATGGATAGAAATGCAAAGGCAAAGAGCAGGAATGTATGGAACAACAAGACATATTCCCATGACCAATTGTTAACGTTAACGATTGCAAAATACCATTTATTCAAATAGATAAATGAAGTAATTTGCATAACAACTGCTAGACCCGCCACATCTAATTTCAGCTGTTGTTGTGTCATGTAAAAACGATTTCTAATAAATGATACAAAAAGAAGGAACAAAATAACCACATATATTATCTCTACGAATAAATTAAAAATGAACCCTTGATCATTATAATATCCACCAATACCAAAACCAAACGACATAATCCCTAATAACAAATACTCTATGACCACTGCATGTGTTAAGTATTGACCGTGCTCCCATTTGTTGAACAGATACATCAGGCACAGTGTGACAATCATCACAGCCATCAAAATATGCCATCCAGTTTCTTTTGTAAATAGAAAATAAGTAGTTGCAATTCCGACCACATTGTAAAGATAAATCATGCTAACAAGTTGGCCTATAATTAGAAGCTTATCAAGCTTACGACTGTTTTCACCTTTAAAATGAGCCGCTGGATATTGGTAAAGAGAATAGAAAATCCATATCATCGTAGCTAACAGGAGAATCCACGTGACATGTTCCATTGATTGTAGCTCAGTAAAGTCCATGACAAGTATCGTTTGAAATGTAAGGAGATAAATAAAGGCACTTGTAAAAATTGTTCGTAACGTGTCATATCGCAAACCAACCCACATCCCAATTGCGCCATTGACGAGCAGTAACATTAGTTTAAACTGGTAATTTTCAAAATCGAACGATAACACGAATACACTAATTGCGAATACGGCTACTGCAGATAACACGCCACGTAACAAAACATCTTTCTTAGTGAAGTAGTAAGCAGCTAAAGCTACATATAACAATGCAAATGCACCGTATACAACAATTCGTTCCGTACTATCCAACAACTGCACCCATCCAATTGCAAACACAAAATTCGAATAGATGAGTGCCTCTGTGAATACTTGTCTCGAGATAGTACCTTTCAAGTAAAAGAATAATAAAGACAAATGTTGCAATATAATTGTACCTACTATGATTGATTCACTGTTATTGATGCCCTCAAGCAAAATATATACGAGGAGCGTCAAATGGAATAAAAGAAACGTGATGTAAAACGTATATTTGTGTTTTTGACTAAGCGAAACGTAAAACAACGACATGAATAATAACAACATATAAAGACAGAATTGAATCGCCGTTGCGCCTTGACCTTCCAATAGAAACGGTAAAAGGAATCCCGCAATCGCTGAAAAAATGGTTAGTGTTTCTGATTTAGTTCGCATCGATAACCATAATCCGGTTCCGATGTAGACAATGCCGACAAGAAGCGCCATAACAAAACTTAAATAGCCATATAAATGATGTGCTGCGAATGTTGTCAAAATTCCTAGCGCAATGAAGCCACCTAACAATGTTAATCCATAACCATTTTTACCCGACTCCATATAACGCATTCCAAGGAAGTAAAGCAGTCCCGTTCCCGCATATCCTAAACCGATACGCACAGGATCTGTAATGACGCCATAATCCATTCCCACTTTTAATCCCCAAAGTACACCAAGCAACAAAATGAACATGAATACGCGCGGTAACCATATTCCAAGTTGTTTTTCAAAGTCAAGTTCATCTTTAGGTTGCTTTTGCAACGAACTAACAATCGGTTTTTCTTGTTCCAACTTCTCAATCGCTACAGTTGGTGGTGTTATTACTGGTCGTGATGGTGGTGGTGTTGCTTCCTTCTTGTCAGTATTCATTTGAATAGGTATCTCGACCTTACTTTTCGCAAGTTGTTGCTTCAATAACTGAACTTCGTCTTCCAACGTCGCAATGCGATGTAACACGTCTTTCATCTCTTCGTTCATCAGTGCGCCCCCCTTCCAAAATTACCATTCGTTTCTTTAAACTATAGCATACTAGAATAAGACTGAATAATGTCTATTTAAGTTGCAGCGTACAAGTCGTGAAATATACAACTCTACCTCAATTCCATTTAATTCAATAAAATAGAAAAAACTTCTTGCTAAGTGCCTTTTTATGCTTTAGTATAAAAAAATAAATTTTGTTGCAATAACGTTCCAAAAAAAAGCTTAAGGAGAGTGGTATGATGAAGTGTTTTACAAAAGAGGATATTCGCAGTTTCGTTAAAACAGAACAAGTGAATTTCATTCGACTACAGTTTACGGATATTTTAGGCATGATTAAAAATGTTGAGATTCCCATCAGCCAACTTGACAAGGCACTTGATAATAAAATGATGTTCGACGGTTCTTCTATCGAAGGATTCGTTCGAATCGAAGAATCTGATATGTACCTCATACCCGATCTCAATACATGGATGATATTTCCTTGGCCATCGGGTACTGGCAAAGTAGCGCGTCTAATTTGCGATGTATCCCTTTCGAATGGTTCACCATTTCCAGGTGACCCTAGAGGGAATTTGAAAAGAGTATTAAAGGATATGAAAGAATTAGGCTTTACTGACTTCAACCTTGGCCCTGAGCCTGAATTCTTTTTGTTCAAGCTGGATGAAAACAAACAACCGACCATGGAGTTAAATGATGACGGAGGCTATTTCGACCTTGCGCCAATGGACCTTGGAGAAAATTGCAGACGCGACATCGTACTTGAATTAGAGGAAATGGGATTTGAGATCGAAGCATCGCATCACGAGGTTGCACCAGGTCAACATGAAATTGACTTTAAATACGCAGATGCCCTCACCGCCTGCGATAATATTCAAACGTTCAAGCTCGTTGTTCGGACGATTGCGCGTAAACACGGTCTTCACGCTACGTTTATGCCAAAACCACTTTATGGCGTCAATGGATCAGGCATGCATTGCAATGTCTCGCTTTTTAAAGATGGTGTGAATACTTTTTTTGACGAACACGGAGAATTGCAATTAAGTAAAACGGCTTATCAATTTATGGCAGGTGTTCTTGCACATGTTCGCGGCTTCACAGCCATTACGAACCCAACTGTTAATTCATACAAACGTTTGCTACCTGGTTATGAAGCCCCTTGCTATATTGCGTGGTCAGCACAAAATCGTAGTCCGCTAGTCAGAATTCCAGCATCCCGCGGTTTAAGCACACGCGTTGAAGTTCGCTCTGTAGACTCTGCAGCGAATCCGTATCTCGCTTTAGCTGCAATATTAAAAGCCGGATTAGATGGTATTAAAAGAGAACTGGAACCACCTGCTGCTATTAATCGAAATATTTATGACATGAAACCTTCTGAACTAGCGGAACTTGGGGTAGGTACGTTACCAACTGACCTTGACCATGCACTACTAGCTCTCGGTGAAGATGAAGTCATTCAAGATGCACTCGGAAAACATATTTACGCAAACTATAAAGAAGCGAAACAAGTCGAATGGGAAAGCTATCGTATAACTGTACATCCTTGGGAAATTGAACGCTATATGAAATTGTATTAAAGCAAAAGCAGTTATCTCGGTAAGAGATAACTGCTTTTGTTTTTTATAATGAAATAACATACAATTTCAATTCACTCTTTTTCATTCTCAATTGTTACAATACAATCTGTTTCACCATATTTATTGTATGCGGCATGATAAGTCGGTCCAACACCTTGCTTAAGTGTTAGCGAGTGACGAATAGCCGCCGTTATAAATTTCTTTGCTTCTATCACTGCGTCCGGTACGGTTTTTCCTTTTGCTAGACCCGCTGTGATTGCTGCCGAGTATGTACATCCTGCACCGTTCGTATTGATCGTTTCAATACGTGGAGCTTCCAACACATAGAACTGAGTGCCATCATATAGTACATCGACCGCTGGACCTTCAAGGCGTCCACCTTTCACAAGTACATATTGAGGTCCGAGTACACGTAAGCGTTTTGCAGCAACTTTTAAATCCTCAACAGAATTCAACTCCATACCATCAAGTAAATAAGAAGCTTCTGGCATATTCGGTGTAATGATTGTGGCAAGAGGGAGTAAGTCGTTTCTCATTGCTTCCATCGCATCTTCTTCCAGCAATGCAGTCCCAATTTTCCCAATCATCACAGGGTCAATGACACGATTTTCAACGCCACTTTGCTCAATCCATTTCGCAACATAACAGATTATTTCCTTTGTAAAAAGCATTCCTGTCTTCAACGCATCAATTCCAACATCCGTTGCAATCGTATGCAGTTGCGCTTCAAGTGCATCGATTGAATTCGGAAATATTGCTTGTCCAGTATTAGGGTTTCTCGCAACAATTGCAGTAACTGCACTCGTGCCAAACACATCAAACTCTTGGAACGTTTTCAAGTCCGCTTGAATCCCTGCGCCGCCTCTTGCAGCAGAGCCAGCAATCGTTAAGGCTCGTCCGATTGTCATATCAATCATTCTCCTTTAAATCAGGTTCATCTACTAGCTACCCCTATTAGTATAAAGGATACTTTGATATGGTTTAAAGTATCACCTTACTCCCTTTTCATAAGGTCAGATTCTACTATGTGAAAAAAGACTGTCTTCAATAGACAGTCCCGTTTACTAAACATCATTTTATACTAGTTCTTTTTCACAAATTCTGATTTAAGCTGCATCGCGCCGAAACCGTCAATTTTACAATCAATGTCATGGTCACCCTCGACAAGTCGAATACTTTTCACTTTTGTCCCGATTTTCACAACCGACGAACTTCCCTTTACTTTTAAATCTTTTATAACCGTGACAGAATCACCATCGTTCAAAACATTACCATTCGCATCTTTGACCACTTTTGCTTCCTCATTGTTATCCGCTTCCAATGACCATTCATATGCGCATTCCGAACAGACCAATAGGGTACCATCCTCGTATGTATACTCCGACTTACACTTTGGACAATTCGGTAATTTAGACATGCTTATCAAGCCTCCATTCACTCGTGCCTATTATACTACAACGAGCTAAGAAAATGTCCGCTTCTAATGGATAGAAACGGACATTCTAATTATTATGCATCTACTAATTCAACTTCACTCAACGCCAGCAAACCGACATGGACTAAACCTTGTAAAATTCCATCTTCTGAACAAGAGCCCGTCACATAATCAGCTTTTTCTTTCAACTCCTGCAAAGCATTCCCCATCGCAATACCCGTTCCCACATACTCCAACATTTCAAAATCATTCGGGCCATCGCCAAAAGCATAACTATTGTCGACCGGAATTTGTAAATGCTCTAACACTTTTTGGACACCTATCGCCTTGGAAGCGCCTGCTGGCAGTAAATCCAATGCGTTCTCTGCCCAACTAATGAACGTATAATCTGAAAAACGGGATGTATATTGCTCGATTTCATCGGGAGCACAATATAATTGAACCTGATGAACTGGGGAATGTCGATAAAATTCCTCTTCCACTTGCGGATAAGGAATTTTCAACCCTTCTAAACTGGACATAATTAGTGGATGCGCTTCGTCACTCACACTCACACCATCATGGTTCGAGTACCCAAGACCATGCCCCTGACTCTTCGCCAAACATGCGAGTTCATGTAACATTTCCTCATCCATTGGATTGGAATACAGTTCTTTCCCTTCAAAAACAACATGTTGTCCATTCATTGAAACATACGAATCAATGTCAAGATCTTTCAATAACCAATCAAACATACGCGGTGCACGTCCTGTACAAATCACTACGTAGACACCTTTATCTTGCAAAGCTTTAATCGCTTTTTTAGTGGACTCCAAAACACTTTTACCATCATTTAATAACGTACCATCCAAATCAAAAAACACTACACGTTTCTCCATCATAATCATACTCCTTCAAAAACGTCATCTATCCCCTTTATCTTATAGGGAACAGTCACGCATATCAAAGAGAACCCCTTCAAACCAATTTATCCATGTTGAAACGACTATACTGCCTAATGTCATTTATTCATAAAACTTCATGGTATTAGAACATAAAAAAGCACCGATAAAAGAAGACCATGAGCCTAGTTAGACCGTTGCTTATCGTTAGCGCTACTTTTTTATGCACTAACAACTTCTACAAACATTAAGTATTGCAGTAGAATATAAGTTATTATTTTAATCACAATCCTTATTTTCACACTCTTCTTTTCTTTGCGGGAACTCCCCAATTTCCATAACCGATCCCACAGCCCCCAATTGATTGTCATTTGTTTGGAAATCCACAGAAAAAGTTAGATTTTTATTCCCATTTACGTATCCATTAATGGAAATACCGCCTAAGTCATCTGGATAAAAAAAGTAACCGTCTTTTGGAATCGTCACTTCTTTAATACCTTCATAGTTATTTTTCACATATATTTCAGCTTTCATTTTAGCTTCAGTCACTAATTTCTCTTCCTTGTTCTGAGTCATAAACCAAACTCCACCCACAATTAGTATAGCTATTAAAAATAAATAAATTATACTTTTCTTCATAGAAACAGCTTCAATTTAAAACTATTTTAATTTAATGAAATATACATAATAACGTACTAACTACAAAGTGAATATTGAAGTAAAATCTAATAAAATTCATTATCAATTAAATACTAACTGTTTTCGTGAGGACATTTCTGAAACTTACCCCTCGACTCAAATGCAATGTCCCCAATATATAATCGCCATTTTCTTTTAGATCTGCTTGCAAATTCATTATGAAATCGTATTTCTTTTCATTTAGCCTAGGGGCACACTTTACTAAATGGATAGCAGGTATTTTAGATTGAGCAATGTGTATCATTCAAGATGCAAAGTTTATCCGATCTATGTTCAATTTATATTTAATCCTCACAGTAGTACTTAACACAATCGTCTTTTTTCGGCGGGAAGTTTTCCGATGTCCCAACTGAAATCACTTTCCCAATCTGATTATTTTCCAATTCAAAACTTATTGAAATACCTAGCTTGTCATCACCATTTACAATAGCATCTATCGAAAATCCACCCAAATCAGACGGATAGAAAAAAAG
>JARIDO010000018.1 GCA_029263895.1 Sporosarcina sp.
CCGTTAAGGGCATCAATCTCAAGTCCGCTATCATCGGCAATGACGATTGTATTGAGCAACTTTGCAACGGTTTCAGCTTTCAGTATTGCGTTCTCTTCGAAAGTACTCCCTGTCTCTTCAACATCAATGGGTTCATCAATGTCATTGAGTGTGAGCACCTTCACATTAAAGGGCTGGAATAACACTTCGAAGTCTTTTGCTTTTCCAGCATTATTCGTAGCAATCAGTACTTCTTTCATTCAGCGTCACCTGCTTGAGGTTTGATAAGTTCTGACACTGGGCCAAGTGCTTCTTTTTGGACTTCAAATAGATGGTTGATGCCTGTCTCTGCTAATGATACGAGATCATTCATTTCTGCTCGTGTGAAGGTCGACTCTTCTCCTGTCCCTTGCAGTTCGACAAATGCACCGGCACCAGTCATCACTACGTTCATATCAACAGCAGCAGTAGAATCTTCTTCGTAGTCCAAGTCAAGAATAATTTCACCTTCTACGGTTTTCCCCACACTCGTCGCTGCTAAATAATCGTTAATTGGAAAGCGAGAAAATTCTTTCGTTGTGTTTAGTTTTGCAATCGCCATGGACATTGCTACAAATGCACCTGTAATTGAAGCGGTTCTTGTTCCGCCATCAGCTTGAATGACATCACAGTCTATCCAAATTGTACGTTCGCCTAATACTTCTAAATCGACAACTGCACGTAATGCTCTACCGATGAGTCGTTGGATTTCCATTGTACGACCTGACACTTTTCCTTTTGAGGATTCGCGTTGTGTTCGTTGACCTGTCGCTCTAGGAAGCATGGAGTATTCTGCTGTTACCCAACCTTTTCCACTGCCTCGCAAAAAATGAGGAACGCGCTCTTCAATTGTTGCTGTGCAAATTACTTTCGTATTGCCTACTGAAATTAATACAGAACCTTCGGGATGAATTAAATAATTCGTTTCTATTTTAACTGCTCTTGTCAGTGATGATGTTCTGCCGTCATGTCTCATATTGTAGACCTCCAAATTTCAATTTACGTTTATATCTTATCATATCCTATTTCTCGAATTCAAAAACACCAGAATCTCTACTTACAAGATTCTGGCTACTGTTATAGTTGAATATGTCTAACTTCAGGATTTTCGATTGCTAACCAATCACTGACAATTTCTTTAAAACCTTCGATTTCGCCGGTTGTATAAAAAATCGGCAATGCATTGTCTACTTTTTCACTTCGGATAGTGCGGTCTATTAGAATGCGGTGAATGTCATGGACAGTTTCCACAGCTGAAGAGATAATTTTGACACCGTTTGGTAAGCTCGCGTGAATATGATGTTGCAACAAAGGATAATGTGTACAACCAAGGATTGCAGTATCAAAAACCTCATCTTTTAAATCATTTAATCGTTCAGAGACGATGACACCAGCCTCTGTGGAATGATACATTCCACTTTCCACTATCGGTACAAATTCTGGACACGCAAGCGGATGAACGACCGCCTCGCTAGCAAGCTTATGTATAGCGTTATCGTACGCTTTACTGTTAATCGTACCAATTGTACCTAGTACAGCAACTTCACCTGATACTGAGGCTTGTACAGCCGCACGCGCGCCTGGTTCAATTACACCAATGATAGGTAGCGGAAACGCTCGACGAATTTCATCAAGCGCTACCGCAGTCGCAGTGTTACATGCGATGACTATCATTTTTACACCCATTTTCACTAAAGCTGATGCCATTTCCATCGTGAATTGCAATACTTCTTCAGCAGTCCGTGGCCCATATGGACAGCGAGCAGCATCACCTATATAAATGACTCGTTCATTTGGAAGTCTAAGAAGCACTTCTTTGGCAACTGTTAGACCCCCAACACCCGAATCGATAATTCCTATTGGAGCTTCCATTGTAATTCCTCAGTCCTTTTTCATCTCTAGATGTAGTTTAGTTAATAGGTTTGAAAACTCTTGTATTTGCGATTCATCGAAATCTTCAAGCACGGTATCTAAATAGACACGACGTTTTTCGATTACCTCTTCGATAACACGTTCCCCTTCTGTTAGAAGATGAATGCGTACTACACGCCTATCATGCTCATCACGAACGCGTTTCACAAGATTATTTTTTTCCATCCTATCAACTAGATCTGTTGTTGTGCTAAATGCGAGGAACATTCGATTGGACAAATCGCCAATAGTCATGTCACCATGTTCAAATAACCATTGCAATGCTACGAATTGGGGTGGAGTGATCGTATAATTGCTTAAGATTTTACGTCCTTGCTGTTTAATGATTGCAGCAATGTATCTTAGTTCCTTTTCCATACGTGCCACATCTTCACTATTATGATTTTGTTCTGCCAAGTCATTCAACTCCTTGAAAGCAATTACTATAGTCTATTGTCACCCTTTTCTCCTCTTATGGCAATAACTTTTAACGCCTCAAGAAAATTTATGGATGGCAGACAACAAAATTCAGTTTAAGTGTAATTCCCCTAATCGTAATAATTCTACAATTGCCTGAGCTCTTCCAGACACCCCCAGCTTTTGAATCGTGTTCGAGATATGGTTACGTACGGTCTTTTCACTAATACCGAGCCGTCCCGCGATATCTTTTGTTGTTTGATCGTCAACAAGTAAATTAAATATCTCTCGTTCTCTAACTGTTAACAAAGAACGGTTTTTTGAGTCTTCTGTCAAGACGCGCCCCTCCTATCCACTTTCACTTTAAAATATGTCAGAAGGAGTCCGTCTGTGCCGGCTATTTGCTTTTATATCAGTTAAAATAGGACTTTTCTTTATCTGTCCACGGAATACTTTTCCCAGTTTTCTTTTCAATTTGAACAATCGCGCTTCTCCCGGTGAAAACGACGTCCCCTTTTTCGTTTTTCCCCATATAGTGTATATCTACTGAACTCGTACCAAATGACGAAGCTTTTACGTAGACATTAAGCTCTTCATCAAAGAATACTTGTTTCATATAGTCACATTGTAAATCAGCCACGACAGGAATATTATTTCCGTTTTGAGCCATCCAATCACCCATTAAACCAATTTCTTTCAAATAGGCAATCCGTGCGTGTTCAAAATAAACAAATGGTACTGTATTGTTTAAATGGCCGAACATATCAGTCTCAGAAAAACGAACAGTTATTGGAATAGAAAATTTGAATTCTTGCTCCCAAACTTTAAAATCCTCTATGTATTTTGCTTTCATTTTGCTCCCCCTTTAAAATGAATGACTATTCACTCTTTTAGTATAGCAGATAACGTCATTGATTTAAAAGCTTATTGAATTCGCGACAATGAAAAAAGACGTATCAGAATTTTTCTCTGATACGTCTTTTCTTATTTTATTAGTCAACCATATGGTCGCTTCCGAAGAAGTTTTTAAACATTTGAACCGAAGTTGCACGATTCATCGCTGCAATAGATGTTGTTAGTGGGATACCTTTTGGACAAGCAACTACACAGTTCTGTGCGTTACCACATTCCGTAATTCCACCATCTGTCATCAAAGTAGCTAAACGCTCGTCTTTGTTCATAGCGCCCGTAGGATGTGAATTGAATAAGCGAACTTGAGATAGCAAAGCAGGTCCCATGAAATTCGTTTTATCATTTACATTCGGACAAGCTTCTAAACAAACTCCGCATGTCATACATTTTGAAAGTTCATATGCCCATTGACGTTTACGTTCAGGCATACGTGGACCTTCTCCAAGGTCGTATGTTCCGTCAATCGGTACCCAAGCTTTGATTTTTTTCAATGAATCAAACATGAATTCACGATCAACGATCAAATCACGAACGACTGGAAAAGTTTTCATTGGCTCTAGTCGAATTGGATGCGTGAACTTATCAACGAGTGCAGTACATGATTGTCTCGGACGTCCGTTAATAACCATTGAACAAGCACCACAAACTTCTTCCAGACAGTTCATTTCCCAGTTTACTGGAGTTGTTGCTTGACCGTCAGCGTTCACTGGATTTCTACGAATCTCCATCAATGCTGAAATGACGTTCATATTAGGTCTGTATGGCACATCAAACTTTTCCCAGTAAGAATCAGAATCTGCTGTATCTTGACGGAGTACTTCAAAACGAATCATTTTCGTCGACGTTTGTTGAGTAGGTTCTAGTGTTGCAGTACTATTTTCAGTCATTTACTTCAATCTCCTTTCGCCGCTGAGTAATCACGCGTACGTGGGGGAACTAATGAAACATCAATATCTTCATAATGGAAAATCGGTGCAGAAACTCCATCGAACTTCGCCATTGTTGTCTTCATAAAGTTCTCATCGTCACGATTCGGGAAGTCTGGCTTATAGTGAGCACCGCGACTCTCATTACGATTCAATGCGCCAATTGTAATAACACGTGCTAAATACAACATATTTTTAAGTTGTCGTGTAAATGTTGCACCTTGGTTTGACCATTGCTGTGTATCTGTCATGTTAATGTTCTCATAGCGTTCTAGAAGTTCCACAATCTTCTTGTCTGTTGCTTCTAGTTTATCGTTATAACGAACAACCGTTACATTATCAGTCATGAGCTCGCCAAGTTCTTTGTGAATCACATAAGCATTTTCAGTACCGTTCATCTTAAGAAGTGCATCCCACTTCTCTTGCTCCTCTTTAATAGCAGCATCGAATATTGTGGATGGCATTTCTTCAGCTGTATTCTCTAAATGATTCATGTAGTGAATGGCGTTTGGACCTGCTACCATTCCACCGTAAATGGCAGAAAGAAGCGAGTTCGCTCCAAGTCTGTTTGCACCATGTTGTGAGTAATCACACTCACCTGCTGCAAATAGCCCTGGAATATTCGTCATTTGATCATAGTCAACCCATAAACCGCCCATAGAATAATGAACTGCTGGGAAGATTTTCATTGGTACTTTATGAGGGTCTTCACCCGTGAATTTTTCATAAATTTCGATGATACCACCGAGTTTTATATCTAATTCATGAGGATCTTTGTGTGAAAGGTCTAAGTAGACCATGTTCTCACCATTAATGCCTAGCTTTTGATTAACACAAACGTCAAATATTTCACGCGTTGCAACGTCACGTGGTACAAGATTCCCGTATGCTGGATATTTTTCTTCTAGGAAATACCACGGCTTACCATCTTTATACGTCCAAATTCGCCCACCTTCACCACGAGCAGATTCACTCATTAGACGAAGTTTGTCGTCCCCAGGAATCGCTGTTGGGTGAATTTGAATGAACTCACCGTTTGCATATATCGCACCTTGTTGATAAACGATGGAAGCAGCTGATCCAGTGTTAATAATCGAGTTCGTCGATTTACCAAAGATAATTCCTGGTCCACCAGTAGCCATAATGACAGCATCCGATCGGAATGCGTCAATTTCCATTGTCTTTAAGTTTTGAGCTTTAATCCCGCGGCAAGTTCCAGCTTCATCTAAAATGATACCTAGGAATTCCCAGTGCTCATATTTTTGAACAAGCCCTTCAACTTCAAAGCGTCTAACTTGCTCGTCTAGTGCATACAAAAGCTGTTGGCCAGTTGTCGCACCTGCATAAGCTGTACGGTGATGAAGTGTTCCACCAAAACGTCTAAAGTCTAATAGACCTTCAGGTGTTCTATTGAACATAACACCCATACGATCTAATAACTTTATAATTCCTGGTGCAGCATCTGTCATCGCTTTAACGGGTGGTTGGTTCGCTAAGAAATCGCCACCATAAACTGTATCATCTAAGTGAATATCGGGTGAATCCCCTTCACCTTTTGTATTAACTGCACCGTTTATACCACCTTGGGCACAAACAGAGTGAGAACGTTTAACGGGAACAAGGGAAAACAACTTAACAGGAGTTCCTTCTTCCGCTGCTTTGATCGTTGCCATCAATCCGGCTAGACCGCCACCGACGACAATCAAACTGCTTTTTGCCATTATTGTTTCACTCCTCAAAATTATAGGTAATCTTACATTATAAGAAAGGATTTCATTTTCAAGTAAATGCGAGTGCTGCTTGTACGCCTATTATAGATAAAATTAGGAATACGCCAATTGTGATATATGTGACAATCGTTTGTGAACGTGGTGATTGTGTGATTCCCCAAGTCACTAAAAATGACCATAATCCATTTGACAAGTGGAATGTTGCAGAGATTATTCCAACAATATAGAAAGCTACCATCCATGGATTTGATAAGATGTCTGCCATCATATCAAAGTCTACGTCAGCCCCTAATGCTTTCTGGATTCTCGTCTGATAAATATGCCATGCGATAAAGATTACCAAGAATATACCCGTAAAACGTTGTAAAACGAACATCCAGTTACGGAATGTACCATACCGTTGAACGTTATTCTTTGCTGAGAATGCTATGTACACACCATAAAACGCATGGAACATTAATGGGAGATAAATCACAAACCACTCTAAAAAGAATATAAAAGGTAAGTTACCCATAAAGTCTGAAGCGTTGTTAAATGCTTCCGCACCACGTGTAGCAAAGTTGTTAATAACTAAGTGTTGAACAAGGAAAAGTCCAACCGGAATAATTCCGAGTAATGAATGAAGTCGACGTAAATAGAAATCCGATTCTTTCGACAAATCTGTTTCCCTCCCCTATTACTGAGTACAATCATTGCGTAGTTCATCATTTTGACAAGAGTTACACATTGACGACTCACATCTTCATGTTACAATAATTAGAACATATCCATTGTACTCCTCTGTTTTGAAGAGGTCAAGACGATGTGGTCTATTACTATGGTCATTTCTTGTTCAAATTTACACAATACTTATAATTTGGCAGAAACTTATCATTTTCCGAAGGGTTGTATGTTCAATTGGAAAACGAAATTAATGATTCACCGACTCAATTCGGCTATGAGCTAATACGCGACCACGTTCTTCCTAGCATTCTTGGCAAGCATGAAAATGACATCCTTTACTGGGCAGGAAAAGAACTCGCACGAAAGTTTCCGATGTTTAAAGCAGAGGAACTAAACGTATTTTTCAACGAAGCCGGCTGGGGTAATCTAGTACTAGGTAAGTCAGGAAAAGACGAACTTTATTATTCATTACACATAGATCGTGATTCACATAAAGAAGGTCGTTCATATCAGTTAGAAACTGGTTTTATAGCAGAACAACACCAACTTTTAAGTGGCTTTCTTACTGAATGTCATGGTGAATTTAACAAAGGAAATAGCACAATGCTGTTTCACGTTAAATGGGACCCAAAAACGATTATTAAGAATGAAAAGAGATGAACGCTATATGCGATTCATCTCTTTTCTTTTGCTAAATTGCTGTATGTAATTTAAATTTCGCATGCAACACTTCAACCGCTTCAACCATTGCCGACTCCGGAACGACAACTGAAACTTTTATTTCCGACGTACTGACCATCTTAATAGGGATAGTAGCAACTCGAAGTGCATCAAACATCTCAGCTGCAACTCCCGGATTTGAAACCATTCCGCTTCCAACAATTGAAACTTTTGCAAGGCCTTCTTCAAAATCTAATCGTTGATAACGTAAGTTCGATTTGTTTGCATCTAGTACGTGAATGACTTCGTCAAAATCCTCCTTTTTAACTGAGAAAGAAACAGATGGTTGTAGATCTTGTTGTATGGATTGAACGATGATATCCACATTTAAGTGGTGATTTGCGAGTGTTGTAAAAATACTTGCAAGAGAGCCGTTATAAGGTGTTTCATACATGATTGTAATTCTAGCAACGTTTTGCTCAAATGCAATGCCACGTACTGATAAATTAGCTTCCAAGTTTACTTCCTCCTTAATTGTAGTGCCTTTTCCTTTTTTATGCGCCGGTCTAACTCGAAGCGGCATTTGATGATTTTTTGCAAATTCAACTGCTCGCGGATGCAATACCCCCGCTCCTAGATTAGCAAGTTCAAGCATTTCATCATACGAAATTTCATGTAATTGCACCGCACTTGAAACGACTCTAGGATCTGTTGTAAAAACACCTTCCACATCTGTATATATATCGCAAATTGTAGCACTAATACCGATTGCAACTGCGACGGCGCTTGTGTCAGAGCCACCTCGCCCTAATGTTGTCAATTCACCATCTATATCGATTCCTTGGAAACCTGTTATGACCGCTACTCCCCCTGACGTTATCGTTGACTGCACTTTGGCAGCTTGGACGTCTTCAATTCGAGCATCCCCATAAACTGACTCTGTCCTCACGCCCGCCTGCCATCCTGTAAAGGACTTAGCTTTGTGCCCTCTTGCTTCAATTGCTAGCGCTAGCAAGGATGCAGTTACTTGTTCACCTGTCATGAGAAGCATGTCTAACTCACGTTTAGAAGCGTGTGGATTTAAGTCATTCGCTAATGCAAGTAGAGTGTCCGTCGTTTTGCCCATTGCTGAGACAATGACAGCAACTTCATTCCCTTTCTTGACTTCTGCAACAATCAATTGTGCTACGTGTGCAATTTTCTCTGTCGTCGCAACAGAGCTTCCACCAAATTTCATTACGATTCGCTCCATTGTTGTTCCCCCTATTTAAAATGGACTGTGAATTTAAAAAAGAGTTCTCAATGGAATGAGAACTCTTTCGATTGAAGCATCTATCATTGGATGCTTCGAAACGATAGCTCTCCAGGTACATTGCACCTGACAGACACCCATTTATTAAATGGACATCCAGCTAAACGATTTCGGCAGTTGCATCGTTTGCTTCGGCAATTATCCCTTTCAAACCTTATCATTAGACTGCCGTCTTCAAAGGTCATACTTATGATACTTGCGCCTCTATCTTACCGTTATTAAATAATTCAGTGTGTTCACTCTATCATACTAGTTATCCGTTCGCAACGTTTCATTGTGGAAGTAATTTTGAACGGTTTCGGCTACTACCATAGGCAAGCCAGCTTCACAAAGGGCTTCAACGTTCGCTTCACGTATTTTCTTCACGGAGCCAAAATGTTTTAACAGTAACTTCTTTCGTTTTGGTCCGACACCTGGTAGACCATCCAATGCGGAAGTGATTGCATTTGCACCACGACGTTGTCGATGAAATGTAATCGCGAATCGATGCACTTCATCTTGAATGCGTTGTAACAAATAAAAAGCTTCACTCGTTCTTTTTAACGGAATCATCTCAACTGGATTGCCATAGAGCAACTGAGCGGTGTTGTGCTTGTCATCTTTTGCAAGACCCGCAATTGGAATCGACAAACCTAATTCATCTTCAATAATTTCCCGTGCAACTTCCATATGTCCTTTACCGCCATCTATGACAATAAGGTCTGGTAATGGCAGTTCGTCTTTTAGAACACGTTGATATCTTCTTCGAACAACTTCTCGCATTGCACCATAGTCATCATGTGCTGCCGCAGTTTTCGTTTTGTATTTCCTGTAATCTTTCCGATTCGGTTTACCGTCCACGAAAGAGACCATCGCTGATACTGGCTCAGCACCATACGTATGCGAATTGTCGAATGCTTCAATACGAAGAGGTACGGAAATATTCATCGCTGTCCCTAGCTCTTCGCACGCGCCAATCGTTCGATTTTCTTGTCTTTCAATTAATTGAAATTTGTCTTTTAACGAGATGGATGCATTTTTCGTCGCAAGATTGACTAAGTCCTTTTTTTTGCCTCTTTGTGGGATAAGGACATTGACGTCAAGCAACTGTTGAACAATCTCACTTTCTAGACCATTCGGCAGCAATATCTCTTGTGGTTTTAAATGCTCTGACTTGCCGTAAAACTGTCCAATGTATGTCAACATTTCTTCTTCTGGATCTTGATAGACTGGAAATAATGAAACATCCCTTTCAATCAATTTCCCTTGCCGCACGAAGAATACTTGTACGCACATCCAACCTTTATCAACTGCATAACCAAAAATATCACGATCCGTAAAATCATTCATTGTAATCGTTTGTTTCTCCATAACTGCCTCGATATTTGCAATTTGATCGCGATATTCTTTGGCACGCTCAAATTCTAAGTTTTCTGCAGCTGAGGACATTTTCTCCGACAGCTCTTTTTTCATACTTTTGTAACCACCATTTAGAAAGCGAGAAATATCATCTACCATTTCTTTATAAGTTTCTTCTACAACGTCTTGAACGCATGGTGCGAGACATTGACCCAAATGATAATATAGACAAACGCGGTCTGGCATCGTATGACATTTTCTAAACGGATAAAGTCGATCTAGTAATTTCTTCGTTTCACTTGCCGCATGTGCATGTGGATAAGGACCAAAATATTTCCCTTTATCCTTCTTAACGATTCGCGTAATAATTAGTTTTGGGTGGCGTTCAGCAGTAATTTTTAAATAAGGATATGTTTTGTCGTCTTTTAGCATAATATTGTATTTAGGATCGTATTGTTTAATTAGGTTTAATTCCAATACGAGTGCTTCAATATTAGATGCAGTAACGATATACTCAAAATCTGTAATTTCACTGACTAAGCGCTGTGTTTTACCATCATGACTACCTTTAAAATAACTGCGAACTCTATTTTTTAGTATTTTTGCTTTACCTACGTAAATAATCGTTCCTTGGCGGTCTTTCATCAAATAACATCCAGGAAGATCTGGTAATATCGAAAGCTTATGATCAATTAATTCACTCAATCTATTCACCTACCAAAAAACCGGGCACCTTTACAAAGGACCCGGTTTTGAATTATAGAATGGTTTTACGCGTGTTTTGCAATCAATTGTGCAAGTGCTTCTTTTGGTTGAAAGCCGACTACTTTTTCAACAGGCTCTCCATCTTTAAATAACAATAAAGTTGGAATAGACATAATGCCGAATTTCCCTGCGGTTTCTTGGTTCTGATCAACGTCTACTTTGACGATTGTCGCTTTACCATCAATTTCTCCATCAAGTTCTTCAAGAACAGGAGCAATCATTTTACAAGGTCCACACCAAGGTGCCCAAAAGTCTACAAGGACTACGCCTTCTTTAACGTTTTCTCCAAATGTTTGATCTGTTCCATGTATAATAGCCATGTAATAAATTCCTCCTCTAATAGTTAACTCTGACATGAGTATAACATGCGTTTTTTAACGGAGCGAACAATATGCCCGAGACGAAAAGTCACTTTAGCACCATGTAGGTAAACTTTCGAATCAGCCTTAAGTATTTCACCCATTACAGCTTTTCCGTAACGCTATTTTCCATGTAAAAACCCCTCATCAAGGAACTTCTTTCAAAGTGTCCAAGAGTTGGGGAGTTTTAAAACTACAGTTCAAAAAACATTATTTTAATTTCTTAATTTCTTCGATCATCATTGGGATGACTTCGAATAAGTCACCAACGATTCCGTAATCCGCAACTTTAAAGATATTCGCTTCTGGATCTTTGTTAATGGCAACAATTACTTTTGAGTTGGACATGCCCGCCATATGTTGGATTGCGCCTGATATACCAGCTGCAATATATAAATCAGGTGTTACGACTTTACCTGTCTGTCCAATTTGAAGTGAGTAATCACAATAATCGGCATCACACGCACCACGTGATGCACCAATTGCACCACCAAGTAAATTAGCTAATTGTTGTAACGGTTCAAAACCATCAGCACTCTTTACGCCACGACCGCCCGCAACAACAACTTTCGCTTCAGACAGATCAACCCCTTCAGTAGACTTTCGAACAACTTCAGAAATGATTGTGCGCAGGTTCGTGATGTCCACAGTTACTGCAGACGTTTCACCAGAGCGACTGTTATCAGCAGCAAGTGGATTGATGTTATTTGGACGAATTGTGATGAAAAGAAGTCCGTCTTTGTTTTTCACTTTTTCAAAAGCTTTTCCTGAGTAAATCGGACGAATGAATAGTGCTGCATCGCCTTCGCCCTCAATAGCCGTAACATCAGATATTAAGCCTGAATCTAGTTTACTAGCAATCTTTGGCGATAAATCTTTACCAAGAGCAGTATGCCCAAAGACAACAGCATCTGGTTTCTCTTGCTCATAAACAGCCATGAACGCTTGGCTATATCCATCAGACGTATATTGCTTTAAATGTGGATGCTCAACTGTTACGACACGGTCAGCACCGTAGTGAATCATTTCGTCACTTAGCGACTGCACTGCATCACCAAGCAATACGGCAACAATTTCTCCACCATCGGAAATCTTCTTAGCAGCAGCAATTGTTTCAAACGAAACATTACGCAATACGCCTTCTTTTGCTTCCCCAAGTACTAATACTTTTCCAGACATATATAGTCCCTCCTATTACAATTAAATGATTGGCAATTAGATTACTTTTGCTTCTGTTGCAAGTAAGTTAACAAGTTCTTTCACTTGATCGGCAACTTCACCTTCAAGTACACGACCTGCTGCCTTTTGTGGCGGTAGGTAGATCTCAACCGTTTGTGTTTTAGCTGCTACATCATCTTCATCGATATCTAAATCGTCTAACTCAAGCTCTTCTAAAGGTTTTTTCTTCGCTTTCATAATTCCCGGTAGAGAAGGATAACGTGGCTCGTTAAGTCCTTGTTGAGCAGTCACAAGTAGTGGAAGTGATGTCTCAATCGTTTCAGAATCACCTTCAACATCTCGCACAATTTTTGCAGATGTTCCGTTGATTTCAAGATTAGTAATTGTCGTTACATAATTAATGCCTAATATTTCTGCAACTCGGGGACCTACTTGTCCTGAACCACCGTCAATTGCTACGTTCCCAGCAAGAATTAAGTCAGCTTCTTTATCTTTCAAGTACTCTGCAATAATTTTAGCAGACGTGTATTCATCCATCTCATCTAAGTCATCTTCTGTGTTAATTAAAACCGCTTTGTCAGCACCCATTGCAAGTGCAGTACGAAGTTGTTTTTCAGATTCCTCATCACCAATTGTCAATACGGTTACTTCGCCTTCGTTTGCATCACGAACTTGGATTGCTTCTTCAATTGCATATTCATCATAAGGATTAATGATGAACTCAGCACCATCCTCAGCTATCTTACCGTTTGAAACTGTAATTTTTTCCTCTGTGTCAAATGTTCGTTTAACAAGTACATAAATATTCATCTTGCAGACCTCCTCAACTTTTTAGTTACTTCCCTACAAAAACAGGTTTACGTTTCTCAAGAAATGCTTGTATTCCCTCTTTCGCATCTTCAGAAACGAAAACGTCTCCAAATGAAGCTGATTCTGCTTTTACACCTTCATAAAAAGATGCATGTTTTGAAAATTGCAACATGTTTAACGCAGCTTTCACAGCGACAGGGCTTTTTGCTGCCATTTTTTTAGCTAACAGCAATGTTTCAGTGAGTAGTGTTTCTTCTGAAAACGCTTGGTTCGCTAAGCCAACCCTAACGGCATCAGCACCACTAATTGGCTCACTCGTTAACAACATTTCAGCTGCTTTTGCCATTCCGACATAACGTGGGAGCCGTTGAGTACCACCGAAACCGGGGATAAGCCCTAATTGTAATTCTGGTAAACCAAGTTTTGCGCCGTCAGTAACAAAGCGCATATGACAAGCCATTGCAAGTTCTAGTCCTCCACCAAGTGCCGCTCCGTGGATGGCAGCAATGACTGGCTTCGAGAACTTTTCTAATCGTTCAAATACTTCTTGACCATTTGAAGCTAATTCGGAAAACTCTTCACCAGAAGTCACTGATGTAAATTCTTTAATATCAGCTCCTGCTGAAAAGAACTTTCCTTCCCCATGTAAAACTACGACACGCACAGAAGCATCGTTCTCAACTTGATCGAGCAGTAAATCTACCTCTTGAATCAATGCGCGCGATAGTGCATTAGCGGGCGGTCGATTGATTGTTGCAACTGCTACACCTTCATCAATTGTTACTGTAAGAAAGTCCATTTCATCCCATCCTTTCTCCAAACCATTCATGAAATCAAGGTCTTAATGCTTTCATGATTAGCTTATGTACTTCAGGCGATAATTTCATTAAGTCATATTTCTGGTCATTCATCACCCAAGATGTGATTGTTTCATCAATCGTTCCAAACACCATTTGCCTTGCCAACCTGACATCTAGTTCACTATTCAATTCACCGCTTTTGATACCATCCTTTAAAATTCTATCAAGTAAGGATAGATATTCTTTCAGTACTTCATTGATAAGTGAACGCAATTCTTTGTTCGATTGTCTTAATTCAAGTTGCGTTACGATAGCCAAATGGCGATCTTCGTGGAGCAAGCTAAAGTGATTGTCAATTAAACGGAATAACTTTTCGTTCGTGTCAATGTTCTTTTCGAGGATGACCTCTACGTTTTCTGCAAACACAGCCATCTTTTCTCTAAAAACGGAAATGAGAATATCTTCTTTGTTTTTAAAGTACAGATAAATGGTTCCGTCCGCAACGCCTGCTTCCTTCGCAATCTTAGAGACTTGTGCTTGATGGTACCCATTTTCAGCGATAACAATAACCGCTGCATCTACGATTTGTTTATATTTCGGTTTATCCCGCTTCACTAGCCTCACCACCAAAAAAGAAATATGAATGATTGCTCATTCATATTTCTATATTAATTGTTACTGGTAGTCACGTCAAGCATTTCATCACGAAATGGATGTTTCCTTTTCAGCTTTTTTAATTTCTTCATCAACAAGTGTCCGACGTAATATTTTCCCAATCGCCGTTTTAGGTAATTCTTTGCGGAATTCATATTGACGGGGCACTTTAAATGCAGCTAAATTTTTACGACAAAATGTATTTAGCTCATCTTCCGTTACGGTTGCGCCTTCTTTAAGAACAATATATGCTTTTACAGTTTCTCCGCGATACGGATCAGGAATACCCGCTACAACACATTCTTGAATGGCATCATGTTCATATAGAATTTCTTCAATTTCACGCGGATAAATATTAAAACCACTTGCAATTATCATATCCTTTTTGCGATCCACAACAAAGAAATAGCCCTTCTCATCCATATAGCCTAGGTCACCTGTTAATAGCCAACCGTCTCGGAATGTCTTTTCTGTATCTTCGGGTTTGTTCCAATACCCTTTCATCACTTGAGGACCTTTTACTGCGATTTCACCAACTTCACCAACTGCTAATGGTTCCGAAGAATCCGGACCTAAGACGACTGAATCAGTATCTGGCCACGGTACACCGATTGAACCTTTTACACGTTCTCCCGCCCATACAAAGTTCGCATGCGTTACTGGAGATGTTTCAGTTAAACCATATCCTTCTACTAATTTACCACCTGTTACACGTTCAAAGTTTTCTTGAACTTCTACAGGCAATGCTGCCGAGCCACTAATACACGCTTTAATAGAAGATAAATCGTATTTTGCAAGATCCGGATGGTTCATTAAACCGATATAAATCGTTGGAGCACCAGGAAATAGCGTTGGTTTTTGTTTTTCAATCGTTTTTAATGCAGTTTCAAAATCAAATTTAGGAATAATGACCATTTTATTGTGCAACATAACCGATAAAATTAAGACCGTCGTCATGCCATATACATGGAAGAATGGAAGTATCGCCATTACTGTTTCTTTTCCTGGTTCACACTTGTATAACCACTCGTTACACATCTTTGTGTTAGAAATTAAATTTTTATGTGTAAGCATGACACCTTTAGGAGGACCCGTTGTACCACCCGTATATTGCAATAGCGCAATATCATCTTCAAAATTAAAATCGTAAGTAACAGGATCCGCTTTAGCACTCTTCATAATTTCTGTATATAAATGATGCATACCACGATGTTCTACTTTTACTTGTATGCCATACTCTTTCTTTTGAATAAAAGGATAAATCAAGTTTTTAGGAAACGGAAGATAATCTTTGATCCCTGTAATAATTACATTTTCCAGCTCTGTGTCTTGTATAATTTTTGAAATGCGCGGAAATAAAATGTCTAAGGAAATAATCACTTTTGCACCCGAATCAATCATTTGGTATTTTAATTCGCGCTCGGTATACAACGGATTTGTTTGAACGACAATCGCTCCAACGTAAAGAATTCCGAAATATGCGATTGCCCCTTGAGGACAATTCGGCAGCATAATCGCCACACGATCTCCTCTATCAATCCCCAAAGACTTTAAGTAATTTGCAAACTTAAGTGCTGATTCATGGAATTCCTTAAATGAGATATCCTTTCCCATGAAATGCATTCCGGTTTTATCAGGAAACTTTGTACCCGCTCTTGTTAAAAATTCTTGGATGGGAATCTTCTCATAATCTAGTGACTTCGCAATCTCGGTTGGGTACAAATCTAACCAACGTTTTGTTGTCATATAAAAACCCCTTTCGTCTTCTTCAAATTCTTTGAATATTCCTATAGTTAAGTATAGATGTAAATGAATCCGCTTTCAATGAGAAAATTTAAAATTTACTAGAAAAGGAAGGTTATTAGTAAAATAG
>JARIDO010000012.1 GCA_029263895.1 Sporosarcina sp.
AAGCTTGGAGCGGGCTTCCTTGTTTGCTTAACAGGTACAATCATGACGATGCCAGGGCTACCTAAAACGCCAGCAGCGTTAAATATGGATGTTGATGCAGAAGGCAATGCGATTGGGTTGATTTAGGCGGATATATAAGAGAGCTAGACTAAAAAACTTTTAAAAAGTATTGATGCAAAAATATCAATAAAAAGCGTATATGAGTTTTTCATAGTGCTCATATACGCTTTTCAGCTAATCGATTAAGATACTAAGGTTAATTGTTATTCTCGATTATTTCAATATAGAAAGCTTTGGTTTTAGGTGGATTAGATTCTCTAACATAATCACAATAAACACGTACTTTTTGGTTTAACTTCAGTTGTCTAAAATTAATTGTGTTCTCGAAATCCTTATTCTTAGAAACATGAATGTTTGTAGAACGATAGCCTTTTATATAACCTAAAACTAATCCTATAAAACCAATTGGCTTTTCTGCCAGCCAAATAGAATTACTGCGTTTAGAAACTACATAAGCTTCAAAAACCATGTAGTCTTCAGGAAGTTCCGCTAGATTAAAAGAGATACTTTTTTGAGGGCAATTGCACTAAGGACCACAAATGATACTAAAACGAGTGAACAAGCTATTAGGATTCTTTTATATTGTGAAATCTTCATCAAAATAAAACCTCCCCAGCGCAATTACCCAATGACTTAATGGTCCCATTTAAAGAAGGCGCAACACTCACAACAACCGATGATCTAATAAAGACTCTAGTCCAATGATCTATTTTTAATTTAATAGGTTGCTGAGATCCTTCTTCCTATAGTTGCTTATCGTCAATTGAGTCTAACCAGTCTTCAATTGTCCCGATAACGGATTCAACACAACCGTCCTCAAAAGGTGAAATAAGATTTGCTTCAGCGACTAGTTTTGTAAATGACTTCGAGCCACCAAGCGTACATAAATGTAAATAATCTTGCCAAGCTTCTTTGAAATCTTCGCGTGAACGTTTCCAAAATTGGAATGCACAGATTTGTGCAAGTGTATAGTCGATATAATAAAATGGACTCGCATAGATGTGTGCTTGTCTTTGCCAAACAGCTCCATTTTTTAAATACTCAATGTCATCATAATCTCGTTCTGGCAAATAGATTTGTTCGATTTTTTTCCAAGCTGCATTCCGTTCAGCTGGCGTCATTTCAGGATGCTCATACACGGCATGTTGAAATTCATCTACAGCTACTCCATAAGGAAGGAATAACAGACCACTACTTAAGTGTGCAAATTTATATTTATCAGTCTGTTCTTTGAAAAATAACTCCATCCAAGGCCATGTGAAGAATTCCATGCTCATAGAATGAATTTCTGCACCCTCATACGTTGGCCACATATATTCAGGGATACCGATATTTCGGCTTGAATACACTTGGAATGCATGGCCAGCTTCATGTGTGAGTACATCAATGTCACCTGATGTGCCATTGAAATTCGAGAAGATAAATGGAGAGTCATAATTATCAATGAAAGTACAATAGCCTCCAGCTTCTTTTCCTTTTTTCGCTTCAAGGTCAAGCAAGTTCTTTTCTGTCATGTAGGTAAAGAATTCATTCGTTTCTGGAGAAAGCTCCGCATACATTTTCTTACCGTTTTCGATTATCCAATCAGGCGAACCTTGAGGGACTGCATTTCCTGATAGAAAGTCAAGCGATTGATCATAAAATTTGAGTTCATCCACGCCGATGCGCTCCGCTTGGCGCTTGTATAGCTTTGTAGCGAGTGGAACGATATGCTCTTTAACCTGTTGTCGAAACTTTTTTACCATTTCAGCATTATAGTCAATGCGGTTCATCCGAATGTAACCGAGTTCAACGTAATTTTTATAACCAAGTGTCGTAGCAATTTCATGTCGTAATTTAACGAGGTCATCATATATTTTGTCAAAAGATTTTTGATTATTTGCGTAAAACGAATAGGATGCTTCCATTGCAGATTTTCGAACCGTCCGATTAGTCGATTCCGCATAAGGTCCCAACTGTGCGAGTGTAAGTACTTTACCGTCAAACTCAATTTGTGCAGATGCCACTAGTTTTGAATGCTCAGAAACTAGTTTATTCTCTTGTTGTAGAAGTGGTAGTACTTCAGGTGAGAAGGATTTTATTGCATTTTCTGCAAGTGCGAAAAGCTGACTACCCCATTTTTCTTCAAGTTGACTTCGGAAAGGAGTAGAAACTAACTCTTTGTAATAGGCAGTTTGAAGTTCTTGATATTGAGGTCCAATGTCATCAAGATAATCTCGCTCTTTCTGATAAAACGCATCGTTCGTATCAATCGAAGCACGGATGTAAACAAGATTCTCTTGTGTAGAGTATTCATTTCCGATAGCATTAATCAATTCCATTACTTGATTTTGTTGTTCAAATGACTCGGCAGAACGAAAATCTTCGAGAAGTTTGTGGAAATCTCCTCTTATTTCCTCCATATCAGGTCTGGCGTATTGATAGTCTTCAAATTTAAGCATAACAATCCCTCCCTAAAAGAATCTTACTTCTCTATTGTTCACTAAAATAGAGAATATTGCAAAACATTATTACTCTTTTTAGAAAGAAGCGTACTTATTTAAAAATACTTCTTAAATAAGTAAAATATTCCCCTTTTAAACGCTCAATGATGTAATATGAGTAATAGTAGAAATTAGAAATTCAAACAATAATGCAAGTGAGAGGTTGAGTCGCATGGAAATTACAGAACATCATGTTGAAAAAATGATTGATCCAACTGGGATATTAACAGGAGATAGATACGAGTTCCGTTTATACCTAGCATTAGATGAAGAAGATGATCTGTACGCAGAGGGCGGTACAGGGCTTCGCGTGATCTTAGCCATTGATAATGATGTAGAACGCATCGTATCGTATAATTTCTTTGATAGAGCAACTGAAAAGATATTGAATTTTGAGCTTGAAGAAGATGAAAAAGAAATTGTATTAAACTATTGTAAAACAAATTTAACTGCATAAATGTAAAACCTGCACACGAATATATCGTGTACAGGTCTTTTTTAAATTGTAGTACCATTAACATTTATACTGTAAAAAAGTATGATGTTGGAACACAATAGACGTGTTATATTAAAAAAGATATGATAATGTGTAGTGTGTACTACTATTTATTTGTACTAAGAAAAGACTAAAATGTTGTAACAAGACTAAACATAAATGGAGTGTTTGTAGATGAACAATGAAATCGTAGATATTACTATTATCGGTGGCGGCCCAACAGGTCTCTTTGCTTCGTTCTATGCAGGAATGAGAGAAATGTCAGTCAAACTTATCGATAGCTTACCGCAATTAGGTGGACAATTAATTGAACTATATCCTGATAAATATATATATGATGTAGGTGGATTTCCTAAAATTTTAGCAAAAGACTTTGTCGCTAATCTAGTGACACAAGCGCATTATTCAAAACCTGAAATTTTACTAGGTGAAAAAGCAATGGCAATAAGTCGTGAAGAAGATCATTTCGTTCTGACGACAGATAAAGGTGTTCATCTAACGCGTACGATTTTACTGACAGCTGGAATCGGTGCATTTCAACCGCGTAAAATTGGCTTACCGGAAGAAGTTCAGTTTGAACAAAAAACTCTACATTATGGCATTAAAGATTTAACTTTGTTTAAAGATAAGCATGTAACGGTTTGTGGTGGCGGAGACTCCGCTGTTGACTGGGCATTAATGTTAGAGGATATCGCGTCAACTGTTACATTAATACACCGTAGGGAGCGTTTTACTGCACATGAGACAAGTGTCAATCAATTAATGGATTCTAAAGTAATCGTAAAAACTTCTCGTGCACTTAAAGCGATTGAGGGTGAAGAAGGAATCATTCGTGAATTAGTGATAGCTGAAAAAGATGGCACGGAAGAACGGTTAGCAGTAGATCATCTTATTGTGAACTACGGCAATATCTCATCTCTAGGAGAGTTAAAAGAGTGGGGACTTGAAATGGATCGTAATTCAATTCAAGTTAATAGTCGAATGGAAACGAATATTGAAGGCATTTATGCGGCTGGTGATATTACAAACTATGACGGGAAAGTTAAATTGATAGCTGTAGGACTTGGTGAAGCGCCTATCGCAGTGAACCATGCGAAAGCGTTTGTAGATCCAAAGGCAAGACTACAACCGTTGCATAGTACGAGCGTATTTAAATAATAGATTTCCCATTACTTAAATGATCTTTTAATAAGAACAAATGGCATCCAATTCAAACTGGATGCCATTATTAAATTAAGCAATTATAAATAAAATGTAAGTAATAGTATGAGAAGTACAGGACCAAAAACAATTAGGTATGCAAGGGGGCGGGCGAAATTTATCGTCCAACCAACCCCGAATCTTTTCTCAACAAACATCGAAGGGTCATTACGATTAACATATAATACGCCTGCTTTCCAAAATCGATCCTCATCTGCATCTGTGATCCCATCAACTAATTCTTCATTGATAGTCGTGCGGAAACGAGATCCTTTTTGACCTACTTTAAAAGCATACAGAATGGTAGATAATAAAATTAAAGTGAGGAAAATAATTGGAATCGTAAGCATGAAACCGGAAGTCGCCAAATTTCCATGAATCGTTGTAAGTTGGAAAAATGTAAACAATGCAGTCATGAGTATACTAATGAAAAACAAAAGCCAACTTGTATATTTCCTTGATGCGGCTTGTTGAATTTGTGATAATTTACTTTTTGTAGCGCTAAGCTTAATGCCTGATCGTTTAATGAAGAAATTAAAAAACAGAAACATTATTTGTGTGATGAGTAGGAGCAAGGACATAATATGAACAGAAAATAATGATTTAGTTGTAAACGCGTCCGCTTCTCCAGATATTCCCCAATGGTAGGGAACTTGCGACGGTATCATCTCATATTGAAGTGCCGTATAGCCCACAACAACAGCCGTGATAAACATGGGTAGTAAAAAGAAATAAGTGGGAAGTAAATCATCAGTCTGATGACTTGATAAATTTGCTACTTTAAGTTGCTTGAGACCAACTATCCATTGCTCATTTCGCTTACGCTTTGCTGTTTTTAAGTGGAATATAAGATAAAGAATCATATTAAGAGATAATAGACCGAACATTATAGCAAGCCCTACGGCTACAATTTGCTGTTCTGATAATGGATTCGTGTAATTCATAATGACAAAAGCAAATAAGCTAATGATACCTAAAAAGACCATGATACGTGTATACAGCCTCTTATAGAAAAGGATTGTTGAATCAGTTGTAAAACCTTCAGGAATAGTAACACCAAAGACGTTGTTTTTATGTAACAAATAAGGGATTGCAGATTGTAAGATGACAAAAATACCAATTGTACACATAAATATTAAAAACGACATATTAGCGTCCTCCTTTATAATCAGAAAGAATGGATGAAATAAGTGTATGAAGTTCATCTTTCCCCAATCCTAAAATAATTGCCTCGGCTACTAGTGGGCTAAATGATTCTTTTAAGCGTATGGCGTCCTCTTTATTCAATTCTATTTTAAATGCTTTGATGACAGCACCCGACTTTGGAATGATTTGAATGATCCCTTTATCTTCTAGCGCATGATATGCTTTATTGACGGTATGCATATTGATACTTAAATCTGCTGCTAAAGACCGGACAGAAGGCAATAATTCACCGCTTTTCAGATTCCCATTTGCAATTGCTATGATGAGTTGATTGGTTAACTGTGCGTAAATTGGTTGTTCGGAGTTAGGCTCAATTTGTATAAACATCTATATCCTCATTTCATTTGTTATAGTCTCAATATAACACATAATAGACGTCTTTTAAAATGCAATTTTGTAGCTACACTGTGAAATGAATGATTTGATTTTCCAATAAATTTATTTATGTTATAATAGCCACTGTCCCGGATCTTGCAAATGCGGGGTCTGCTTTTGTATGTTTACAAATGAATGTAAATGATCCGATCCGGTTGTTGACTATAACATGCAATTATAAAAAACAAGGTGGTTGGAAAAATGGAAAAAAGCACGTACAGGGTACTTCTGTATTATAAGTATGTACCAGTTGAAGAACCTGAATTATTTGCTGCTGAGCATTTAAAAGCTTGTAAAGAAATTGGGTTGAAAGGAAGAATTCTCGTAAGCGCTGAAGGGATCAATGGTACTTGTTCAGGTACAATTGAACAAACAGATGCCTATATGGAATTGCTTCGCAATGATGAACGATTCTCGGATACTGTATTCAAAATTGATGAAGCGGATGGACACGCATTTAAGAAAATGCATGTTCGCGCACGTCGAGAAATTGTAAATCTAAGTTTGGAAGATGACATTAATCCAAACGAATTGACAGGTACTTATTTAGAACCTGAAGAATTCTTTGAGAAGATGAATGATGATGACACGGTCATCATTGATGCGCGTAATGATTATGAATATGATCTGGGTCATTTCCGTGGAGCAGTAAGACCGGATATTGAAAACTTCCGTGATCTTCCAAACTGGATGCGTGAAAACAAAGAACAATTTGAAGGTAAGAAAATTTTAACGTATTGCACAGGCGGTATTCGCTGTGAGAAGTTTTCTGGCTGGCTTGTCCGTGAAGGATACGAGGATGTAGGTCAACTGCATGGTGGAATTGTCACATACGGGAAAGACTCCATTGCTAAAGGTCAACTATGGGATGGCCAATGTTATGTCTTTGATGAGCGCATTGCCGTACCCGTCAATCAAGTAGAGCACGTAATTGTTGGGCGCGATCACTTCGACGAAACACCGTGTGAACGCTATGTAAACTGTGCAAATCCAGAGTGTAATGCAAAAATCCTATGTTCTGAGGAGAACGAGCACTTTTATATGCGCAGCTGTACGGATGAATGTCGAACACATCCGCGTAACCGCTATTTCGTAGAACATGACATGAATGTTGATGAATACGATGCAAGATTAAAAGCAATTGAAGAAAAAAGAGCAGCTGTACAAGTAGGCTAATTAGAATAGAGTGTCTCCTAAGTCGGTGTATCCGGCCGTGAGACGCTCTTTTTAAATGATAAATGTGTATCAGTATTCATTTTACAGTCGGAACTCAAAAAATGTCTATGAACCTTTTTTATACGATTCCAAAAGATGGTATACTAAGAGGTATTCGAGTAAGTAAAAGGAGAACAGTCTATGCATTGGAAAAATTTATACCGTGGCTTTTTCATGGGAGTTAGTGATTTAATCCCAGGAGTCAGCGGTGGTACGATCGCATTTATTTTGGGCATTTATGACGAATTATTAGCATCAATCAGCGGTTTCTTTAGTAAAGAGTGGAAGAAATACATTGGGTTTTTAGTGCCGTTAGGAATTGGTGTTGTCATCGCATTATTATCTCTTAGTAAGGTGATGGAGTACTTATTAGAACATCATCATGCTCCGACTCAGTTTTTCTTTATGGGCTTAATCATCGGAGTTCTTCCTTTTATCGCAAAGCAAGCCGATGTTAAAAAGAATTTTACTATAGGTCATTTTATCCTCATCATCGTTCTTGGTGTTGCGCTTGCATCTACGAAGTTTATACACACTGGGGATCCAACGCCAATTACACAGCTAACCATTTCTACAACAATTGGCCTTTTCTTTGCAGGGTGGGCAGCGAGTATGGCCATGTTGTTACCGGGAATTAGCGGATCATTCATCCTACTGTTACTAGGTGTATACTCGACAGCAATTGCAGCATTATCCAATTTTAATATACCTGTAATTGCAGTTATCGGTGCGGGTGTTATTGTTGGCTTTATCGTAAGTAGTAAATTGATAAGCTATTTGCTTAGTCATTATACGTATCTAACATTTGCTGCAATTATCGGTCTAATTATTGGTTCACTTGTTGTAGTGTATCCGGGTATACCTTCAGGGGTTTTTAATATAATTCTTATTTTCATAACATTTATGGCAGGCTTCTTTGTAGCAATGCTTTCGAGTTCTCCTAACAAAGCATCAGTCGTTAATCGGTAATTGTTCTCTTCATTTTAAAAAACGGTATGACTCTGTTATATTAAATGAGAGTGATTGAAATGGCGGGACCGGCTTTAAAACAATTATTTTCTCATCATGCAATTCATGAAGGCGGGCTTTCAGGAGCTGTCCAAAAGACAGAAGCTATGATGGAGTTTTAACAACAAGGTGAATTAGAGACTGCCAACCAAGCAGCCGATGATTTAGTAGATTACTGGTTAACACGTGTTATCGGTCATGCAGATGCAGAAGAAGAAGAAGAAGAAGAAGACGGATTCTATCAGGAAATGGTCGCCGCAAAACCAGAATTGAAAGACATTATTTCTCAACTCATTCGTGATCATGATTTAATGCGGATTATTGTAAAAGATATTCAAGAGCTGCGAGAAAAAGAAAACTTAAGTCCATCTGTACTCCATAAATTTCACGCTTTGATTGTCGTTAATGAAATCCATAGCCGCGATGAAGAACGTTTGCTTTTTGAATAATTCAATTTGAAGAAGCACCAACATAAGGTGCTTTTTTCTTTGATTAAAACGAGGGAAGTGATGACGATCGATAAAGAATTACAAATCTTAACAACTTATTTCGGCTACTCTTCTTTTAGAACTGGACAGGAACAGGTTATTCGGAATGTCATGAATCAAAACGATACATTATGTGTAATGCCAACTGGTGGCGGTAAATCAATTTGCTACCAAGTTCCTGCACTCACGATGGAAGGAACCGTTCTCGTTATTTCCCCGCTCATCTCACTCATGAAAGACCAAGTTGATGCACTGCACCAAGCGGGTGTAGCAGCTGCTTATATTAACAGTAGCTTAAGTGCTAATGAATATACAGAAACCATGCAAAGAGCAGCGTTAGGTGAATACAAGTTGTTGTATGTTGCGCCAGAGCGACTCGATTCTACAACCTTTATGAATCAGCTTGGTCAAATGCAAATTCCGATGATTGCAATTGACGAAGCCCACTGTATTTCACAATGGGGTCATGATTTTAGACCGAGTTACCGTAATATTAGTCGAATCATTTCTTTATTCGAAAAGAAACCTGTTGTTTTAGCATTGACAGCTACAGCAACACCGACAGTACGGAAAGACATTTGCAATCAATTGGGTATTCATGATGACAATACGGTCATGACAGGTTTTGAAAGAGCGAATTTGACGTTTTCTGTTGTCAAAGGACAAAACCGAGAAAAGTTTGTTAAAGAATATGTAAAGAAAAACGATGGTGAAGCGGGGATCATTTACGCTGCGACACGAAAAGCTGTTGATAGTATCCATGATCTATTGCTTAAAAATGGTGTCGGCGTTGCGAAATATCATGCAGGTTTGTCTGATAATGAAAGACAAGCTGAGCAAAATCGTTTTTTAAATGATGAAGCTGTCGTTATGGTCGCAACGAATGCTTTTGGTATGGGAATCGACAAGTCCAATATTCGATACGTCATTCATTACCAAATGCCCAAAAACATGGAGAGCTACTATCAAGAAGCTGGACGTGCGGGGCGTGATGGATTAGATAGTGCCTGTACATTGCTTTTTTCTTCACAAGATGTACAAACACAGCGGTTTTTAATTGACCAATCGCTCGATAGCGGTAGAATACCAGCTGAATTAGAGAAATTACAATCTATGATTGATTACTGCCATACGGAAACGTGTCTGCAAAAATTCATCATCACATACTTTGGTGAAACGGATGTGGCGGAATGTGGTCAGTGTGGAAATTGTACAGACACACGTGAAAGTTCCGATGTTACAGAAGACGTTCAGAAAGTGCTTTCTTGTGTCATTCGGATGGGACAGAAATTTGGAAAGACGATGATTGCACAGGTGTTAACGGGTTCACGCAACAAAAAAGTACTGGATTTTGGTTTTAATAAACTCTCGACTTATGGAATAATGAAAAATCGTAACGCCAAAGATATTTCAGACTTCATCGAATTTATCATTTCAGAGAATTGTTTAACTGTAGAAAATGGACAATACCCGATTATTCATGTAAGTGAACGCGGTAAAGAAGTTTTATTGGGAAATGTTATGATTCAACGAAAAGGAACAGTTGTATTAAAACAACTAACAAAAGACGACCCATTATTCGAGCAATTACGCGCCTTACGAAGAAAGTTGGCGCAAGAAGCAGGCGTTCCTCCATTTGTCGTTTTTTCTGACAAAACATTACAAGACATGGCAGCGCGGAAGCCGAAGACAGAAGAAGACTTTCTTGAAGTCATTGGCGTTGGTCAAGCCAAGTTAGAAAAGTTTGGCGAGGCATTCATGCGTGAAATAGAAACATTTTCAGCTGTACAAACATGATGCAAAAGAGGTGTAGTGATTTCTTAATAGAATCACTACGCCTCTTATTTAGGATAAGTAACTGATCCATCCTCACGTAAAACTGGATTTGCTCCCCATTTTCCGAGAGGATGGTCAACAATTTCGATTTTGTTCTTGGAATCATTCAGGATATGTTTAACAGACCATCCGTTTAACGACAACCAATTACTAATCAGTAGCCGATGGCAGCGCGCAGGGTGCCGCTCAGAACAACAATAGGCAACACGGTGGTCAGCAGCTATCTTTTTTAGTTTACCTAAACCTAATTTGAATTCATCCGAAAGCGTATAATCAGCATAATTGTGAAAGGATTGATTTTCCCAAGCGCTATTAACATTAGTATCGACTGTTTTAGATTTGTTTTTCCTACCACCTAACTCCTCAATATGTTCGTAGGCAATGTCAGCTTCGGGTAACCAAGCTTTCATCCGTTCTTTAAGAAAATGTGGAAACTTACGACTACCAGGAAATGCACGTACATCAACTAATGATGTGATGTTTGCATCTCGCAATAATTGAATAAACTCATCTTCTGAATGAACCGAATGACCGATTGTGAAAATATCCATACGTTATAACCTCCTACACTTTTTAATTCCTTAACTTTAATATCTTTAAACGTCTACTTTAAGTAGTACATACAAAAAACCTCCAACAATGGTGAAGTTGGAGGTTCGTTCAAGCGTTTGTCTGGTTAATTTATAAAAATTAAAGATTGTTTTCTATTGAAAGCTTTTTGCGGATACCAACAATCGTGTAAACAGCAACGGACAACAAAATGATTCCAGTTAGCATGAACGCACTCTGGTAATCTAAATTCAATGCGCCAATTACACTGGATCCTGCAACGACTCCAATAGAGAAGAAAGCGTAGAAATAGCCATAGGCTTTTCCACGAAATTCTGCAGAAGACGAATCAATTAGTAGCGAATTGATGGATGGGAATAGGAATGCAAATCCAACTCCGTATATCGCCATCGAGTAATATAGACTCATTAGTTCATTTACTTGGCTAAGAACTAGCATACTCACGCCCATGAGTGAAATACCAAAAGCTAATGTGTAAATTGGTTTCACGCGATCGAATACGCGGTTAATAGGTAATAAAAAGATTAGAATTGCAACGACTCCAAAGGTACTTAACAACAATCCAGTCGTTTTTGTATCGAAACCAAGTGACTCAACTTTTAAGGGTAAGACTAAAGCAAGAACGCCTTGAGAGAACATCAAGAAAAATGCACCTGCAAACGCACGAACCATACCTGGGCTTTTAAACAAATAACGAACTCTGAATTTAGAAACACCAGAAGCGGATGCTTTCCGTACATATGTAAATGAACGGAGTAAGAAGAAAGCGAGTAACGCAAGCACCAACATGATCCCACCATTTACTGCCATGATGAAAGGAGTAGTCGTCTTTGTCGCTACAATACCACTATAAGCAGGTCCAATAATCGCTGCCATTCCAACAAATGCGCCTGAAATCGCAACACTTCTACCACGCTTTGATTCTTCTGCGCGATTGGCTAGAAAAGTAAATGCGGCCGGTACAATCAATCCCTCCATAAAACCATGTACAAAGCGAACACCTAGTAACGAGTAAGGACCGTTTGCAAAAGAGTAAAAGAAAAGAGATAAACCGGAAGCGAATAGACCGATTAAAAGAATAATAAACGGACCTTTACGATCTGTTAAAAAACCGGAAATAATATTGCCGATTGTATTAGAGAAAGAATACATACCTACAACAAGACCGATTAAAAATGGCGTTGCACCTAAAGACAGAGCAAACGGACTCATAATAGGTAATTGTGAAAATAAATCAAAAAACGAGAAAAAAACAATCAAATAAACAAAAAAGCGCATGGCGAAGCCTCATTTCATTTAAAGTACATCACATACTAGTCTAACATTGTTTGCAGTAACGTGAAAAGGCAACATTGTGAACAAAAAAAGTTGGCAATTCTTCAACAAGAACGATAAACTCAAAAAAAGAGTAAAATAGAACAGTTAAACTGCATATTCTGTTTTTAGTGAAGAACGATGTTTACGATTCGAAAGGGGAATGATGAGATGACAATTAGAATTGGTATTGCCGGTTATGGAAATCTTGGACGTGGTGTTGAATCAGCAATTATTCAAAACACCGACATGGAACTTGTGGGCATTTTCACAAGAAGAAACCCAGAAGACGTAAAAATAGCTAGTAAAGATGTGCAAGTTTATAAAATAGAAGACATCTTAGAATATAAAGATCAAATTGATGTGCTGATCCTTTGCGGCGGATCAAAAGATGACCTCCCAGTACAAGGACCACAACTAGCTGCCTCGTTCAATACGATAGACAGCTTTGATACACATGCAAAGATACCGGACTACTTCGAGTCAGTAGACGCAGCCGCAAAACCGAATGAAAAAACAGCAATCATTTCTGTTGGGTGGGACCCAGGTTTATTTTCAATCAATCGTTTATATGGAGAAGCAGTCCTTCCTGTAGGTGAAACGTATACATTTTGGGGCAAAGGGTTAAGCCAAGGGCATTCCGATGCATTGCGTAGAATAGAGGGTGTAAAAGATGCAGTTCAATACACAATCCCTGTAGACGAAGCAGTCAATCAAGTCCGCAGTGGCACAAGACCGACGCTAACAACACGTCAAAAACATACGCGGGAATGTTATGTCGTCTTAGAGAATGGAGTAGACGAAACATCTATAAAAGAAGCAATCGTAACAATGCCCGATTATTTCATAGATTATGATACAACTGTCCACTTCATTACAGAACAACAACTAAAAACTGACCATGCAGCAATGCCGCACGGTGGATTTATTATTAGAAGTGGGAAAAGCGGAACGAATAACTCCCAAGTGATGGAGTACTCACTAAAACTAAAAAGTAATCCGGAATTCACTTCAAGCGTCCTCGTTGCATATGCTCGCGCTGCATACAAAATGAGTAAAAGTGGTCAGTACGGCGCAAAAACTGTCTTCGATATCGCTCCGGGATTACTATCGCCGAAGAGTGACCACGAATTACGTAAAGAATTATTGTAAATTCTTTATATAATAAATATACATTGGGCGTGCGTTCTAATTAGAATGCACGCTATTTGTGTCTTCGCGCTTAGTCGCATAATGATGATATCGCCTGTAAATTGGTTCGCGCGCCCGCAAAAAGCTAATATCGCCCGAAAACAACTCTCGCGCGCCCGTAAAAAGATGAAATCGCCCGAAAGCAGTTCGCGCGCGCCCGCAAAAAGTTGAAATCGCCCGAAAGCAGTTCGCGCGCGCCCGTAAAAAGTTAATATCGCCTGAAAGCAGTTCGCGCGCGCCCGCAAAAAGCTGAAATCGTCTGAAAGCAGTTCGCGCACGCCCGGAAAAAGCTGAAATCGCCTGAAAGCAGTTCGTGCGCGCCCGGAAAAAGCTGAAATCGTCCGAAAGCAGTTCGCGCGCGCCCGGAAAAAGCTAATATCGCCTGAAAGCAGTTCGCGCGCGCCCGGAAAAAGCTGAAATCGCCCGAAAGCAGTTCGCGCGCGCCCGCAAAAAGTTGAAATCGCCCGAAAGCAGTTCGCGCGCGCCCGTAAAAAGTTAATA
>JARIDO010000013.1 GCA_029263895.1 Sporosarcina sp.
ATTAAAGCCAAAACCTTTAAAGAAGCTGGAGAAGTATTGGGGACCTCTAGTTCGACAGTCATTCGTCGGTTTAAAGAAGTAATGTTAGCTGAAAAAGTCAATGGGGTGCGATTACCTGAAGTAATTGCGATTGATGAATATAAAGGCGCCACAGATGCCGGAACCTATCAACTCATTATAGCGAATGCGGTCACGCATGAACCGATTGACATCTTACCAAATCGTCGAAAAGAAACCATCAAAAATTACCTCTATCAATATGGAACAGATGTGAAAATGGTTGTAATGGATATGAATCCAAGCTTTAAAGCAGCGGTTAAACAAGCGCTTGGAAGACCGTTGGTCATCGCAGATCGATGTCATTATTGTCGTTATATTTATTGGGCCATTGATGAAGTAAGACGTCAGGTACAAAAAGATTGGCATTCCTATGACCGGAAAAAGTGTAAGCGAATGCGCCATGTATTCTATAAACGAAGTCAAACGTTAACAGAGAGTCAACGCTGGCATTTGGAGCGTTATCTCGCTTTGTCGGATGATTTGAAGAAAGCATATGAACTGAAAGAGGCCTATTGTGAATGGTTTGATTGGGCTAAAACAACGGATGATGTGGTAGAAGTAAAAAGACGTTTAGAATTCTATTACCGTAGGGTAGAACAAGCCCAAATCCCAGCGTTTCTGAAAGCAATCAGTACATTTAAAAATTGGTAAGTAGAAATTTTGAATAGTTTTATCTTCCCTTATTCAAATGGTTTTTTAGAAGGAATCAATAACAAAACCAAAGTGATGAAGCGCAATGCGTATGGCTTCAGACGTTTTGACCACTTTAAAGCCAGAATTTTATTGAATTTGAAGTATAAAAATATAGGTATTCACTTAGGATAAGTGTTTTTAAAAATGTCTACTGACCAATGTAGAAGGCGTTCGTTGATTGGAGTGGAAGTCGACGACTCCTGCGGGAACAGCGCGAGCTGAAGCCCCTGGACTGAGCAAAGCGAGGGAAAAAAGGCTGCCTTAATTTCTGGAAGTGCACAGAAATACGGCAAATCGAACACTTCCTTGTTCGATTGGCTGAGGCCGTGCCCGCAGAAAGCGTTCGACTGAAACGTAAATCAACATTACTTTTAAGGTTGTATATAAAGAAGGGTGACGTGTAAATCACATCACCCCAACATTTGACTTAGAACCTATAAGTAAAGGGATATTGAAAATATATATATAGATGATCATCCGCCAATGATTACTGAACAAGCGGATGCTGAAGAACAACCCATGGAAAACGAACGCGACAATTTTTAAACAACGTTGTTCAGATTTCTAGTTTATTTTCTCTAAAATGAAAGTGATATAACTGAGTAACACGTAATGGTAGTGTCTAACTTGCTATCCTCTTGCGCTTTCGTTCATAGTATTGTTAAACTTAAGCTATCAAATACTTCTATTCAAGGAGGCAACATATTGATTTTAGGGAAAAAGCGCAAACTCGGTAGAAAGATTGACGAAATAACAGTTGGTGAAAAGCTTAAATTGACTGAAAAGATCGAAGATAAAGATCTGCTGTTGTATCTTGGACTCACAAATGATAGTAATCCTTTATATATTCAACATGATTACGCTTCAAGAACGTCTTATGAAAAACCGATTGTACCTACAATTATGTTAACGGGAATCGTTACTGCAGCAGTTTCAAAATATTTACCCGGTCCAGGTTCTCATATTGTAAATCAATCATTACATTTCCCTGTACCTGTTTATCACTATGAAACAATTGATTTTCTGCTTGAAATTATAGAAGTTTTTAAAGAAGATAACACAATTGATATATCTATTAAAGCGCATAACGATAAAGAGGAATTGGTTATCACGGGTACTGTAACAGTAAAACCTCCTAAATTAGAAGATAACCTTACATCTCAAGCTATGGATAATTTTTAACGGGAGAGTTGATGAGAGATGGATTCGGTTATTAAAAGGGTTCTAATCGTTGATGATGAACAACCGATACGAACACTGTTAGAGTATAATTTGAAACAAAATCAATTTGAGACAATTTGTGCGGAAGATGGCGAAGAAGCACTTGAAATAGCTCTTAAAGAGAAACCGGATCTTATATTACTTGACTTGATGCTACCAAAAATGGACGGGGTTACAGTTTGTAAAACACTAAGGCAACAAGGCATTAAAATTCCAATCATTATGCTCACTGCTAAAGGTGAAGAACTTGATAAAGTACATGGTCTTGAGATTGGTGCAGATGATTATATGACAAAACCATTTAGTCCGCGGGAAGTTGTTGCACGAGTAAAAGCGGTATTAAGAAGAAGTACGGATTGGTCATCAGAAATTGAAGACGAAATTCTCACAGCGGGACTGCTAACTGTTTATCCAGAAAAATTTGAGGTGTATTTAGATCAAGCTCAACTGGAGTTCACTCCAAAAGAATTTGAACTACTTGTTTATTTTATGCAAAATAAAAACCGAGTACTTTCTCGTGAACAACTACTGAGTACAGTATGGAATTTTGCTTATATAGGAGATACACGAATTGTTGACGTTCACGTAGGGCATTTGCGGGAGAAAATTGAAAATGACACGAAGAAACCACTGTTCATAAAAACAGTCAGAGGAATTGGTTACAAATTTGAGGAGCAAAAACATTGATAAAAAATCTCTATTCACGATTAGTTATGGCATCTGCAACGATACTGTTTATTTTACTTGCTGGCCTTGGAATTGTTCTAGGTCAGTTTTTTAAATTGTTCACGGACAATGAAGATATAATCCTTCAAAGAAGCTATTGGTGGTTTCTATTTAGTGTACTTGCATTTGCATTTTTTATTGGCTTATTTGTCTGCGCAAGAGTAATGAAACAGTATGCAAAGCCTATTCGACGAGTAACAACGACTGCCCTTCAGTTGGCGGAAGGTGACTATCTTGCACGCACAACATTAAGTATCGATACAGAAAGCAATGAACTAGCTGTAGCAATCAATAAAATTGCTCATAATCTTCAACAAATGTCTTCCCTTCGTTTAATGGAAAAAGAAAGATTAAATACGTTAATCGAAAGTATGGGAAGTGGTCTTCTTATGTTTGGTAGAGAAGGCTCTGTAAATCTCGTAAATGGCGTATTTGAAAAAACGTTTAGTTTTAAAAAAGAAAGTGTGCTTGGGAAAACATTTAAAAGCATTGAGTTACCATTAGAAATTCAAAATCTCATTGAAGATGTATTTATGACAGAGCAAGTCCATGAAAAACAAGTTAAATTGAACGCAAATGGTCAACGTTCATATGTTAGCGTTTATGGTGCACCAGTGATAGGTATCCATGGGAATTGGTTGGGAATTGTTGTTGTCGTTCACGATATTACAGAACTGGTTCATTTAGAGAAAGTTCGTAAAGACTTTGTCGCAAACGTTTCCCATGAACTTCGTACGCCAATCACTTCAATTAAAGGATTCTCTGAGACGTTGCTCGATGGTGCAATGAATGAGCCAGAAGTATTAAAAGACTTTCTCGAAATTATACAAAAAGAGAGTGACCGTGTGCATTTCTTGATTGATGATTTGCTCGAGTTGTCTGGTATAGAAACAGAAGAATTTTCTTTGTACTACAAAACAGTTGACTTAAATGATGTAATCGAGGATGCAATTCGTATCATTTCTGGAAGTTTGGAACAGAAAAAAATGAACGTTGTTTTGAATGTTCAAGAGGAAATGTTTATAGAAGTAGATGCTGATCGTCTAATTCAAGTAATGGTGAATTTACTTTCTAATGCTATTAAATATTCTGTCGAAGAAAAAGAAGTTACGATTTCTGCATCAATTGTTGGGGATACTGCGACTATTGAAGTTAAAGATGAGGGGATAGGCATTAAGCAAGCCCATCTCCCACGTCTATTTGAACGTTTTTACCGTGTGGATAGAGCTCGTAGCAGAGCTTCTGGTGGGACTGGTCTTGGTTTAGCGATTGTTAAACATCTCATTGAAGCACATCATGGAATTATAGAAGTCGATAGTATGTATGGCGAAGGGACGACTTTTAAAATTCAGCTGCCTATAAAGAAAAGTAATAATAATGAATCATTGTAACGCTTATATTGTGTAATCAATGTCACCTAAGGTACGTCATTTTCATTCATCTATCCCCCGTGGTAAGATGAATGAAAATGACGTTCTTTGACGAAGAGGAGTGGACAATCTATGACTAAAAAGAAAATACTTTTATTAGACGGCAATAGTCTTGCGTATCGTGCGTTTTTTGCGCTGCCTTTATTAACAAATGACAATGGTATCCATACGAATGCAGTATATGGTTTTACAATGATGCTGCAAAACATTCTTGCTGAAGAAAAACCTACACATATGCTTGTAGCATGGGATGCCGGAAAAACCACTTTCAGACATTCGACTTATGGTGAATACAAAGGGGGAAGACAAAAGACGCCTTCAGAGCTTTCTGAGCAGTTCCCTTATATACGAAAACTACTAGAAGCTTACAATATTAAACAATACGAACTCGACAATTACGAAGCGGACGACATTATTGGTACTTTAAGTAAATTAGGGGACGCAGAAGAGTCAGAAGTTGTTATTATTTCCGGTGATAAAGACTTAACGCAATTAGCGACAGATCATACAACTGTTTTCATCACTAGAAAAGGAATAACGGATATTGAAAAATATACACCTGCACATATTCAAGATAAGTATGGAATCAGACCGTTGCAAATTATAGATATGAAAGGTCTAATGGGCGATGCATCTGATAATATACCAGGCGTACCGGGTGTTGGAGAGAAGACGGCACTAAAATTATTAGTCGAATACGGTTCAGTAGAAAATGTCTATAAATCAATTGACCAAATTACTGCAAAAAAACTTAAATCCAATCTTACAGAAAACGAAAGTCAAGCAATCATGAGTAAAGAACTAGCAACAATTGAGGTCAATGCACCGATTACAGTTAAGATTGATGAACTCGCATATGAAGGACCTACTCTTGATAAAGTAACAAGTATTTATCAAGAACTTAAATTCAAAACGCTACTTGAAAAAATTGCACCAAAAGTAGAAGAACCACTACAAAAGTTAGATGTATCAATTTTACAAGAAGTAACTCAAAACCAACTTGGGGCTGAAATGGCAATTCAAATTGAAATGATGGATGAAAACTATCTTGCCGCAGAAATATTGGGCATTAGTTTAGTCGATGATAAAAATATGTTCTTTATTCCTTTTGCTGTTGCACAAAAGTCTATTGCGCTAAAAGAATGGTTAAAAGATTCTACAAAGAAGAAATATGCATCTGATTCCAAATCAGTTGCAGCTTCTCTTGCTAGAAACAATCTGGAAATTGAAGGACTTGAATTTGACCTTCTTCTTGCGACCTATATCGTGAACCCTTCAACAACATATACAGATGTTGCATCGATGACGCGAGAATTCGGTTATACAGAAGTTCAGTATGATGAGGGTGTCTATGGAAAAGGTGCAAAGAGAGCTTTACCGGAAGAAGAAGTAGTTGCGGAACATGCATGTAGAAAAGCGAAAGCGATTTGGACATTACGAAATGTTGCCGAAACGAAGTTAAGAGACAATGATCAGTATAAGCTCTACTACGATCTTGAATTACCTTTGGCGCAAATCCTTGGAGAAATGGAATCGATTGGTGTCAAAGTAGATCGTAATACGTTGCTTGAGATTGGGCGTAATCTTACAGAAAAACTTCAGCAACTTGAAAGTAATATTTATGAAATTGCTGGTGAAAAATTTAATATTAATTCACCAAAACAACTAGGTGTGATACTTTTTGAGAAAATTGGCCTAACACCAATCAAGAAAACAAAAACAGGTTATTCAACAGCAGCAGATGTACTGGAAAAGCTAGAGAGTGAGCATGAAATTATAGGACATATTTTAACATACCGTCAGTTAGGTAAACTGAATTCAACATACGTTGAAGGATTACTGAAAGAAATTCATGATGACGGTAAAATTCATACAAGGTTCCAACAAGCTCTTACGCAAACTGGTCGTTTAAGTTCTATTAATCCTAACCTCCAAAACATTCCTATTCGATTAGAAGAAGGACGGAAAATCCGCGCTGCTTTTGTACCTTCAGAACCTGATTGGTATATGTTTGCTGCGGATTATTCACAAATCGAACTACGTGTACTTGCTCATATGTCACAGGATGAAAAACTAATACAAGCATTTCGTGATGGAGCAGACATCCATACAAGAACAGCAATGGATGTTTTTGGAGTAGCGGAAGACGCTGTGACTTCAGAAATGAGACGCGCTGCAAAAGCGGTAAACTTTGGAATTGTCTATGGTATTAGTGATTACGGATTGTCTCAAAATCTAGATATCCCGAGAAAAGAAGCGCAACAATTCATCGACACATATCTTGCGAACTTCCCGGGGGTTAAAGAGTACATGGCTGATATAATTATAGATGCTAAAAAAGAGGGCTACGTAACGACGTTAATGAATCGCCGACGCTATTTACCAGATATTACGAGCTCTAATTTTAACTTGAGAGGTTTTGCAGAGAGAACTGCTATGAATACACCTATTCAAGGAAGCGCTGCAGATATCATTAAAAAAGCGATGATTGATATGGCGTATCGAATTAAAGCTGAAGGTTTACAAACACGTATGTTGCTTCAAGTTCATGATGAATTGATTTTTGAATCGCCAGCTCATGAAATTGACATATTAAAAGAGCTTGTCCCAGAAGTGATGGAATCTGCATTAGCTCTGGATGTTCCATTGAAAGTAGAATGGGCATTTGGCTTGTCTTGGTACGAAACGAAGTGAGGGATAGATATGCCTGAATTACCGGAAGTTGAGGGGGTTGTTCGAGCTCTAGCACCTAAAGCTATTGCTCGGACAATCAGTGAGGTATCGATATCAGATACAGTGATTCTTTCGAAGCAATTGGGGAAAGAAACGATCGTAAAGGGTATTACGACGGAAGACTTTATTGAAGATATGCGTGGAATGACCATTACAAACGTAACGAGAAGAAGTAAGTATATCTACTTTGATCTAGAGAGAAATGGGGATAAATTCCTATTTGTTAGCCATCTCGGTATGACAGGTGCCTGGTTTGTCGTGAATTCAATTAATGACATTGTTGAAAATAAGTTTAGAAAGCACGTTCATGTCATATTGAAAATGATGGACGGAGGTCTCCTCGTCTATTCAGATATACGTCGTTTTGGTGAAATGCGGTTATTGAGCAGTGAAGCTGAATATCCACCCCTGTTGAGAATGGCTCCAGAACCTTTTAACAAGCATGCTCTGAACCATTTTTTAACGCTATGTGCAACACCAAAATATATAAATAAACCCATTAAAGCAATCATTATGGATGGTCAAATTATATCAGGGTGCGGTAATATATACGCGACAGAAGCACTGTTTGCCATGGGCATACATCCTGCTCGAACAGTAAAACGAATTAGCTTAAAGCGTAAAGAAGAACTTTTTAATGCAATTGTTCGAATTCTGAATGAGAGTATCGAAGCTGGTGGAAGTTCGATTTCTGATTATCGAAACATCAATGGTGAAGCGGGTTCTATGCAAGATAAACTTAAAATGTATGGCCGGAAAGTTTGTGTAGAATGTGGAAGAGACACACGAAGTCTGCAAATTGGCGGAAGAACGTCTGTTTATTGTTCAAGTTGCCAGAGGTGAACAATTTCATGGGGCGGAGGGATTAGATGATAATTGGTTTGACAGGTAGTATCGCGAGTGGGAAAAGTACTGTATCCAATATGCTTAAAGAAAAAGGATTTCCGATTGTAGATGCTGATGAAATTGCAAGACGTGTTGTAGAACCAGGAAGTGAGCTATTAAAAGAAATTGAAAACATCTTTGGCAACAAAGTATTATTTGCTGACGGTTCTTTAAATCGTGTAGTTCTAGGTGAACTGATTTTTGGTGATGAACAAGCACGCCTTCAACTTAACGCTATTATGCATCCTGCAATTCGAAAGGAAATGATTCGACAAAAGCAAGAGCATTTATCAAACGGTGCTCAAACAGTTATTATGGACATTCCATTATTGATCGAAAGTAAATTACAATCATATGTCGAAAAGATTATTGTAGTTTCTGTTACACCAAAGGTCCAAATAGAAAGACTTAAATCTAGAAATGTGTTATCGGACGAAGAGGCATTAGTACGTATCCAATCGCAGTTACCGATGCATACAAAAGAACAATATGCGCACGCAGTTATCGATAACAACGCGTCGTTAAAGCAAACAGAACAGCAACTAGATGAAATATTACTATCATGGAATGTCGAGTTGTAAGTTATTTCGGAAAAACTTAATAGTTCGAAAATTCTCTTTAGACTATCCTCTTGAAATTAATGTGTTATACTACTTAACAGATAGTAGACAATAAGTATAACATACATGCAGGAGGATTTTAATATGACAACTTCTATTGCGATTAATGGATTCGGACGAATTGGGCGGATGGTATTCCGTCAGATGATCATGGAGGAAGAAGTGACTATAGTTGCTGTGAATGCAATGTATCCACCAGAAACTCTTGCACATTTGATAAAATATGATACTAATCATGGTACATTCGAAGGTGACATTGTTGTTGAAGAAGATGCCATTATCGTAAATAATAAACGAGTTAAAATCGTTTCGGACCGTGACCCACTTAATTTGCCTTGGAAAGAACTCGGAGTAGAAATTGTTATCGAAGCGACCGGCAAATTTAATGCGCGTGATAAAGCGGCTCTTCATTTAGAAGCTGGAGCGAAGAAAGTAATTTTATCTGCTCCTGGAAAAAATGAAGATATCACAATTGTACTTGGTGTAAACGATGACAAATTAGATATTGAAAAACATTCTGTTATATCAAATGCTAGTTGTACAACAAATTGTCTAGCGCCTGTTGTAAAAGTTTTAAATGAAGCTTTTGGAATTGAAAACGGTCTTATGACAACGATTCATGCATATACGAATGATCAAAAGAACTTGGATAATCCACATAAAGATCTACGACGTGCAAGAGCATGTGCCCAGTCAATCATCCCAACATCAACAGGTGCTGCTAAAGCGTTGGCGCTTGTATTACCTGAGTTGGAAGGGAAAATTCATGGGATGGCATTACGTGTGCCGACACCGAATGTTTCGCTTGTCGATCTTGTAGTAGATGTGAAAAAAGAAGTTACAGTTGAAATGGTGAATGGCGCATTTAAGAAAGCAGAGCAAAATGCACTAAAAGGAATTCTTCGCTTTACAACTGAACCACTTGTTTCTATAGATTTTAATACGTCAACTCAATCGGCAATTATTGATGGCTTGTCGACAATGGTGATGGGTGACCATAAAGTTAAAGTTCTCGCTTGGTATGATAACGAATGGGGCTATTCTGCTAGGGTCGTTGATCTAACAAAAAAAGTAGCGAATGAGTTAAAAGTCAATGTAATTGCATAACATAATCGTAACGTTCTGTGTGACAGGAATTGTCAATACACAGAACGTTTTTATTATGAAAAAAGGCATTAGACAGTTTGTCGATTTTACTGGTCTATTTCTGTTATAATTAAATTAATATATGGAACTGCGGAGGAAAACCCATGAAATGTCCAGCTTGTCAATATAATGGTACAAGAGTAGTCGATTCTAGGCCGGCCGAAGAAAATAAATCTATACGGCGTCGTCGAGAGTGCGAAAAATGTACATATCGTTTCACTACGTTTGAAAAAGTGGAAGAAGCACCACTGATTGTAGTAAAGAAAGATTCTTCACGTGAGGAATTTAGTGGAGAGAAAGTTTTAAGAGGTTTAATTAGGGCTTGTGAAAAACGTCCGGTTTCTCTAGATGATTTAAAAAACATTGTATATAGAATAGAAAAGGAATTGAAAAGTGCGGGTACTCAAGAAATTAGTTCGGACGATGTTGGTGAAGTCGTTATGAAGAAACTTGTTGATGTGGATGAAGTAGCATATGTAAGATTTGCATCTGTTTATCGTGAATATCAAGATGTCACTGTTTTTATTGAGGAATTACAGGATTTGCAGAAAAGAGTCAAAGAGTAAAACATTAAGTGTTAATCACCTAGAGAAAGGCGGGAGTCCTGTTGACAATCTTATACAAAGAATTACAACCAACAGATAGCTACAAAATAAGAATGCCACAGCCTCTTTCAGAATATGACCGTAAATTGTTAACACTCTTTTACCAACCGCTAATCGGACCTAGCGCAATTAGTCTATTCATGTCGTTATGGGCGGATGCAGAACAAGAAGCAGAGAAGGAATATAATCACTATCATCTTATGAATATGCTGACGATGCCTCTAGGTACAATTTTTGAAGCACGTATATCATTAGAAGCGATCGGTTTACTTCGTACATGTCGGAAAAAAGATGATGATATGCGTAAATTTACTTATCAACTTTTACCGCCGTTAGATGCAAAAAGATTTTTTGAAGATCCGCTGCTATCTACTTTCTTATTTAGTAAAATCGGGCAACAGGCCTATCGGAGTCTTCGCAATCGTTTTCGCGATAATGGTGGTGATGAAACGGGTTTTGAAGATGTCTCAAGAACGTTTCTAGATGTCTATACACCTATTCAAAAAATGCGTGGCATGGAAGATGATACGGCAATTGAAATTGCTGAAACTAGCGTGGGGAATGGCGTTCCCTTCAAGCATTCTGATTTTGATTTCGAATTATTGTACTCTGGCCTGTCAGAACAAATGGTGTCTAAAACGACCTTAAATGGAGTGCCTAAAGAAATCATTGCCAAACTAGCATTTCTATATAGCCTTACTCCACTTGACATGCAAAAGGTTATTATGATGGCGCTTGATGAAAATTTAAAACTACCAGAAGATCGATTGCGAAAAGCAACAGCTGAATATTACAAGATGAATGTCTCAAAAGAAGCTCCTGTATTACACAAAGTATTTGTTCAACCGACGCAAAGAAAGCAGGCGGAAGTCATCACACGTGATGATAAACTCGTTGAGTATCTTGAAAGTACGCCACCTGCACAGATGTTACGAGATATTAACGGCAAAGAGCCATTATCTGTTGATGTCCAGCTTGCAGAAAGACTGATCAACACCCATGGACTTCCTATTGGGGTAGTGAATGTCTTACTGCAATATATCTTACTTCGAAATGATGGTAAAATAACGAACAAGTTCGCTGAACGGATCGCTTCACATTGGATGGGGAAGAAAATAGCAACTGTTAAAGATGCGATGGAGATTTCTCGGAAAGAACATGACCAATATATGCAGTGGAAAGCGGAAGGACAAAAACCGGCAACTAAACGTTCTTCTGGACGAGAAGAAAAAGTACCGGAATGGTTCTATAAAAAAGAAAAGAAAACGGACAAAAATACCGTGAAATCAAGCAGCAATATAAATGTAGATGAGGAACGACGAAAACTACTGAAAGAGCTTGGTATATCAGGTGACGGGGTGAAGTAATATGGAACGAATTGGTGAAACGTTAAAACGAGTTGTAAAAGATCCTGCCTTTGCAGCTAGATTTGATGAACTGCGAAGTGTAGTGATGAATGATAAAGGTGTACAACAATTTTTGTCGGACAACACAACAGAAGTGAATGAGGATGTCATAGAACGTAGTTTAGGTAAACTCTATGAATACGCAACTGCTTCTCACAGTTGTGATAAATGTTCAGGTCTTCCTACATGCATTAACGTCGTAAAGGGGACAGAACCGAAACTTGTGTTATCTCGTGGTTTGATAGATGTGGATTATGTTAAATGTCCAACGAAGCTAATTGACGAAGACGCACGTTCCGTTTCAAGAATGATAGATAGTTTATATATGCCGAAAGACGTTATGGAAGCTAAATTAGAGAGTATTGATATGTTTTACGATGACAGTCGTGTAACTGCGGTTAGAGCGGCAAAAGATTTCTTAAATGTTTTTGATGAAACCGGAGCGTTACCTGAACGTGGTCTCTATATTTATGGACCTTTTGGCATCGGAAAGTCTTTCATTTTAGGTGCATTAGCGAATGAACTTGCGAATAGAAGAATTCGAACAGTTGCTGTATTTGTACCTGAATTTCTTCGTGAAATGAAACAATCCATTCAAGATCAAACATTAAATGACAAGGTTGAATTTGTTAAAAAAGCTCAAGTACTAATGTTGGATGATATTGGTGCAGAAACGATGTCATCATGGACCCGTGACGAAGTGCTAGGCACGATACTTCAGTATAGAATGGCTGAAAGATTACCAACTTTCTTTACTTCGAATTTTAACTATAGTGATTTAGAGCATCATCTCACTTATTCACAACGTGGTGAAAAAGAAGTGATAAAGGCAGCGAGAGTAATGGAGAGAATTCGAACAATTAGCAGCCCAGTCCAACTGGAAGGTAATAATCGTCGCGACGTATAAACGTTTTGTAAATAAACTTGCAATTTACAAATTAGGAGCGTATACTCATCTTTAATCAATAATTGAAATGCATTGACGAGGACAATAATCGTTTCATCTACTTACAGAGAATAGGATCGTTGGCTGGAAGTCCTACAAGTTAGATAATCGAATTTACCACCTCTAAGCAGCGATAATGAAAGTAAGTTGTAATTATCGACGGTAACCGGCCCGTTAGCCGATGCAAAGATTCTTCAATCCAACAACCTGTCTGACGTTTAGGCGTTTTTAGGTGTAGGATAAAAGAAACAAGGGTGGAACCGCGAGCGTAAGCTTCGTCCCTTTCCAGGGATGGGGCTTTTTTTGTTTTCAAAAAATGAAAAAGGAGTGTATTAAAATGTCAGAGAAAGTTAAATTGAAATTTCCGGATAGTGCAGTAAAGGAATTCCCAAAAGGTGTTACTACTGAAGAAGTTGCGGCTTCTATTAGCCCAGGATTACGAAAAAGTGCATTGGCTGGAAAGTTAGAGGGACAATTGATTGATGTGAAATCCCCAATAAATACCGATGGTGATATTGCCATTATTACACCTCAATCTGAAGAGGCATTAGATATTCTCCGTCATAGTACTGCCCATCTTTTAGCACAAGCAGTGAAACGCAAATTTCCAGATGCAAAATTAGGTATCGGCCCTACAATCGATTCTGGCTTCTATTACGACATTGATTCACCTGAGCCGATTGTAGCTGAAGATCTAACGGAATTAGAAAAAGAAATGAAGCGAATTATTGGTGAGAACTTACAAATTATTCGCCATGACGTATCTCGTGAAGAAGCTGAAAAACGTTTTAAAGCGATTGATGATCCTTATAAATTAGAACTTTTAGAAGCGATACCTGAAGGTGAGCAAGTTTCAATCTACGAACAAGGTGAATTCTTTGATTTATGTCGTGGGGTCCATGTGCCGGCTACTGGAAAACTAAAAGAGTTTAAACTATTGAGCATCGCTGGGGCTTACTGGCGTGGAGACTCTAAAAATAAAATGTTACAACGTATTTATGGAACAGCTTTCTTTAAAAAGGAAGATTTAAAAGAACATCTTCGCATGTTAGAAGAAGCAAAAGAACGCGATCACCGTAAAATAGGTAAAGAGCTTAATTTATTTATGAATTCTCAAAAAGTTGGACAAGGACTTCCATTATGGTTGCCAAAAGGCGCAACAATTCGCCGTGTAATTGAGCGATACATTGTAGATAAGGAACAACGTCTTGGCTATGATCATGTTTATACACCAGTATTAGGTAGTGTAGAATTGTATAAGACTTCTGGTCATTTAGATCATTATCAAGATGGTATGTTCCCGATAATGAGTATGGATAACGAAGATCTCGTATTGCGTCCAATGAACTGTCCTCATCATATGATGATTTATAAGAACGGCATTCATTCCTATCGTAATTTACCATTACGTATTGCGGAATTGGGCACAATGCACCGTTATGAAATGTCGGGTGCACTATCTGGGCTGCAGCGTGTGCGAGGTATGACATTAAATGATGCACATATTTTCGCCCGTCCAGATCAAATTAAAGAAGAAATTCAGCGTGCTGTTCAGCTCATTATTGATGTCTATAAAGACTTTGATATTAACGATTATTCATTCCGTTTATCTTATCGCGATCCTGCAGATACAGAAAAGTACTTTGATGATGATGCAATGTGGGAACGCGCACAAACAATGTTAAAAGACGCAATGGATGGGCTTGGTCTTAATTATACAGAGGCGGATGGTGAAGCAGCATTTTACGGTCCGAAGCTTGATGTTCAAGTTAAAACAGCAATTGGAATGGAAGAGACTTTATCTACAGTCCAACTGGATTTCCTATTACCTGAGCGCTTCGACTTAACGTATGTAGGAGAAGATGGTAAACAACATCGTCCTGTCGTTATTCACCGTGGAGTTGTTTCTACAATGGAGCGTTTTGTTGCTTTCTTAATCGAAGAATACAAAGGAGCATTCCCAACGTGGTTAGCGCCTGTGCAAGTTGAAATCATTCCAGTTTCACCAGATGTGCATTTTGAATATGCTAAGGAAATACGTGAAAAACTTGTAGCAAATGGCCTACGTGTAGAGCTAGATGATCGTGATGAGAAACTTGGTTATAAAATACGGGAAGCGCAAATTCAAAAAGTTCCGTATATGCTTGTACTAGGTGATAAGGAAGTAGAATCAGGTGAAGTGAATGTTCGGAAATACGGCGAACAACAATCAGAAAGCTTGCCGTTTGACGAATTCCTAACAATGATAAAAGAAAAGAACGCTAAATTTAAGAACTAGTTGACAGTCAATCAGTGATATGATAAAGTTATTAAGGTTAGTAATAAATGAATACAGTTTGTGGTATAAGAAGAGGCTACCCGCTTCTCACCTGATTGACGCCTAACCGTTGTTAACAGGTCAACACATGAGTGAACGTGCCATGCATTAGATTGCATGTACACATACGCGGGTAGACAAAGCAATTTGTCTACCTTTTTTAATTGGATGAACCTGCGGGACCGTCAACAATGGCGGTATACCCAAACCATGTATTCGCGAGACAATATCCGGAGGTGGATTACTATTAGCAAAGACATGTACGTAAACGAGGGCATTCGTGCTCGCGAGCTGCGCATCATCGATCATAACGGTGATCAGCTTGGTATCAAATCGCGCACTGAAGCATTAGAAATAGCTACTCGTGCGAATTTGGATCTCGTCCTTGTCGCTCCGCAAGCGAAACCCCCAGTAGCTCGTGTCATGGACTATGGGAAGTTCAAATTTGAACAACAAAAAAAGGATCGTGAAGTACGTAAAAACCAGAAAATCATTCTTCTAAAAGAAGTTCGGTTAAGTCCGACGATTGATGAACATGATTTCCAGACAAAATTACGTAACGCTATCAAGTTCCTTGAAAAAGGCGACAAAGTAAAATGTTCGATCCGTTTCCGTGGACGTGCAATTACGCATAAGGAAATTGGACAACGTGTACTTGATCGTTTTGCAGAAGCATGTAAAGAAGTTTCAACAGTCGAACAGCGTCCTAAAATGGAAGGCAGAAGCATGTTCTTAGTGCTATCTCCGACTGCGGAAAAAGAGTAACAACGAATGATTTAGGAGGAACTGACAATGCCAAAAATGAAAACACACCGCGGCTCAGCGAAGCGTTTCAAAAAAACTGGAAGCGGTAAATTGAAGCGTGGCCGTGCTTATACAAGTCACTTATTTGCAAACAAGCCAACAAAAGCGAAGCGCCACCTGCGTAAAGCTGCACTAATTTCTTCAGGAGACTTCAAACGTATTCGCCAAATGATCACGTACATGAAGTAATTTGTAACACCCAATCGAACAGAAAAGCAGGAGGTAATGTATTATGCCACGCGTAAAAGGTGGAACAGTGACGCGCCGTCGTCATAAAAGAGTATTGAAATTAGCAAAAGGGTACTATGGTTCAAAACATAGACTTTATAAAGTAGCAAACCAACAAGTGATGAAATCACTTAACTATGCATACCGTGACCGTCGTCAAAAGAAACGTGATTTCCGTAGACTTTGGATTACACGTATCAACGCAGCTGCACGTATGAATGGTGTTTCTTACAGCACACTAATGCACGGCTTAAAAGTAGCGGGTATTGATGTAAACCGTAAGATGCTTGCAGATCTTGCAGTAACTGACGCTAAGGCGTTCACACAACTTGCAGACGCAGCTAAAAAAGCAGTTTCTAAATAATAAAAGAAACAGATAACCGTCATGAGATTCGAATCTTGATTCGATCACATGACGGTTTTTTACATGCTTATGAAGATGGCAACAGACTACTTGATGTGGCATTTGATGATTTCATAAACTGTACATAGCATCTTTTAAGAATCATAGGTAAAATAACAGTAGAGGGGGAATGTTCTTGAATACTGTTATTCTAATATGGATTGCAATCATGTCGTGTTGGGCGTTTATGACAATGGGTTTTGATAAACGTCAAGCTAAAAAGAAAAAATCACGAGTACCAGAAAAAAACTTGTGGCTACTGGCGATTGTTGGCGGAGGAATTGGAGCTTACTTGGGGATGCAGGTGTTTAGACATAAAACAAGACATACTTCATTTCGAGTCGGATTTTTAATGTTGGCAATCCTATATGTATTTCTCATTCTCTTACTAAGTGGAGTTACTTTACCGGGTATTCTGGTGGCGTAATGACCTGTAAGTTGTTGAATGAAAAATAACGTAATAGATATATGTTCTTAATTAAATAAATGCTACTATAAAGATAGTAACTGAATTGAAGACATTGGAGGAATACTAATGAACCTTACAAAATTATTTACAATGCAACGTGAGTTAGATGCATACATTCAATCAAATCGTTTAGAACAAACGGACGTTTTTCAAGAAAAAGGACTAGCGTTATTAATAGAACTCGCAGAACTTGCGAATGAAACACGCTGTTTCAAATTTTGGAGTCAAAAAGGTCCATCAAGTGATGACGTAATCTTAGAAGAGTACGTGGATTCAATTCATTTTCTTTTATCACTCGGTATTGAAAAGGGATTTGAAGATTTAATTGAGTGGCCGAGCGGTGATGTGTCAGGCGACTTAACGCAGTTATTCTTAAAGACAAATGCTTCGATTCATACATTTTTAAGTGATTTGTCACGTGAAAGCTACGCTGAAGTGTGGGTACATTATGGCGCAGTTGCAAATGCTTTAGGCTTTAGTAATGATGAAATAATAATGGCATATTTAAAGAAAAACGAAGAGAATTACAGTCGACAAAAAACCGGGTACTAAATTAATCAAAACGTGTCGGAGGTGCCGTTATGCAAGATTGGAACAAAGAAAGTTTTGGGATGCGCTTAAAAGAGTTAAGAGAACAAAAAGGAATGTCGATGATGGCATTTGGTGCTGCAATTGGCACATCTGCCAGTAGAGTAAAAGATTGGGAAAAAGGAAAAAATGCTCCTTCGGCCGCTTGGATAGCCCGAATATCAGATCGATTTAATGTTTCAACTGATGAACTAATACTTGGAGATGTTAACAGAGAAGCGCCATTTACAAATGACGATATTTCAAAAGTAGAAATGCTATATGCAAAACTACGTGAAAACTTAAGCGTTGATGAAGAGAAAAAAGATCGACACACAATCGAGAAAAAATTATATATTGAAATTGATGCACACAATAAAGACCGCTACAAAAGTGGTAAAGGTAGAAGACTAGCCGAACAAGAACTATTCGAGATTAGCACTGAATTACCTAAAAAAGACTTGTTGGAACTGTTAGAATTAGCGAAACTAAAACGACGCTTACAGTAATGAAGTTAAAAGGATGCGATAAAATGAAAGAACTGCAATTTTCTTTTATAGCTACGCAGCATATGAAATAGATAGAATGATTACGAAGGGGCACTACACTTTCGTGGTTTTTTGTTATCGTTCTTTATTAAATAGAAAGAAAAGAGGAAAGAGGGGGATAGAAATGACGAAGAAAATTGTGCCGATGACCGATTTAGAGATTGCTTTAAAAGCGACGATGAGACCAATAGATGAGATTGCAGAGAAGGCTGGAATTCCATTAGATGCAGTTGAACCGTATGGTAGATTTAAAGCGAAAATAGATGTAAAGAAATTAAAGAATACGACATCCAACGGGAAAATAGTTCTCGTTACGGCAATTAGTCCTACACCAGCAGGAGAAGGGAAATCTACTGTTACCGTTGGTTTGGGCGATGCATTAACGTTGAAAGATGAAAAAACGATAATTGCATTACGTGAACCTTCACTCGGTCCTGTAATGGGAATGAAAGGTGGAGCAACAGGGGGAGGCTACGCGCAAGTATTGCCGATGGAGGAAATAAATCTTCATTTTAATGGAGATCTTCATGCAATTACAACGGCGAATAATGCACTCAGTGCTCTGATTGACAATCATCTGCATCAAGGCAATCAGCTTCAAATTGATCCGCGTAGAATTACGTGGAAGCGTGTGCTGGACATGAATGACCGTGCATTACGAAATATAACAATCGGTCTTGGTGGTCCTACTCAAGGGGTACCTCGACAAGATGGATTTGACATTACGGTTGCTTCTGAAATAATGGCTGTATTTTGTTTAGCAACTAGTTTGTCTGATTTGAAAGAAAGAATGTCTAGAATTGTGATTGGTTATACATATCAAAAAGAGCCGGTAACCGTTCGTGATCTTGACGTTCAAGGGGCATTGACGCTTTTATTAAAAGAAGCTTTCAAACCAAATTTAGTTCAAACGATAGAAGGAACACCCGCTTTAATTCACGGCGGACCATTTGCGAATATAGCACATGGTTGCAACTCATTAATTGCTACAAATACGGCACGCTCATTAGCGGATATCGTTGTAACGGAAGCGGGCTTTGGTTCGGACTTAGGTGCGGAGAAGTTTATGAATATTAAGGCGAGACAAGGTCAATTTAAACCGGATGTAGTTGTCGTCGTTGCAACTGTTAGAGCACTAAAATTACATGGAGAATGTTCAAAGGAAACGTTGTCTGAAGAAAATGTACAAGCCGTAGGAAGTGGACTGGCTAACCTTGCAAAACATATTGAGACGGTCAAAGCATTCGGTGTGGAACCTATTGTAGCACTCAATCGATTCGTCACAGATACGACAAATGAGTTACATGTAATTACTGAATGGTGTGAAGCAAATCATATTCGAGTTGCGCTTACCGAAGTATGGGAGCATGGTGGACAAGGAGGACTTCAACTAGCTGAGGAAGTACTTGAAGTTCTTGAAAAACCAAATGACTTTAAACCCCTTTACCAAGTTGAACAATCGGTACAAGATAAAGTGGCGATCATTGTCAAAGAGGTATATGGCGGAAATGGTGTCGTCTTCACCGATCAAGCATTGAGAAATATAGAAGAAATAGAGAAATACGGTTGGGATATGTTACCGATATGCATGGCGAAAACTCAATATTCTTTCTCCGATAATCCGAAACTATTAGGACGTCCCACTGATTTTGTCATAACAGTACGTGAAGTCATCCCAAAGCTTGGAGCGGGCTTCCTTGTTTGCTTAACAGGTACAATCATGACGATGCCAGGGCTACCTAAAACGCCAGCAGCGTTAAATATGGATGTTGATGCAGAAGGCAATGCGATTGGGTTGATTTAGG
>JARIDO010000032.1 GCA_029263895.1 Sporosarcina sp.
AATTAGGTTTCAAAGTTGCAATGGATGACTTTATTCTCGGAAAGCAATATGAAGTTCATCGTAATCTTTTTGAACTTGTTGATTTTGTAAAAGTAGACTTTATCAATTCAACGAAAGAACAGCGAAAAAAGATTGAGACATTTACGAAAGAATTTACTGGGATTTGTCTACTTGCTGAAAAAATTGAAACAACTGCTCAATTTGAAGAAGCGAAAGCGTCCGGATATCAGCTGTTTCAAGGATACTTCTTCTCTAAGCCCGAAATTATTAAAGGTACTGAAATACCGTCTAATTTAAATTTCCATTTAGAAATTATACAAAAATTCTCAACTGAATCACCAAATGTTGCTGAGATAGCAGCACTTATAAGTCGTGATGTTTCGTTAACGTATCGTTTATTGCGTCTTATAAACACGCATGGGTTTAAGAGGGAAAAAGAAATAACATCGATTACACAAGCGATAGTCACTGTTGGTTTAGAGGGTACAAAAAAATGGTTATTTGCTTTAGCGTTGAGAGAAGTAGGAGAAGGGAATGGGCGCGGGAAGGCAAAAGCTCTTGTGCAGAACTCTTTGATAAGAGCCAAACTATGTGAACTGTTAGCAATACACTTGAAAAAGGATAATCCAGATGAATACTTTATAGCAGGTATGTTTTCTTTAATCGATGCCATATTGAGACGAGAGGTTGACGAAATACTTCCTCAAATTTCTTTATCCGACAAAGTATATAAAACGTTGAAAAGAGAACAAACGGATTTGATGCCCTTTATCCTTATCGCGGAGTCAATTGAGAAACTCGATATTGAACGTACTCAAATACTTGCAGATGAAATTGGGATGAATTTATCTGAAGTTAGTGAATGCTCGCTAATAGCGGCTAAATGGGTGCAACAAATTAATTGATAAAATCGTCATACAAGTAGAATCGTTGTATGACGATTTTTTTGTACGTTGAAATTATTTAATTGAGAAGGGATTTCATTTTTCAGTGAATTTAGATAGAATACTAGTAGGAGATGATGGGAATTGAATATCGCAATTGTGACGGATAGTACCGCTTATATACCTCAAGAAATAAGAAAAGAACTTAATATACATATGATTCCATTGACGGTTATGTTGGATGGGCAAGTGTATGATGAGGAACTTGATATCGATACTTCGGAATTTTACGAAAGGGTTCGTGGGGATGGACCGTTACCGAAGACATCGCAGCCGCCGATTGGTAAATTTCTTGAACAATACGAGGCACTAAAAGTTAATAATGATGTAATTATATCCATTCATTTATCTAGTGGTATCAGTGGAACATATTCAGGTGCGGTTCAAGCAGGTTCGATGCTTAAGGATATAGATATCCATGTATTTGACTCTGAGATTTCATGCTATATGCAAGGGTTTTACGTAATACGTGCAGCAGAACTCATTCAGACTGGTGCAAGTATCGATGCTATTATGAATGAACTTGAACAAATGAAAAAAACAATGCGTGCCTATTTCATGGTGGATGACCTATCACATCTTCAACGCGGTGGACGTCTAAGTGTCACACAAGCACTTATTGGTGGTCTTTTACAAGTGAAGCCACTTCTTCATTTTCAACAAAAAGTAATTGAACCATTTGAAAAGATTCGAACGCGTAAAAAAGCGATGAATCGAATTGTGGAATTACTCGGTGAGGATGCGAAAAAGTATCCATTAGAAGCTGCAATTATTCACGCCAATCAACCTGCTGAGGCTGAGAGATGGTTAGAAGAGTTGACAAGTCAATACCCAAACGTCAAATTTACTGTTAGTTATTTTGGGCCGGTAATTGGCACGCATCTTGGTGAAGGTTCGATGGGACTAGGTTGGGTTAAACGAAAGGACAACTAAACTTCTAAAAACGGGGTGTTGTAAGTGGAGGAGACAATCAATCAAGAACTACGTAGTTTTCTAACTGGGCGTATTTGGTTACGTATGCACATTCCCTTTTCTCAAGAACAAATAGATGAACACATTCAATTAGGGCTCATTGAAACGATTTCGGGGATATCCTCGAAACGTAGAATGGGACGTTTAACTCATCATTGTAATCGCTGTGAAAATGACGATGAACTGAAGTTCGTAACATTTAATTGTGCGAAATGTAAAAAAAGATGTACGTATTGTAGAAATTGTTTAAAGATGGGGCGTGTAACAACTTGTAACGAACTTATCTACTGGATTGGAGAACCACAGACGTATTCTTCGAATCATGACCTCTCATGGTATGGCACACTTACACCATATCAGCAGAAAGCTTCTCGTGAGTTACAGTCAAGCAATAAATTAGGCATTCCTCATCTAGTTCATGCAGTTTGCGGTTCTGGAAAAACAGAGATTCTATTTGAACCCATCTTCAAATTACTACTAGAAGGCAAGCGTGTTTGTATTGCAGCTCCGCGAGTAGACGTGGTGTTGGAACTCGAACCACGTCTGCGTAGAGCATTTCCTAAAACATCGATTGAAGCGCTTTATGGCGGATCTGAATCGCCAATGCGTTCAGCACAGCTGATTTTAGCCACAACCCATCAGTTATATCGATTTAAACAAGCGTTTGATGTTATTTTTGTGGATGAGGCCGATGCTTTTCCATATAAGACAGAATTAACACTTCAACGAGCTGTTCAAAAAGCTGTCAAACAAGGGGCGCCGGTGCATTTCATAACTGCGACTCCCTCGGATCAGTTAGTTTCTGATATGAAGAAGAATGGGCGAATCTCTTTTATTAATCACCGATATCACGGGAAACCGCTTCTTGTTCCGCGATTTGAACCGTTATGGAATTACGAGAAGCATATTAACAAAAATATCTTGCCGAAAAAACTACTTGTATGGACACAAACAAGAATGGAAAGAAAGGAACCTTTTTTAATTTTCTTTCCTACAATCGCATTGTTGGAGAAAGCAGAAGTCATTTTCGAAAAAGTAGATTCTCGAATTGCGGCAGTCCATGCAGACCATCCGCAACGAAAAGAACGTGTAGAACTATTAAGAGATAAAAAAATTCCGGGATTATTAACGACTACAATTTTAGAACGAGGAATTACGATACCGAATGTCCAAGTAGCAGTTATCGGTGCAGAACAAAGTATTTTTGATAAAGGCGCACTTGTTCAAATTGGTGGACGTGTTGGCAGATCTGCGCAATATCCAGCCGGTGATTTCGTTCTTTTTCACCAAGGTATTACATATGCAATGGATGGAGCTAAATCCGAAATTCTTCGTTTAAATAAAGGAGGCGTTCGAGCGTGAATGAATGTCTCCTATGTGAGCGTATTACTATGTCGAAACCTTCGTGGAAAGAATTAGTGGGGATAGAGATACAACCTGTCATATGTCGGGAGTGTTCAAAAAAGTTTGTTCGTGCCGAAATAATAGATAGACAGTCAATTGTGGATGAAATTACCTGCATTTATAGTTATAATGAAGCTATGCGTAATTACTTGCATCAGTACAAGTTTCTACAAGATGTCATTTTAGCAACTGTATTTTCAACTGAATTACGGCAACATCTAAAGGGGAAGTTGAATGTTGTTCCAATTCCAATACATCCGCAAAAGAAAATTGAACGAACATTTTCTCATGTAGATGAACTGTTAAACTATGCGGGAATACCATTTTTTGATATTCTAGAAAAAAACAATACAACAGTAATGGCAGAGAAAACAAAAATTCAGCGACTTGAAATGCAACCATTATTTTCATTAAAAGCAGGTGTTGTAGTGAAGCAAGAAAGCTATACGCTTGTGGACGATATTTACACGACCGGAACTACAGTGCAACATGCAGCAACGTTATTAAAATCCGCAGGAGCAACGAAAGTGGATGTAGTTACGCTTATAAGAGCCTAAAGATTAGTGAGTATGGTTAGGAGATGGGGTAAATGTCAGAATTAAAGGATTGTCCAACTTGTGGGGAGTTTTTCAACTATACCGGAATTAGAGATGTATGTGCAAAATGCTCGGCAGAAGAAGAGAAAATGTATGAAATTGTTTATCGATTCTTACGGAAACGGGAAAATCGAGCGGCGAATATCGAACGAATTGTTGAAGCGACGGGTGTAACGGAAACGTTATTACATAAATGGGTTCGTAAAGGTAGACTTCAACCAACACTATTCCCGAATGTAGGGTATCCATGTGATAACTGCGGTAAAGTTACAAATACCGGAAAGCTTTGTGATAACTGTAAAAATCAAATTACCAATGATTTAAAAACTTTTGATGCAGCACTTGAGTTTAGGGAAGCGATTACTCAACGAGATAAAGGGACTTATCATACAGATCGAAAATAAAATGTTAAAGCCAACTAGAAAAATAGTTGGCTTTTGTTGTTAATAGAAATGAGGTTGAGCTATTACGTAATAGCATCATTAAAAAGTGGGTATCTTAAGGTGAATAAAGAAATTTACAACTAACGAAAAATGCTGTGCGTTTTATACTAAATATTACGAAGAACGGATTTCGTTCAAAAGACCCTAAACGTTTTCACTTTTGTGCCGAAATAAGTAAAGAGGGAACCATAATTAGATATCAATACTGTATATATTAAAATTAACAAAACGTTAATATTGGGAGGAGAGAGAACTATGAAAATTAATAACGTTCAACAGTCCATCGTGAATCCATATAAGGCAAATCAGATGAAGGCTGAGCAACTAGAACAAAAAGCTAAAATGAAAACAGACAAACTTGAAATTTCATCAGAAGCGAAACAATTGTCGGAAATCTCTTCGTTCACAGTAGAACGCAACGAGCGTGTACAACAATTGAAAGAGCAAGTGCAAGCAGGTAACTATGAAGTCGATGCTGAAAAACTTGCCTCTAGCATGTTGAACTTCTATAAAGCTTAAGTCATTAAAAATTAGAAAGCAGGCTAACGGTATGGCTATTAAACAAATCTTGTCTTCACTCGACAGCCTTGAAAAACTGCATAGAAGTTTGTTGCGTCTTGCTTATGAAAAGACCGCATTTATCAAAAACAGTGATATGGAGAGCTTAGATCAGCTTTTGAAAGATGAACAATCTCATCTAGCGGCAATCGCTCAAATGGATAATCAGCGACAGCTAGCTGTTGCACAATACTTAACTGATCAAGGACGATCAGTACCCGCTACACCAACTGTAGCCGATCTTCTCGATGCAGCATTAGAAGCTGATAAGCAAGATCTTGAGGAGGCGAGGGACCGTCTCCTGCATGCGATTCATGACCTGAAGTGGCAAAATGACCTCAATCAGAAACTGACATACCAATCGCTTCAGTTTGTGAATCTTTCGCTGGACATGGTTCGACCTACAACAAATGCAGTGAACTATTCAAAACCAGAAATAAAAGGAACAAAAACATCTAATGAGCAAGTTACTTTTGACTCGCAAGCCTAACGAAGGAGGAACATCATGCGCTCGACATTTATGGGACTTGAAACGAATAAAAGAGGATTGTATACACAGCAATCTGCTTTATATACAACTGGGCACAACATAAATAATGCAAACACACTTGGTTACTCTCGACAACGCGTTAATATGGAAACGACACCAGGCTTTCCAGGGGTAGGACTTAATGCTGGAACGATGCCAGGTCATTTAGGAACGGGCGTTCAGGCTAGTTCTATTCAACGTATTCGTGATGGCTTCGTTGATCAACAGTTTAGAGGCGAATCGACTAAATTAGGCTATTGGGAATCACGTTCGAATGCTATTGGCCAAATGGAAGACGTGCTTGCAGAGCCGTCTGCGTATGGTCTTCAAAAATCACTAAGCGATTTTTGGGTCTCTTTACAAACGCTTGCTGCTAATCCTGAGAATGGCGGCGCACGTGAAGTTGTTCTTCAACAAGGAAGTGCTGTAGCTGATTCCTTTAACTATATGCATAAGTCGTTAAAGGAAATTCAAACTAACCTTGGTCAAGAGATAGGTGTTTCAGCAAAAGACATTAACTCTATTCTAGAGCAAATCGGTGATTTGAATCGTCAAATTTCTGAGGTTGAGCCAAATGGTTATATGCCAAATGATTTATATGATCGTCGAGATATGTTACTTGATAAGTTAGCAACGTATGTTCCGATTGAAACGACTTACGTGAAATCGGGCGGTAATTCTTTAGCGATAGCAGAAGGATCTGTTACTGTTCGTATTAAAACTAATGGTGAACCAATCACGGTATTAGAAGGCAAAGAGTATTCAAAAATTGCTGTTAATGGTGAGAATGCTGAAGGGAATCCAACAGGTCCGATGACGGGCTTCAATTTTGTTGGAGGCCCTGCATCAGGTCAGGGGTTAACAGTAGGGAATATGCAAGTTGCTGGAAAAATGAAGTCACTTGTGAATTCATATGGCTATGAAAATGGAACCGTGGGTGGTAAAGGTCTTTACCCTGATATGATAAAAGAGTTAAATAAGATGGCGAAAGAATTCGCAGAAGAATTTAACATAGTACAAGAAGGCGGAACGGATCTCGACGGTGCTAAAGGTGATCCATTCTTTGGGCCATCGACAGGAGTAGAAATAACTGCTGAAACAATAAAAGTGATTATTACAGATGCAAGAAAAATTGCTGCATCCGATTCGCCAGTTGGTTCTGCAGAAGTTGGTAACGCTAAAAACGCACAGAAACTTTCAGAGATTCAATTTAAGGCGATGGCGGGACTTGGCAATGCTACAATTCAATCTTACTTTTCAGGTGTTGTCGGTAAATTAGGTGTTGAAGGGGAACAAGCTAAAAAGCTCGCATTTAACTCAGCGACTTTACTAGGCGCCGTTTCCAATCGTCGTGATTCGATTAGTTCTGTTTCACTAGATGAAGAAATGACGGATATGATCAGATTCCAACAAGCATATAATGCTTCTGCACGAATGATTACAGTAATTGATGAAACGCTTGATAAAATCATTAACGGCATGGGCCGAGCTGGCATGTAAGAAGGAGGAAATGTAAATGCGCGTCACACAATCAATGCTTTCTAATAATATGTTACGAAACCTTACGTCAAGTTATAACAAAATGGGAAAGTTGCAAAACCAATTAAACACAGGTAAGCTTGTAAACCGTCCATCTGACAATCCGGTTGTCGTTATGAAAGGCATGGGTTACAGAATGCAAGTTGATAAAGTGCAACAATACCAAAAAAATCTTGGCGAAGTAAACAACTGGCTTGATAGTTCTGATGACGCTTTAGATAATGTAGGGAAAGCGCTACATCGTGCTAAAGAACTTGTCACGAACGCTGCGAACACAGGAGCTATGACTGCTGATGATCGTGAGAAGATTAAAATTGAGTTGGATCAATTACGTTCACAAATTCAAGACATTGCCAACACGAAAGTTGGAGACAAATACATCTTCAGTGGAACAAAAACTGATACACCTGTTTTCAACGATACAGGAGCATATCAAACAGATCCTAATACGCTAGCTGCTTTTGGTAAAGATGTTTCTATCGAAATTTTTGACGGTGTAAACCTAAAAGTGAATGCTCCATCAGCTTCTATGTTTAAAGAAATAGATGACTTGTTCAAGAGTATTTCTGATAATATTGATGACAGTTTTGACTTTGGTGGCTCCATCACTTCATTCGATACACAAATGGATGCAGTCCTAACGACACGTGCTGATATTGGTGCACGTTCGAATCGTGCGGAACTTATGAGTAATCGGTTAGAAATGCAAGAAGGCGCAGCTAAAAAACAGCAATCTGAAAATGAAGATATTGATTATGAAAAAGTGATTACCGACATGGTAACGGAAGAGTCAATACATCGTGCAGCTTTGTCCGTTGGTGCAAGAATTATTCAGCCATCACTTGTAGACTTCTTACGCTAATCAAAAATCCAATCAAATATATAGAAAGCGTTTGGATTGTATCCAAGCGCTTTCTTCAAAAGGTGATGCTATGAATATCCCACAACTGCAAATTCAAACAACGCCTAGTAAGCTAGATCTCCAAACGACTAATGCGGTTCAAGAAATTGAACAACCTAGAGCGGTTTTGTCGCAACAACAACCTGCAGCTATATTGGAAATTTCGACAACGCGGCCGCAACTCTCACTTGATACAACTGAACTGCGTGCAGAACTTGATTTGAAAAGTCCATTAAGGCGCTCTGCGGAAAATGCACAATACGGTCAATCGCAAGTGATGGAGGGGATTGCTCGGCGTGCTTCAGAAGGACAACAATTAGCCGCCATTGAAAATGGTGGAAATGCGATCGTGAATATTACGAAGCAATACGATGCACCAGAGCAGCAGCAAATTGGTATTCGCTTCGTAGGAAATCGACTTAAGCTTCAAATGTCGATACAGCCTGGTACATTAACAGTCAATACGACACCTCAAAAAGTAGTGAATGATGTTCAAGTAAACAAACCGATACATACGTTTACGCCTGGTAAAGTGACAGGGGAAATGGAGCAATATGGATCGATTCATATTGATTGGAAAATATAATTCATACTTAAGATGCCGGGAGTGATACGACTTTAAATGGAGTTTAAGTTGTATCAATTCTGGCGTTTTTCTCTGTATACATGATAATAAAATACAAACTAAAAGGTTTTGAAGGAGTTGGGTGAAATGACAATTCAAACTAAATTTCATGGAATGGTGGAAGTTAAAACCGATCAAGTTTGGGAATTTCCCAAAGGATTGCCTGGTTTTGAAGATGAAAAAAGTTTTGTACTGCTTCCAGTAGAAGGAAATGATGTCTTTCAAGTTTTACAGTCAACAGTGTCGACAGAAGTCGCATTAATTGTTTCGAATCCATTCCAACTTGTCGACGACTATTCCTTTGATATAGACGATTCAACAATTGAATTCCTTGATGTTAGAAAGCAGGAAGATATCATTGTGTTAGGCGTTGTCTCATTAAAAGAACCATTTGAAGCATCGACGATTAATTTGCAAGCGCCTATCATTATGCAAGTAGCTAACAAAAAGGCAAAGCAAATGATATTAAATGATCAAAACTGGTCCTTGCGTCAACAAATTGGTCAACCGGTAAAAAAGGGGGAACACTAATATGCTAGTGCTATCCCGAAAAGCGAATGAAACGATTAAAATTGGAGATGACATTGAATTGCGTGTACTAGAAGTAAAGGGTGATACTGTTCGTATTGGAATCGAAGCCCCAAAAACAGTAGATATCCTTCGTGGTGAATTAATTCAATCGATATCTGATTCAAATGCAGAAGCGATAAACCTTGATGCAGCAATGTTTACGCAATTAACGAATAAAAAATAAAAAACTTTTTAAAAAAGACTAAACAGTTGGTAGAACAATCCGATATTACTATTGTAAGCGGTAGTAAAGCGTTCGGCCGGCACTTTACTCAGCGAGCAACACTAAAATTTAGGTTCACATGGATGTGGACCAAACACACACTCAAGGAGGAAATTAATCATGAGAATCAATCACAATATCGCAGCACTTAACACGCACCGTTCTTTAACAGCTAACAACGCTAGCGCTTCTAAAAACATTGAAAAACTATCTTCAGGTCTTAAAATCAACCGTGCTGGAGACGACGCAGCTGGACTAGCAATCTCTGAGAAAATGCGTGGACAAATCCGTGGTTTGGATATGGCTACTAAAAACTCACAAGATGCTATCTCTTTAATCCAAACTGCTGAAGGTGCATTGAACGAAACACATTCAATCCTTCAACGTATGCGCGAACTTGCAGTTCAATCTGCAAACGATACAAATACTACAAGTGACCGTGCGGAACTTCAAAAGGAAGTTGCACAACTTACAACTGAAATTACTCGTATCGCTACTGATACAGAGTTCAATACTAAAAAATTACTTGATGGTTCTTTGAGTGGTACTGCTAAACAACTTACATTCCATATCGGTGCGAACTCTGGGCAATCTATTAAGTTACAAATCACTAGTTTAGCTGCATCCGGTCTCGGTGTAAGTGGTATATCTATTGCTAGCCAAGTTTCTGGTGATAAAGCAATTACTATCATTCAAACTGCAATTGACAAAGTATCTTCTGAGCGTTCTAAGCTTGGTGCAAACCAAAACCGCCTTGAGCACACAATCAACAACCTAGGTACTTCTTCTGAAAACCTAACAGCAGCGGAATCACGTATCCGTGACGTTGATATGGCGAAAGAAATGATGGAGTTCACTAAGAACAACATCTTAACTCAAGCTGCACAAGCTATGCTTGCACAAGCTAACCAACAACCACAAGGCGTACTTCAATTACTACGTTAATCCGGTTAAAAAGCGATTCGGGATTTTTCCCGAATCGCTTTTTTTGCTTTGTGCGCTATAAGTAATTATTTTTTAAACTTTAAATAAAACTCATTCAAGTCAATGTGTTCCCAATTATTTATAAAAGCTCCGCCTTCAGTACAGTTATATAAACGGAGATCAATGTGTTCATTAGCATACTGTTCAAACCAAGTCCTATACATGTTTAAATTCTTAGCTGTATATACATATCCGTTTTGATAATAGTTTATTACTTTTTTATCTTCCCGCTGTTCATTTATATTGATTTGGTAAGGTGAATCAGTTGCATGACTTTTTCCGTCGGTGAATGCTAAATCTTGTCCAACGACTGCTATGTTATGTGCCCCTAAAAATACCATTGTATCAAGAAGTGTTGTAGCGACAGAACCCCCGGTTTGAATAATTGGATCACCTTTTAGTGATGCCATTTTTTCAGCTGGAACATATCCTTGTTGCCATATGATTTTCCTTGGTCCGTTATAAATGGCGGTTGTCTCATGATAAGCAGTACTTAAATAAAATAACGGGATATGCTTTAGAGAGGACAGGTCAGCGGGTAATTGTTGCATTGTTGTAGGTTGTGAATCGGTAATCATTACAAAGTTAGGCATGATTTCATTATTCAACAATGTTTTTAAAGAAGTTCCAACTGCACCTATTACGAAATTATCGTTACCACTAATGATTTTTAGTAATGGTACCTGTTTATTTAATGAGGGACCTGCTGAAACTAAAATCATGGACTTTTCTTTAATAGAATTTTTCAGTTTACCAATACCGGCATCTTTTAATTGTATATTTTTTTGGAAATTTTCGTCCATGGAATTAAGTTGTCTCGTTATCGAGTCTTTTTGCAATTTAATGTCTTCTAAAAGTATTTTCACGTTATTGTATTTTACTGGCATGGTATCTAACCCGTTTTTATGAATAAGAATATTGGTTGAGCTTATCGTTTGAAATAAATTCTTTTTTTCACTTTGTGAAAGAGAGTCGAAATTTAGGATATTGATATTTTTCTTCTGTGAGAGTACCTGATAGAAAGAACTACTCATAAACCAATTATAGTATTCCTCGTTAAACTCAATAATATTTATAGTAGCAGTAGTTTTCATTGTAGTTAAAGCCGTAATGTGATAGCCTGCACTCAACCCAACAACCCAAATGTCCATATTGTCTTTTATGTTAGCAGTAGCATTTGTTGCCCAAACGGTGGCTTCATGTATGGGATCATATTTACTATGAAATATAATCTCTTTACCGTGTGATGATATTTTAACGGTTGGTTCTGTTCTCGTTTCTATCACTTCAATTTTCAAGATAATCCCTCCAACTTACATTATAGTACAAGTTCTAACAGACATATATAGAAACATAGTAAATTCAATTGAATAATGTCGGATTTTGCCGATATAATAGAAGAGATAAAAGACTACAAAAGATAAATACATTAAAGTATATGGAGGAAATAAAATGAAACTCCTTTTTAAAGAAAGTTTAACTGAATATAAAGAAACTCCAACTGTGGAGGACATCATAATGAAAACAAATGAACTCTTAGGTGAAGATTTGTATTTTAGCCATTATGTTGCGGATGGTGTTGAGGTTAATGAAGCACCTAAGTTATTTTTAGAACAAAATTTATTGACGATTAATCAGCTTGAAGTTATCTCTATACATGCAAAAGAGTTTATAAATGAACTGTTGCTATCGTCAGAAGAGTATACAAATCGTTCCCTTCCGTACATAAAGGAATTGACGGATGAATTCTATAATAATCCATCACCGTCTAACTGGAACAGTCTTGGTGAATTATTTGAGGGGATTCAGTGGATATCCACGATGTTTGAACTTGTTGACCAATCCACTGTGCGTCCTTCAAATTGGGATGAAGTGACACAACAAACAATCGTTATGAAAGATGAATTGGAAAACTTTGAAGAAGCAATGAAGAGTACTGACACTGTTTTAATTGCTGACTTATTGCAGTATGAGATTTTGCCAGTTTTTGAGACGCTCTCAATTTTAGTGAAACAAGCAATTGATACTGAAGGAAATCGTCATGATCTTAACTGAAAATCGTGATTTACTACGCGTGAAAAATAGAAAACTATTAGATGTGTTGTCGCAAAAGGAAAGTACTGGTTTTTCAGGTAATGTTGTTGTTGAAGAAGCTAAAAACGGTATGCAAACTGCTAAAATGCATATTGACTCAAAAACGCTCTATATACACAGTAAGTATGATCCGGAAAAAGAAGCAAACCAATTTATAGATATAATAGCTAATGAAGAAACGAAGCATGTTCTTTTTGTCGGTGTTGGTCTTGGTTACCATATCAATGCATACATGGAAGAGCATCCTCAAGTTACATTTTCAATTTATGAACCGAATGAAGAAGTGTTATATGCATATCTTGCTAACAAGCAACTAGACGTTTTGCCACTTAAAAAGCTTAATAGAATTTTCACGGGTAATGATTCTGAAATTTTTATGCAAGAAGTACAAAAAGTATTGGCGACAGCCAATGGTTCACTTCAAATCATTGCACTACCTGTTTTTGAAAAGATTTATGCGAAACAACTTGATTTGATTAGAGGTAAACTAATTGAATCATTGAAAAATAAACGATTATCTTTAGTTGTCAATTTATCTTTTCAACAGAGATGGACCGTCAATTCTATTAAGAACTTCCCAACGTTATTAAAAACACCTAACATTTTAAACGATTTTGATTCGGAAATCTTCGCCGGTAAACCCGCCATAATTGTTGCGGCAGGACCATCATTGAATGAAGAAATTGAACACTTAAGGTATATAAAGGAAAACGGTCTAGCATATATCTTCTCAGTAGGTTCAGCAATTAACTCATTAATTGAACATGGTATTCATCCGGACGCAGCTTGCGTTTATGATCCATCAGAAGGTCAGTATTTGGTGACGAAAAAAGTAGTGGATGAAAACATTACAGATATCACACTCATCTATGGTTCATCAGTAGGGTTTGAGACATTAGAAAAGTATCCAGGGAAAATGCTACACATGATTACTAGTCAAGATACAGTGTCACCTCACCTTTTAGATACAACTAAAGATATTGAAGTTGTGTTCGATGCACCATCTATTGCTGTAATTGCTTTTCAGATGTTGCTGAAATTAAAAGCAAGTCCAATCGTTTTTGTCGGACAGAACTTAGGGTATCAAGATAATAAGCGATATGCTTCGGGAATTAATTATGATTTTGTGGATAATGATGTGACTCAAGTGGAGTTAAAAGAATCGGAAACTGTAGAAGACGTTTACGGAAATCTTATGCAAACGAACGAAGGCTTTATTCGTATGCGTGAGCAACTCGAAATGTATGTTTCTAAAAAAGGTGATATTGAAGTGATTAATACGACCCGAGGTGGGGCTAACATTAAGGGGACAACTTTTCAACATTTGAATGAATTAATAAATAATAAATTGAGGTCTCCAGTTGTAAATAAGAACTGGTTTGACCAATCTAATACTTACGACCTGGAATTTACGATGGCTAAACTAGTTAAACTAACAAATTCAGAGAAGCAATGTGCTAAGTATCTAAATAATGCACTAGATGAGCTAAGTATCATTTATAAAGCATTTGAATATAAGCAAACAAAAAATATGGAAAAACGTTTTTTATCGTTTGATAAAGAATTTAACAAATTGAAACGAAATACTTTTTATATTGCTTTTCTTGAACCAATGTTAAAGGTTCAAAATGAACAACTTTCTGAGAATAGTTTGGCGATTCGATTTGAAGCAGATATCTTGAAAAAGGCTGAGAGAGTTGTTCAATCTTTTGAAAGTTTTATAAAAGAAGTCCAGATGAATATGGAATATGTTAAGCCGTTGGTGGCAGAAATGAAAACACGTATCGAAAAAGTACAACAATGAAGAAAATAGGTGGAAATCGTGGATATTAACAAAAAAGTACTCATAACAGGTGCCGATGGTTTTATTGGGTCACATTTAACAGAACAACTTGTTCGACAAGGCTATAATGTTCGACCATTTGTTTATTATAATTCTTTTAACTCATGGGGATGGCTCGATTCAGCCTCTTCAGAAATAAAAGCTGAGCTTGATGTTTTTGCGGGTGACATTCGTGATCCACATGGAGTAAAGGAGGCAATGAAGGGGTGTACACATGTGTTAAATCTTGCAGCCTTAATTGCAATTCCTTATTCTTATCATTCACCTGATACGTATGTCGATACAAACATTAAAGGGACATTAAATATTGTACAAGCTGCTCGAGAATTAGGTGTAGAAAAGGTCGTACATACGTCAACGAGCGAAGTATACGGAACAGCACAATATGTACCTATTGATGAAGCGCATCCGTTACAAGGACAATCACCTTACTCAGCAACTAAGATAGCTGCAGATCAAATGGCATTATCTTTTTATAGATCATTTGATACGCCCGTAGCAATTATTCGTCCATTCAACACATATGGCCCACGTCAATCAGCACGTGCTGTTATTCCAACGATTATTGGTCAACTTGCATCAGGGAAAACAACCATTAAATTAGGCGCAATCAGCCCTACGCGTGATTTTAACTATGTGAAAGATACGGTGGATGGCTTCATATCAGTTATGAATAGTGAAAAAGCAATTGGAGAAGTCATTAATATTGGCTCGAACTATGAAGTCTCAATTGGAGAAACAGTTGAAATGATTGCCTCAATCATGAATGTTGACGTAACAATTGAAACAGATGAACAACGCCTAAGACCTGATAAGAGTGAAGTAGAGCGGTTATGGGCGGCAAACCAAAAAGCGAAAGATCTACTAGGTTGGGCTCCAAATTACGGTGGTAAGGAAGGTTTTAGAAAAGGGCTTGAGGAAACGATTGAATGGTTTACTAATCCCAAAAACCTTGCTTCCTACAAAACGGATGTGTACAACATATGAATGAACAATGGATGACCTTTGCGAATGAGATTAAGAATCTATACGAAAAAGATTTTGTGCCTTTGCATGAACCGACATTTGATGAGACTGAAATCGATTATGTGACGGATTGTGTTCGTTCAGGTTGGGTATCTTCTGTAGGTAAATATGTGGATCGTTTTGAACAAGAGTTGGCAATATTTACTGGAGTTAAGCGAGCAGTTGCTGTTGTAAACGGTACTGCCGCTCTTCATATTGCATTAAAGGTAGCGGGCGTTCAAGCGAACGATGAGGTCTTCATGCCATCACTTACGTTCATAGCGACGGCAAATGCAGCCATGTACTTACAAGCAATACCGCATTTTGTAGATGTTAGTGAGCAAACGTTAGGATTGGATCCTCTAAAACTTGAAGCTTACATAAATGAAATTGCTTACATTCAGGATGGTCAGTTAATTAACAGAAAAACTAAGCGTATCATTAAAGCTGTTGTACCGATGCATACATTTGGTCATCCAGTTGAACTCGATTCTCTCGTCGATATTTGTCGGCGTTATCATCTAGCTCTTGTGGAAGATGCTGCGGAATCATTAGGTTCATATTATAAAGGAAAGCATACAGGTAGTTTTGGTATCACTGCAGCACTTAGTTTTAATGGCAATAAAATAATGACAACGGGTGGCGGTGGGGCGATTTTGACGAATGATGACAAAATTGCTGATTATGCGAAATACATAACGACTACTGCGAAAATTCCACACCGTTGGGACTATGAACATGATGAAGTGGGCTATAATTATCGAATGCCTAATTTAAATGCAGCACTAGGTTGTGCGCAACTTCAAAAAGTGAAGCCGTTTGTGAGTCGGAAACGCGAATTATATGAAATATATAGTGGACTGATCGAAAATATAAAGGGTGTAAAGTTATTTAAAGAACCGATTAATAGTTCTTCAAACTATTGGTTACAAACGTTACTAATAGACGATACATATAATCGAGATGAAATACTGGACTTTTTAAACGAAAACGGTGTCATGTCTCGTCCGATATGGACTCCTATGCATGAATTGAACCCTTTTAAAGACATGCCGCAATCAGATTTATCGGTAACAATGCAATTAAAGAGAAAAGTAATTAATATTCCAAGTACGCCATTTAAAAAGGGGTGACAGAATTGAGCAGGAAAGTATGTGTAATTTCAGGCAGTCGAGCGGAGTATGGGTTGCTTTATTGGTTAATGAAAGAAATTGAGCAAGAAGACGAGATGGAATTGCAACTTGTTGTTACTGGAATGCATCTTTCACCTGAATTTGGTTTAACTTTTCAACAAATTGAAAATGACGGTTTTTCGATTAATGAGAAAGTAGAAATGGTAGTATCCTCTGATTCGGCAGTGGGGGTTGCTAAATCTATCGGTTTAGGAACATTAGGATTCTCTGACGCGTTTAATCGCTTAAAGCCAGATATTATACTTATACTTGGTGATCGTTTTGAAATGCTTGCTGCTGCTCAAACGGCTTTAGTTATGCAAATACCGATAGCTCATATTCACGGCGGAGAACTTACATTAGGGGCTTATGATGATTCTATCCGTCATGCAATAACGAAAATGGCTACATGGCATTTTGTTAGTTCAGAATCACATCGAAAGAGAGTTATCCAATTAGGTGAAAATCCTAATCGGATATGGAATGTCGGAGCGCTGGGCATTGAAAATATATTAAAAATCTCTTTATTATCGAAAGCCGAACTGTATGCAAAACTTAACTTAAATGCAAATAAGCCACTCTTCATTATTACGTATCATTCTGAAACGAATGGTGATGCGTTTGGCATACATCCTCTCCTTGAGGCTTTAACAGAGTACTCTCACGTGAATCTGGTTTTTACAAAAGCAAATGCAGATAATGGTGGACGATATATTAATAAGGTTATAGAGCAGTTTGTGGTGGAAAATGAAAATGCTTCACTTTTTGACTCTTTAGGACAATTAAACTATTTAAGTGCCGTTAAACATTCGCAAATTGTTATAGGGAATTCTTCAAGTGGCTTAATCGAAGTTCCATATTTGCATACCCCAACTATTAATTGTGGTGGGCGACAAGAAAAGAGAGAACGTCCGACTTCGGTTATAGACTCGGCTTTGGATTTGCCATCGATTCAAGAAGCCATAATTGAAGCATTACAATATAAAGGTCCATATGATCAACTATTTGGTTCAGGTAATGTATCTATAAAAATTGTAAAAGAACTTCAAAAGATTTCTTCGTATTCTATACAAAAGGAGTTTTATGACCTATGAGTAAGTACACGTATATCATTGCCGAAGCAGGTGTGAATCATAACGGCTCCTTAGGCATGGCGAAGGAACTAATCGACTGCGCGAAACAAGCTGGAGCAGATGCCGTAAAATTTCAAACGTTCAAAGCGGAGAACCTCGTTACAAAAGCTGCTTTGCAAGCTGCTTACCAAGTAACAAATCTAGGTGAGCAGACATCTCAATTTGATATGTTGAAACAGCTTGAATTGTCATTTGAGGAGTTTTTAGAACTGAAAGATTATTGTGATCGACAACATATTGAGTTTCTATCGACACCATTTGATTTTGAAAGTGTCGATTTTTTAGTAGATACCATCGGGATAAGTCGCGTGAAAATTTCCTCTGGTGAACTGACGAATAGTCCTTTTATTCATTATATCGCTACAAAGCAAAAGCCTATCATCCTTTCAACAGGCATGGCTTCAATGGAAGATATTCATGAAGCTTTGTCATTTATTGCTTTTGGACTAGCGTTTCCACAACAAAATGTTGAACTTGATAAAATTCAGTCATTTTATGCTACCACTGAAGCAAAGTCTTTATTGGAAAGATATGTAACCGTTTTGCATTGCACTACTGAATATCCTGCGCCTCTTGAAACAATTAATCTAGAGGCAATGGCTGTTATGACTACTGAGTTAGGAGTGCGCATTGGTTTTTCAGACCATTCTGAAGGAATTGCAGTACCAACTGCGGCAGTTGCACTTGGTGCGAAATTGATTGAGAAACATTTTACTCTAGATCGAAAACTTCCTGGTCCGGATCATCGAGCATCCTTGGAACCTCATGAACTAAAAGAAATGGTTACTAGTATTCGGATAGTAGAAAAATCACTTGGAGATGGTATTAAAAAACCTTCTAAAGTAGAGTTAGATAATCGCAAGGTAGCAAGGAAAAGTCTTGTTGCGAATATGCCTATCAAGGCCGGTGAAGTCATTTCAGAAAAGCATCTTGCAATGAAACGGCCTGGTACTGGAATGGAACCTAAATTCTATTGGTCTATTCTTGGGAAGATGTCGAGTAAAGCGTATGGAATGGATGAACTAATCGATGAGTAAGCCAATTATCATTGTAGGATATGGTGGACATGCCTCAGTATTAGTTGAGATACTAATTGGTCAAGGAAGAGAGATAGTTGGTTATACAGATGTTAAAGAAGTGGAAATTGTTAAAGACTTAAAATACTTGGGTACAGACAATGTAGTAAAATATAACTATAATGCGAATGACATAGAGTTAGTAGTAGGTGTTGGAATTGTTAGGGCGTCTTTAAAACGTAAAGAAATTTTCGACTACTTTCATAATGAAGGATTTACATTTGCAACTGTTATTCATCCTGCGGCCATCATTTCGCCATCTGTCTATATAGAAGAAGGAGTTCAAATTATGGCAGGTGCTATTCTACAGACGAATGTTAAAATTGGTGCGAATACCATTATTAACACTGCATCCGTTATTGAACATAATTGTGAAATAGCTGAGCAATCCCATATTTGTCCAAGGTCAGTTTTGTCCGGCGGTGTTATGGTTGGAGTAGGAAGTTTAGTTGGGGTCGGAAGCATAATAAAACAAGACGTCGTTATTGGGAATCAAGTAACAATTGGAGCAGGATCTGTTGTGATTCGAAATGTTAATGACAGGAAAACAGTTTACGGTGTTCCGGCAAAGGAAGTGTGAGAAATGAAAAGTTGGAAAGATGTACTCATCAATCCTGATACGACAATATTAGAAGCGATGAAAATGATTGATGAAACAACTATGCAATTCGCCGCTGTTGTATCTA
>JARIDO010000046.1 GCA_029263895.1 Sporosarcina sp.
TTTTATACTTCATATTCAATAAAATCTTGGCTTTAAAGTGATCAAAACGTCTTAAAACATACGCATTACGCTTCATCACCTTAGTTTTGTTGTTGATTCCTTCTAAGAAACCATTTGAATAAGGAAAATTAAAACGATTCAAAATTTCTACTTACCCATTATTAAATGTTCGGATTGCTTTTAGAAACGCTGAGTTTTTGGCTTCATCTAACTTATAGTAAAAGCTTTCTAAAAGTCTTTTCATTTCGATGACATCATCTGTTGTTTTAGCCCAATCGAACGACTCACAATAAGGATATTCATGTTACTAATCATGTACACGGGTCACCCTTTCTTACTTGTTTAGCGATCATTCAACTATAAAAGAAGGGGAGATTCCATGCATTTTTTAGTGAATTGTACACATACCCCAACAAATAGTATAGAACCGAAAAATTAAATAAAAAAAGACGAACTCGAAAAAGTTCGCCCACTATTTGTCCAGCCACAATTAAAAAAGCATGGACGTTTATTCAATTATATTCTTCAACGCATAAACAAATATCTAACAGTGTTTATCCGATACTACCTTCCATCTCGAACTTAATGAGACGGTTCATTTCTACTGCATATTCCATCGGTAATTCTTTTGTGAATGGCTCGATGAAGCCCATAACGATCATTTCAGTTGCTTCAAGTTCAGGGATACCACGACTCATCAAGTAGAAGAGTTGTTCCTCTGATACTTTTGAAACTTTCGCTTCATGTTCAAGTGAAATGTTGTCATTCAAGATCTCATTGTATGGAATTGTATCAGATGTTGATTTGTTATCCATGATCAATGTGTCACACTCAATGTTTGCACGTGCGCCATCTGCTTTACGTCCAAAGTGAACGATTCCGCGATAGGTTACTTTACCACCATGTTGTGAAATTGATTTTGAAACGATTGTCGATGATGTATTAGGAGCTAAGTGCATCATCTTCGCGCCAGCGTCTTGGTGTTGGCCTTTACCAGCTAGTGCAATGGATAATGTCATACCACGTGCGCCTTCACCTTTTAGAATGACTGCAGGGTATTTCATCGTTAACTTAGAACCGATGTTACCATCAATCCATTCCATTGTTGCGTTAGCTTCACAAACTGCACGTTTTGTAACAAGATTATAGACGTTATTTGCCCAGTTTTGAATTGTTGTGTAACGGCAGTATGCATCTTTTTTAATAATGATTTCAACAACTGCACTGTGAAGTGAGTTTGTTGTATAAACAGGTGCTGTACAACCTTCAACGTAGTGAACACTTGCGCCTTCATCAACAATGATCAATGTACGTTCGAACTGCCCCATATTTTCAGAGTTGATGCGGAAGTATGCTTGTAGCGGTGTATCTACCTTAATGCCCGGTGGAACGTAGATGAATGAGCCACCTGACCACACAGCTGAGTTAAGTGCAGCAAACTTGTTATCAGAGTTCGGAATAACTGTACCCCAATACTTTTTAAAGAGTTCTTCGTTTTCACGAAGTGCAGAATCTGTATCTTTAAATACGATTCCCATGTCTTCAAGTTCTACTTTCATATTATGATACACAACTTCGGATTCGTATTGTGCAGAAACACCTGCAAGGTATTTTTGTTCTGCTTCTGGAATACCTAGTTTGTCAAATGTACGCTTAATTTCTTCTGGAACTTCATCCCATGACTTCTCAGTTGCTTCTGACGGTTTTACATAGTACGTAATTTCGTCAAAGTTTAGAGAATTTAAATCTCCACCCCACTGTGGCATTGGCATTTTGTAGAACATTTCCAATGACTTCATACGGTAGTTGAACATCCATTCCGGTTCTTCCTTCATGTTAGAAATCGTTTCTACGATTTCACGTGTTAAACCACGTTTAGAACGGAAAACCGATACGTCTTTATCAGAAAAACCGTATTTGTAATCGCCAATATCAGGCATCTTTTTAGCCATTAATATTCCTCCGTCCTCTTATTATTCGGAGTCTTTTTGAACTCCCTTTTCCATCGCTTTCCAAGACAAAGTGGCACATTTAATGCGAGCAGGAAATTTAGCTACGCCCGCAAGTGATTCTAAATCTCCCAGGTCGATTGAATCGTCATAGTCCTTGCTCATCATAATATTAGAAACTATTTCTGCTAGATGTTGTGCTTCCTCAACAGAACGCCCTTTTATCATTTGCGTCATCATCGATGCAGATGCCATAGAAATTGAACATCCTTCACCTTCAAATTTCGCATTTTGAACAATATCATCTTTCACTTCAAGTGTTAGATGGATGACATCACCACAAGTCGGGTTGTTCATATCAACCGTAACGGTGCTCTCTTCGATAACACCTTTATTTCTTGGGTTTTTATAATGATCCATGATGACAGATCGATATAATTGATCGAGATTATTAGTAGACATCGTTGAAATACTCCTTTGCAATACGGAGTCCGTCCACGAGTCGATCTACGTCTTCTTCTGTATTGTAAATATAGAAGCTGGCGCGTGCAGTTGCTGATACATCAAGCCACTTCATCAGTGGTTGCGCACAGTGATGACCTGCACGGACTGCGATGCCGTTCATGTCTAATACAGTGGCGACATCATGTGGATGAACATCATTTAGATTAAACGTGACAAGTCCTGCACGTTTTTCAGGATCAAGCGGTCCATAAATGCTAAGCCCTTCGATTTTGGACATTTGTTGCATGGCGTATGCGGCAAGTTCATGCTCATGTCGCTCAATGTTATCAAGTCCAATTTCTTCAAGGTAGTCAATCGCTGCCCCTAAACCAATTGCGCCTGCGATGATTGGTGTCCCGCCTTCAAATTTCCAAGGCAACTCTTTCCACGTTGAATCATAAAGACCAACGAAGTCGATCATTTCGCCGCCAAACTCTACTGGTTCCATAGCATTTAACAGTTCTTTCTTGCCGTACAGCACACCAATTCCAGTAGGTCCACACATTTTGTGACCAGAAAAAGCTAAGAAATCACAGTTGAGTGCTTGCACATCCAACCGGAGATGCGGTGCTGCTTGAGCACCATCAACGACCATGACTGCACCGTTTTCATGCGCAATTTCAGTAATTTCTTGAATTGGATTCATCGTACCAAGGACGTTGGACACGTACATAATGGCAACGATTTTTGTGCGTTCCGTAATCACTTCGCGCACTTTCTCAAGCGACAGTGTCCCATCTTCTTCAAGGTCTACGTATTTTAGTACTGCACCTTTTTCTTTTGCGAGTTGCTGCCAAGGAATGATATTTGAGTGATGTTCCATATAGGTAATAACAATTTCATCACCTTCATGGACATTCGCCCGACCATAGCTTTGCGCAACCAAATTCAGTGCAGTCGTAGTACCTCTTGTAAAGATTATTTCTTCGGTTGACTTTGCATGAATGAATTTACGAACTTTCTCGCGAGCTCCTTCATAGCCTTCAGTCGCTCGATTACCTAACGTGTGAACGCCACGGTGGACATTCGAGTTATCCAACGAGTAGTAGTTGCTCATCGCCTCTATTACTTGGCGAGGTTTTTGAGATGTTGCTGCACTATCTAGATAAACGAGCGGATGCCCGTTTATTTCCTGGGAAAGAATCGGGAAATGGTTGCGAATCTCTTTATTGAGCATTAGCGCACTTTCCTTTCGATAACCTCCGTCAACTGTTTCTTAACGCCTTCAATCGGCAATTTGCTGACGACTGGTGCTAAGAAGCCATGGATGACGAGTCGTTCTGCTTCATGTTGTGAAATCCCACGGCTCATTAAATAGAACAATTGTAACGGGTCTACACGTCCAACAGAAGCCGCATGACCAGCTGTTACATCATCCTCGTCAATCAGAAGAATTGGATTCGCATCTCCACGTGCCTTTTCACTTAACATAAGAACACGTGATTCTTGTTCTGCATTTGCACGAGTTGCTCCTTTAGCAATACGCCCAATTCCATTAAAGATTGAAGACGCTTCTTCAAGCATAACACCGTGTTTTAGGATGAAACCTTCAGTATCAAGTCCCCAATGAACAATCTCAGAAGTGAAGTTTTGACGTTGTTTGCCACGGCCAACTACGACTGACTTCATATCACAATGTGAACCATTACCAACTAAATGTGTAATGTTTTCAGAAATTGTATCACTGTCGTTCATCAATCCAAGTGCCCAATCGATGTGACTATCACGTCCTGCAACGCCTCGACGGTTTACATATGTTGTGAATCCTTTTGCTAATACGTCTACCGCACCATACGTTACAGTCGCATTATCGCCAGTGAATACTTCAGAAATGATATTAGCCAATCCTTTAGACTCTTCAACTGTCGACAAATATGTTTCAACATATGTAACAGAGCTGTTTGCTTCTGCTACAACAATTACGTGATTGAATAGTGATGCTTGTGCATCATCATGTAAGAACAGGACTTGAAGTGGTTCTTCCACAACAATATTTTTCGGGACGTAAACGAATACGCCACCGTTCATGAGTGCTGCATGTAAAGCAGTTAACTTATGCTCGTCAACCTTCACACCATCCGTCATGAAATACTTTTTAACAAGTTCACTATGTTCACGAGAAGCAGTGAACATATCAGTCATAATTACACCTTGTGCTTTTAATTCGTCAGATAGCGACAAAAATGCTGGTGTATTATTATGTTGCACATAAATGTTTTTTTGTTGTTCTACATCGATAAGTGCTCTTGCTTCTTCAGGCAGTTCACTGAGTGAAGTGTATACTGCTGATTCCACAGTGTGCACTGGGAATTCCGTGAAATTCCATTTATCAATCTTTGTTTTATCTGGTTTCGGCATTGGAAGCTCTTCCAATTTCGCTAATGCATCCGCACGGAAATCAGCCATCCAATCAGCTTCTTTCATTTTTGCGGAATAAGAGCGGACGTCGCCGGTCAATGCCACTTTAGTTTCAACCGTCATTTTCAATCGTCCCCCTTTCCTTAAACTTCCTGTCCAACTGTTTCATCTTCAATACCTAGTTCTTCTTTAACCCAGTCATAACCTTGCTCTTCAAGTTTATGTGCGAGTTCAGCACCACCTGATTTCACAACTCTACCTTGCATCATAACGTGGACATGATCTGGTGTAATGTAGTCTAGCAAACGTTGGTAATGCGTAATAATCATGCATCCGAAACCTTCGCCACGCATATCGTTGATTCCTTTTGAAACAACTTTCAATGCATCAATATCTAGACCAGAGTCAATCTCGTCTAACACTGCGAATTTAGGTTTTAGCATCATTAGTTGTAGAATTTCGTTACGCTTTTTCTCTCCACCTGAGAAACCTTCGTTGAGATAGCGAGTAGCCATATCTTCGTCCATTTCAAGGAACTCCATTTTGCTATCCAGCTCACGAATAAATTTCATAAGTGAGATTTCATCGCCCTCTTCACGCTTCGCATTGATTGCAGAACGTAAGAAGTCAGCGTTTGTTACGCCTGTTATTTCACTTGGGTATTGCATAGCAAGGAATAGACCAGCATGTGCACGCTCGTCAACTTCCATTTCCAGTACATCTTCCCCATCGAGCATCACCGTACCAGCAGTGACTATATATTTCGGATGACCCATAATCGCCGAAGCAAGTGTGGATTTACCTGTACCGTTCGGACCCATTATTGCGTGTATCTCGTTCGTATTAATTGTCAAATCGACGCCTTTAAGTATTTCTTTGCCTTCGATTTCGACATGAAGACCCTTTATTTCCAAAGTTGACATTCCAATACCTCCATTATGATGAATTGAACGGAAAACCATTCTTTAATTAGTATCATTCTAATCTTACAGTATTAAACTACGCCTTGCAAATCATACAGAACAGTAACTGTTTTAAAACATGCGCTTATGCCATTACGTATTTTTTTCATTTAAGCAATCTGTATTGAGAATCATATAATGTCGAAAAGCCGGCGCACTAGGCACCGGCTTTTTCGACAATTTATATAGAAGAAACGATTTCTTCTGACTCTGTTGAATTCGTGCTATCATCTTTTGCGAAACGATCTACCATAAGTGCTAATGCACCATCGCCTGTTACGTTTGTCGCCGTTCCGAAGCTATCTTGCGCCATGTATAGTGCAATCATTAGTGCAATCATAGATTCGTCAAAGTGTAACATTGTTGCTAATAGTCCTGTTGCTGCAACAACTGCTCCACCCGGAACACCTGGAGCCGCAATCATCGTTACGCCAAGCATTAGAATAAATGGTAGGTATGCAGTAAATGTAACCGGTGCACCATTCATAAGTAATACTCCTATTGAACAAGAAACGAGTGTAATCGTACTTCCAGAGAGATGGATTGTTGCAAATAACGGAATTGTAAAGTCAGCCACTTTACTTGAAGCACCTGTTTTACGTGACTGTCTTAGCGTAACTGGAATAGTAGCTGCTGAAGACTGCGTACCGATTGCCGTCATGTATGCAGGTGCCATTGTCTTTAATAGAGAGAATGGGTTTTTATGTGCAACTGAACCTGCAATCGAATACTGGATCGTTAACATGACTAAATGCAGTGCGATAATCATAATGAACACCAATCCAAAGATTGAAAGAACCTTCGCAACTTCACCACTATATGTCATATTCAAAAATATGCCGAAAATATGAAATGGTAATAACGGAATAATGACAAACGAAATTACTTTTTCAATAATTAAGTTGAATTCATCAAAAACATTTCGCATCGACTGACTGCCAACCGAAGCCATACCGATTCCTAATACAAATGCTAAAAGCAATGCAGACATAACACCCATCACTGGTGTTAGTTCAAGTTTAAAAAATGCTGTTGCAGATTCTTTTCCTGCGTCTGTAATTGAACCGCTTACATTACTAATTACGCTAGGAAGGATTGTCGTTGCTGCTACGAATGCGATGATACCTGCTACTATTGTAGATATGTATGCAAATGCTGTTGCAAGACCAAGAAGTTTCCCTGAACCTTTACCTAATTTCGCAATCCCCGGTGCGATAAAAGCAATGATGATTAGCGGCACTATAAAGTTAAGGAATCCACCAAAAATCATGTTGAATGTAGCTGCCGTACGAGTGAAGTTTTTCGTGAAACCTTCGTGTATTTGTGGTAACAATAAACCAAGGCCTACTGCTAAAGCTATAGCGATAATAATACGCCATATTAAACCAATTTTGAACTTCATAAAAAGTTACCCCCTTAACAATCAAAAATTTATGAACATGACTAGACTAACACACCTGCATTATTATTGGAATAATAATTTTTCTGACAACAACATTTTTTAAGTATGCATTACGCCTAACGATTTAATATTTTACCCGTTTTATGAATTATTTAAAAATTACATTTATATGAGTCGGTTTTAAAATTTTTTCTTTAATTGATGAAGCTATTTAAAACTACTTTTTTGATCGTTAGCTGGTGCGCCCGCAAAAGACAAGCGCATTAGTAAGAAACCTACTTTATGAACGTTGGTTGATCGCTAGGTGGCGCGCCCGCAAATCGCTTATTTCGCCCGTATAAATCAATTTCCGCCCGAAAGCATACGTGAAACGCCCGTAAAAACGTGTTTCCGCCCGCAAATGATAACTACCGCCTGAAAACATCTAACTATCGCCCGTAAACCACTCGAATTCGCCCGCAAAATACAAGCGCATTAGTAAGAAACCTACTTTATGAACGTTGGTTAGTCGCTAGCTGGCGCGCCCGCAAATCGCTTATTTCGCCCGTATAAATCAACTTTCGCCCGAAAGCATATGTGAAACGCCCGTAAAAACGTGTTTCCGCCCGCAAATGATAACTATCGCCTGAAAACATCTAACTATCGCCCGTAAACCACTCAAATTCGCCCGCAAAATAATCCTCATATAAAAAATCACCACGACAGTTTCGTCATGGTGAATTTTATTCTTTCAAAGAGTATTATTCACCTTATTTTACAGGGACAACTGAGCCGCCCCACTCTTGTAAAATGAAATCTTGAATTTCTTTAGAGTGTAATATTTCGATTAATGCTTTGATAGAATCTTTATTTTCATCGCCATCTCTTACAGCAATGATATTTACGTACGGTGATTCAGAATCTTCAATGGCAACGGAGTCTTCGAAAGGATTCAATCCAGCATCGAGTGCATAGTTTGAGTTGATAAGGACTGCATCCCCTTCATTACTTTGATACAACTTCGGTAATAATGACGCTTCATAATTTGCATCTAATTGAAGATCTTTTGGATTGTCAACGATGTCTTTAACTTCTGCTTTTGTTTTGTCCACGCCTTTTTTGAGCTTGATTAATCCTTTAGCTTCAAGCATCGCTAGCACACGACCATGATCTGCAACAGAGTTACTGATTAAAATTTTCGCGCCCTTTGGTAGTTCTTCTAGTGTTTTATACTTTTTCGAATAAACACCAATCGGTTCAATATGAATGCCGCCAGCATTTGTAAATTTATAACCATTATCAGCAATTTGAGATTCTAAATAAGGAATATGTTGAAAGTAATTTGCATCAAGTTCTTTAGACTCTAGTGCTTTGTTTGGAAGAACATAATCTTGGAACGTTACAATCTTCAAATCAAAGCCTTTTTCTTTCAATAACGGCTTTACTTTTTCTAAAATCTCAGCGTGAGGAATATTTGAAGCACCGACAACAAGCTTATTATCTGTTCCTTCTCCACTACCGCTTTTATTACCATCTTTCGTACCACAAGCTGTTAATGAAAGAACGAGTATGATGAATAAAATACCAGTTAGAACTTTTCTCATTTTAAAATCCCCTTTTCAAATGATATATGGTTGACAGGCTATGCCTGGTTTTCCTGTTTCCGCTTAACGCTTGTCTACTTTTTTCACAAACGCATCACCGATATATTGAATGATAAATACGATAATGAGTATGAGAATTGTCGCGATAAATGTTACGTCCGATCGACTACGTTGATAGCCTTCCAAGTAAGCGAGATTCCCTAGTCCGCCCGCTCCGATTACCCCTGCCAATGCAGTCGAACCAACGAGTGCAATCGCTGTAACAGTAATGCCCGATATTAATGCAGGTAATGCTTCTGGAAGTAACACTTTAAATATGATTGTTGAAGTGGTCGCACCCATTGATCGAGCAGCTTCGATAACCCCTTTATCGATTTCTTGTAATGCAATCAGTACCATACGCCCGTAAAATGGTGCAGCACCAATAATTAAGGCAGGTAATGCAGCTGTTGGCCCGATAATTGTTTCAAAAATGAAAAATGTCAATGGGATGAGCAATATGAGTAATATTAAAAACGGGATAGAACGGAAGATATTGACAATGCTACCTACGATAACATTGACTTTACGATTCTCCCATAACTGACCAGGTGCTGTAAGAAATAATAGAACACCTAAGGCAATTCCAATGATAATCGTGAAGAGCGTAGCCGCTATCGTCATATATGCTGTTTCTGCTGTTGCCTCAAACATTCTCGTCCAGTCAACGTTTGGAAATAGACGTTCACTCATTGCCAATCACCTCCGTTTTAACGTCTTCTTCATGGAGGTAATCGATTGCCTGTTCGATGATTTTTTCTTCACCGACCAATTGCAGCAGCAATGTACCATATGCACCACCATGTGTATGCGTTATATTTCCCTGAACGATATTGACATCTATTTCAAACTTGCGTATCAAACTCGCGAGGACGGGTTGTTCAGTACGTTCTCCTACGAAAATCAATTTAAGAAGTGTACCCGTTTGGAAATCTTCTTTAATTTGCTCGATCAATTCGTTTGCTTGCCCTGTATCTGTTGCTTGTGAAACGAAACGTTTCGTTATCGCTTCTTGTGGAGATTGAAAAACATCTAATACTTTTCCACTCTCAACAACTTTTCCGCTTTCCATAACAGCAACTCGATGGCAAATTTTACGAATGACATGCATTTCATGTGTAATGAGAACAATAGTTAACCCAAGACGCTCGTTTATGCTTGTCAATAAATTTAGAATCGAATCAGTTGTTTCTGGATCTAATGCAGAAGTTGCCTCATCGCACAGCAGCACTTCTGGATCATTGGCAAGTGCGCGTGCAATGCCTACACGTTGCTTTTGACCACCTGATAATTCAGAAGGGTACGCATTCTCACGACCCTCTAAGCCCACCAGTTGAATAAGTTCTAAAACTTTCCGATTTCGTTCACTCTCTTCAACACCTGCAATTTCAAGTGGTAATGCGATATTCTCTTTTACAGTTCGTGACCATAGTAGGTTAAAGTGCTGAAATATCATACTTATTTTTTGACGTGCTTTTCTTAAATCCACGCCCTCAATCGTTGAAATCTCACGACTATTAATTTCAATTGTTCCACTAGTAGGTTTTTCTAATCCGTTCAATAAGCGAATTAACGTACTTTTCCCCGCACCACTATAACCAATAATGCCGTATATTTCTCCGTCACTAATTTCAAGTGATACATTATCCACAGCTACGATTCCAGTTGTCGCTGATCCAAAACGTTTATGTACATCTGTTAATTTAATCATGCTTTCTCACCTCAATTAATAAAAGCCTTCCTGCAAAGATGCAGAAAGGCTTAACGTTTCACAAATAACAACGCTCATCCGATCTCTCATCTTTCAAAGCATACGCTTTGTGTGACTTGGCACCATTTCACTTTCATGACGGTTGCCGGGCTTCATAGGGCACTTTCCCTCCACCTCTCTTAATAAGAGCGAACTATTCAATTAGTAATAAACCATAATTTATCATACATGCTCGATGTCTGTCAACTGATTTTTTCAAGTAAATAAGGAACAGACTGAAATGCATAAATTTTTTCTTTTATTTCACCGTCTTTTTGAATAAGTAAACAAGGTACACTTTCAATTTCATAATCAACTGCTATGCCTTGGACATAATTTAAATCTGCTGCACCAATTATGAGATTTGGACGAAGTTCTTCAATAACTGTCATCATTTTTGATGCAACCGCGCATGTTCCGCACATGGGTGTATAAAGATAGAAAACTGCATCCGTTTGCTCTGAACGAATACGGTCCCAGTCTTGTTGTGTCCACTGTTTCATTTTATCATTCCTTATTGTAAAAATTCAGGTCGAACGTTGAAGTCTGCTGCATTTAATATCTCGGCAAGTTTTTTGTAAGGCGTCGTTTCTACTTCACCGTAAACTTTCTCCGTATATAAATGAATTGCACCAGGGTGCTCCTGAATGAATAGACGACGGATTTTCTCTCCAGAATCGTCAGCATCAAGCAATACATAGACATCCCATTGTTGATAGGGTTCTAGTCGTTGCTCTAATTCATACGAACTAATTGTACCATTTGTGCATAGTATTTTTACCGATTCGGCAAGAACGTGAAGTATGCGTCGCCGATCAGCTTCGCCTTCTACGATAATTAATTTATCAAGATACACGTCAACAATCCCTTTGCAATATATGATATGCACCGATAAAAAAAGCGCCGGAAATATGCCGACGCTTTAAGATACCTTATTCTCCGACAGTCATCTTGTCGTATTCATCAGCAGACATTAACTCGTCAATTTCTGAAACGTCAGATGGTTCAACAACAATCATCCACGCATTTTCATAAGGTGATTCGTTAACGAATTCTGGGCTATCTTCTAACTCTTCATTTACTTCAATCACTTTTCCGCTAATCGGCGCGTATAATTCAGAAACCGTTTTAACAGATTCCACGCTACCAAATGGCTCGTCCGACTTCACTTCGTCACCAACTTGAGGTAATTCAACGAATACGATATCGCCTAGTTCAGATTGCGCGAAATGTGTAATGCCAATGCGGTAATTTCCGCCTTCATCTTTAACCCATTCGTGTTCTTCAGAATAACGCAAGTCTTTTGGTGTGCTCATTCCGTACCCCTCCAAAAAATAAATAGTATCTTCACTTCAATTTTGCCATATGGACACGATAAAAACAAGAAAGTAGATTAGTTTGTCCAAGTATTTTCAAAGTTATCTTCAGAAAAGCCAACCGTTACTTTTCCATCACCATAGACAAGCGGTCTTTTGATTAGCATACCATCCGATGCTAATAAACTAATCTTTTCTCCATCAGTCATTGTAGGTAATTTATCTTTTAAGTTTAGTTCTCTGTATTTTTGTCCACTTACGTTAAAAAACTTCTTCAACTCTAGCCCAGATGATGCAATCATCTCACTTAGTTCTTTTTCTGTTGGTGGATTTTTTGAAATGTCGTTTTTATCAACCGCTACTCCATTTACTTCAAACCACTTTTCAGCTTTTTTGCATGTACTACATTTCGGATAGCCGTAATATGTAATCGACATGTTTAGCGCACCTCCATTTTCTTCAGTATAGCAGATAGTTCACGTTTGTTCGTATAGTTTTTTAAAAGTTCAATACGCCTCTTCTAAAGGGAATACGGAAACTTCATTTTATAAAAAGCGTGCGTCTCGTTAACATTTTTCAACTAATTTCATAACTACTTATTTAACTTTGAAAGAAAACTCATTTTAGGATTAATCGTTATAATGTATGTCAGTAAAACTTTTGCTCGTGCCGCTTACGGTTGCGCGCCCGTAAAGGGTCATCATTCGCCCGAAAATCCTCTTCATTCGCCCGTAAAAATGAAATTCCGCCCGAAAACATACGTAAAACGCCCGCAAGCAGATTTCCCCGCCCGAAAACATCTGAATTTCGCTGCAAGCTGACATTTCCGCCCGAAAACCATCCATTTCCGCCCATAAAACGCACCACAATTATAAAAAACTACATTAAATCATTTCATTGATTTATGCCTCAAATAGCTATTATGAAACGGATATAGATAAATTGAATCCTACCCTGTTATCATTTCAATTGATGTGTTAGAGCTTCTTTGCAAATAAATTTCGTAAATCCGTCGGGACAGATGAGTACCGACGCACGATCATCTAGTAATCAAAAAACATGCTCAAAGGTCGTAAAACCTTGAGCATGCTTTAATAGTTAGTCGATTAAACGATATACTTCTCAGCGTCAATAAGCTTAACAGAAGCTTCACGTTTTTTAGCAATTAAATTGTAAGGGTTTGAACGTGTCAACTTACGAAGTGCTGACATCATCATTCGTTGGTTGTCGCCGTCCACAGCCGCTAACAATGTCTCTTTTGCATCTTTTTCAATTGCTTCGAAAGCTTCTTGACAGAAGATTTCTGTGTAAAGAATCTTTTGTTGTGCTTTTTCTTCGCCATCGCGTGCGATTGCTTTTTCTGTACGCAGTAAAGCAGACTCCATTGCGAATAAGTTGTTAGCAATGTCAGCGATGTTTACAAGTACTTCTTGCTCTGCTTCAAGCTTTGTACCGTAACGTTGTGCCGCCATACCTGCTGCAAGTAAACCGATTTTTTTCGCATTTTTCACAAGTGCTTTTTCTTGTGCAAGTGCTTCGTCACCAATTTCTTCTGGCATCATCATAAGAAGTTCTTCTTGTAATGCTTGCGCTTGTTGAAGTAGTGGCAACTCGCCCTTCATTGCTTTTTTCAAGAACGTTCCTGGAACGATCATGCGGTTAATTTCGTTTGTTCCTTCAAAGATACGGTTAATACGTGAATCACGGTAGATGCGCTCTACTTCGTATTCAGCCATGAAACCATAGCCACCGTGAAGCTGTACGGCTTCATCAGCGATGTAATCCAACACTTCAGAACCTACCACTTTATTGATAGAACATTCGATTGCGTATTCCGCAATTGCAGCTGCAATTGCTTTACCGTCTTTTTGTTCTTCAACCGTCATCTGACTTTGACGCTCTTCAAAGTATCCTACTGTACGGTAGATCAAGCTCTCAGCAGCATATAATTTAGATGCCATTGTCGACAACTTTTCTTTTGTTAAGTTGAATGATGAAATCGGTGTCTTGAATTGCTGACGCTGATTCGCATACGAAATTGCAAGCTCAAGTGCACGTTTAGATCCACCAATTGTACCTACTCCAAGCTTGTAACGACCAATGTTCAGGATATTAAAGGCAATGATATGTCCACGGCCAACCTCACCTAAAAGGTTTTCAACAGGTACTTCAGCATCTTCCAGGATCAATGTACGTGTAGAAGAAGATTTAATACCCATCTTTTTCTCTTCAGCACCAACAGATACGCCCGGGAATTCTTTTTCTACGATGAATGCTGAGAATTTGTCGCCATCCACTTTAGCATAAACTACGAATACATCAGCAAAACCAGCGTTTGTAATCCACTGTTTTTCACCGTTTAAAATGTAGTGTGTACCTGCAGCGTTTAGCTTAGCACTTGTTTTTGCTCCTAACGCATCAGATCCTGAACCCGGCTCAGTAAGTGCGTATGCAGAGATTTTATCACCTGCAACCGAGTTTGGTAGATACTTTTGCTTCTGCTCTTCATTACCAAACAGAACGATTGGAAGTGTTCCGATACCAACGTGTGCACCGTGTGTAATTGAGAATCCACCTGCAACAGACATTTTTTCAGAGATTAAAGCTGAAGAAATTTTGTCTAGTCCAAGACCACCGTATTCTTCAGGAACGTCCGCTCCTAAAAGGCCAAGATCCCCAGCTGATTTAAGCAACTTTACAGAGTGCTCAAATTCATGGTTTTCAAGATTATCGACAACTGGAAGTACTTCGTTCTTTACGTAATCTTCCGTCGTTTTCGCAATCATTTTTTGCTCATCCGTGAAGTCTTCTGGTGTGAATACTCGATCTAGTTCAATGTCTTCAACTAGAAATGCTCCGCCTTTAATCAATTCATTTGTTTTCAATTCAGTCATTATTTTTCCCCCTCAGTTTATAGTGATAGTTTAATTTTTCACAGTAATTCAAACACACCAGCAGCGCCCATTCCGCCACCAATACACATTGTTACAACACCGAATTGCTTCCCTTGACGACGAAGCTCGTTCATCAGGCGAATTGTAAGGATTGAACCTGTCGCACCTAGTGGGTGACCTAGCGCAATCGCTCCACCATTGACGTTTACTTTGTCCATGTCTAAGCCAAGATGTCTTGATACTTGAAGTGACTGTGAACCGAATGCTTCATTTAATTCCCAAAGGTCGATATCTTCGATTGACAAACCAGCCAATTTCAACGCTTTTGGTACAGCTACGATTGGACCAATCCCCATAACTTCAGGAGGAACGCCCCCCACTGCGAATGAACGGAATTTAGCTAACGGCTTCAATCCTTGTGCTTCTGCAGCTTCACGATCCATGATTAGAAGTGCACCTGCACCGTCAGAAGTTTGTGATGAATTCCCTGCTGTTACACTACCGCGCACGTTGAATGCCGGACGTAGTTTCGCAAGTCCTTCCATGCTCGTACCATGACGAACACCTTCGTCCATTGTGAACATTGACTTTTTCTCAGAATACTTACCGTTTGCATCTACAGAACGTTTCACCACTTCTACAGGAACAATTTCGTCATCGAATTTGCCAGCTGCAATCGCAGCTCCTGCTTTTTCATGTGACCGTACTGCAAATGCATCTTGCTCTTCACGCGTAATCCCATATTTTGTCGCAACTTGTTCAGCTGTATGACCCATCCCCATGTAGTACTCAGGAGCTGTTTCTGCCAAGTGTGCGTTCGGTCGAATCGTATTCCCCATCATTGGTACCATACTCATTGACTCTACTCCACCTGCAATGACAGCTTGTGAATGCCCAAGCATAATACGTTCTGCACCGTAAGCGATAGACTGTAGTCCAGATGAACAAAAACGGTTAACTGTAATTGCAGGCGTTGTATCTGGAAGCCCTGCTAGCGCACCGATATTTCGTGCAACGTTCATGCCTTGTTCTGCTTCTGGCATTGCACAACCGATGATTAAGTCATCAATTGCTCCATCATAACCACCAGCACGTTTGATTGTTTCTCTAATAGCAATAGCTCCTAAATCATCCGGACGTACCGATACTAGGGAACCTCTGCCTGCTTTTCCAACCGGTGTTCTTGCACCAGCTACTATTACTGCTTCACGCATTGAATTTCCTCCTTTTACTATCCGTCACATTAGTTACGAAGTGGTTTGCCCTTAACAAGCATATGTTGCATACGTTGTTGTGATTTCGGTTCCGCTACAAGACTTAAGAACGCTTCACGCTCAAGGTCTAGCATGTATTGTTCGTCAACCTTAGTTCCGTATGGTACTTTTCCACCAGACAACACAAATGCAAGTTTTTTAGCGATTTTTAGATCATGCTCACTAATGAAGCCTGATAAGAACATGCCCTCTGCTCCAAGAAGCATTGTTGCATATCCTGAATCCCCTGTTACAGGAATCTTTTCGTGTTTCGGTGCAATATAACCATTGTCATATAATGCAATTGCTGCTTGCTTTGCATCATAGATTAAGTGGTCAGCGTTGACACTAATGCCATCTGCAAAATCTAAGAAGTTATTTTCTCTCGCTTCTTCACCAGATGTGGATACTTTCGCAGTCGCAACCGATTCAAATACTTTGTTAGCAATATATTGATAGTCTACGTGAACGCCATTCGGCAATCCTTTTAAGTGTTTCGTATACAAATTGACGTTTCCGGCACCGCCAGGAATTAACCCAACACCTACTTCCACTAGTCCCATATATGTTTCCATAGAAGCTTGAATATGCGCTGCTGGAAGACAAACTTCTGCTCCACCGCCAAGCGTCATTTGATGCGGTGCTGCAACGACTGGTTTTGATGAATACTTGATCTTCATCATCGCATTTTGGAACGAACGAATGATGAAATCGAGTTCAAAGATATTATCATCCTGTGCTTCCATGAGAATCATTCCTAGATTCGCACCTACACAGAAGTTTTTACCTTGGTTACCGATTACAAGTCCTTTATAGTTTTTCTCTACTTCATCAACCGCAAAATTAATCATTTGAATGATATCCGGTCCGATTGAGTTAGATTGTGAGTGGAACTCAAGAAGTGCTACACCGTCACCTAAATCGATGAGGCTTGCGCCAGAATTCTTCTTAATGACTCCATGTTTTTTCTTATAGTTTTTAAGATTAATCGCTTTTTCATTTACTGGAACGAGCTGATAACCTTCACCGTCAAAGAAGTAGAGGTCATTATCTTCTTCCTTATAAAAAGTTTCATAGCCTTTATCCAACAAGTTTTGGACGAAAGTAGGAATTGTTGCACCTTCTTCTTTCATCTTTTCCACTGATTTTGCAACACCAATTGCGTCCCAAATTTCAAATGGTCCTTGTTGCCAACCAAAGCCCCACTTCATGCCATTGTCTATCGCAACAATGTCATCTGCGATTTCACCGTGTAATTCAGCAGAGTAACGCAATGTAGGTGCTAGAATATTCCATAGCAACTCACCAGTGCGATCATTTGCATAGACAAGTGTCTTCACTTTGTTCGCTAGACCCTTTGCTTGCTTCGCCATTTCAATTGAAGGCGTTTTCAATTTCTTCACTGGGCCGTATTCTAGCGTTGAAGGATCTAGTTCAAGAATCTCTTTATCCTTCTTTAGGAAGAATCCTTGTTTTGCTTTCGCACCAATCCATCCATTCTCAATCATTTTCTTCATGAAAGGTGGAAGTTCGAATACTTTCTGTTCTTCGCCTTCCGTCTTATCGTATGCATTTTTTGCAACATGCATAAATGTATCGAGTCCAACTACATCCAACGTACGGAATGTCGCTGATTTCGGTCGACCGATTAATGCTCCTGTTACAGAGTCAACTTCACCGATTGAATAACCACGTTTCTCCATTTCACGCAATGTGACGAGGAGGCCGTATGTTCCAATTCGGTTGGCTATAAAGTTCGGCGTGTCTTTTGCAATAACAACGCCTTTCCCAAGACGATCTTCACCAAATGTAGTTATGAAATCAACCACTTCAGGCGCTGTCGAACTAGCTGGAATCACTTCTAGTAATTTCAAATAACGAGGTGGGTTAAAGAAATGCGTTCCTAGGAAATGCTTTTGAAAATCCTCTGAACGTCCTTCAGCCATCGCTTCAATACTAATTCCCGAAGTATTCGAACTAATGATTGTGCCCGGTTTACGAACCGCGTCTATTTTTTCGTATAAGCCTTTTTTAACATTAAGGTTTTCAACAATTACTTCAATAACCCAATCTACATCTTTTAGTTTTTCTAAATCATCTTCAAAGTTCCCGGCTTCTATGAGTGCTAGATTACCTTTAGATGCAAGCGGTGCCGGTTTCTGTTTTAATAGTTTCTGGATTGCTCCTGTTGCAATTTTATTACGTACTTGAGTACTTTCTAGTGTAAGTCCCTTTGCTTCTTCATCTTCAGTTAACTTCCCTGGTACGATGTCCAATAGAAGAACCGGGATTCCGATATTTGCAAGATGGGCCGCGATACCTGAACCCATAACGCCTGAACCTAAAACTGCTGCTTTTTTGATTTGATAAGCCACGTGCGAAGCCTCCCTTTTGTTTTTGAATGAACCACCATTCATTTTATGGGCAAAAAAAAATAGAAACCATTTCTATAAACACTAGTGTAGAACATAATTCACATTTTCGCAATATTTAAATCTAAATAATTCTTTCTAATTATCAATTAAAGAAAAACGTTTTACTGGTCTAATAATTAGAATCCGTTGTACACTTACTTCATATAAAGAAAGGGAGTTTTTAAAAATGAAACCCATTACAACAACAGATCAATTCAACGAGATTATTGCAAGCGATTCAAAAGCACTTATAAAATTCCAAGCTGGCTGGTGCCCTGATTGCAGACGGATGGATATGTTCATTGATCCAATTGAAGAAAAATACGATATGTATACATGGTATGACGTAGATCGAGATGTATTACCCGAAGTTGCTGAAAAATATGATGTGATGGGTATTCCAAGTCTTTTAATCTTTGAAAAAGGTGAAAAGACAGCTCACTTGCACAGTGCAAATGCTAAATCACCACAACAAGTTACTGATTTTCTTAATTCAGTAGACAAGTAATGAAAAACACAGGTGAATCGATTTCAAAATCAATTTACCTGTGTTTTTTTGTTCCACTTTCTATTTTATAGTATACTGAAAAAAATGAGGTGTTCGAATGGATCATAAAGAAGAAATTCAACAATTGAAAGCAAGAATAGCAGCGTATGAAAAGTTATTGATTGAAGCGGCTGTGCCGATCATTCCGTCCATTGTGAAAAATACAATACTCGTTCCGTTAACCGGACAAACCAATAAGGAACATTTTGAAAGAATTCGTTCAAAAGTGTTGGACTATATCGGCAGTGACCGAGATGTAGAAGCAGCAGTATTCGATTTTACTGGTGTTGGCATCGAAAACATTCAGGACTATGATTACAACCTCTTTGCAATGGAAATTAGTCAATTGAATGCAGCGTTAAAACTGATGGGTATTCGACCACTTTACGTTGGTTTTAATCCAACTTTAGTTCGTGCCATTGTATCTGCTGGAATCCAAGTAGAAATTGAAACGTATGTTAATTTCCGTACAGCGTTAAGTATTCTATTAAAAGAAAACAATGAAACTTTGCATATATCTTGAGAACTATCAGTCATTTTAAAGGTAAATCGCAATTCGATCATGATATTAACAGTGAGTACCGATCTTCTGCATGTGGACCCGTTACTGCGTACACGCTACTGAATCATATAAGCGCGTACAAAACCCTGCTAACCGTCAACGAGTTGTATATAGCACTTGGTTGCACGCGATTAGGATTGTCTAGCTACAGACTGATTCATAACCTTCGAAAAGTGCTCGGTTCAGATTGGTTAGTTAAGCGGATCAACATCGAGGCAGTGAAAGAGTTGTTGACAGCGGGTATCCCTGTTGCTGCTAAATTCGATAAATGGACAACTTGCCATTGGTTCGGCAAATACGAATTCAACTACCATTGGGTCCCAGTTGTTGGCTATGAAGAAGTAGATGGTGAATTATACTTGCTCATTCATGACAATGGAAACTCAACACGTAATAGCGAAGTTCGTCGAGTCTCTTATACTGCCAACAAGTCCATATTATCTTTTGTAAAAGTGGTACAAAAATAGCTTACACAATCAGAAAACTGATTGCGTAAGCTATTTTTCATCGGTTTATTCTCATTCGAGTGTTACTTTTTGCGGGCGCATATGGATGATTTACGGGCGATTTGCAGATGGTTCCGGGCGGAAGAATTTGGTTTCGGGCGATAATTGATTTTTACGGGCGATTAACGTTTGGTTTCGGGCGATAATTGATTTTTGCGGGCGTTTAACGTTTGTTTACGGGCGATAATTGATTTTTGCGGGCGTTTAACGTTTGGTTTCAGGCGATAATTGATTTTTACGGGCGTTTAACGTTTGGTTGCGGGCGATAATTGATTTTTGCGGGCGATTAACGTTTGGTTTCGGGCGTTAATTGATTTTTACGGGCGTTTAACGTTTGTTTGCGGGCGTTAATTGATTTTTACGGGCGATTAACGTTTGGTTTCAGGCGTTAATTGATTTTTGCAGGCGTATCAAAAGCCTTTGCGGGCGCACATCTTTATCGGAGTCAAGTCCTTCGAATGAAAAGAGCAGTTACTGTATCCAACAAAAAGACGTTAGTGGTTTCCTTCTTCTCTATTTATCCAGAAGAGGATTTTCCACTAACGTCATCTATGCGACAACCTGTTTCATTCAATATAAGCAAGTGCTTGTTTAAGCGTTGCAAAGCTGTTAATTCTGCCGAACGTCAACCCTAAATGTACAAGCGTTTGCGCAATAGCAGGCGATATTCCACTGACGATTGGCTGAATGCCTAGCAAAGAGAGTGCATCAAACAAGTTAAACAATTGTTGCGCAACATACGTATCCGTCGTCTGTAAACCTGAAAGGTCGATAATGAGGTTTTTCAACTGTCGTTCTGACGCATTTGACAATGTGCGTTCTTGTAAGATCATTGCGCGATCATGATCAATCGTCCCAACAAGCGGAAGAATGCCCGTCTCATCTGTAATTGAAACGATTGGCACGGATAATTCCGTCACAATCGATTTTGATAACTTTAACATCTCTCTTTCATGTCGGACAAAAGGAACACTAAAGAAGTATGTAATATCATTTAACGCACTGTCTAAAATGCTAATGATTTCATACATATCATCTGGGCCTACACCATATTCAATCGCGTCATGTTTAATGACCGTCCCCAAAATATTTCGGTAGTTCGGTACTTCACGTAACATCATATCAAGCGTGATGGTAGGGATTTTCGCAAAGTTGGCCCCTGCTTCTTCTCCCCACTCTCTCATTGTATTTACGCGTTGCTCATCATTTTGTATTAACGAATTCGCATATATTTTCACAAGCTCGATTCGAGCAGGGTAAAGTTCTGACTCAAAAGACTTCATTTCCGGATAGCGTTCGTTCTGAACTTCTGTAATAACATGTGCTAATTGAGGTGCTAATTCGATCAGCTTTTCATTTAAACGGCTTAACAGTTCTTTCATTTTGAATCGTTCCCCCTTCACTGATTAAGGAAAAGTTTATCTGCCATTTTCACAACTAATGAATACTCCTCTTGTTGCATTAATTCCCTTATACTCTCATCATAAACAGGAATCTTTAAATCATCAATCGAATCTTTCATATCAATCTCACAATTGATTTTTGCCAGTTCTTTCGACAAATGTAACATTTCTATATCCGTCTCTATTTTAGTACGAACACCTGGTGCTAATTCTCCTATCGCAGCGAGCACACCTTCAACAGAACCATATTCTTTGATTAACTTCAACGCAGTTTTAGGTCCAATTCCCTTTACTCCAGCATAGCCATCACTAGAGTCCCCAGTGAACGCTTTCGTATCCACAAATTGTGCTGGTGAAATACCGTATTCTTCAATGAAGCGCTCATATGTATAAATATCATAGACCGTAAATCCTTTTTTCATGAATGCAATTCGCACACCGGGTCTTAGAAGTTGAAGTAAATCCTTATCGCCAGTGACAATCGTAATGTCAGCTTTACCTTCCCACTCACATACCATTGAACCAATGAGATCATCCGCTTCCATTCCTGCCACACCGTAATTTTTCCATCCAATCATTTCTGACACTGCACGCGTCATGTCAAATTGGGGTACCATCTCTGGTGCTGGTGCTGGTCGATTCGCCTTATAGCCATCGAACAGTTCATTGCGAAAAGTATGTGAACCCATATCCCAACAGACAGCCATATGGCTAGGGTTAAAAATAGACATCGCCGTCATCGTATGACGCGCAAATCCCTGTACACCGTTCGTTGGGACTCCGCCTGAATTAGGGAAATAATGACCCATCGCAGATGTTGCAAAAAACGATCGGAATAATACAGCCATCCCATCAATTAATAGTAAGTGTGGTTTTTCCTTCGTAGACAAATCTATTCCCTCCGATTTTAAACTATCAAAAAATACCTGGTAACATCCATAATACTATAAATAACAGCAATACGGTTGTATGAGCCGCAACTATAATTTTATTTTCAGCTTTATCTTTTTTCCCATAACGAATAAATAGGGACAAAATAAACAAGTACAAAATAACATTAAAATAAATAATACTAACGTCTAACAACCAAAAATATGTTGGTGAGATGTTAGCAAGGGATGTCATAAATAAAAACATTGCCAAGCAAAAGGATAGGATGAATAGAACACCCATAATGGCAGGCATAATTCGCCAGATCTTATGGACAAATAAATCCTTCTTTTTTTTAGTTTGAATGATTAACAGGAGTGCTGCACACCAAACAACAATGATAATCGTGAAGAATACAATAAAGATTTGTGTAGGTACCCACTGTTCTATAAACGAAAAGAACGTCCTTACACTTGCGACATAGAGTTGATTCAACACTATAAGTATAGTAAAACCAAGTAAAATCACTAATTGATAAAGTGTCCATTTAGACATCTATATCCCTCCTCTTCTTTCTTTTACGTCTTCAATGCTAATAAGTTTCAACATGAAAGAAAGCATCGCAAAAATGCGATGCTGTTTAGTACTCTATTAACTTATCACATCTTCATCCTTGTTGTTGAAGATAGCGTGCGATACGTTCAATATCTGGCGTGAAAATCCGATCTTCATCAATCGGACGGACGATTGTTTGAAGAGCGTCATACTTCTTGCGTGTCTTGGGTGCCATGTCTGCTGCTCCCCTAATTGAACAACCTGTCATTGCACATAATGCTTCAATCGCAAGGACGTTTCGCGCATTTTTAATAATTGCACTTGCATGACGTGCACCAATTGTCCCCATAGAAACATGGTCTTCCTGGTTACCCGATGATGGAATCGAATCTACGGATGCAGGATGCGCTAATGTTTTATTTTCGGAAACCAGACTAGCGGCAGAATATTGTAAAATCATTGCACCAGATTGTAGGCCAGGTTCTGGACTAAGAAACGGCGGCAATCCTTCATTCAATTGAGGGTTCACTAAACGTTCAATACGACGTTCCGAAATATTCGCCAGTTCCGCGACACCAATTTTCAGAAAATCCATTGCAAATGCAATCGGTTGACCATGAAAATTGCCGCCTGAAACAACCGTTTCTCCATCATCAAAAATAAGCGGATTATCTGTTGCTGCATTCATTTCGATTTCAAGTTTTTCTTTAACATATCCTAACACTTGCCAGCTCGCACCATGCACTTGTGGTAGACAACGAATGGAATACGCGTCTTGCACTCGTTTTTCGCCTTGCTTCGTTGTATAACGACTTCCTTCTAACCAATCTAACATTCGTGCTGCCACTTCTACTTGTTCTGGATAGCCTCTTGCTTCATGGATCGCGGGATGGAATGCATCTGTTATGCCAAAGAGCGCCTCCATTGTCATCGCCGCGATCCATTCACTGTCATAGGCAAGTGCTTCTGCATCCAAGTAATTGATGACGCCTTGAGCAGTCATTGCTTGCGTACCGTTAATAAGTGCAAGCCCTTCTTTCGCTTCAAGGACAATTGGTTCGATGCCTAGCCGTTGCCAGATTTCAGCTGCTGGAACAGCTTCACCTTGTTGCCAAACAAACCCTTCACCTACTAACACAAGTGCAAGATGGGATAATGGCGCTAAATCTCCCGATGCCCCAAGTGATCCTTGTTGGGGTATGACAGGATGAATGCGCTGATTCACCATATAGGCAAAGCGTTCTAATACTTCTACGCGAATGCCTGAAAAGCCTTTTAAAAGTGCGTTCAAACGGAGTACAACCATTGCCCGCGATACTTCCTCTGGAAATGATTCGCCAACACCACACGAGTGAGAACGGATTAGATGGAGTTGTAATGCTTTCGTATCCTTCTCATCAATTTTCACATCACTGAATTTACCAAAGCCTGTATTGATGCCATAGACAGTACGATCTTCACGAACAATTTTGTCCACCGCTTGTCGACTTTTCCGAACACGTTCTAATCCTTTTGGATCCAAGGAAACGCTTGTGTTTTCATATACGATTTCTTTCATTTGTTGCAATGTAAGTGTAGAACCCGTTAACGTAATCATTTAACCACCCTTTATTTCATTATTAAATCAACCGACAACTTTAACTCCTTTTTTCCACACTACTTTTACATGATTTACACCGAACAAATATTGCAGTTCTTGATAATTGGAAATGTCCCACAATACGACGTCCCCTTGTTTGCCCACTTCCAATGAACCTGTTTTAGCTTCCATTTGAATTGCACAAGCCGCATTATAAGTTGCTGCGGTTAATGCTTCTGCTGGTGTCAAACGCATTGAAATACATGCTAAATTCATCACGAGTGGCATAGATGTTGTCGGAGATGAACCCGGATTACAATCTGTTGAAATGGCTACCGCAACGCCTTCATCAATCATTTTTCTACCTTGAGCTGCCTGTTCTCTCAAATAAAGTGCAGTCGCAGGTAGTAAACACGCAATGGTACCTGACGACGCCATTGCAGCGATGCCTTCATCGGATGCTTTTAATAAATGTTCTGCTGAAATCGCACCCACTTTAGCAGCCAGTTCTGCTCCTTGATACGGTTCAATCTCATCCGCATGAATTTTAGGTATGAGTCCATACTTTTTACCCGCTTCAAGAATACGTTCAGATTGTTCAGGTGTAAACACGCCGACTTCACAAAACACATCATTGAACACCGCTAATTTTTCTGCTGCCACAACTGGTAACATTTCATTGATGATGACATCGATATAATCATTCTCTTTGCCTTTATATGTTGCCGGTACCGCATGTGCACCCATGAATGTCGGAATGAGGTCAATGACATGTTCGTTTTGTAGACGCTTCATGACACGAAGTTGCTTAAGTTCAGTCTCTAAATCCAGCCCATAGCCACTTTTCCCTTCAACAGTTGTCACGCCATGCGCCAAAAATGAGTCCAATCGTTTCTTCGTTTGCGTAAAAAGTTCGTCCTCAGTTGCTTCGCGCGTCATTGTCGTCGTTGCATGAATACCACCGCCCGCATTCATAATGTCCATGTAGGATGCGCCTTCGAGACGCATTTCAAATTCTCGTTCACGACTGCCACCATACGCGACATGTGTATGTGGATCGACGAGTCCAGGTGTCACTAGATGACCTGTTGCATCCGTAATTTCTGCTTCATTTGCGCGATTTTTATAGTGTTGTTCAAGTTCAATTGTCGTTCCAACTGCTTGAATGATGCCATCTTCAATCCAAACACTGCCATCTTCAATGATGGCTAATTCACTCATCGCTTCTTTGCTACGCGGTTTTTTATCTGCTTGAGCCAATGTCACAAGTTGAGCAGCGTGTTTGATCCAAATCGGTTTTTTCATTTACACTTCGCCTCTTTGTTCATCATTGGAATATTAACTCCTTTATCACGTGCCGTTTGTTCTGCTATTTCATACCCTGCATCCACATGCCGGACAATGCCCATTCCAGGATCTGTTGTTAATACACGCTCAAGCCGTGCTTCTGCTTCTTTTGTTCCATCAGCAACAATAACCATGCCAGCATGGATTGAATACCCCATGCCTACTCCGCCACCATGATGTACAGAAACCCATGTCGCACCACCCACTGCGTTTATCATTGCATTTAAAATTGGCCAATCCGCAACTGCGTCTGAACCATCTTTCATCGCTTCCGTTTCACGATTCGGTGATGCCACTGAACCCGAATCTAAATGGTCTCGACCAATGACAATTGGCGCTTTTAACTCGCCTGCAGCAACCATATCGTTAATGATCTTACCGAATCGTGCACGTTCCCCGTAACCAAGCCAACAAATACGTGAAGGCAGCCCTTGAAATTGAATTTTTTCTTGCGCCATCCGAATCCAATTGCATAGATGTGTATTGTCGCTAAACTCTCGTAAAATTACTTCATCTGTTTTATAAATATCTTCAGGATCGCCAGACAACGCCACCCAACGGAAAGGTCCCTTTCCTTCGCAAAATTGAGGTCTAATATAAGCTGGAACAAATCCCGGAAAGTCAAATGCGCGTACGACACCTTCGTCCTTTGCTACTTGACGAATATTATTTCCATAGTCAAAAGTAATTGCACCTTTATCCATCATTTCGATCATAGATGTCACATGATTCGCCATTGAGGCTTTCGAGCGTTTCACATATTCAGATGGATTGTTTTTACGTAACGTACTCGCTTCATCTAAAGTCATGCCCTCCGGAATATAACCGTTGAGCGGATCATGCGCTGATGTCTGATCCGTTAAAACGTCTGGTATAAAACCTTTCGCAATCATTTGCGGTAAAAGTTCTGCTGCATTGCCTAGTAACCCAATGGATAATGCTTCCCCTTTTTCTTTTGCTTGTTGAGCAACACGAATGGCTTCATCTAAAGAATCGGTTTTCACATCGGTGTAACGCGTTTCAATACGACGATCAATGCGCGTCTCGTCTACTTCGATGCCAATACAAACGCCACCAGCCATTGTGACTGCGAGCGGCTGTGCACCACCCATGCCACCTAAACCTGCTGTCAATGTGATTGTTCCTTTTAGCGACTCCCCAAAATGTTGCTTTGCTAATTCAGCAAATGTCTCATATGTTCCTTGTACAATTCCTTGTGAACCTATATAAATCCAGCTTCCAGCAGTCATTTGGCCATACATCATGAGACCTTTCTTATCAAGCTCATGGAAATGTTCCCAATTGGCATATGCAGGGACTAGATTGGAGTTAGCAATCAGAACCTTTGGTGCATCTGTATGTGACTTGAAGATGGCAACTGGCTTGCCTGATTGCACGAGCAATGTTTCATCATCTTCAAGTTCTTTCAACGATCGAACAATTGCATCAAACGATTCCCAATTACGCGCTGCTTTTCCGATACCCCCGTACACAACTAGCTCGTCAGGATGTTCAGCAACTTCAACATCTAAGTTATTCATTAACATACGAAGTGCAGCCTCTTGCTGCCATCCTTTTGTATGTAATGTTGTCCCACGGTAACGAATGACTTTTTCTGAAGCTTTCCCCATATAGAACCCCTCCTCAGTAATGTACTTTCATCGTACATTATGAAAGCGCTTAAATGTTGACTATTCGGAAAGTTTAGTCTGTGCTAACAGACTACTGATGTAGCGTGGTAAAGTGTTTTGATTCGGATTTTTACTAGGAGTTTGAAAGCTCAATGATTTCATCCGCTTCTTAGTTTTCGTTATATATGTAAGTGTGTAGAAAATTCAATAGTATACAAATGTCCAATGACTGCTAATCGTTGAAAAACACTCCTGTAAATAAAAAAAGAACCTGTTAGGGTCCTTTTGACAATTCTTCATTTCATATTTACACCGAATTATTGAACTTCAATAACGAAAGCGTAAAAGGCATCACCTTTTGAAGTATATTCCACTTTTTCATCCATCCACCATACTCCATAGCTATAAAAGTAAATGCCCTTTTCATTAGGAACTGTAAATTGATTATCTCTCATTTCAATTTCCGTCTCCACATCGTTTTTAATCTGTGTAAGATGAATTTTATTTGGCTTTGGTGTGTAATCCATTTTCAACGTAATTTGCTGGCCTGCCTTGATCTGAATAGGCTCTTTGTCTTTCACTAACTCTTTAGGACCTGCCGTATCAACACAGATCGAATTGCCTTTTGAACTGCTTTCCCAACAATATGACCCTAATGTCGTTTCATAGTCTTCACCATCAACCTCTACAACTACGTTGGGTGGCTGATCGCCTGTTAACTTCATTTCTGATTTACCATTAAGCGGATTAGTGCAACCACTTACTATGAATAGGCCTAATAAAATCCCTAAAAATAGAAACCTTTTCATTTTTATCCCCCTTTATAAGATTAGTCGTTCTCGCTTGTAAAAGGTTTCTTTCTTTAATAAATAATTTGTTCATTATATTCGAGACTATTTTAACCTTCATTATCAATATAAGAGACATCGAAAAAAACGTTTTAAAACTATCTTTAATATATGATGAGTCGCTGTTTAAATCGATTTTAATTGTTATTTATCGAAGTTGGGAGATAACCATTATTTAAAGCTCTCGACTTCTTGATCAGCATTTGTATTGTCAAATGTCAGTGGAAAATGGTTATAATTCTTTCCCTATGACAAACGTCTACCCCATTCCGCTAATGTCGCATACCCTAAAAGGAATCACTTGGAAGGAGTGGACAGATGGTTAATATGCAACCAGGCAATAATGAGGAATCTCAATGGTATCCTAAATTGCCTGAAGGATATGTACAGCAACCGGCACAAAACAATATGGACTATGCCTATCAAGACATGCCAATGGAAATGCAAGGATATGGGGCTCAAGAATTTTATCCGGATCCCACCATGCATGGTTACGACATAAGTCCTGGACAATTAGATCATCAGACGGCTATTAATGGGTTTCCCGGTTTCGGTCAACCAGGATTTCCACCTGGCAGAGGTATGCCTCCATTCGGTCGACCAGGATTTCCACAAGGCGGAGGTATGCCTCCATTTGGTCAACCAGGATTTCCGCAAGGCGGAGGGTTTCCACCTTACGGAAATCAAGGTCAACAGCAAGGCCCAACTTCACCGCCACCAGCTTTCGCACCGCCTTATCCATCCAGCCAAGGAGGCGCACAACTTTTCGCAGTAGATCCAGGTGCAATTCGTGGCTGTCTGTACCGAAATACGTATATTTGGACATCTAGAAGAAATGGTTTTTGGATGTATCCTACTTTTGTAGGCAGGACGTCAGTAGCTGGATATAGATGGCGTAGTAGATTGCGTCGATGGGAATATACGGGCATCGATTTAAACCGAATTGATCAGTTCTCATGTTTTTAACTTTTAAAAACGTCTATGTGTGAATACAAAAACACCCTCTTCCGATTAACTAATGATGGGCTAGTTTTCGTAAGAGGGTGTCTTTTTGAAAGGAATGTATTAACGAAAGACATATACATTTTCATTGATAAAGTCTTTTAATTCTTCTTTTTTCCGAACAATCTTGTATTCCTCTTTCACTTTTGAAAGAATTGCGGGTCTTTCTTTTATGAATGGTGGATTAAAGACAATTGAATACGCACCTACGTTACTAAACGCTAAATAGTCTCCACGTTTAGGAATCGTTCCAACATAGTCAATTGCTAAGTAATCCTTCTCCATGCAAGTATACCCAACAACATTGTAGATTCCATTTTCATATAGAGCATCATCTTTTTTAATATGCTCCATCGGCAAATTAATATCGTGCATCGTTGGTTTAATATTATGAATGCTGCCATTGACTAAAACGAAATAATCCGCTCGCTTCTTTTTAACGTCAATAACCTTGCTGTAAAATGTAAAGGTATCCACAACGATTGATAATCCTGGTTCTAATATTAAAAATGGGTCATTTGCAAAATAACTTTTTTCTTTATTTAACACTGCGCAAATTACTTCCGCATACGCTTCAAAAGAAGGCACATCTTTCACCTTCATTTCTGCTGGTACATTCCCGTACATCCCTCCACCGATATCAATATACTCGACGGATGTTGGGATGTACTCTTTTGATAACTTGCATAATTGCTGTGTGATCTCCTTATATACTTCTAGACTCCTTGTTTTAGTTGAGAAATGGCCGTGTAAGCCAACGACTTTTACATTGTCAATGTAGGATAGTAGTTGTATAGCTCTTTTAAAACTACCATTTTCAACACAAAATCCAAATCTACTTTGCGTGTAGCCACATTGTTCAGGTTCGCCCGCTTCACTCGCTAACAAAAAACCTGCTCGCAGTCCAACTTTGTATGTCTGATTCTTATTTCCCCTCGCATAATCTTGTACTAGTTCAATTTCGTAAAATGAATCTAGATTAAGTATGCTCCCCTTTTTCATCGCTAAAGCAATATCTTCGCCGGTTTTAAGAGGTCCATTAAAAATGATTTTAGTTGGATTAACGCCAATTTTAATGGCTAAATCATATTCTAACCTCGACACTACTTCAGCATAAGCACCTAGTTCTTGTACTTCTTCTAATAACGCAGGTAAATAATTCGTTTTATAGGAATAGCCGATAATACAGTTGCTGTACCTACTTTTAAACGCAGTCAACATTTCACAGTAATTGAATTTCAATTTTTCAACGTCAAAAAGATAAAAGGATTCACCTAAATGCTTTTCGATTGTATTGAATGGCAAATCCTTCACCTTTGTAATTGTTCGCAACATTTCTCCCCCCATATTCCCTTCTCTAAAAATCTATTTCCTCGGAAATAATTTGATTTTAAAGTGATGCGAATTGTCGACTAACAGACTCCATCCAAGTGGGATTCTCCACATACCAGTCAATCGTTAGTTTTAAGCCTTGCTCAAATGTATAAGCGGGATTCCAACCAAGTTCGTTTTGGATTTTTGAATTATCAATGGCATATCGTCGATCATGGCCTAATCGATCTTCCACAAACGCTATCAATTCTTCACTACTGTTCAAATAGTTGACGATGTATTTCACAATGTCAATATTCTCTTTTTCATTATTGCCACCTATATTATAGACTTCCCCTATTTCACCGTTATGAAGAACACAGTCTATGGCGCTACAATGATCCTCTACATGTATCCAATCTCTCACTTGCTTCCCATCACCGTAAACAGGTAGCATTTCACCTTTTAATAATTTGTTAATCATCAAAGGAATGAGTTTTTCCGGAAATTGATTAGGGCCATAATTATTCGAGCACCTTGTAATTATCGCGGGTAATCCATACGTTTGATAATAAGCACCTACAAGTAAATCTGCTGCTGCCTTTGAAGCTGAATAAGGACTATTCGGAGAAATCGTAGACTGTTCGGTAAAGTACCCTGTCTCTCCTAATGATCCATACACTTCATCAGTGGATATTTGAACGAACTTCACATCATCTTTATAACTCCAGTTTCCATCCGAAGTTTTTAACTCCCGCCAATAATTTTTCGCCGCTTCAAGTAATGTTTGTGTTCCCAATACATTTGTAAGCAGGAAGGTTTCAGGATTTGCAATACTCCGATCCACATGTGATTCAGCAGCGAAGTTAACAATCATCTGTATGTCGTGACGATGGAGGATATGATTTACTAATTCAGCATCCCGTATATCTCCTTTTATAAAATGATAGTTAGCATCATCTAAAACGTCTGTAAGATTTTCCAAATTACCGGCATATGTTAATGCATCCAGATTCACAATTTTATAAGAATGATTAGCAAGCATTCGTTTAATGAAATTCGAACCAATGAAACCAGCTCCACCAGTAACTAACATATTCATAAGTACCCCACCTTCACATTGATGTTTCTGCGATTTCCACCAGATACTTACCGTAATCCACTTTCAGTAATGGCTGTGCCAAAGTGATAAGTTGTTGTTTTGAAATGTATCCTCGACGGTATGCAATTTCCTCGATACAGGAAACGTATAACCCTTGTCGCTTTTGAATCGCTTCTACAAAATTAGAAGCTTCTAACAATGATTCATGCGTGCCTGTATCCAACCAAGCTAAACCTCTTCCCATCAATTCCACGCGTAGCTTTCCTCTTCGTAAATACTCTTTTAGAACACATGTAATCTCCACTTCCCCCCGTAGAGATGGTTTCACACTTTTAGCAATGCTCACTACTTGATTGTCAAAGAAGTATAGCCCTGGAACTGCGTAGGATGATTTTGGTTTTTCAGGTTTCTCTTCAATCGAAATTGCATTCATATTTCCATCTACTTCTACAACACCATAGGCTCTAGGATCATTTACATAACAACCGAAGATGAGACTTCCTGTATCGAGTGAAGCTGCTTCGTGAACGCGATGACCGAAATTCGAACCATAAAAAACATTATCGCCTAATACGAGGGCAACTGTAGAATCTCCAATGAACTTCTCCCCTATAATAAATGCCTCCGCAAGACCATTCGGTGTCTCTTGCACTGCATACGATAGTTCAATACCTAGTTTACTGCCATCACCTAAGAGATTCTGAAAATCTTCAATATCATAAGGTGTTGAGATAATAAGAATTTCCTTTATTCCGGCAAGCAATAAGACCGACAATGGATAATAAATCATTGGCTTATCGTAAATCGGCAGCATTTGTTTAGAAATCGATTTCGTTAACGGATACAGGCGTGTTCCAGTTCCTCCAGCCAATAGAATTCCCTTCATTTAACCACTCCTAGTTGTTGTTTCTCTAAACCAGTCACATCATTACGAAGTTGTTTTACAATGTCACATATCTTTTCAACAGAAGCTAAATCCAGCTCACCATAAAAAGGGAGCGCTAATACTTCTGACACTGTTTTATGAGCTTGCGGCAGGTGTTGTCGTTGTGAAGATGCAAGCAGCTTATACCATTCAAATTCACTACAAAGTGGTTCGAAATATTTCCGTGTGAAAATGTTATAGTGTTTCAATTGTTCGTGGACCCAATCTCTTGATTCGCCAAAAATTCCCGCATCAATCTCAATGACAAAGTATTGATAACTACTGCATTGCTTTTCTAGATGCGTGACAATTTTAATCCCCGCTATATCTGTTAAACGCTTTTTATAGATTTCTGCTATTTTTTCTCTACGTGCTTTTTCTTGTTCCATTAATGGCAAAACTTCGCGCCCCATTGCGGCTTGAACTTCATTCATCTTTGCATTTAAACCTGAATGGACAACATCGCCTGACTTCTCAAGACCGAAGTTTTTAAGGGCATAAAGTTTGTCTACATGCAGAGGATTCTTAAAAGTTAATGCTCCCCCTTCAATCGTATTGAAGAGCTTTGTTGCGTGAAAGCTATACATTGTCATATCACCGAATCGACCGATTGACTTACCAGCCAGTTGTGTTCCAAAAGCATGCGCACCATCATAAATGACTTTTAACTGATGATCATCGGCAATCTCTTGGATTTTCTTCACGTCACATGGATTCCCAAATACATGTACTGCTAAAATCGCAGTCGTTTTTTCGTTAATAAGCGCTTCTATTTTCGTGGCATCAATTGTTAATGTAGTGGCATCAATATCACAAAACACAGGCGTTAAACCGTTCCACTCGAGGGCTTGTATTGTTGCTGGAAAGGTAAAAGGAGTCGTAATCACTTCGCCTGTTAGCTCAAGCGATTTTAACCCAAGCAAAAGTGCTAATGTACCATTCGCAAATAGCGATAAATGGTCGACGTTTAAGTATTCTTTTAGCTCTCTCTCTAAATGCCGTTGCTGTTCACCATCATTTGTCAGCCATTTGCTAGCCCAAATTTCTTCGATTTTCGCCATCATTTTTGGAATTGAGGGTAGCAATGGTCTCGTCACATAAATGGGTTCTTCAAATTTTTCTACCATTTCTTAATCCCCTTCACTGCACATTATTTCAAATCCATTGCAATTGGTCGTTTTTCTCCAGCTTTGATGATTGATAAGTTCTTATAACTAACAATTCCTGCAGTCGCTTGGAAAAGTGATTGATCAACATCTTTGCCTGTCAGCCAGTTCATCATTGCCAATGGTAAATTAACGCCTGCCATATGACTGAATGGGTAACCACCACCGAAGCGGGCATTCATTTCTAAAATAATCGGTACATCATTCATACAAAATGCATCGACATCTAAATTCCCGAGATGCCCCAAAACTTCACTTAATCGTTCACCTATGTGTATGAGTTTTGGATGATGAACGGTTTCTGCACAATCTGTTTCTCCAGACCTCATGGCATGCTTAACTTTCACAATGGTAGCTTCATAATTACCATCCAAATCATTTATAATGTCCAGTCCATACTCTTGTCCTAGCAGCTTTTCTTGGATGATAATACTTTGCTCACGATTTTGCTTTGATTCGAATGCTAGATAGGTCGTATCGATTGCATGTTTTGTTTTTGCATACAACACAATGAGTTCGTCCATATTTCTAGCTTCTAAAACGGAGATAGAACCCATCCCCCATCTCGGTTTAATCATCAAAGGAAAGTTAAGATGCCCCAAACGAATGGCTTCCTTTACATCTACAATGGAGATGTATGTAAGGGGTGTATGGATGCCATTCTCTTTTAAAAAGAGGACTGTTTTCCACTTATCGTTACAAACATCAATGACTTCTTCGTTTGAGACAATTATCGCGATTCCAAGTTCGTTAAATGCATCATGATTTTTTGCGAGTACTGGCAAGTCAATGTCAAATAAGGGGATGATAGCTTCAATGTGGTGTCGTAAACAATATTCCTTCAGAAACGGAATATACGCTTCATCATGAATGAGGGGGGTTATGACTGAGTAATCGCCAAACTCCATTGCAGTCGAATATACAGAGCTATTGGCTACATGAATTGTACCTTCATCGCCTATCACATTCTTGAAATAGTTCACTAAATAACTTCTTCTCCCAGCAGAAGTAAATAATATATTCATAACGTTCCTCCTCATTTATGATTACTTACATTTCTAAAACGTCTTTTCACTTTAATGAAGATCGGTTTGATCAAGCTAAGTAATTCACCAAATTCCCGAAGTCTCATAAATTTACATAAAATAATATAAATCACAATCCCAACTGCCGATAATAGCACCACTTCCGTTAGAGAGGATAATCTCAATTGGCAACTCAATGCATAAACGAATGCCCCCATCACAATTGAAATTAAGAAGGATGGCATTAAGTCAAGTAACTGCTCGATTGTTGCATACCCGATTTCTCTTGCTGAATAATAGGTATTAATGAGAAGAGCAGTAAAAGAATTTACAACTGCCGCGATGATTAGCCCGATGACACCCATCTGGAATGCAAGTGATAAAATAATCAGTAACGTTAAATTCACTTTTTTGATGATCTCTAACCATAAAAACAAATCTGATCTACCTTTTACTTGGAGTATCGTTAGATTGATGGCATGTATCGGATATAACATTCCAGCAAAGCAAAGGAGTTGAAAGTAAATAACCGAGGGTATCCATTTTTCACCGAACAACAGTGTGAAAAGTGGCGTTGCAATAGCTGCTAAGCCAATCATTAAAGGGAAGTTAACAAAAGCTGAGATTTTAATAATTTTACGAAAGCTGGCTTTTAGCTGTTTTTCATCATCTTGAATGGTGCTTAACACTGGATATGTAACACGTTGGATAGTGACCGCGAGCGATTGACTCGCTAAATCCCTAACCTTTACTGCATTCGTGTAATATCCTAGACTAGAAGATGAATAGATTTTTCCGATTAAAACGAAAAAGAGATTCGTATACAACGTATCAAGCAATCCTGAAAGCATTAACTTATAACCAAAACCGAAGTACTTTACAAATGATTGACTGCTAAAAACAAATGAAGGTACCCATCGGTTAAAGAGCCATAAACAGATTGTTTGTGTACTTTGTAACACGAGGATGTTCACCACAAGACTCCAGACGCCGTATCCTTCGATTGCACAACCAATGGTAATTACACCAGATAGCGTAACTGCGATGAGGTTAATAATCGTCATCTTTTTGAAGTTAACTTCTTTTGTTAATTGGACTCTTTGAATGATTCCTAAGGAATTAATGATAAGCGCTAACGACAACACGCGAAGGAGTATTACCAATTGAGGTTCTTCATAAAAAGTACTAACAAGCGGGGCAATTATGTAGAGCACACCGTACACCGCAATCGCCATAGCACTATTAAAATAGAACACTGTTGAATAATCTGCTTGACTCGTCGTTTGATCGCGAATTAGCGCTTGAGAAAATCCACTGTCTACAATAGAATTTGAAATCGCGATAAACACGAGGATCATTCCCATTACACCAAAATGTTCAGGTAACAACAATCGAGCCAAGCCAATCTGGATAACAAATTGTAGCCCGTGACTTGCAAGCAAATCTGCAAAGCTCCAAAAAATCCCTCGAATGGTTTTAGCACGAAGCATGCGTGAATCTTGCATGGCAAATCTCCTCGTTAATTACTAATGGCAGCCAACAATTAAAGATGGGCCTTAAACCTTGCAAGTGTGGCATGCAATTTAGGAAAATAGAGACCCATAAAATAGTTCAATTTTTCTATTCGTTGCATATTCTTCAAATACGCTCTATAACGGGGATGGTTAAGATCCTTATTCGATCCATTTAAGCGAATGATATTTAGTTCAAAAGGTACTTTTGCTAGTTCAATTTCATCCTTGTATTGATAGTTCGTGTGTGCGTCAAAGTCATCGAATAAGTGAATGAACCCTTCTGCAACTGCAACTTTTTTTGCTGTATTACTCTTTTCCTTTCGCCACTTGTCCATCACTGAGCCTTTCACATTTACACGATAAACACTCATCACTTGATCGATATAATGTGCATATCCATGACTTGTAGTAATTAGTTTTATGGCATTATCGCCGACGATTGCTCTGAAATACCAATCCGGTGGTGGCACCATTAAATGCTTAGGATAGAAAAAAGAAGCCGTTGGGATAAAGCCAAGTACTGCTAATTTTCCAGCAGAGAAATTACCTTTTTCATTGGCATATAACTTGATTTGTTGGGGGAGTAATAAACATTTTGGTTTGCGCTTGTTTTTTTTATTGGCATTGATAATATGTGCATTGTGAAAGCAAAATGAGCAATCGCTATTTGCCTCCATATAATCCACTTGTTTTTGAAGTTTATAGGGGTCAATCCAGTAATCATCACCTTCACATTCGGCAATATATTTACCTTTGCTTTCGTCGATAAGTCTTTGTGAATTCATCCTTGCACCAACATTTACATCGGATGTAATTAATCGAATCTGATGAGGATATTTTTTCACATACTGATCGACGATTTCTCTTGTGCGATCAGTACTGCAATCTTCACCAATTAAAATTTCGTACTCAAAATCAGTCTCCTGCATCAAGAAACCTTCAATGGCGTCACCGATATATTGTTCTTGATTGTACGTTATGCAATTGATGCTCACGACTAGACTCATAGTTTAGATCCTCTCTCCCACTACTGATCATTTTGAAACGCCATGTTTTCACTACCTTATTTAATGTGTATTCGTGAGCACCTCACTGAAATTGAATACAAGAGGAACCCCTCCCGTATGCAAAAAACAATATCCTGATCCATAATATGATTTTTTTCAAATACTGAATCATTCCATGACCGCCAACCTCGGTAGAATAGGGAACTTTCCCTTTAAAACGCAACGTGTCTAGCGAGGATTGGATAGAGTCAGAGACTGTTGAGCTATCTGTTCTTTTTATTTCCGTATCCATTAATACATATAATAGATAATTACGACTTACCTTCACATAATTGTCGTTCGTTAAAATCAGTAGACATTCCATTCCTAGTTGTGACGCGGCCGCTGCGGTAATGCTACAATGATTCGATTGGGATGAACCTACCGTGACAAGGATATTAGCGTTGTTAGCGATTGCATCGCAAAGTACATACTCTAGTTGCCGCCTAGCAGTAAATCTGTTAACTCACCTCTTTTGATGAACACTCTGTTCCTTTCAATTTCACCGTAATAATCTAAAGGTGTTGGTAGTTTTGCAAAGTTTACTTTCCCTAATTTCAAAAATCTCACATCCTTTAAATTCGTTTCATCATTAGGTTTCACCTAACGAGCTTTGATTGTTGTTTGCTTTAGAAGGGTTTGTACCTTTTCTTTATAGACTTCAACACCTGGCTGATTAAATGGATTTACACCTAGTAAATAGCCACTCACTGCACAGGATAACTGAAAGAAATAAAAGAGATAACCGACTGTGAATGCATTCACTTCCGGAACCTCTATCACAATATTAGGGATTCCATTTTCAGCATGCGCTTGTAGCGTTCCTTCGAAAATCTTGTTGTTCACAAAATCGACCGTCTGCCCAGCAAGATAATTTAATTCATCCTGATTCGAATTTGTTCTTTCAATTCGAATGTCTTTATTGGTTTTCCGAACTCTCAAAATGGTTTCAAATAGATTTGGCGGTCCTTCTTGAACGTACTGCCCTAACGAATGTAAATCAGTGGAGTAAATTGCTGTTGAAGGGAAAATCCCTTTCTGACTTTTCCCTTCACTTTCAGCAAAAAGTTGTTTCCACCATTCTAAGAAATAGTGAAAATTGGGTTCATAACTCACAAATAGTTCTATATTTTTGTTCCCTTGATATAAAACATTGCGTGTTACAGCATATTTGTATGCGTTATTATGTTTGATGTCACGTTGACTTAGCTCAGTTCTAGCAACAACTGCACCTTCCATTAGTTCTTCAATTCGTATGCCACTCACTGCTAATGGGAACAGCCCAACTGCTGTTAGTACCGAGAAGCGTCCCCCAATATCAGGGGGTATAAAAAAGGTTTCATATCCCTCATTCATTGCCATTTCAATTAATCGACCTTCTTGGCGATCTGTCGTTACGACGATTCTCGAACGAGCGCCATGTTTCCCATATTTCTCTTCAAGTATTTTCCGGAAAATCCGAAAGGCGATTGCCGGCTCCAAAGTACGCCCTGATTTAGAAACAATATTTATAGAAAAGTCTTTGTCCCGAAGCAGTTCTATAAGATCCGAAATATAGGTGGAACTTAACTGATTCCCTACAAAAAAAAGTTGGGGAAAACGGCGACTCTCTCTTAATAGATGGTTATTAAAGTGGTGTGTAAGCATTTCAATCGCTGCACGTGTTCCTGTATAAGAACCGCCAATGCCGATAACGAGCAAAATCTCACTGCCTTGCTGAACGGTTATCGCTGCTCGTTGAATGTGTTTGAATTCGTCAACGTCATATGTCAGTGGATGATTCAACCATCCCAATAAATTTTCTTGCTGTTCTGTTCGACTATTTAATCGTTTGTGTATGCAATCGATAGCGCTTTGAAAGTCATCGAGTTCTCCGTATTCAGAGAAGGACAATGCATTGGATACATCCAGTACAAGGTGGCTCACTGGCCTACCTCCTTCATATACTTCCTTTTCCGAAATGATGTATAGGTCCTTTTCGGAACAATTCCAACGACTATTGGGCGCAAGACGTAAAGATAGGAAGCCCACGGAAGCTTCAATAATTTATATCCCTTATATCGAATGCGCGCTTCAATTAACCGGTATCGATACTTCCTTCGTTTTAAAGCATTTCGATCTTCCCTAACGAAATAAAGGGGTTGTTGAATATTCCTGCCTAAAAACCCAGCAGCATACATCCTAAACCATAAATCGTAGTCTTCAGATCTGAAGGTAGTTTGTTCAGTATTATAACCACCCACAGATTCAAGAGAGCTTCTAGTCATCATTGATGAACCATGACAAAATGGGGATTGTTTTATAAAGTCTTCTTTTTTAGGCTTTCTCGGCAAAAAGATTTGACCCCATTCCCCATTCTCATCAAATTGTGTAGTAGCCGTACTGACGATTGCTATCGTTGGATGTTTTAAAAAACAATCGACTTGTTGTTGAAATCGTTCAGCTGACGAAAAATCATCTCCATCTTGTCTTGCAATCAAGTTCCCACTCGCATAACGTAAACAGTTATTTAACGCATAAGCTAATCCTTTATTCGTATCATTTCTCAACAAAATGATTGACGGGTGTTTTGTTGCATACGTTTGAGCAATTTCATACGTGCGATCCGTCGAACCATCATCACACAGGATTAGTTCAACATTCGAATAGCTTTGCGCAAGAATGGATTGAATTGCATCTTCAAGTGTGTTTTCACAATTATAGATTCCCATTAGGACAGATATTTTTGGAGACTGAATGGCACTCATCCTCCTTTATTTTATTCATGTGAAAATGAGTTGGAGTAGTATTCTACGGTTTCTTGTAACCCTCTTGTAAGTGAGTAGTTTGTACGCCAATTTAATTCATGACGTGCCTTAGAATTATCCAGCACACTATCCATCACTTCACCGATTCGAAGTGGCTCAAAATGTGGTGGTGTTTGTTCTCCAGTAATTTCAATTAGTTGCTCGTACAACTTGTTGATTTTCGTTTGCGTATGAGAACTTATATTAAATACTCCCACCTTCGAAGATTCCAATGCACATCTAAAAGCTTGTGCAACATCTTTTACGTAAACAAAATCTCTTGTTTGACCTCCATCAAAGATTGTAAGTTCTCTTTTAGCCATTAATCTGTCAATAAAAAGTGCTATAACCCCCGCTTCTCCCTCAACATTTTGTCGTGGACCAAAAACATTAGAAAGACGTAAAACACAATAATTCAATCCACTATATTCTCCATGGAATTCAATGTATTTTTCTGCGGTGTATTTAGAGAGTGAGTAATAAGAATGGGGCCGAGCCGGGTGATTTTCATCGATGGGGAGATAGAGCGGTTCACCATAAACGGCTGATGAAGATGAAAATAGCAATCTCTTAGTATTATATTTTTTTGCTAGCGAGAGAAGTTTAACAGTACCCGCTGTATTCGTATTAAAATCTAAATAAGGATTATCCATTGAAGCCTGCACGGACACCTGAGCTGCTAAATGGATGACATAATCAGGTCTTTCCATTTCAAAAACATACGCTAATGCAGCATCATTAATATCAATCTCATAGAAAATGACTTGCTCTTTAAGATTTCTAGAAAATCCAGAAATCAAATTATCAACGACAACCACTTCATAGTCACACGCTAGTAATTCCTCAACAACATGTGACCCAATAAACCCCGCGCCGCCAGTGACAAGTACTTTCACCCGTGTTTCCTCTTTTCTATAATTTTTTGATAGAAATCTCTTGTTTCAGTTAACATCCGTTGGAACGTGAAGTGCTCTTCATACAGTTGTCTACTGTTATGTCCCATTGACATTCTCATTTTTTTATCGCTGATAAGTTGTACAATACTTTTCTTTATAGATTCGGTATCCGTCGTTTCTACAAGAAAACCATTTTCTGCGGTTACAGCTTCCTTAACTCCACCCACATTAGACGCGATAACCGGTAACCCTGCACGCATTGCTTCTAAAATTGATAACGGTAATCCTTCATAATCGGATAACAGTATAAAGATATGTGCATTCGACAGATGTAGACAAACGTTTTCAGAAGCTCCTTCAAAATGTACACACGAATGGATATTAACGCTGTCTACCAGCTTTCTCGCTTCTTCCAATTCAGGTCCATCACCAATGAAATGCATCGTCCATTCATACTGTTGCAATTGCATCAATACATGGAGAAGCTCAAGCTGTTTTTTAGGTGGGGCAAATCTTGCTACCATGATAATTTTGGGTACGCCTACTGTTTGCTTGCAATACAGATTCCTATCAATATCATGAACGCCATTATGAATCGTCGTTATCTTTTTCATTGAAACGACCTTATATGTTAATGCTAGTTGCATGTCATAATCTGAAACCGTAATGACCCCATCTGACACAATTGCAGCAATTCTTTCAATCCATCGGTAAATCACTCTTTTAGACAATTGAACTCCATCCGTAAATGACCAACCATGCGCAGTAAAAACGACAGGTATCCGCAGTGAAAATGCTACCAATCTCCCAATAATTCCTGCTTTTGAAGAATGAATCGCAATGATGTCTGGTTGGAGCTTCTTAAACAAACGTCTCATTTTTAAAAATGCTTTTATATCCAATAGTAAGTTAATATCTCGAAGAAGTTCAGCGATATAATTGACGGATATTCCTTCGTCTAGGACGTCAGGGTACCGACTTGAATTCCCTCCAGTTACAACGATTACCTGATGTCCTTCATGTTGTAAAGCGATGGATATATCACGAACATGATTTTGCGCTCCCGCAATTACATCCATACGAGTAATAAGTTGAACAATCTTTAACGATGATGCTTCAACAGACGATACGTTCACCCCCCAACGATTCGACAGATTTCAAAACTTCCAGCGTCTCATTAATAAGATATGGAATGGAACTCTTCACCACTTGCGAGACATGCGGCATTGGCTCTTAACTGCTTGACTGTGTCGCATGGTAGTTTGCGCACCAAATAGTTATCTACTCTTTGTTCTTGTACGCGTAGTCCACCATATTTACAATTACCGATTTCAACAAAATGGATGAGTCCCTGTCTCAGTAATCGAAGTGCCCATTTCCGTTTGCCATTATGAAGATTACCAATAATACTGGAGCCCGAAATATGAATAAGTACATCATTTTCAACAAATTCACGGACGGTGGATAGATTTTTTCGTAATGCTACATTACGTTCAGCACATGCAATAACCGGAATATACCCTCTTACCTGTAATTCAAAAAACACTACACGAGCACTCGTTGGTATTGCTTGATCGGGTAATCCTATGAATATATACTTATGTTGCTTGTCATCCGGACGAGTCATTGTTTTTATATTCATTTCAATTTCTTCGAATAAACGCACGCCCATATGTTTCACTTCCTTTTACAATCATTTCAAACCTATGCTGCTTTTGTTCAAAATGGCACCGATTATGTTCACATCTAGCTCTCTAGACATCTCTAACTCATTCAACATTTTCCCAACGAGCGTTCGTCGACTATCAACGACAAGTAAACAGCCATCTACATATGGAAATGTGTTCATCGTATCCGAATAGGACAGTTCAGCTACATCTACTAGAACAACATCAAAGATTGTTTTTATCTCCTCCATCATTTCTTCTAGCCTCTTCATTGTTAAAAATGTTGTATGATCTAACGGAATCGGACCCGTTCCGATAAATGACAAATTGTCTATTGTCGTTTTTTGAATGATTTCATGTAATGAGTAATGACCTGAAATTGCAGAAGTAAGACCTTTTCGTTGAGGTAAGTTGAAAAGGTAGCGGCCTATCGGATCTTTGAAGTGCATGTCGATGAACAGAACTTTCATATCCATTTTGGCTAATTGTTTTGCTAGATTACTACAAATGTACGATTTCCCATCATGACTACTAGGACTTGTTACCATCAATATCTTAAGCTTGTCTTTTGTAACTCTATGTTCAATAACTGAGGCAAGGCTCTTAAACTTCTCATCTTCATGCGATAAAGCTTTCATTCGTGTTGACTTTGATCTGAAGGGGGACTTTACGACATGTGAAGTTTGAATTATATTTCCTAAATAAGGAATTTGTATTCTTTTCTCAACTTTTACCCTCGAATCTAAATAAGGAAAATAAGTTTCAAGAAATAAGAGGGTCCCCATGCAGAGGATTGTTCCGATTAGAAAAGAAAGACACGTGAAATAGAATAAACCTGGCTTAATTTTCTTTGTGTCTGTTTTCGCTACAATTCCTTTTAAAATCGTAATATTATCAAGTCCAATAAGACTTTTTATTTCATCTTGCGCTGTCTCACCATACGTATTCGCCAATTTTGCAGATGCCATAGGTGACTTACCGACGGCGGTAATTGTAATAATTTGCGATCCAGTTCCAGAATCGATTCGCACATTTTTGGAGAGCGCTGTTTTCGAATAGATTCCACCTAATGTTGTGTTCACTTTTCCTGCAATACGGTCACTCTTCATAATTTCTTTATAAGTTTCAATGAGACGTAAACTTGAGTCAATGTCGTTCATAGCAGTCGTTTTATTGTTTGGGCCACTGCCATTAATGAGAATATCTAGTTTACTTTCATATGTTGCTGGTAAGAAGTAGCCCATAATGACGCCACATATTGTAATGAGCGCGACAGCACAAATCATGCTTCTTAACCGATTTTTGAATGTCAGTAATATTTGTTGAATGGTAACTGAATTACCCAATTTGCCACATCCAACGTAACTACAATTTGTTTCCACATAGTTAATAAGCCCCCTTGCTTCTAATAACCGAAAAGATAGTAGCAGCAACTATTTTCACATCAACTCGCATATTTCTCGTTTCAACATAAGCTAGGTCAAACTCCATTTTTTCTCCATGGCTCAAATCTGCTCTGCCATTGATTTGTGCTAAGCCCGTCATACCTGGCTTAACACTCAGTCTTTTCTTTTGTCTGTTACTGTATAGTTCTGTAATCTCAGGTATTTCAGGTCGTGGACCAACCATACTCATCTGCCCAAATAATACGTTGATCAATTGGGGTAACTCGTCCAAACTATACTTTCTAAGGACAGATCCAATTGGGGTTACTAAATCATCTGAAACCGTTTTAAACTGAAACTCGTCAGGTACGCCTTCTTTCCATTCATATAAATGTCTTTTAGCATCTGCCTCTGAACGCATCATCGTTCTAAACTTTAAAATTAAAAATTGACTATTATCAATCCCAGTCCTTTTTTGAACAAAGTAAATCGGCCTTCCTGATGTCACCAATAATGTAATCGACAAAAGAACAATAAATGGTAGAAAAAACACCAATAAAAAAAAACTAAACCCTATATCAAACAACCTCTTGCCAAACCTGTAACGAGAATAAAAACTCACATCAACTGGGGCCCGTTGAGTTACCTTTTCCAAATGTCATCCTCCATTAGACCTTTTTTCTATTTCTACATATAAAGTAAAGGATTAGCCGAGGTAGTATCTAATTCACATCCGTTTCTAATTCCTAACTTTCCATGTATTGTATTCAAGTCCCCTCTGAGAATAGAACTAACAAATCTTGAAGAAATCCATTTTAAAATTCTAACAACGTTGTTAGAAATAATAGTTAGTAAACAAAGATAGTCTAGGATTCCCATTGCTTTATAGCGTGTGAAAATACAGAAATGCATTAACTTATTCTCCTATTAGTCGGTTATGACTAATAGGAGAAATGACTGTGGATTCCCATTACATATCCCGTTACTACTAAAGCTAAAGCTATAAATATGGCAATTAATTTATTTTTAGTCGTTATCGCAATATACGCGGTCATCAGCGGTATTAGAAACCAGCTATATGCGGATATTCTGTTTGAAAAGGCAATAAATCCAAATGCCATAAAGTAAATTGAAAACAAAATGTAGGATTTATACAACAATGTAAATGTTTCATCCAGCTTGTTCTTTCTGTAATATAAATAAAATGCAATTAAAAACAGACTATTAAACAATAAAAACTTTAACTTGTTACTTCCTCCATATTCTTCAATTAGCGAACTATCCGAGTAATTTTCCAATAGTGATGACTGTAGATTTGAAAATAAAGCCTGATTGAGTCCGGTTACATATAATAGCGCGAATACGATAAAAAACACAATCAAGGAGATGATGTTACTTTTTCGCTTATAATTTAGAAAAATAATAAATAATACAACCGGCAAACTCGAAAAGTGAAAAAGACAGGCACAAAGTGACGCCATAAACACATGCACTGACTTTTTCTTTAATGTGTATCCTATCGCCACTACAATAAAAGCCATTGCCAACCCTTGACGAAGACCATTTAATATATACTCATAAAACACCCAAAAGTGTAAAAAGAAAACGAAGGCATAGACCGTATTCCTTTTGCCTATTATTAAATGGATACCCGTTAATAGAATCACCACAAATAGTAAATAGATAAGAACATAGTAGATTCTTTCATCAAAAGTAAAGACACTAATGACTTTCGTGAGTATCAAAAAAAGAGGTTCATATGAATAAGTTTTGAATACTTCTATTGGTGAGAGTTTTTTTATACTTCTAAAAATTTCACTATACATTGCACGATCAGTAAACATGACATCTGTCCTGAACACGGCAAATAGAGAGCTACTAGCTAAGACAACTAGAAAAGCTCCTTTCGTATACCGATTAGTTAATAGCGTATTCTCATTTCCAAGCATTAGCACAAACAAGAAAAATGTAGCTACGTAAAATAACAATACAATCATTTTATCTCCTTCTCATTTCCCCCACTAATCGCGAAGCATATGTCTGAGTGTATGAACAACGCCTTTTAAATATCATTCATTGTATGTAATTTAAATACGAGCAGCCTCCATTTTGGAGGCTGCTCGTATTGGACTTCTCTAGATAGTTCTTGCAGACATGTTAACTATCTAGTTTATTTAACATTGATGAATAGTTTACCTGCTGCAACTTGACGAGTTTCATTGCTATGATCGTCAACCACTTTCACTTCAATCTGAGCGCCTTTAGCAGTGATACCTGATGGTACCGTCCAATAGCCAACGTAGTGACCTGGGCTAACTTCTCTCATCGGAAGTTCAGTAGCGTTTGCAATGCTCTTTTCTACATCTGTTAGCGGCATATGAATTACGAAACTAGCGTCTAGTTTTGCTGTGCTATCAAATTCAATTTTCGCCGTTTTACCCGTTTTCAAATGTAAATCAGTAGCAGGTGTTAAATTATCGATGACGGGTGCATTGTATTGAGCACTCACCGTAACCGTTTTAGTTGTTTTATTGTTCGCTTTGTCTCTTGCAACCACTTTAATTACATTTTGCCCATTTTCAAGTAAAATACGTTTCGAATACGTTCCGTTGACGACTTGTGCTACTTGACCGTTTACTTTCACCCAGTCAAGATTATCATCTGATACGGTCCCTTCAACTGTGACAGATTCTCGATTTGTCTTGTCGCCATCTTTAGGATTTGTAATCGCTAATTTTGGTTTTACTGTATCGAGTGTAACGGTTACTGGATCCGATTCGCCCGTCACTTTTCCGTTGAGCAATGATTCTACTTTGAATTCATTCGCACCTTCAGTCAATGTTGTCGGGATAGCGAACAAACCATCATTCCCAACCGTTAACGATCCAGCTTCTTGTCCATCCTTTTTCAAAAGAACTGTCGTCGTTGGTGTAGCTTTACCTTCGATCGTTGTTTCAGCTACGTTTGTAATGTGTCCTGTCTTTGGTGACGTAATCGTAGGAGCGTAGACTTCGTAATCTACACGTGCACGAATCATGTAGTTTCCTTCTTCAGCAGGCGATGCAGACCAAGTCCCCTCGACAAACTGATAGTTTCTTTTCGTATTTGAACTGTCTTCATCTGTTCCAAGTGCTGGCGCATTAGGATGATCTTTTGATTGGATATAAACCATATAGAAATCACCATTTACAACAATGTTATGTTCGGTCAAGTCAACGACCGTCCACTCATCATTACGTTTCGCTTGCGCTGTAATCGGACCTGCAATCTTTTTGCCCGGAGTGCCCTTTACACCCTTTGCATCCCATACTTCTACAAGCATGTCAGTACCACCTGGATCAGGGAACTCTGTATTCCAGAATCGGAACAGTCCTTCTGTTACAATTGCAGACTCTTTCCCTTCTGGCAGAGACATTTTCACACCCCAACCATTGCCAGCAGCGTAGAAAGCCCGCGCATTTTCAGCTGTTCCATCATCGTAACCAATTTCTCCACCTGGATATGTGTAGAATGGCTCCAATTCAAAGTTCTGCGTCGCTCCAGTACCTTCGAAAACAACTGTGTGTTGCTGACCATGGAAGCCTCTTGCAACAATTTTCACTGTATATGTGCCTTCGTACGCAGTGAGTGAGTAGTTCCCGTTCGCATCTGTCTGAACAGGTGCAACGTTCGCATCCTCAACCAAAATGACTGTAGCACCTTCAATGGCTTCACCTGTTGACTGATCTGTAATGGTACCAGTCACAGTCGATTTTGGAACTTCTTGCAATGTGAAGTTTGCAGAAGCTATACCGTCTGCTTCAATCGTAACCGCTTGATTTTCTGACTGATAACCATACGCTTCAGCTTTCGCTGTAAAAGCTCCAGCAGTATGCGTGATGGTGTATTTCCCATCAGCAGGACTTGTATAAACTGAACGACCCGTTTCAAGAATACTTACTTGTGCTCCTAATGGAAGCAATGTAGGGTTCGGACGATTTGCATCAATTGGTGTAAGTTCTTTTTTCGGTAGCACTGGACGAATTTTTGTAGGATCAATCGGTTTTTCCAATGCTGCTTTTCTTTTTTCTTCAATTGTATCTTGTTTCTTTTCTTTCTTTTGTTTACCTAAATCTAGCTTGCTCGTTTCTAGCGCTGATTTTGTTGAAGTGATGGCTAATGCTTTTTCTTTTGCAGTTTGTTGTGAGACGTTCGAGAGTGCTACATCATCAATGTACCAGCCTTCTTTCACAACACTACTATCAGAGAATGCATTAAAGCCAATATAGACACGTTGCCCGCTATATGCAGACAAATCAATTTCTACACTGCTCCACGCTGTTGATTTCCCTTCGAATTTACGCAGTTGTATCCACTCTTGTTGATCCGTTGAGATGAACACATGTCCATAATCCCAAGACCTGCCCGACGAAGATTGCTCGAATTCATGCCAATCTTTAAACTGCAAATACGATGGTCCAGCCGGTAAATCGATTGGAGGCATAACAAGCGTTGCATTCATACTTGATTCGTATTTTCCAGCTAGATTTGTCGCATACACTTTTTCACCTGAAGCAGCTTGTCCAGGTCCAGAAGTTGGAGTACCCCACTCCCAGCTGTTTTTATTTCCAAAAGATGTCCATCCTGCTGGTGAAGTTTCGAAGTTCTCAAAGTAGCCAACTGTAATACCTTGTTGCACTTGTACTACATAGTCTTCACTTGTCACTTCATTGTTACCGAAGTCGTTAATCACCCATTTATAAGTGAGTTCATTTCCTGTTATTTGTGCACCAGGAATCATCGCAATGTATTCACCAGCTTTGTAATCTCCTGATTTACGTAATGCTTCAACCGTCTTCCACTCACCATTTCCAGTCTTATATTGAAGATTCACAGTGGAGACACTAATATTATCCGACACTTGGATGAGTAAATCTAAATCCATTCCTGCATATGCCGTAGAAGGACCTGAATGTGTAAATGTCGGTGCTTCACTATCATCGCCTTGTTTAGTTACTTGTCCTTGTACTTTACCTAGTCCATTTGCAATAGAAGTGACTGCTGTATATGCGTCAACAAGACCATATCCATATCCATGATTCGGTGATGTCGGATACTCTGAATCTGTTAACGGAGTTGCAGTATCTAATAGTATTTGTTCCATATCATCAACTGTCAGGTTCGCATTTACTTGACGTAGTAATGCAGCCACACCTGATACCGCAGGCCCTGACATTGACGTTCCATTCCAACCACCTTCATATGCGCCGCCTGGAACAGAAGAACGAATATTCACTCCTGGTGCAGAAATGTCTGGCTTGATTTCGGCGTAAGGAGAGGGTCCTCTTAGAGAAAAGTTTGCTACTTTGTTATTAATATCTGTTGCACCTGTTGCGAAAGCTTCTGGATAATTTGCAGGTGCTGCAACAGATCCTGGTCCACCAGGGTTAAAAAATGTTGTATTTCCTGCTGAGAATTCCGGGAAAATTTCTGCCGCGCGCCAGTTAATGACTACATCGCGGTACCATTCGTCAAGACCTGGCCCACCGCCCCATGAGTTGTTGACAACATCAGGCGCCAAATCGACACGCGTATTGCCGTTTGCATCAGTTGGAGCTAAAATCCATTGCGCTGCCGCTATTAGATCGACATCATTTCCACCTTCATTCGTAAATGCTTTAACAGAGATGAACTTAGCACCTGGTGCAACTCCTACTTGGTTCGCGCCATTCGGTTCACTACCAACCATCGTTCCGGTGACGTGCGTGCCATGACCTAAATCATCATACGGAGTCGCTTGCCCGATTGTTGCATCGAACCAGTTAAAGGCATGATCGACTTGACCCGTCGCTGCATTGTACCCACGGTATTTTTCCTTCAGTGCAGGATGATCCCATTGCACACCCGTGTCAATACTTGCAACAACCGTTCCTGATCCATCAATGCCCATATCCCAAACCTGCGGTGCATTGACACGCTCAACATTCCATTCAATTGAAGCCACTTTCGATTTTGGAGCAACTGGATCTTTTGTCTTCGTTATAAAAAGCTCACGTTTTTCGTTTGGTAATATTTTCTCAACTTCCGCAAACGTTGCAAGCTTTTGCGCGACTTCCTTCGTCGCTGTTACAGCCATTCCGTTAACAATGTAATACGACGTAAAGTCTTTTACAGTGCCAGCTTTTTTTTCTGTTTTTAAATAATCTAGCACATTTTGTTGTGTCTCAAGTGACACCGTCTTCAATTCGGATACAACAGCTGACCGCTGCATTAATTCCGACTTTTGTGCAGACAAGCTTGCTTTTTCAGCACTTAACTTTGCCTTCTTTGCAACATCTGCCGTATTAGCTTTCTCTTTGAACTTGACCAAAAATGTCACGGGCTTATCATTTTTGAACTCGTCCATTAAACGTTTACTAACCTTTTCTTTTGAAATTTCTTTGGAGTTAAATAAAGACTCATGCAGTTTGCTGCTAGGTTTGGCATCTGCAATACCTGGCAATACAAGTGAAAACACCATCAGTGCCGACGCGACAGTACTAAACAACTTAATTGGTCTTCGCTTCTTGTTCAATTTTTTTCCTCCCTTCGAATTTTCAACGATTTCCCCACATTCTCCTAGACCAATAAAAAAACACCCCGTGCCCCCCTCCTAAAAAGTAGTGTAGGTACCCAGCGATGTTATCTAGAGTCTTGTTGTTAAAACCAACATACATGAAAACAGCTACGACTTTTGTCGAAAAATGTTAGCCTTTTTCAAGTTGATAGTTTTCGTCTATATATGCATATTCTTAAACTAGTTATAAAGAAGTAGACGCTACAAATAATAAATGTCGTCAACTCACTCATACGTTGATTTACTAGTAAATTCATTTATGAATGATTTCACTTTAAATTTACGTGAATTGCCAAAGATAATTAATTTTGACTAGTTTTTATCAAATACTTCATTTATTTTTATTCTTTTCATTAAATACTAGTGCTATCGAACTTGCTTCAATTTCCATTTCATAGCCTGTTAGCGCTAACGAATAACTGCTAGAAACATTACTGGAAAATAAAACCTCAGTTTCAGCTATAAATAAAAAAAGTGCGTATCAGATAATAGATCTGATACGCATCTTCATTATTTAAAATTATATGCCGTTACAATTGGTTCGCGCCCCGTTGTTACATCCGTAAAATATTCAACTAAACAAATGCCTAAAAATGACCCTGAAATATTGACAACATTCGTGTAGCCGCTGTTTTGCAACGCCATCACTGCATTATAACTTCGTTGTGAAGAACGGCAATGCATGTAGACAGGTACATCTTTTGGAATTTCATCCATCCGATCACGTAATTCACTTAGCGGAATGTTAATAGCATTCAGCAAATGACCGTTTGCAAATTCACCTTTTTCACGTACGTCGATAATGACTGCATTTTGTTCTACCAACTCACGCACTGCCGTAACTGGAACTTGTTTATAGCGGTCATGTAAAACATTCAGCCCTACAAGTGCTGCTAAATTTACAACATCTTTAGCTGTACTGAACATTGGTGAATACGTTAACTCTAATTCCTTCAGATCTTCTAACGTTCCGCCCATCGTAATGAGTGTTGCAATGACGTCGATTCGCTTATCTGCGTTTCCTTTACCAATCGCCTGCGCACCTAAAATTTTACCCGTTGGTACTTCATACACTAATTTAAAATGAAGTGGATTACTATTTGGCATTAAGCCCACTTTATCCGGCGCAATGATATACACGCTATCCACTGGAATACCCGCTTGCTTAGCCGTCTTTTCATTTAGACCAGTTGCAGCGCATGCTAAGTCGAAAATTTGAATACTAGATGAACCAATGACACCTTTATTTTGATGTGGCATCCCATACATATGATCCGCCGCCGCACGTGCTTGTCGCTGTGCCGGACCCGCGAGTGCTAAGCGTGTTGGTTTGTGTAACAACTGATGATAGACCTCAATGACATCTCCAACCGCATAGATAGAAGGATCACTTGTTACATAATTCGCATTCACTTTAATACCACCGAGCTCGCCAATTGTTAAACCGGCATCTTTCGCTAGTTTTGTTTCTGGACGAACACCAATTGCTAAAATAACAACTTGCGCATTCACTTTCTTACCTGAATTTAACTCAACATGCGTATCCGTCACTTTCGCAAGACCATCACCAACAATGACCTCAACGCCTTTATCCATCATTTCCTTATGCAAAATTTGCACCATATCCGCATCAAACGGCATCATAATTTGATCTGCAAACTCTATCAACGAAACGTCGCGACCCGCAAGACGCAAGTTTTCAGCAACCTCAACACCGATAAACCCGCCACCAATGACCGCAATATTGTCAATCTCCTCCGTCTGCACATAGTGATTCAAACGTTCAATATCTGTCACATTTCGTACCGTAAAGACATGTGGCGAATCGATTCCTTCTAAATTCGGTACAATCGGACTTGCACCAGGTGATAATAATAGATAATCATAACTTTCACTGTACTCTTCACCAGTAGCACCATTCATAACAGTTACCGTCTTGTCAGCACGATTAATCGCCGTTACTTCCGATTGTACACGCGCTTCAATATTATATTTCGTCTTAAACGCAACAGGATCCATCAATACTAATTTGTCACTATTTTCAACAATGCCACTCAAATGAAAAGGCAAAGAACAATTCGAAAATGAAACATGCGGACCTTTCTCAAACATTACAATGTCAGCTTGCTCATCAATCCGTCTAATACGTGCAGCCGTAGAAGCACCACCTGCTACCCCACCTACTACAACAATTTTCTTCGACATTCTGCCCATCTCCTTTTTAAACAATCTGTTTTATATCCACCTTCACTATATACCCCCCAAGGTATTAAATCAAGTATGAAGTTTCAATTCAAATTAAAAATGTGTCTCCATTTTCCACAATGAAATTTCTTCATTAATATACCCAATTTAATGGTACAATATGTAGGTATATCATAATGATGCTACATACATTTAAATGAAGGTGACAATCATTCAATCGTCATTTTTTTACATGAGTCTATAAAATTACTAATAGAATGGGAGTTATTACAATTGGAAGATAGAAACTATGCAGAAATTCCGCAGCGCTTTTTGGCATACTTCATAGACTTTGTTATTCTTTATTTTTTTTGTTACCGAATCATAAGCAGTAGATCGTTTTATATGACATTTACCGGTAATTCTTTTCGTCAAAATGAAGCTGCCGCACATTTAACAGAGCTATTGAACTATTATTCATTCGTCGGAAACATCATACTCTATTTCCCAATTATCATTATTCTGTATTACACCGTTCTAACAGGCAGTTCTATGCAAGGAACTTTCGGAAAACGACTTACGAAAATCAAAGTAGTCGACATCAACGGAGATAGAATATCCTATCTCCGCGCTTTAGGTCGTTCATCCTCAATGTTTCTATCTAGTTTCTTGTTCATCGGTTTTTTCATGGCCATTTTCTCAAAGAACAAACAAGCTTTACATGATCTTATGGCTGATACATTTGTGGTGAAGAAATAGAAAGAAGTCACTAGAAGTTATCTAAAAAAATAAAGATATTAAAATGGTTGAAATTGATAAGATTTAACAAGGACCAATGAGTGTAATGCGAATAAGCGGAACAGTAAATATAGTTTTAGTATATGGGTTGAAGAATCAGACTTAGCCTTAGCTAGTATGAGTTTAAAAGTGGGCTTCCCAAGAGTAGAAGTTGAATGTAAGGGAATAGAATATCATTTTTAACATTTATTCGTGATTTGAACACTTACTACATACTTCGCCGTATGTAGTACAGTTCGTGTGCTAGATTTCCCTAGCTCCTAATAAGTTTATAAATGTTGGGCTATGAGTATTTAATTCAACAAAACTTTTCCTACTAATTCACCCTATCTCTTTAATCATTTTTTCAGTCTTATTCATTTGTTCTAAGAGTGGGTTTTGGTAATCATTGTAACTATCCATATATGCACGCACACCACCCGAAATATTCAACTCTTGTATATCCTTGTCGTTTTCAAATATTTCTTTTGCCTTGTTATATCTTTTATATATTAGATTTAAAATGCCGCTTTCGAGTTCCACACTATACTCGCTTTCAAGAATACTTATCACCAATTTAACCTGATCAATTAACTGCTTTCTATCCATTGTATCCTCCTATTTCCTTGGAATCTTTCTTGTCTATTTAAGCCATTTAGAGAATCCACATGTTGTACTAGTATTCGAACTACAGATCCTGCTAACACAATCTTTCACCATTAAGTTTAGTCCAATCCAAGTTAATTAAAAAGAAACCTTAAAAGGCATTTTAGCCAACCAAGGTTATTTAAGTATTCCAATATTAACTTCACAATCTTTCTAATAACATCACAACTATCACAGTAAGCACAATGTACAAGCTCATAAATACTACACCCAGAACAATGTAAGCCATGCTACTGTAAACAAATCCAGTACCTACTGTTCTCGGGCTATTCCAGTCAATACTGAATTATTTAATTATTATCTTTATTTTTTAAATCTAACATACCCCAAATAAATACCAACCCTATCAATCAAGAAATAACACTTAAAATCAACAAGTTATTAGGAACATTCTTAAGAAATACATTGAATTCTTCAATAGACCAAGTACCACCAGTTGAAACACCAATCGCTGCACAAATATACCTGGTCAAATAAAGTATAGTTGATATTAATACAAATATTGATCCTAGAAAACTTTTAACCATATTTTTATCACTCTTTCCTTTTTAATATTGAACCACTTTATACTGACGATCTACCCATCTTATTCATCTTTTTTTATAAACCGTCATACTCATTCAAATATGGAGGTTATAAAAAAACAAATGTGGTATTGCTCTAAAAGGTTTATTAATTAAAGTAAGAATGCATTAAAATTGCTTTAAAAAGCTAACGAATTGATGATTCAGAAAAAAAGCTTCTCTAATATTGGCATCGAATCGATCAACTAAAGCCGTTTTCGCTTTACCATCGAAGTGGTTCATAATGTTTTTAGCTAACGCTTGTTGTTCAAGTGACAAGGAACCTAGTTCATAACCTTGGTGCAAATATGCTTTAAAAAACGCCTTTTTCAACTCAATGTCAGCAGCAATATGCTTCTTCAGCTCTGTTTTTTGAGCGTTTTTTTTAATAGCTCGTGCCAAGTAATCATTGTGATCACCAACTATACTATAACCCCTATACGTCACCTACATTCCCCCTCCCATTAGTATTTCAGCCGTTCGGCAACCATTGTGTCAGCTTTCTTAAAGTCCTCATTCATTTGGTTCTTTTGAAAAGCGATTTCCTCTGTATCAACTAATAATAGCTTTGTTTTCTGTAGGAGTTCCTCATACATATACATATTGAAAACCAATGGAACACTGTTCTCTTCTTTACCAAAAGATGAAAAAGCTTCTTGCACATCACCAGTGCTCAACATATCATATTGGCCGGTACCGACCATCCGATTATATTTTCTCTTTAAAACAATCATTTCTTCAGAATAAACATCCCAAAATTGGAGTAGCGACCTCTCCGTATTTTCAATTCGTGTTCTATTCTTTTCGACACCCTTCACAAAGGACGACATAATATATGCCTTAATAACAATATTGAAGTTGCTCAAACCACTATTCTTCATAGCTAAAGGTGATTTTTCCGGACTGCCTAATAATGTTTCATCAACTAATAAATTGGCTAAAAAATAGCCATTTTTATCAAACATATCTTTACCTATATAGTTTTTAACCCCATGATTTTCAAATGTCTTTAAAAAACCTGCATCACTGGGATGAGCTAGAAAATAAGTCGAACCAATTGATTTGTTTCCAAACCAGCTCACCAAATCATCCGGATAAGCATAAGAAATAATATTTTCTTTAAAGTCCCCGTTTTTTACCTTCTTCTTTTGTTCTTTAGTAAGTAGATTATAGATATCTGGCGCTGCAAAAGTAACAGCATTGGAGTTATATTTCACCGCAAAAAATTCAGACAATGCTCCACCTAAAGAATGTCCTACAAATGTTATATTTTCAGGGCCGTGTTTATCAATGTATTTACTGACAACTTTATCCGCCTCTGTGAATTGGTTTGTATTAATCTTAACTACTTTTCCATTTTCTATTTTCGCTTGACCAGTTGCGAAAAGGGCATCTTGTCCGGGACTCCCTCGGTACGGCGTAGGTTTATTTTCTTTTTCAACATATGTTGACAACCCAAATACAACGCCACTGATATCTTCATTCAAATCACCTATACTTTGTGTCAGACCCATGCTTTTCTGAGTACCTTCAAAACTGATTACAATCTCTTTTGTTTTCTCATTTTTCAATACGTACCCATGCAATCCAGTCGATTTATCCTCGATGATTTCGATGACGTTGTAGATTACCTCTTCGTTCCCATTTTCTAAAATAACACTATGGGCATTTCGTTTATAGGTTTTTTCCGCAATTTTAGCTGCACCTTCATCGGTTAACTTACTTATAGACATAGACATAGACAATCACATCCTGTTTTTGTATGATAATAGAAAGAGGTGGTTTTTTGAAAAAACTGATATTTCCTTTATTTGTAATTAGTATACTACTAGGAGGTTGTTTTGTGAAGAAGGATGATTATGATGCAGAAACAGTAGAAAAAGCTGTGGTTGCTACTGAAAACTATTTAAAAGAAAAATATAATGATATTGAAACGATTGAAATAGAAAAAGTTTATAGAAGTCCAATGGGCGGGATGACAGTTGATGGAACCGTCAATAATAAGTATGAGTTTAGTATCGGTGTTGAAGAATCTGATTTTTCAATAGGAAGTATGGTTGAAACAGATGGATTTCCAGAACGTAAAAAATAAACAGTAGAAATGGCTGTGTTTATCAATTGAGACTTATTAAATGCAGTTTAATTCCATTAGTCCCCTTACTCCTAGTAGGTTGTGTTGGAAGTACTGATGATTATGACAAAGAAACAGTGACAAAAGCTTAAGCAACGGTTGAAAGTTATATTTAAAATAATTATATGGGCATATAGACTATTGAAATTGAAAAAGTGTACAAAAGTCTAGTAGGTGGAAAGCTGTTTTCGTCAAGTTAATTTGAGCACTTTCTGCTCGTTTGGAATGAACACTTTAGCTTGAAATATATGCTGGCTATTTTTCATTCGTTAGCTATCGCTATTCATGTGAATGACTTCCACACGACGTAACAGCCTGTCCAGGATAGCTGTCTCATAACTCCTTGTCTCCCATCAACTCCTTCCACTGTTCCTTACTCTTCTTCGACGTTAGAATAATCAAGCTTCGTTCATATAAATGATTGATGAGTTTGAAGAATAGATTCTCTTCACGCTAATCCATCGCCATATAAATCAAATCATCAATAATCACTAAATCAGATGCTTGGATAGGTTACACTTAATTAGACAAATAAATTAGGGGAAAGTAGAATAATACAGAAGAATTGTGGGGCTACTATATCCGCAAGAGAAGCTCTTTTTCAACAGATTTTCAAAAAAACTACCGATAGCTTTATATAAAAATAAAGCAGAATTTTAAAAGTAAACAGCGCTAATCATGGGACTAAAATAGATGTAATTCAACAGAACCGCCACAAATAGTCGGTATAGTGTCAATCAGCAATAAAGGTAATCCATATGTTAACGCAGGGGCAGGGGCGACTTTTAAGCTTTTGAAAAAAGACACAATCAACGGTTCTCACTATCAACCTCTTAAGCAACTGTCTCTTGATCTTTCCGATTATATTAAATGGTACATTAACATCCAAAGGCACAGTACGTTAGGCTACCTAAGTACAGTTACTAATACAAGTTTAACCTATAATAAAATACTTTGATTTAGTATTGACATAGCAAAAAGATACTTTGCCAATCCAAGTTTTATAGTTTAAATTTGAATACTAATCTTTTAATAAATCTTCGTCTAAGAAGAGTTCGATATCATCCAAATCCACATTTTTTATTCTTTCATGAAGTGAAAATTTCAGAATAAATTCTTCTAAAGAGTTTGCTATAAGATAATAATATTCTTTTCTATCTTCATCAGTCGTTTCATCTTCATGATGCCAATAATAAATTTTCCCCCTGTATTTATCTTTTAATCCTATACATATTAAATCCCCCCCATCTGCATCTGCAATAGGCATTACGATACTTCCTAAAATATCTTTATAAGTTTGAATGATTGTTTCAATATTATAAGCATCATAGGTGGTAATACCATAAAATCCAACCATCGAGTCAAAACCATCCTCGGGTGTTACAGGGGTAACTTCAATCGGATGATACATTCTATTACTTTTTGTAAAACATCCTCCATATTCAAGTAAAAACTCTTTGTAGTTTAATGGTAAATTTACACCATACAGTCGTTCAATTGTTTCGATTGACTTATATACATCTTCTTTTTTTAAGACGACCATTTCTGTATCAATTATTTCATTTAATATTTGATTTATTATTTTGTTCATCTTTATTTCCCTCCTCTTTAATCTGATGCTGAACCTATATGAGGTATATTTGTTTAGTGTAAAATAGAAAGGAAGAGTGGAAAGTAAAACTTGCACTTATTAATCATTGACCGCCAACTTCAACTAGAACAATCGAACAATCCAAATTTTCCAGATAAGCATGCTATTTAAGTGTAGTTAAATTAACATATTAGATTTCTAAAACTCCTTCAAGCGATTACATGTTTGTAAGGAATTTTTCTAATTCAACTCTTTTATCAAGAGTTATATAACTTCAATAGGTTCTTCAAAGTTCTCTAATAAAACTTCTAGCATTCGCAACAGTTCCTAAATATTTCGGGCTATGAGTTTAAGATTCAAACATCAGCCCCATGCCTTTATAAAAAATTCTACGTTGCTTAGTAGCCAGACCTTGAATAGTCTGCACCTAGATAGACAATTAAATTAAAAAACCAGTCAACATTAACGGAAATAAAATAAGCCTGTGTTCATATGTGGTTGAACTCACTTTATACAGACCTAACAGCTAATTTAAAACGTAAATCCTAATATTCCAAAGACTAGATGTAATTAATTTTGTCTTTATACATTTTCAAAAATTTTGTATTTAGATCACTAATTTCCGAAAACTACCACTCAAAAGTTGTAATTATCCTATGAGTTTCAAACAGCATTTCTTCTGCTTTATCAACATCATTGATATTCTCATTTTCAAAGTTATTTAATAATAAATCTAAATCAAGAGTTAATTTTCTGTAATCTTCTAGATTATCATATTGTTCATCAATTTCTTTCTTCGTTACTATATTCGTTTTTGAATTAAGTTTATTTAGTATTTCCAATATCCCATCTAACTTTTTATCCATTCAAATCCTCCTTTTCTAACTCCATCCAGTTTCTACACGCCCAAGCGCTTTCTTTGTTTTATCAGTGTTTAGAGTACCATCTAAATTCAAAACATATTTTAAATTCCTTGTTTTATCCATACATTCTAAACGATCCTTGTGTAGCCCATCAAGATAATGGATTGTCCTTATTAAAAATTGGATTGCCAACTATAAATCGTACAATCCTGGTTATCCAGATAAGCAATCTATCTTATTTATAAGTAGTTTATTTAATATGTTAGATTCTTAAAAATCTCTCAAATCTGCAATAGCCCGTGGATATACGGGGATATAACTGTTAAATTTAATAAGTTTTACACCCTATTTACAACGTTTTTTTAGATTGAACTTTTTTCCAGTGACCTACAAAAGGGAAATCCGGATAGACTAAACGCCATTGTTGATTACATTCTGTGCATTTGTACCGCTTTTCCTGTAAAATATTGCTTTCACCGTATTTACTTTCAACAGGGACTTCAACTATATCAATATCCTTAACAAGGATATCAATATAAGTTAAAAACCTTTCAAATTCATATATAGAATTAAACCCATTAATTTCTTCTAACACATCACAAATACAATTTATTTTATTATCCAAGATGAGTTACCCTCCTTTATCCATACTTGAGTACCTCCACCAGCTAATCCCCTTTGTGGTGCAGCTATCCTCTCAAGATTTCTAAACTATTTGCATCTTCCATAAGTAAACGTTGATTCATTTGCTTTCTTTAGTTTGATAATTCCAACTTCTTCAAGCGTACGATTGTCTTTCTCTTGAAACGAACCAGACGTTTAGCTTTGTTTCAGTGATTTATCAAAGGCAGACGCTGTTAAATCATACTATCGGATAATATCTGCTTTAGGTTTTCCATTCTCATACAGCTTCACTAATTAACTTTTAAGATCAGGCATAAATATTCTTCGTGTTCTTTTTTTCGTATTCTACTAGACTTTAATTTTATTATCTAACTAAGTGTAGAGTATTCAAGTTGAACCTGCCCTTCCATGTATATCATGTAGAATGATGGATTTCACATTAGATATTGCTGTTCATAAATCTTTAATTTCTTCTATTGCAACGATATCTGTTACTGTCTAGCTAATTAAATCATTTAAGTTCCTAATCTTTCTAACCAACTAATCGTTTGAGATAGACATTCATGCAGTGGTGCTACATCAAGTAATTTCATCCCCTAGGCAGCACACTCATTCACAAACTAATAAAATACAAATTATTACATATAAAATAGTATACATGATACCAAACAGTTTATATTCATTTAAGTGGATATACGCATTAAGTCTGTTGTTCCCAGTTATAAAGTGACTTTCTTCTTATCTATTTCGCTATAGTTATCTAGTTCTAAACAATAATGAACCCACCAACATTGTACAGAGATCATTAGCATTAGGCATATTCTTTGAATAGCATTTTTTTTATACTTGGTAGACGCAAAAAAAACATAAGAGAATAATCCTCCTATGGTCATAAATATTATTTAATTATGCAGACTTTTTTCAACTGCTTCTGAGAAAGTAGTCTTTATATAATTATCTACTTTTAACCTATACTCAATAAGTTCTATCCATTTACCTTTATCTATACTGATTAATGTATTACATCTTTCTGCTATAAATTCAATTGCTTTATATAACGCTCTAAAATCAACAAAACACGCATCTTCATCAATCTCAATTGATAATTGTTGTTCATTTTTGTTAGATTCGATTTCAAAATAGAGATATTCTTTAAACTTCGGATGCTCCCTCCATCTCTCATCATCCAACCATTTATCCCATGATAATGTAAGAGAAGTACCGTTTATTAAACTATCTTGTTGTCCTACTCTAGATATATCTACTCCTTTTTTCCACATAATTTCTACTAACTCATCTACTTCAGGTAGACAATTCTTATCGTTTACTTTTAAGAAATATTTCATAATACCCTCCTAAGTTCTCCAACCAGTCTACAGCTTTTTATAAATTCTTAAGTAATTCTTTTTTCTGACCTTTGGTTAAGTTTAATTTCTTTGGCACTTGAGATTCTAATGGTAGTTTGGGGTTAATCTTAATATCTACTGTAGTATTTTTACCGCTCGCTGCTTGTTTCTGAATTTTATTATCATTACTTGTTTCTAGTTAACTCAACTATAAAGGAATGAGTGATTCCGTGCGTTTTTGGTGTTTTTTTACATACTCCAACAAATATTATAGAACCAAAAAAAGAAAGCTTGAAAGGTATAGCCAATCAAGATCAACTCTTTTCTTTATACAAATTGTTAGCTATTCAATATCATCATATGCATCACCTAGTGAGATAATATCACTTCTTAGCCAATACCAATCTTGTCCTTTACTTTTTATAAGTCAGTCAAGTAAATCAGTAAACGAAGTAGCTATAATCTGAGACTCACCTATAAGCCCACGGCGGTCAAAAAACTATCATAACAACTACCTAGTCTATCTTCATTGAGGTTAACCGTTAAGTATTCATCTGTTCCGTCATTGCCAATGATAAACCAGTTAGTTGAAATATCTTCTTCACATAATTCTTCTACAATTATTGGATTTGCCAAAACAAAATTATCAGGAGACACAAGATACATTGGATATTCCTCATTTTCAAATAGGACTAATCCCCACGAAGACTATAAAATTCTTTTTAATCACTAGGTAAAATATGCTTTTCTTCATCAATAATGGGTAATCCAGAAGGCTCAAAGATACGGCAATTCGGTAAAGTATGTATTTGTGTAAGCAACTGCTTTATCTTTTCCAATAGTTCATTCCCGATAATTATATTTATTAAAGGAGTTATAATATACTCGTCTGGCTAATTCGGGAACATCTGCAGCATCAAACATTCTTTCTGTAAGTTCTATTATCTCCTTGGAGAGATTGATTGCCAATCAATTTCGCCCCCTTTCTTCTTACTTGTTTTTTCAAATAACCATTCTCTATAAACAGCTTTTGTAGCAATATGTGTTCTTTTATAAGTGCTACTATTGAGGTATTATCACCTCTACTTACATAGTTTGGAACATTATATTTCAGGAATATCAACCACTTCACCTGGAGATTTGCTAATGAGGATATCAGGAAAGTTTGGTTTACTTTTTTTCAACTTATACTTTTGAGTTTTTGTTAATCCAGAGTCAAAGGAAATATTTTGTGATTTAAATTCTAAGTTTATAAGCTTGTTATAAATCTTACTTAAAAAATCTTTCCATTCTTCTAATGAAGACTTAGAAACTTCATTTGGATTTTCTAATAAACGGTAGCCTTCTGCATAATGAAACATTAGTAATCCCGTCCCAAAATCACAAGTCTTATTTTCTAAAATAGCTATTGGTGCATCATATCCACTATCCCAATTATAATTTGCTGCAAAAAAATGGAGCATTAGTGGGTTATCAATCTTGCTCAACTGACTGATTAGTTTATTTTTATCTGTATTATAAAGCAGCTCTTCAAGAAAATTAATATCTTTCTTATCCATGACATTTTACCTCCCACTCTAATTTCGTTTTTTTTCTGATTGCTCAAACTTTCTTTCCCAAAGTTTTACTTTTGCACATTGACTAGGATAAACTGCTAGTCCTTTCTCCTATAATTATTTTAGATTTTGTTGGAAATTACACACTTTTTTTTTGTAGACTATCACCCCTTTTATTAATATCCATTTTATTTAGTATTCTTTCTACCACTTGATTATAAATAGAATGATATCCACTATGCTTAAACATTGTACCTATATCGTTACTAGGATCTGTTGAAATTAGTTCACTTGTATAAACAAAGTAAACTATTTTTGTCCGAAGGTTTCAAATTCCGCATTACTTCTCCCCCTCAAAACTTTTTAATCTCAATTAATAAAATTTTTGTTTTATCCCCATATACACTGAGGCAACTTCAAGAAGTTTAGGGTTATCTCCAAGTCGTTCAAGAATAGTCAAAGATAACAATTCTTGAACGTGTACATCATTCTCTGCCATCCTTTCCATAAACTTAAACGCATTTTCCAGCTTTCCTGTATCACTATGTTTCTCAAATAAGACTGGTAAGTCTTATTTGAGTGTCTCTCCAAAAATACATGCGGTAGTAATTCATTATTATAATCAATGTGTTCATTGTAAGTACTCTTCTATTCCGGAAAAGCTTTTAGAAATTCGTTAACAACACTATCATATTTCAATAAATCTACTTCCTTTATTCTAATTTGCCGTTTAATACTTTTTTCAAATCAATAACTAAATTATTTGCCATTTCCGAATCAGTATCGCTTAACTTTTAATTCTTCTTACTTTTTCTGAATTCATTACATGTTCCCTCCATTATGAAAACGGGATCTACCAACTACTAGCTGTTCATACATAGTTCCGCAGCTACAAGACCACTATCACCTGTCGTTGCACCAGGCGGTACAATTCATTTATTGTATTTAAAAATTTCTTATTAGAAACAGTACTTAGTAATTCTTCTCTCTTTGATAGTTTAGTAGTACTCTGTTAACTGTATCAGTTCAACCAATTCACCCTGAAGCCGGTCCTTTATAAAGAAATCCTTAAAGAACGGGACCTTTCACAACCTGAATTGGCACGTATGGTAGGGCTGCGCCCAAACACAATCAGCCACTTTTGTTCAGACAATGTGGATATGTTTATCTGTCGACATTAGAAGCGATATGTAAAGTGTTAGACAGCGACATTCAGTAGTTAATCGAGGCGGAGCAGTCCTCTTTTACTAGCACTCGTTCTATGTACGTCAAAGTTGCGAAAAATTTAAAGGCTAGGAGAAAGCGAAGGTATGGCTTTGTAGAATAAAAATGGTGGTAATTGATGATATTTTGTTCTTTGCTTAACAAAATAATGAGTAAATAGAGCATACGTTTTAAAGATATTGTACTTACTATATAATTCGTAAAAACTTAATATGGTGCTTACGGGAGTTACTCCTATCCTCTGCATAAAAATTGAACTATTCTTCACTGGGTATCAACACCAACAAAAAAAATCTTGATAGGCTCATTAGTCAAATCCAGATTCTTTTATTATTCTTTTTCAATTTGTATAGCCTTACAAACAACCTCTACATTTAAAGGAGGCATAGAAATATTACATTTTAATATATCTTCTCCATCACTCTGTACATCTGTAATCCCAACATCCTGAATAAAATAAGGAATTTGAGTTTTCGTTAACTCTTTTAATGGTTTCAATCTATCATCAATACTTGTTATAAATGAGAATTTTGAACATCCAGTAAAAAGTAAGATTACATTAAAAACTGTGTCTTCAAATACAATTCTAAGTTCATCTCCAAAAAAACTGGACTCCATTTGCAATACTCTAGCATCCCAATAATGCAGTTCTTCAATTTCATTTAGTATTTTCTGTGCATTCAAGTTACTCCA
>JARIDO010000008.1 GCA_029263895.1 Sporosarcina sp.
ACTGTAACATTTGTTGATGATCAAGGTAAATTGCAATGGGCTGGACAACTTATTTTAGCTAAGTTCCCGAATCCAGGCGGGTTAGAAAAAGTTGGTTCGAACTATTTCCAACAGACATCTAACTCAGGTGTGCCTGTTGCAGGAATTCCAACGACGAATGGTTTAGGTGAAGTTGTTTCTGGATTCTTGGAAATGTCAAACGTTGACTTATCAGAAGAATTCACTGAAATGATTGTTGCTCAACGTGGATTCCAAGCAAATACACGAATTATCACTACATCTGATGAGATTCTACAAGAACTTGTTAACTTGAAGCGATAATCCAGCTTAAACACATAATAAAATCAAAGCTATTTCAGAAAGGGAGGGTCGGGCCGGCTCTTGAAGCCCGGCCCCTTACATATGATTCAAGTTTCACGACTTAATGGAATGCAATTCACTTTAAATGCACTCTATATAGAAAAAGTTGAATCGTTTCCAGATACGACCATTACACTTACTACTGGATCTAAATATGTCGTACTTGAAACAGCTGAGTTAGTGAATGGTCGCATCATTGATTTTTATAAGGCGGTTCAGCTATTATCTAATCCGCACATAAGGGGTGAAGAAGATGAAGAATAAATTATTAACAATCACTTTGATAATTCTTGTATGTATTACTTTAATTGGTGTTGTTGGTCTTATACTCGTTATGCAATTTAATAACGCTAATGATAAAGAAAAAGAACCTACCATTGATGAAATTATTGAATCATCTGTGGATATTGAAGAAATTATGACGAATTTGTCTGGTAATAAATTCATTCGTATTTCGTTAAAAATTCAAACAGATAATAAGAAAGCGGCGGATGAACTAGCTAAAAGAGATTTTCAAGTGAAAAACATTATTATCCAAGAACTATCTGAAATGAAAGCAGTAGATTTAGAAGGTAAAGTTGGTAAAGTTGCTTTGGAAGATGCATTAAAAACTCAGTTGAACCCATTAATGCAAGACGGGGAAGTTACCAAAGTCTATATTGTGTCATACGTCATTCAATAACAAAAACTAGTTTCACAGAAAACGATTGCTGGGAGGTGACCAGATGTCCGGAGATATTTTATCTCAAAATGAGATTGACGCGTTATTATCTGCGTTGTCTACAGGAGAAATGTCGGCAGAAGATATGAAGAAAGAGGACGAAACGCGTAAAGTTAAAGTTTATGATTTTAAGCGTGCGCTTCGATTTTCGAAAGATCAAATTCGAAGTTTGACAAGAATCCATGAAAACTTCGCTAGATTATTAACTACCTATTTCTCAGCACAATTACGTACTTACGTTCAAATCAATGTGGCGTCGGTCGATCAAATTCCTTTTGAGGAGTTCATACGTTCCATTCCCAATATGACACTTATTAATGTATTTGAAGTTCCACCTTTAGATGGCAATATATTGATGGAAGTCAATCCGAATATTGCATACTCCATGTTAGATCGACTAATGGGTGGAGCAGGAACGAGTCCAAACAAAGTCGATAATTTAACGGAAATCGAAACAAAGATTATGACGAGTTTGTTTGAGAGGTCCTTTGATAACTTGCGAGAAGCATGGTCTGGTTTAATTGAAATCGATCCATTTTTAACCGAAATGGAAGTAAATCCACAGTTTCTTCAAATGATTTCACCAAATGAAACGGTAGTTGTTATATCATTTAATATTACGATTGGTGAATCGAGTGGAATGATAAATATATGTATTCCACATGTCGTGTTAGAGCCAGTTGTTCCAAATCTATCCGTACAATATTGGATGCAAACGAATAAAAAAGAGAAGACAATTGAACAAAGCTCGATTTTAGAGAAGAGATTGAAAAGAGCACCACTGCCCATTGTTGCAGAGCTTGGTGAAGGTCAAATGTCAATTGAAGATTTACTACATCTCCGAATAGGAGATGTGGTATCACTGGATAGACAGGTTGACGAGCCACTTGTTGTTAGAGTAGGCGATGTACCTAAATTTATCGCGCAGCCAGGCCATTCTAAAAATCGAATGGCAGTACAAATTATTGAATCAATGAACGGAGGGGATGAAGATGATGAGTGATAATATCCTTTCACAAGAGGAGATTGAAGCGCTATTGCGTGGAGAACCTAATTTAGGTGAAGAGAGTGACTCTACAACGGACGGTGAAGTTAAAACAGAGGACTACTTAGATGATATGGAACGTGACGCTCTTGGAGAGATAGGGAATATATCGTTTGGTAGTTCAGCAACAGCACTATCAGCTTTATTGGGCCAAAAAGTTGAAATAACAACGCCAACAATCACTGTGATTGATCGGAGTTCTTTAGAAACTGAGTTCGTCCATCCATATGTAGCAGTGAAAGTAAATTACACTGAAGGACTTGATGGTGTTAACTTACTAGTTATCAAACAAAGTGATGCTGCTATTATTGCAGATTTAATGCTTGGTGGGGATGGTACTTCACCTAATCAAGATCTTGGAGAAATTCATTTAAGTGCAGTACAAGAAGCCATGAATCAGATGATGGGCTCTGCGGCAACATCTATGTCAACTGTGTTTGGTACAAAAGTTGATATATCTCCGCCATCCATTGATTTGATGGACGTTCAAAATGATAAAGGGAAAGACAATATTCCGGAAGACGATCTTCTAATTAGTGTTTCCTTCACATTAAAAGTAGGGGAATTAATCGACTCTAATATTAGACAGTTGTTCCCACTTAACTTCGGTAAGGATCTTGTTTCTACACTTATGAATGGTGGAGCGGAACAAGAAACAGCGGTTACTGAAATGGCACCGCCACAAGCTGCGCCTATTCAAACACAACAAGCGTCACAACCGTTACAACAGCAACCAACAAATGACACATATGCACAAGTGCCACAACAACATAGAACGCCACAACCTCAAGTAAATGTACAACAAGCGCAGTTTGCTAATTTCGAAAGTCCGTCATTGAGCACCGCCGAGTCAAACAATTTAAACTTATTGCTTGATATTCCATTGCAAGTTACAGTGGAGCTTGGCCGTACAAAACGTTCTGTTAAAGAAATATTAGAAATGTCAAGTGGTTCCATTATTGAACTAGATAAATTGGCGGGTGAGCCAGTAGATATTTTAGTTAATAACAGATATATTGCAAAAGGTGAAGTTGTCGTCATCGATGAAAACTTCGGTGTACGTATTACTGATATTCTTAGTCAAGCAGAACGATTAAATAATTTACGATAGAACCTTGGAGGTAATGGAAAATGGCAAAGAGAATTTTAATAGTAGATGACGCGGCTTTTATGCGTATGATGATTAAAGATATATTAACGAAAAACAATTTTGAAGTTGTAGGTGAAGCTGCAGATGGTGCTCAAGCAGTTGAGAAGTATATGGAATTAAAGCCTGACTTAGTAACGATGGATATTACAATGCCTGAAATGGATGGGATTGCTGCACTTAAAGCAATTAAAGAAAAAGAACCGAACGCTTTAATCATTATGTGTTCCGCTATGGGACAGCAAGCAATGGTAATCGATGCAATACAAGCAGGGGCAAAAGACTTTATTGTTAAGCCATTCCAAGCAGACCGTGTAGTAGAAGCTATCGAAAAAGCTTTAGGATAACCGAACAATGAATTCGAAGTTTTTAAAATTCGCCATAGGTTGTGCTGTTCTGCTATTACTGCTTTTAAATCTAGTTTCGATTCCAACTGTTTATGCCGACACGGATTCCAATTCACCTGTGTCGGAGTGGATAAAAGAAGGAAAAAATGATCAAAAAAGCGAAAAGCCTGCTAGCAATATTGGGAACAACGAAAGTAAAAAAGAATCTAATGATGTTCCCGTTGGTTCGTCAGCAAAGGATTATGTTAAAACACTCTTTGCTTTACTATTCGTAATTGGATTATTGTTTACAATACTAAAGTTTGTGAACGGCAAGAATAGAATGTACAACAAAACACGACTTATGAAAAACTTGGGGGGGATTTCCCTAGGTCAACATAAGTCAATTCAATTAGTCGTTATTGGAGATTCTTATTATCTAATAGGTGTAGGAGAGGACATACGACTACTTAAAGAAATAACTGATCCAACAGAAATTGAGCAACTGATGCAATTTTATTCGGATGAAGATTCAACAGACTTGTCTTCGTCTGGCACACTCGCTCAACTACTATTGAAATTTAAAGGTTTTAAAAAGACTCAACAAAATCCATCAGTCAATGAAACAACTAACTTTGGTACTCTGTTTAACTCAACTTTAAATGAAATGAAAGAAGAGAGAACGAAGCAGATTAACCGACTGACTGAAAAGGAGCGCAACCGAGATGAATGATTTCATGCAGTTTTTTTCGGATAGCGATCCTGGGAATGTATCAACGTCTATAAAAATGATGCTTTTACTTACGGTGCTATCGTTAGCTCCAGCAATTCTAATATTAATGACATCTTTTGCGCGTATTATTATCGTGTTGTCATTTGTTAGAACTGCGTTAGCTACACAGCAGATGCCACCTAACCAGGTTTTAGTGGGTATTGCACTTTTTTTAACGTTCTTTATTATGGCGCCTACTTTTCAAGAAGTGAACGACAAAGCATTATCGCCGTTGTTTGCGGAAGAAATTACATTAGATGAAGCTTATGAACAAGCGAGTGTACCTTTTAAAGAATTTATGAGTAAACATACTCGTCAAAAAGACTTGGAATTATTTCTTAAATATAATAAAGCGGAAAAACCAGCATCACTGAAAGAAATTCCATTAACGATGATGGTTCCGGCGTTTGCATTAAGTGAAATCAAAACCGCTTTCCAAATGGGCTTTATGATTTTTATTCCGTTTTTGGTAATTGACATGATTGTAGCAAGTATCCTTATGTCGATGGGGATGATGATGTTACCACCAGTTATGATTTCATTACCTTTCAAGATTTTATTGTTCGTACTTGTGGATGGCTGGTATCTCATAGTCAAGTCATTGCTACAAAGTTTTTAGGAGGGGTATCGCATGACGAGCGAAATGGTTATAGCCATTGCCGAACGTGGAGTATGGGTAATTTTAATGACTTCTGGCCCCCTCCTGATAATCGCGTTGGTGTCAGGATTAGCGGTTAGTATTTTTCAAGCAACAACTCAAATACAGGAACAAACATTAGCGTTTGTACCTAAAATTGTTGCAGTACTTGTTGGGATTATTTTTTTTGGGCCGTGGATGCTAGCGAAAGTAACAACCTTTGCAACAGATATTTTTGAAAATTTAACAAGGTATGTTGGATGAGCATATGGAAGAACTAATCCCATCCATCGCGGCGTATCTTCTAATTTTGACACGTGTTACTGCATTTTTTGTTACAGTCCCATTGTTTTCTTATAAAGCCATTCCAACAACGCAACGTATTATATTTGGTGCAATCCTTGCATGGACGCTCGTTTATGCTATTGAAATCCCACCACTTGAAATCGATGGCGTATATTTACTGCTAGTCATTAAAGAAGCGATGATTGGCTTAGCGATTGGTATTGTAGCATTTATTGTCATGTCTGCGATTCAAGTTGCAGGTGGTTTTATTGACTTTCAAATGGGTTTTGCAATTGCCAATGTAATTGACCCGCAAACTGGAGCTCAGTCTCCTTTACTAGGTCAGTTTTTCAACTCGCTAGCTATTTTGCTATTACTCGCTTTAAATGGTCATCATATGATTTTAGATGGAATTTACTATAGCTATCAATTCATTCCAGCAGATCAAGTCTGGCCGGCTTTCGGGGAAGGTAGATTGGCTGAATTTGTTTTAACGACATTTGCCACTTCTTTTGCAATTGCATTTCAAATGTCAATTCCTATTGTTGCAACATTATTCCTTGTTGACTTGGCATTAGGTATAACAGCAAGAACTGTTCCACAGTTGAATATTTTTGTTGTTGGTTTTCCTATTAAAATTGGTGTGAGCTTCCTAGTGCTATTTAGTATGATGGGGGTAATGATAGCAGTCATGAAAAGACTATTCGAAGTGATGATGGTGAGTATGAGAGATATCATGATCATTTTGGGAGGTGGCTAAATTGTTAGTAAGACTAGATCTGCAGTTTTTTGCAGGAGAAAAGACAGAAAAAGCCACCCCGAAAAAACGACAGGATTCTCGAAAAAAAGGTCAAGTACTAAAGAGTCAAGATGTAACCAGTGCAATTGTACTTCTTTGTGTTTTTTTATTTCTTTTTTTTGCAGCTGGTTTTATGAAAGACCGTTTTTTTCAGTTCTTTTTACAATCTTTTTCAGTTTATGTTCCTATTTCAGTGTTAGATGAAGACTCTGTCATGGTTATCTATGCAGATGTATTAATCGAAATGGCATTTATTTTATTACCAATAATGGTTACAGCGGCGATAGCAGCTATCGCCGGAAATCTATTTCAATTTGGTTTACTATTTACAGCGGAACCCTTGAAATTCGATTTAAAAAAGATTGACCCTATAAAAGGTTTGAAGCGTATCTTTTCTATCCGAGCGATTGTTGAATTATTAAAATCTATACTTAAAATTTCTTTTATTGGTTCTGTAACGGTTATGATCATTTGGGTGAATTTAGATAAAGTTTTAGGCTTAGCTTTTAAAAGTCCATGGATTACACTTGTAACTGTGGCGAAATTAGCAGTTATGATGGGAATTGCAGCTTCATTTACACTTCTCTTCATTTCAATACTTGATTTTTTATATCAGAAATTTGACTATGAAAAAAATCTTAAGATGTCTAAACAAGATATCAAAGATGAACATAAAAATTCAGAAGGCGATCCACTCATAAAGTCTCGTATCAAACAATTGCAACGTGAAATGTCGATGCGAAGAATGATGCAAGAAGTTCCAAATGCTGATGTAGTCATTACAAATCCAACGCATTATGCAATTGCGATAAAGTATGATGACGGCAATATGGATGCACCAATAGTGGTTGCAAAAGGCGTAGATTTTGTCGCTCAAAAGATAAAATTAATTGCCAATGAACATAATATCGTGATGGTTGAAAATAGACCATTGGCACGAGCGTTATATGCCGATGTTGAGATAGGTAATCATGTACCAGAACAATTTTTCAAAGCAATTGCAGAAATTTTGGCGTATGTATATCGCATTCAACGCAAAATTTAGTAACTAGTTTTAACGTGAATTGCATATGGAATTCACACAAAGTTTCTATTAAAAGAAAGTAGGGATGACATGCAAGTTAGAGATATAGGTGTGCTCGCTTCAGTCATTATGATTATTGCGATGCTAGTCATCCCGCTTCCGCCGTGGCTACTAAGTTTTTTTATTATCATCAATATTACACTTGCTTTGATGGTTCTATTAACAGCTATGAATATGCAGGAAGCATTACAATTCTCGATATTCCCTTCTTTACTATTATTACTTACATTATTCCGTTTAGGGTTAAACGTTTCTACTACTCGTGCAATCTTGAGTAACGGTGATGCTGGTGGTGTAGTTGAAACATTCGGTACGTTCGTTACGGGTGGGAATGTAGTAGTAGGTCTAGTTGTATTCGTTATTTTAATACTTATACAGTTTATCGTTATTACGAAAGGGTCAGAACGTGTTTCAGAAGTTGCAGCACGTTTTACCTTAGATGCAATGCCAGGTAAGCAAATGAGTATAGATGCTGACTTGAATGCGGGAATGATTTCAGAAACAGAAGCGCGAACACGTCGAGAAAAAGTTAGTAATGAAGCTGACTTTTATGGTGCGATGGACGGTGCAACAAAATTTGTAAAAGGTGACGCAATTGCAGGTATTATCATCGTTATTATCAATCTTTTAGTCGGAATGATTATCGGTGTTGTTCAGATGGGATTGCCATTTAATGAGGCAGCACTATTATTCTCCCAATTAACGGTTGGCGATGGTATTGTATCTCAAATTCCTGCACTTCTAATTTCTACAGCAACAGGTATTGTTGTTACTAGGGCGTCTTCAGAAGGTAATCTTGGATCCGATATTACACGACAATTACTTGGACAGCCAAAGTTGTTGTATGTTGCAGCAGCTACAATTCTTTTACTTGGATTAGCAACTCCAATCAATGATATTCTGACAATCCCAGTGTCTGCGGCACTTGCATTTGGAGCGTACGCAATGTCACGTAAGGCAATTGAAAATCCTGATGAGTTGTTAGAAATGGAAGAGGATGTCGAGATTGAGGGTCTGAAAAGTCCTGAAAATGTCGTTAACTTATTAAACGTGGATCCAATTGAATTTGAATTCGGATATGGTTTGATACCTTTAGTTGACGCGACTCAGGGTGGAGATCTTTTAGATCGCGTTGTTATGATTAGACGACAGTTAGCCATTGAATTAGGCTTAGTCATACCTGTCGTTCGTATACGAGATAATATTCAGTTGCAACCAAATGAATATCGTATAAAAGTTAAGGGTAGTGAGTTAGCTAAAGGTGAATTATTGTTAGATCATTATTTAGCGATGAGCCCTGGCGGAGAAGATGATATAGAAGGAATTGAGACGGTAGAACCTTCATTCGGTCTTCCAGCAAAATGGATTACAGAAGATGTAAAGGAAGATGCTGAAATTCATGGTTATACAGTTGTAGACCCGCCAAGTGTTGTTTCTACACATTTAACAGAAGTTATTCGTGCAAATGCTGCTGACCTTCTCGGTAGACAGGAAACAAAACAACTTGTAGATCATGTACGTGAGTCTTTCCCGATACTAGTGGACGAATTAACACCAACTCCATTATCAATTGGAGAAATACAAAAAGTTCTAGGAAAGCTTCTTAGAGAGCATGTCTCGATTAGAAACTTACCTATTATATTTGAAACGCTAGCTGATTACTCTAAATACACTTCAGATGTAGATTTACTGACAGAGTATGTTAGACAAGCACTAGCCAGACAAATTACAACCCAGTACACAGCTGCTGGTCAGTCTCTTAAAGTATTAACGGTCTCTGGAAAAGTAGAGAAATTACTTGCAGATAATATTCAACAATCCGAACAAGGTAACTATTTATCAATCGAACCTTCAGATTCACAGGAAATCTTAGAGTCAATTGCAAGAGAAGTGGAACGTGTTGCATTAATGGATCAGTCATCTGTCATTTTATGTTCACCAGCTACAAGAATGTACTTAAGACAAATTACTGAACGCTATTTCCCACAGATCCCTGTACTGTCTTATAATGAATTAGAAGCATCAATTGAAGTACAAAGTGTTGGGGTGGTGGATATTTGATGAAGATGAAAAAGTATACAGCAGCCACGATGGTAGAAGCCATGAAAAGAGTTAGAATGGATTTCGGTGATGATGCCGTTATCCTCAGTTCTAACGTGGTGAAAACGAAAGGGTTTCTTGGCTTATTCAAGAAGAAATCAGTAGAGGTTGTAGCAGGATTCGACGAACCTACGAAAACGTATGCTGCTCCTGTGAGAGATGATAGTGCTCAAACTAGCTTTATCGAAAGTCGTGTTTCGGTTGAAATGAAAAAAGAAATGTTAGAAATGAAAAAGATGTTAAAAACAATGCAATATTCTACAAATACGGATCTATCTAGTTTTCCAAATGACATGCAACCTTTGTTAGCACATTTACAACAACAGGACATATCATTAGCTTACGTTACACAATTAGGCGAGGCGTTATTTAGTGAAATGAAGTCTCAAAAAAGAGATTTCACATTAGATGAACAAAAAGAATTCATTCGCCATTCAATAATAAAAACGATTGGGAATCTGCCATTTGGCGGTATCTCTTTTACTAAAAAGTATATAAATGTTCTTGGGCCTACAGGTGTAGGTAAAACGACTACAATCGCAAAAGTTGCCGCGAGAGCATTACTCGAGCAAAAAAAGAAAGTTGGTTTTATTACAACTGATACGTATCGAATTGCGGCCATTGAACAATTACGTACATATGCTAATTTATTGCAAGCACCTGTAGAGATAGCATATAACAGTGCTGATTTTGCAAAAGCGATTGAAAAGTTAGCTGATCGTGACCTAATTTTTATTGATACTGCCGGTCGTAATTATAAAGAACAAAAATACGTAGATGACTTGTCAAATTTAATTGATTTTTCATTAGACATGGAATCGTATTTAGTGTTATCGATGACATCAAAAGAAAATGATATGAGAACAATCATTCAACAATTCAATGCCTTTCCAATTGAGAAATTCATTTTCACTAAAATGGATGAAACAGATTCGATTGGACCGCTTTTTAATTTAATGAATGAATATAAAATTGGAACTGCTTATTATACAGATGGGCAAGAAGTACCTGAAGATATTACAGAAGCTACGTTAGAAAAGTTAGTTTCTATTTTGTTAGCAGGTGTACCTCATGCATGATCAAGCAGAAAATCTACGATTGAAAATGTTAAAGTCTCAAGGAAAAATTTCTAGATCAATTGCAATAGTTAGTGGTAAGGGTGGAGTTGGTAAGTCAAACTTTTCAACAAACTTCGCATATGCTTTACATAAAAAAGGCAAGAAAGTAATTATTGTAGATATGGATATTGGTATGGGAAATATCCACATTATGCTTGGCATGTCTCCAAGGAATAGCTTGAAAGATTATTTACAAGGTAATAAAGAATTAGAGGAAGTTGTAAATCAAACACCTGAGGGTTTGTCATTTATATCAGGTGGTTCTGGCTTAGATATGGTATTGGAATGGTCGGAAACAATGTTCACAAGACTAATCCACGCATTTGAAAATTTGCAAGTCGAATATGATTTTATCCTATTTGATATGGGGGCTGGCGCGACTCAACGATCGATTGAATTGATTGTTGCAGTAGATGAAATTATAGTTATTTCAACAACCGAACCAACTTCTGTTACAGATGCATATTCAATGATGAAATTTATATACTTACAAGATTCCAATAAGAAGTTTCACATCGTTAGTAATCGTGTCGCAAAAGACGACGACGGTAACGAAGCAGTCACTCGATTGCAGTATGCTATGAGAAGATTTTTGAATAAGGAAACATCTATTTTAGGATTTCTTCCTGAAGAAACACTTGTTCATAAAGCTGTTATCGCGCAGAAGCCATTTTTGTTACTATATCCGAATGCGACTATATCAAAACGAATGTTAGCGATTGCTGACACGTTTGTCCGAATGGAAAATGATCTAGGGTATAAACGTGAAGAAGGGTTCCTTTTCAAATTGAAAAACATTTTTGCGAAAGGACGTGGATGACTTGGCATTTTCTTATTCAAAAAAAGTACTTGTTGTAGATGACTCTGCTTTTATGCGGAAGTTGATTTCTGATTTCCTTTCAGAACACGATTTAATCGAAGTAGTTGGGACAGCTCGAAACGGTAAAGAAGCTGTTGAAAAGGTAATTAGTTTAAAACCAGATGTTGTGACAATGGATGTGGAAATGCCTATCATGAATGGACTTGAAGCACTTAAGGAAATCATGGACAAGGAACCTGTTCCAGTGGTTATGCTATCCAGTACGACTAAATCCGGAGAAGAGAATACAATTTTAGCAATGGAATATGGAGCAATTGACTTCATAACGAAGCCGGGTGGAGCGATTTCATTAAATCTTCACGAAGTACGAGAAGAAATTATTAATAAGGTGATGACTGCCGCTAGTGTAAGAATGTCGACAGTTACACGGAAACGAACAAGTATAATCCAACAACAAGAGCGTACAAAAAAGATCATTACGCATAAAGGTAAACCGAGTGCTAATGTTTCTCCAGTCGATATTACAAAGACTGTTATTTCAAAAGATACGAAGAAATTCACCAAAGATGGTAAAAACTTTGTTATAATAGGTACATCGACGGGGGGGCCTCGAGCACTACAAGAAGTGCTTGTCCATTTGCCTGCTAGTATAGAAGCTCCAATTCTTATTGTTCAGCATATGCCTGCTGGATTCACAAGATCATTAGCGGAACGATTGGACGGGCTATGTGCAATACGTGTCAAGGAAGCCGAACAAGGAGATCTAATTGAAAATGGAACTGCTTATATTGCCCCAGGAGGAAAACATCTCAAAATAGCCAGGTCAGTTAAGGGTTATTACATTGAGTTAGATTCTTCTGAACCACCTAGAACGGGTCATCGACCATCAGTAGACGTTATGTTTGAATCAGCTGCTAACCAACATGATTTAAATTACTTAGCAGTTATCATGACAGGGATGGGACAGGATGGGAAAGAAGGTACAAAGCTATTAAAAGAAAATGGCAGAACGATTACAGTAGCTGAATCACAAAAGACTTCAGTCGTCTATGGCATGCCAAAAGCGATTAAGGAAGCAAATCTTGCAGACGAAGTCGTGGACTTGCATGACATATCGGCTTCGATATTAAAAATCATAAAGTCTTAAGGGGGCGAAACGATGGATACAAATCAGTATTTAGAAATGTTCATCGATGAAAGTAAAGAACATATCCAAGCATGTAATGAGCATTTATTGGAATTAGAGAAAAATCCTGAAGATCTCGGTATTGTAAATGAAATTTTCCGTTCTGCACACACATTAAAAGGTATGTCTGCAACAATGGGCTATGAAGACATTGCTGATTTGACACACAAAATGGAAAATGTGTTAGATGCAATACGGAACGCAAAGATTTTAGTAACGACAGAAATTTTGGATGTTGTATTCAAAGCTGTAGATTACCTTGAAGAGATGGTTGTAGACATTGCTTCTGGTGGTTCAGGTAAGAAAGATGTATCTGCATTGGTAAATGCATTAAATCTTATCGAGGCTGGAAGTTCACTCGAGAGTCTTGCGACGTCAGAAACAGCAGCTACAAAAGAGGCAGTTGAGACAGATAATAGCTCAATACAAAAACCCGCGTTGCGTTTTGATGACTATGAAATGACAGTTATTAGTCAATCTGCTGAGCAAGGTTTTAGCACATATGACGTAACAGTTCAGCTAAGAGATGATTGCTTGTTAAAAGCAGCGCGTGTATTTATGGTGTTTGAGATTTTGGAAAAAGCAGGAGAAATCATCAAGTCTGAACCGAATGTACAGTATCTTGAAAATGAAGAATTTGACCAAATGTTCTCAATCGCTTTAATTACTAAAGAAGATGCAGATACATTAAAAGCTAAAGTAATGAAAGTATCAGAAGTAGAAATAGTGTCTGTTGATCAGATTGATTTGGAGTCTATTACTAAAGACAAAGTAGCTAGTGCTGCTGAAACAGTAAAAGAAACCGTTTCAAATGATGTAGGAAAGCAACAAGAAGTAGTTGCTCAAAAAGGGAAAAAAAGTGCTGCTGTTCAATCAGGAAATAAGACGATACGAGTGAACATCGATCGTTTAGATGTTCTTATGAATCTATTTGAAGAACTTGTCATAGATCGCGGTAGACTTCAATCTATTGCTACAGAACTTCATAATCCTGAGCTCAATGAAACAGTTGAACGTATGACACGTATATCAGGCGATTTACAAAATATTATCTTAAATATGCGAATGATTCCAGTTGAAACGGTATTCAATCGTTTTCCAAAAATGGTTCGAACGCTCGCTCGTGACCTAGATAAGAAAATCAATCTAGAGATTATTGGTGCTGAAACAGAACTTGATCGTACTGTTATCGATGAAATTGGTGATCCACTTGTTCACTTAATCCGTAACGCTTTAGATCATGGTGTTGAGAGTCCGGCAGAGCGACGGGCTAAAGGTAAACCGGAAGAAGGTACAGTGACTCTACGTGCGTATCATTCAGGAAATCATGTGTTTATTGAACTTGAAGACGACGGTGCAGGTGTTAACCGTGAACGTGTACTTGCAAAAGCTATTAAAAATGGCATTGTGACAGAAGAAGCATCGGCTTCAATGACGGATCGTCAAGTTGCTGAATTGATTCTGTCTTCAGGGTTCTCAACTGCAGAAGTTATTTCTGATGTATCCGGACGTGGTGTTGGGTTAGATGTTGTTAAAAACACCATTGAATCTTTGGGTGGTTATATCTCAATCGAATCCACTGAGGGTCAAGGATCTCTTTTCCAAGTTCAACTACCACTTACACTTTCAATTATTTCAGTGATGCTCGTTGAGCTTAATAGCGAAATCTATGCAGTACCTCTATCATCGATTATCGAGACTGCAATTATACAAACGTCTGATATCATGAATGCTCATAATCAAAAAGTGATTGATTTCAGAGGGAATATTGTACCGCTCGTCAATCTGAAAGAAACCTTTGAAATGGGTGGAGAGCAGGATGCTACAGATGATTTACAATCAGTAGTTATTGTAAGAAAAGGTGAGAGGATAGCTGGATTGATCGTTGATTCATTTATCGGGCAACAAGAAATTGTATTGAAATCACTAGGTAATTACTTGCAAAGTGTATTTGCGATTTCTGGAGCTACAATCCTTGGAAATGGACAAGTTGCACTCATCATTGATTGCAATGCATTGATCAAATAAGTGGGAGTGAATGATCATGACAGAATTGATAGCACAAAATGATATGAAATACATCGTCTTTCAATTGATGGACAAAGAATATGCCATTGGTGTTGATGTGGTTCAAGCAATAGAAAAAATGATCTCAATCACTCGTGTTCCAAAAACACCATCATATGTAAAGGGTGTTTTGAATTTACGTGGTGTTGTAACACCAATTGTTGACTTAAGAGAACGATTTGGTCTTGAGACGAAAGAGCTTGAAGAAAGCAGTCGTATTATTATCCTAAATCTTGAAGATTTTGATGTAGGGTTAATTGTTGATGCAGCGAATGATGTACTTGATATTCCGTTTCAATCAATTGAGCCACAACCCGATGTAGTTGGTTCGGTTGAATCAGATTTTATAGCTGGTGTAGCGAAAATTGATAAGCGTTTACTTGTTATGTTGAATCTTGAAAAAGTGTTCGAACCACTTAAACGAGGATCAACTGATGAGCTCTGAGTCTCCAATTACTGATATGCATCTTGATGTGCTTAAGGAAATAGGGAATATAGGTGCTGCACATGCGGCAACGTCCATGTCGCGTCTTTTAGATCGGAAAATAGATATGCATGTCCCAAATGTCGAGTTAGTATCATTTGATGATATGTTTGAACTGGCAGGCGGCGCTGAAAAACTTGTGGCCGGTATCTTTTTACGGATAGAAGGCGATTTGTCCGGAAGTATGTTTTTCGTACTTCCTATCGAATCTGCGAATCATTTCATTCAGCGCTTAATTGGTGACAATACCTTTGATTTTAGCAAACCTCCACTTGCTGAAATAGGAATTTCAGCAATGCAAGAATTAGGTAACATTTTGTCAGGATCTTATTTATCAGCTCTGTCAGATTTTACAGGTCTGAAAATTTATCCTACAGTTCCTTCTCTTAGTGTAGATATGGTAGGGGCAATTGTTAGTTTCGGATTAATCGAAGTATCACATTACAGTGATGAGGTAATCGTTATTGATACACAGATTTCTGAAGAAAGTAGTGATGGTCATTCTAGCATTGATGGTCACTTCTTCTTGCTTCCGGATCCATCTTCTTATTTAACAATATTCCGTTCGTTAGGTGTGTTATGAGATGAATGTTATCAAGGAAGTAGTTAGAGTTGGTATTGCCGATATGAACATTGTAAAACACCCCGCAACGATAAGAACATCAGGTTTAGGTTCATGTGTTGGTGTCGTTCTTTACGATGAAGCAAAAAAAGTAGCAGGACTCTTACATGTAATGTTACCTGACTCCAGTCTAAGCAATACTGATAACTTGAATGTCGCTAAGTTTGCGGATACTGGCGTTGCTGCTTTAATAGAACTTTTAAAAGCTGAAGGCGTTCGGCCGATGTCTTTGAAAGCAAAAATCGCAGGTGGTGCCCAAATGTTCCAATTTGGTTCGAGTGATACGGTAAGAATTGGACCACGCAATGTTGAGGCAGTAAAGGCGGAATTAGAGCGCAATGGTATTCGTTTACTGGCGGAAGACACAGGGGGATCGAGTGGACGAACGATAGAGTTTGATCCAGCAACTTCACTGTTGTCTATTCGTACTGTTAACCAGGGGACACGAGACATTTAACACTTGAATATTAAAGACAGATTCTTTTGTTAGAAGGATCCTTTCTTTGAAAATAAAAAGGGCATCTGGAATATTCAGGTCCCTTTTTTATAATACATATAAATGTTTAGATTCTTTTATTAACGTTAATCTAAATAGAAGAACATGATGAATTTGTTGTCAACTAACTACTAAATAAAAGTATTCAATACATAAACGAGAGATATGAGTAAAGACCTATTAACAATTGAATGAGCTTTAACCTGCTTCGCAATTCAATAAAATTTGCTATAATGTAGGTAACAAGGGCGAATCATCATAGAAAGTGGGGGATTCGATGTCGAAACAAGAATTGACTGAAGAAGCGGCATATTGGGAGTCTTGGTTAACGGAGCGTGATCCGGCGGCTGGAGATATGCTGGTAAAAAAATATACACCTCTTGTCAATTACCACGTTCAACGGATTAGCTCAGGTCTACCTAGATATGTTTCTAGAGATGATGTACTTAGCTTAGGTCTTCAAGGCCTTTTCGATGCACTTACAAAATTCGATACTTCTAGAGATTTGAAGTTTGATACATACGCGTCATTTAGAATTAGAGGCGCTATTATGGATGGCTTGCGTAAAGAAGATTGGTTGCCACGATCTTCCAGGGAAAAAACTAAGAAATTAGAAGAGGCTATCACTCACCTTGAACAAAAACTTCTACGGCACGCAACGCCTGAAGAAATAGCGGAACACGTAAACCTATCAGTTGACGAAGTTTATCAAACTGTCCATGAGCACTACTTTTCAAACGTTCTATCAATGGACGAAAAAGTTAATGATGATGACGAAGATGGGAAAGGTTCTTTCGTCATTAAGGATCATGATTCTAAAACACCAGAACAAAAAACAATGATGAATGAGTTAGTTGGAGATCTTGTAACAAAAATTAAAGAGCTAAATAATAATGAACAAATGGTTTTAAATTTATTCTATACAGACGAAATGACGTTAACGGAGATTGGTGAGATATTAAATTTATCTACTTCACGAATTTCACAAATACATTCAAAAGCATTATTCAAATTACGGAAACAATTAGCTCCTGAAATAATGGATGGAGGGTTGTTATGAGTTTAAAAGGAATCGAATTACAAATCGCAATTCCGAAAACGTTTGATGCGGGGAAAATAGCTGAGCAAAAACAGCAACAATCTCAACTTAATAATGACCAAGCGGCAGCGAATACCGATCGACAAACAATTAAAAATAGGGAAACAGTATTGGAGTCCGAGAAATATGCTGCGCTAGACGGTGAAACTAACGAAAGTGAACAAGAACAAATGAAAGACCAACAGAAAAAACAACAACAAGATGAGGAAAAGAAAACGGTGCACCCTTATAAAGGTTCATTCGTAGACTTTATAGGGTGATAACAAATGACTTCAATAGTTTTAGTAATTCTATTTGTTTTCCAAATCATTGGTTTTTATTTTGTTACGTTGCTTTATATGAAAGTGACTAAATTTAATGATTTAGAAAAGAAACAACGCCAGCTGATGTCTGAAATGGATGACTCCATTGCAGTTTATTTAGCAGAACTAAAAGATGAAAACGAAAAGCTGATTGCCAAACTCGATTTAAGAGAGGCGAAACGTAGTGTTGCAGAGATACAACCATTAAACAAAAAAGAAACTGTAATACCTACAGTTGAAGAGCAGAATAACTCCATAAATATAATTTCACCAACTGTTCCACTTAATGTTGCATTAAAGTCTTATAAAAGTAGTAATACAGTTGAAATAGTTGAAAAACCAATTGAACAAGTACTTGAACCAGAAAACGATGAAAGAACAGTTGCATTTGAAATGAGAAAAGAAGGTAAATCTGTTGAAGAAATCGCTAAGTTTCTTGGGAAAGGCAAAACTGAGGTGGAGTTGATTCTAAAATTCCGCTGAAACGATTGCAAAAGGTAAAACAATATGTTATATTTGCAAATGGTATTACTACACACGTACTTGGACATTGGGGAAGGTGCCGCAAGGTTGAACCAATGGATGAAAAGTGCGGAGGAATCTAACCAAACAGGAGGAAGTAAAAAATGTCAGTAATCTCAATGAAACAACTGCTTGAAGCAGGGGTACACTTCGGTCACCAAACACGCCGTTGGAATCCGAAAATGAAGAAATTCATTTTTGTTGAACGTAACGGAATCTACATCATCGATCTTCAAAAAACGGTGAAAAAACTAGAAGAAGCTTATGCATTCATGCGCCAAGTTGGTGCAGACGGTGGGAAAGTTCTATTCGTTGGTACAAAAAAACAAGCACAAGATGCAATTAAAGAAGAAGCAGAGCGCGCTGGAATGTACTACATTAACCAACGTTGGCTTGGTGGAACACTTACAAACTTCGGTACTATCCAAAAATCAGTTGCTCGTATGAAGCAAATTGAGAAAATGGAAGAGGACGGTACATTTAGCGTACTTCCTAAAAAAGAAGTTGGACAACTTAACAAAGAGCACGAACGTCTTGTTAAATTCTTAGGCGGAATTCGTGATATGAAGACACTACCAGACGTAATGTTTGTTGTAGATCCACGTAAAGAACGTATTGCGGTAGCGGAAGCTATCAAATTGAATATTCCGCTTGTCGGGATTGTCGATACGAACTGTGATCCGGATGAGATTGACTATGTCATTCCAGCGAATGATGATGCTATCCGTGCAGTACGCTTGTTGACAAGTAAAATGGCTGATGCTTTGCTTGAATCAAGACAAGGTGAAGACGAAGAAGCGACTGAAGAAGAAACGGCAGTAGCTGCTGAGTAATCCAGTAAATGAAAAGACGATAAGCGGCTTATACCCTTATCGTCTTTTTTAGAGAAAATGACGTATTTAGGAGGAAACAAATAATGGCTATTACAGCTCAAATGGTAAAAGAACTACGCGAAAAAACAGGTGCAGGTATGATGGACTGCAAAAAGGCATTAACTGAAGTAGACGGTAATATGGAAGCTGCAATTGACTTCTTACGCGAAAAAGGACTTTCAAGTGCTGCTAAAAAAGCAGATCGTATTGCTGCTGAAGGTACAACTTATATCCACGTTGTTGGAAATGAAGCTGTTATTCTTGAAGTAAATGCGGAAACAGACTTTGTTGCGAAAAACGAAGGATTCCAAACATTAGTAAAAGAACTTGCTGATCATTTGCTTACGACAAAACCGGCTACAGTAGAAGAAGCTGTGGAATCTAAAATGTCTAACGGTTTAACTGTTGCTGATCATATTTCAAATGCTGTTGCGAAGATTGGTGAGAAGTTAACACTCCGTCGCTATGAAATTCGTACAAAAACGGATAATGATTCATTCGGACCTTACCTTCATATGGGTGGGAAAATAGCGGTTCTTACTGTTATTGAAGGATCAACTGATGCAGATTCGGCTAAAGATGTAGCAATGCATATTGCAGCATTAAACCCTAAATATGTGTCTCGTGACCAAGTATCTGAAGAAGAAGTAGAGCACGAACGTAAAATCCTTACTGAGCAAGCCCTAAACGAAGGTAAACCTGAGAATATCGTTGCTAAAATGGTAGAAGGTCGTATTGGTAAATACTTCGAAGAAATTTGTGTGCTTGATCAAGCTTTCGTTAAGAATTCAGATCAAAAAGTGGGAGACTTTGTTAAATCTACTGGTGGTACACTTGTAGAATTTATCCGTTACGCAGTTGGTGAAGGAATCGAAAAACGTGAAGATAATTTCGCAGACGAGGTTATGAGTCAAGTTAAAGGTAACTGATTCTAAATTATAGAAATGATTTAGATGGGGAACACACGCTTGTGTTCCCTGTTTTTTAAGACAACTGAGTAAGATGAACGGAGGATACTGATGAGCGGCGCTAATTACAGAAGAATCGTATTGAAGTTAAGCGGTGAAGCACTTGCCGGAGATAAAGGATTCGGTCTATCACCCGAAATTATTAAAACAGTGGCTGAACAAATAAAAGAGGTTGTGGATTTAGATGTCGAAGTTGCTGTTGTAGTTGGCGGTGGTAACATTTGGCGCGGGAAAATCGGTAGTGAAATGGGAATGGATAGAGCAACTGCAGATTACATGGGCATGCTTGCGACTGTTATGAACTCCCTCGCATTACAGGATGCACTTGAAAAACTTGAAGTTGAAACTCGGGTATCTTCTTCGATTGAAATGAGACAAGTGGCAGAACCATACATACGCAGAAAAGCAATTCGTCACTTAGAGAAGAAGAGGGTTGTTATATTTGCTGCTGGAACAGGAAATCCCTATTTCTCTACAGATACAACGGCTGCTCTACGTGCCGCTGAAATCGAAGCTGATGTTATTTTAATGGGGAAAAACAATGTAGATGGCGTATATTCTGCAGATCCTATGAAAGATAAAGAAGCGGTTAAATATACTGAACTATCTTATCTAGAAGTCATTAGTCAAGGACTTGAAGTCATGGATGCTACCGCATCAACACTTTGTATGGATAACGATATTCCACTCGTCGTATTTTCTATTATGGAAAAAGGTAATATTAAAAGAGCCGTACTTGGTGAAGCAATCGGGACGGTCGTTAGGAGGACTCTATAATGCCAAATGCAATTATGGATCAAACAAAAGAAAGAATGGAAAAAGCAATCAGTGCATTTTCTAGAGAGCTTGCTTCAATTCGTGCAGGTCGAGCAAATGCTTCTTTATTAGATCGAATTTCTGTTGATTACTACGGTTCACCTACTCCATTGAGTCAAATGGCGGGAATCTCTGTTCCAGAAGCACGTCTTCTTGTAATTCAACCTTATGATAAAACGATTTTAGCTGATATTGAAAAGGCAATCATGAAATCGGATATAGGTATTACTCCGACAAATGACGGAAATGTTATTCGTCTTGCTGTTCCTGCTTTGACAGAAGAACGTCGTAAAGACCTTGTTAAACTTGTTGGTAAGGATGCAGAAGAGGCTAAAATTGGGATTCGAAACATCCGTCGCGATGCGAATGATGATTTGAAAAAGAAGGAAAAAACTGGAGATATCACTGAGGACGAGCTACGTCGTTTCGTTGATGAAATCCAAAAGTTAACAGATGCTTACATTGTAAAAGTTGATGAAGTAGGTAAAGAAAAAGAAAAAGAAATAATGGATATCTGATAGAAGAACTTTCTATACTCCAAGGCGTCCTTACTTTTGGACGCCTTTTTATATTTCTACTTGTACAGGAAATGAAATTTCTCGTCAAATTTGGTACTATAGAGGTTGTACTTGCTATGCAATGTAGCTGAGTGGAGGAAGCGGCATGTTAGAAAAACTATTACGTAAAAAAAAGGAACAATCAGGAACTATAGAGCGGACAATTGCAGACGAAATTGCGTTGTTAAGACAAAAGCAAATACCTGCTCACGTAGCAATTATAATGGATGGCAATGGAAGATGGGCAAAAAAGCGGAATTTGCCGCGAATTGCTGGTCACCATGAAGGGATGAAAACAGTTAGAACTATTACGCGTACCGCAAACGAACTCGGAATAAAAGTGCTAACGCTATATGCATTTTCGACAGAAAATTGGAAAAGACCAAAATTAGAAATTGACTTTTTGATGAAACTACCAGGTGAATTCTTAACAACTTATTTACCCGAGTTAGTAGAACAAAATGTGAAGGTAGAAATGATTGGCGATTTTGAAATGTTACCAAGTCATACAAAAAGCGCGATACAAAAAGCGATGGAACAAACGAAACAGAATGATGGGCTTATCTTAAATTTTGCAATGAATTATGGAAGTAGACTTGAAATTACTGAAGCCTTAAAGGATATTTCAACTCTAATTAAAGATGGTGAATTAGACATTGAGGATATCGACAGCAACTTGATTGAAAAGCACTTGATGACAAGTCATATTCCTGATCCGGATTTACTTATTCGAACAAGTGGGGAAGTTCGATTATCTAATTTTATGCTTTGGCAACTTGCTTATGCAGAGTTCATATTTACAGATGTGCTGTGGCCAGATTTTGATGAAAAATGTTTAATCAGTGCTGTTGAAGAATTTCAATTGCGAAATCGTCGGTTCGGAAGTTTGGAAAGGGAAGAGAGTATATGAAACAAAGAATAATCACAGCACTAGTTGCATTTGCGTTGTTTATCCCGCTTGTTATTTTGGGAGGAATCCCATTTACAATTGGCATATACTTAATTGCTACTATTGGGCTTTATGAGTTACTACGAATGAAGGATATTCGCATTGTTTCTATTGAAGGCGTAATTACGTGGTTGGGTCTAGCTATGGTATTAATGCCCACTAGCATGACGAAACGGTTAACAGAAGCAATAGGTTATACAAAAATAGAGTTAGTTTTTGCAATTGTACTATTACTGCTAATATACACTGTCGTAATGAAAAATAAATTCACATTTGATCATGCTGCTTTTTCTGTATTAGGTGTTTTATATGTTGGAATAGGATTTTACTATCTAATTGAAACACGGATATCGGGTATTGAATATGTAATTTATGCATTGTTAGTTATTTGGACAACAGATTCTGGTGCTTATTTTGTAGGTAGAAAATTAGGCAAACGAAAATTATGGCCAGAAATTTCACCTAATAAAACAATTGAAGGTTTTGTGGGTGGAATTATTTCTGCTGTTTTTTTAGCATGTCTATTTCAGTATATCTATCCGCTTACATCATCTTACATATTGCTAATTATCATTACAATTGTAGCTTCCATCATAGGACAATTAGGTGACCTTGTAGAATCAGCACTTAAAAGGCATTTTGATGTAAAAGATTCTGGGCGTTTGTTGCCAGGACATGGCGGGATATTAGATAGGTTTGACAGTCTGTTATTTGTTTTACCGCTCTTACATTTTTTACATTTCGTTAGTTAAAAAAGGAGCTCGGTTAGTTATGAAAAAAAAAATAAGCCTTCTAGGTGCAACAGGATCTATAGGTATTCAAACACTTGACATTATTGAATCGAATCCTGATTTATTTGAACTCGTATCTTTTTCGGCGGGAATGAATATTGATAGGGTAAGAAAAATAGTAGGAAACCATAAGCCTAAATTAGTATCAGTACAAATGAAAGAAGATGCCGAAAAACTTGCTTCTGAATTTCCAACACTTAAATTTGTGCATGGTGAAGAAGGGCTTATGGAGGTCGCAGCACGAACAGAAACGGATATTCTTGTAAATGCCGTAATTGGAAGTGTAGGCTTAAAACCAACACTTGCAGCAATTGATGCCGGAATAACGATAGCTTTAGCGAATAAAGAAACGCTTGTCGCTGCTGGGGATATCGTCATGCAAGCAGCACGACAACGGGATGTATCTATTCTGCCAGTAGACAGCGAGCATTCGGCAATTTTTCAAGCCTTGAATGGGGAAAATAGAAAAAGGGTAACGAAGCTAATTCTAACTGCCTCTGGTGGAAGCTTTCGAGAGTTGACACGAAAAGAACTAAGCAATGTGACGTTAGCAGAGGCACTTGCGCACCCAAATTGGTCCATGGGGAATAAATTAACAATCGATTCTGCAACGATGATGAACAAAGGACTCGAAGTCATTGAAGCACATCATTTATTTGAAATGCCTTATGAGCAAATTGAATGTCTTCTTCATAAAGAAAGTATTATTCATTCGATGGTTGAATTCGACGATACAAGTGTGATGGCACAACTTGGATCACCTGACATGAGGGTACCGATTCAGTACGCATTAACATATCCGGATAGACTTTTAATGCAAAAAGCGAAACCGTTAAGACTGGATGAAATCGGTAAACTTCAGTTCGAAAAAATTGATTTGCAACGTTTTAAAATGTTAGCACTTGCATATGATGCAGGTAGAGAAGGAGGCACGATGCCTACAGCAATGAATGCAGCTAACGAGGTGGCTGTAGCATTGTTTATGAGTGGGAATATTTCATTTCTAAAAATCGAGGAAATCGTTGAAAAAGCAATGGATAAGCACTCAGCCATTTCAGTTCCGGATCTTGAGACAATCTTAGAAACGGATAAACTGATTCGAAAAATGGTGTATGCTATGGTAGAATGAATTATTTAGAATGGACCAAAAATGGTCAGTGAAGGTGGTCGTTCATGGAAACTGTAATCGCGTTTATAATTATATTTGGTACATTAGTGGCTTTTCATGAATTCGGTCATTTCCTTTTTGCAAAAAAAGCCGGTATTATGGTGCGAGAATTTGCAATTGGATTCGGTCCGAAAATTATTGGGATAACAAAAGGTGAAACACTTTATACGGTACGTCTTCTACCATTAGGTGGCTATGTAAGAATGGCAGGAGAAGACTTTGATACGATTGAATTACAACCTGGACATCGAGTTGGGTTAATCCTAGGGAATGATAATAAAGTCGACAAAATCTATTTGAATCGTAATATTGCAAACCCAGATGTCCTTTTTCTAGAGACGGAAAGGTCCGACTTGGATGGCGAATTATTCATTGAAGGATATGATGAAGAAGGTCATTTAGTTCGTTTTGACATTTCTAGAGAAGCTGTTATTTTTGAAAAAGGACAGCAAACGTTAATTGCACCTTATGATCGACAGTTCGAATCTAAATCTGTGGGCAGTCGTGCAATGGCTATTTTTGCCGGTCCTTTGTTTAATTTTATTTTAGCTTTTTTTATCTTTCTAGCAATTGGTCTTTTACAGGGAGTTCCGACCAATGAACCAATCATTTCAGATGTGGATACAAACAGTCCTGCTGCATTATCTGGAATGAAAAAGAATGACTTTATTAAAGTTGTTGATGGTAAAGCTGTTTCAACATGGCAAGAATTTTCAGATGTGATTCGTGAAAACCCAGAGGTTCCACTTGAATTCCAAGTAGAGCGAGACGGTCAACTAGTGAATTTAACGATAACGCCAGCATTAGTTAAACGAGAGAATGAAAAAATGGGTCAAATCGGTGTTCGCTATCAAAGTCCAACTGAAAAGAATCTATTTAAAGCAGTCATTTTTGGTGCAGAACAAACGTACACGTGGTTTATGAGGATTATTGAATTACTTGGTATGCTTGTAACGGGTAAATTTACAATCGACGCGTTATCAGGACCTGTTGGTATATATAAAGCAACTGAAGACGTAGCGCAGTTTGGTATCTACAGTCTAATGAATTGGGCAGCGCTTCTAAGCATAAACCTAGGAATCATGAATTTACTTCCTTTGCCAGCACTTGATGGTGGTAGGTTAATGTTTTTCCTTATTGAAGCTGTGCGTGGGAAACCAGTTGATAAGAAGAAAGAAGGAATGGTTCATTTTGTTGGAATCATGCTCCTAATGGTTCTAATGGTTGCTGTTACGTGGAATGATATACAACGATTCTTCTTCTAATATAATCGGACCATACCAATATTTGAGGTGAGAACAGTTATGAAACAGTCAAATACATTCATTCCAACAATGCGAGAAACTCCATCTGATGCTGATGTTATTTCACATCAGTTGCTTTTACGTGCGGGTTTTATACGCCAAAGTACGAGTGGGGTCTACGCTTATTTACCGCTAGGCTTAAAAGTGTTGAAAAAGATTGAATCCATTATCCGTGAAGAAATGGATAAAATAAATGGTGTTGAAATACTTATGCCAGCTTTGCAACAAGCTGAACTTTGGAAAGAAACGGGTAGATGGTCTAATTATGGTGCTGAGCTTTTTAGATTAAAAGATCGTCATGATCGCGATTTTGCATTAGGGGCAACTCATGAAGAAGTAATTACTTCACTTGTTCGAAACGAAGTGAAATCTTATAAAAAGTTACCATTAACGCTGTATCAAATTCAAACAAAGTTCCGGGATGAGCAGCGTCCTCGTTTTGGATTGCTTAGAGGACGGGAATTTATTATGAAGGATGCCTATTCGTTCCATGCGACAGAAGAAAGTCTTGAGCAGACCTATGAAGACATGCTGAACGCATATACCACTATATTTACTAGACTTGGATTAGACTTCCGAGTAGTTATTGCGGATGCGGGGTCTATTGGAGGTTCAGGTACGCATGAATTTATGGCGTTGTCTCCGATTGGCGAGGATACAATTGCGTATAGTGATACTTCAAGTTATGCAGCAAATATTGAAATGGCTGAAACAAGTTCAGAATATGAAAAGTCGACAGAAGAACTAAAAGAAATGGACAAGATTGCAACACCTTCCCAACGAACAATTGACGAGGTTGCTAGCTTTTTAAATGAAGATGCTGACAAACTTATTAAGACATTGATATTTAACATTGATGATGAACTCGTTGTCGTTCTCGTAAGAGGGGACCATGACATCAGTGATATAAAGTTAAAGAATACCTTAGATGCAAAGAGTGTTGAACTAGCAACGGAAGATGATATAACAAAACTTCTTTCTTGTGAGGTAGGTTCAATTGGACCTGTTAAATTACCTATTGGATTAAAAGTAATTGCTGATCATGCAATTGCATCAATTGTTAATGGTGTTTGTGGAGCCAATGAAGATGGTTACCATATCGCTAACGTCAATCCCGATAGAGATTTTGCTATCGATAAATATGCAGACCTTCGCTTCATTCGTGAAGGCGATGTTTCTCCAGACGGCGAAGGGGAAATTAAGTTTGCTAAAGGTATTGAAGTTGGACATATCTTTAAACTGCATACAACATATAGTAAACCGATGAATGCAACATTCCTAGATGAGAATGGAAAGGCAAAGCCTTTTATTATGGGGTGTTATGGCATTGGTGTGTCACGAATACTTGCTGCATTGGCCGAACAATTTCATGATGAAAATGGCTTGAAATGGCCAAAGAATTTGGCGCCACATGACGTGCATCTTGTATTAGTGAATTCAAAGGATGAAGACCAACAATCATTAGCGGATGAATTATATACGATATTAAAGTCTTATCGATATGATGTTTTATATGATGATCGTCAGGAACGTCCTGGAGTCAAATTTATAGATTCAGATTTAATAGGATTGCCCATTCGTATAACGGTAGGGAAAAGAGCATCTGAAGGTATTATAGAAGTTAAGTTCAGACACTCTGGAGAGTCAATGGAGTGGCAAAAAGAAGAGCTTACTGAGAAATTACAAGCGTTTTTCGGATTGAGCTAATTGTTATGAATTCGAAAAAGGCAGGAAGGGAAGACTGTTCATCGGTACTTCCCTTCTTTTTCATTCTTCAAGAAAGGCGGAAAAGCGAATGGAAGCAAACAACAAATTATTTATATTGTTGCAACAAATCGGAATGACAGACGATCAATCAGTTATCCATTTTGAAAATGCGAAACTTGAACGCATAGATATCCATAAGAAATCACGTGTATGGCAATTTAATTTGACGTTAGAAAAACCGTTACCCGTGGATGTATACAAACTATTTGCTGGAAGAGTAAATGAGGCATTTTCTAGCATTGCAACCGTTCGGATACAACTGAATCACTTAGCAGAGAACGTTGATGACAAGCTTCTAGTCGACTATTGGCCGATTGTTATAGAGGAAATGACCGTTATGTCTCCGCCAATCAGAGAACGTTTGATTAATCAGCTTCCAACGATGGCAGGTGGAAAACTAAACTTAGTCTGTGAAAATGATATGGAACTGCAAACGTTAAAAGGGAAGTACGTGAGTATGATTGCTGATGTATATGTTACATTTGGCTTCGTTCGCCCAATCGTAGATTTCAAAGTTTCAGAAAGTGACAATGATTCTATCAAGAAACACGAAGCTTTTATATTAGAAAGAGAAGCAGAAGAAGTTGCGATGGCACAAAAAGCACTTGAGGATATGAAAAATAGAGAAACAACGAAAAAAGATACAGGTACTGTTTCAGGACCATTCAGACTTGGTACGCCAATTAAAAAGGACGAGCCTGTTCTAGAAATAAGAGAAATACAAGACGAAGAGAGACGCGTTGTAATCGAAGGTTATGTATTTGACACAGAGGTAAGAGAGTTACGTAGTGGTCGCTCTTTACTAACGTTGAAAGTAACCGATTATACTGACTCGATACTTGTGAAAATGTTTTCGCGTGATAACGAAGATGCTGAAATGATGAAAATGGTTAAAAAGGGTGCTTGGGTACGTGCACGTGGTGGCATCCAAAATGATACGTTTGTGCGTGATTTAATCATGATGGCTCAGGATGTTATGGAAGTTGCTCCCGTCATTCGTCTTGATAAAGCCCCAGCGGATCGTAAACGAATTGAGTTGCATGCTCATACAGCAATGAGTGTAATGGATGGGGTTACGTCTGCCGCTAATTTAGTTACACAAGCTGCTAAATGGGGACATCCCGCTATCGCAATAACTGACCATGCGAATGTTCAATCATTTCCGGAAGCTTATAATACCGGAAAGAAGAACGGCATTAAAGTCATTTTTGGACTGGAAGCTAACTTGGTAGATGATGGTGTACCTATCGTTTATGATGAACAGCATCGTAAGCTAGAAGATGATACATATGTTGTGTTTGACGTCGAGACAACTGGACTATCTGCGGTATATGACACGATCATTGAGCTCGCTGCTGTCCGTGTTAAAAATGGTGAAATCATTGAGTCATTCGAACGCTTTGCCAATCCGCATCATCCGTTATCTTCCACAACAACAAAACTAACGGGTATAACGGATGATATGGTAAAAGATGCACCTGAAGTTTCAGAAGTTATCGAGCAATTTAATGATTTTATAGGTGACTCTGTGTTAGTAGCCCATAATGCAAAATTCGATATGGGGTTCTTTTATGAATCCGCAAAGAGATCGAATTTAGAAGTCCCTGCATATCCAGTCATCGATACACTTGAATTGGCTCGCTTCATACATCCAGAATTACGCAATCATCGTCTAAACACTTTAGCGAAAAAATATAATATTGAACTCACTCAACATCACCGTGCGATTTACGATACAGAAGCTACAGCACACTTATTTTTACGACTTATGAAAGAGGCGGAAGACAAGAACATCGTCTATTTGGACGATTTTAATCGCCATATAGGTGAGGGAGATACATATAAACGCTCTCGTCCTTCACACTGTACGTTACTAGCAACTGATAATGAGGGGCTTAAAAACTTATTTAAACTTGTTTCTTACTCACATATGGACTATTTCTATCGGGTGCCACGTATTCCACGGTCTATGCTCGTCAAATATCGCAAAGGGTTACTTGTTGGTTCTGGTTGTGACAAAGGTGAAGTTTTCGAAGGTTTAATGCAGAAATCACCCGAAGAAGTTGAAGATATAGCGAAGTTCTATGATTATCTAGAGTTACACCCTAAAGCCGTCTATTCGCATCTCGTTGAAATGGAGTTAATACGTGATGAGTGGAATATGGAAGACATCATGCGGAAGATGATTAAGCTTGGGAAAAAAGTAGGCTTACCCGTATGTGCTACTGGTAATGTGCATTATATAGATGAAACGGATGCTAAATTCCGAGAAGTTCTTGTTAGATCACAAGGTGGAGCGAATCCAATGAATCGTCATTCGTTACCAGCTGTTCATTTTAGGACGACAGATGAAATGCTTGAAGAGTTTTCGTTTTTAGGGCAACAGGTTGCTGAAGAAATCGTCATCGATAATCCTCAAAAGATTCTAGAACGCATTGGTGAAGTCAAGCCAATTAAAGACGATCTTTACACACCTACAATTGAAGGGGCAGATGACGAAGTTAGAGAGTTAACTTATAGTATGGCAAAGGCAATCTATGGCGAACAATTGCCTGAGTTAATTGAAGCTCGAATTGAGAAGGAACTGAAATCAATTATTGGACATGGCTTTGCGGTCATCTATTTAATATCCCATAAGCTTGTAAAAAAATCATTAGATGACGGCTATCTCGTTGGTTCAAGGGGGTCAGTTGGCTCATCACTTGTTGCAACTATGATGGAAATTACTGAAGTGAATCCTTTACCACCACATTATATTTGTCCATCATGTAAAGCGGTTGAATTTTTTACAGATGGCTCAGTAGGTTCAGGCTATGATTTAGACGACAAAGCGTGTCCTTCTTGTGGCACCATGTTTAAAAAAGATGGACAGGACATCCCCTTTGAAACATTCCTAGGATTTAAAGGTGATAAAGTACCGGATATTGACTTGAATTTTAGCGGTGAGTATCAAGGGAAAGCGCATAACTATACGAAAGAACTGTTTGGTGAAGATTACGTTTTCAGAGCAGGAACGATTGGAACTGTTGCTGAAAAAACGGCGTATGGTTATGTTCGTGGATTTATGAATGACAATGGATTGAACTTGCGTGGAGCTGAAATTGATCGATTAGTGCAAGGTTGTTCTGGCGTTAAAAGAAATACTGGTCAGCATCCAGGTGGGATTATCGTTGTGCCAGATAATATGGATATTTTCGACTTCACTCCAGTACAATTTCCAGCGGATGATACAACATCGAGCTGGAAAACGACTCATTTTGATTTTCACTCGATTGATAATAATTTATTGAAATTAGATATACTAGGACATGATGATCCAACAATGATCAAGATGCTTCAAGATCTATCAGGCATAGATCCATTAACGATTCCGCCTGATGATGAGGGCGTCATGAAATTGTTTAGTGGGACTGAATCCTTGGGGGTTACAGAAGAGCAAATCGGCTGTAAAACAGGGACACTAGGTGTGCCGGAATTCGGAACAAGATTTGTCCGGCAGATGTTGGAAGAAACAAAACCATCTACTTTTTCTGAGTTAATTCAAATATCGGGATTATCACATGGGACGGATGTTTGGTTAGGAAACGCACAGGAATTAATTCAAAACAAAACGTGTCAATTATCCGATGTAATTGGTTGTCGAGATGACATTATGGTGTATTTAATTTATCAAGGCCTTGATCCTTCAAGTGCATTTAAAATTATGGAGTCTGTCCGAAAAGGTAAAGGATTATCTCCTGAATTTGAAGCGGAAATGAAAGCGCAGAATGTACCAAACTGGTATATCGAATCTTGTAAGAAAATAAAGTATATGTTCCCAAAAGCTCACGCTGCCGCTTACGTTTTAATGGCATTACGCATTGCTTATTTTAAGGTGCATCATCCAATTTTGTATTATGCAACATACTTTACTGTACGCGCAACAGATTATGACCTGCAGTCCATGACACAAGGTCCAACTGCAATTCGAACACAAATTAAAGAGATAAACTCTAAAGGTTTAGATGCTACACCAAAGGAAAAAAGTTTACTTACGGTATTAGAAATTTCGTTGGAAATGTATGAAAGAGGATTTTCAATTGCAAAACCCGATTTATATAAGTCTGACGCAGTCGAGTTTCTTATTGATGGAAATTCATTAATACCACCATTCAACTCGATTCCTTCGCTTGGTACAAACGTAGCGAAAACGATACTAGAAGCTAGGGAAGATGGAGAGTTTCTGTCAAAAGAAGATTTCCAACGAAGAGGTCGTGTATCCAAAACGGTAGTTGAGTATATGGATACGCTAGGGTGTCTAGAAGGGATGCCAGATGCAAATCAGCTATCCTTATTCTAAAGCTATTTCTTTTCGCATAATTTGCACGGTTAAGCATCCTATGGTACAATTTAAATAACTTTTGGTATAGTCTTGCGCAAAAAGAGTGGGAATTCCCGCTCTTTTCTGTTGTTCTATGCGCTTTTTAGTTAGTTTTCGGGAGGGATAGGATGAGTAAGATAACAGAAGAGGTGGAAAAATTAGTTACGCCAATTGTGGATGAACTTGGGTTGGAGCTAGTTGACCTTGAATTTTTAAAAGAAGGAAAAGATTGGTTTCTACGCGTTTATATCGACAATCCTGATGGCAATATCGATATAGATCAATGTGCGCAAGTGAGTGAAAAGTTAAGTGAAGAACTTGATCGCACTGATCCAATTACGCAAAACTATTTTCTAGAAGTATCTTCTCCGGGAGCGGAACGGCCATTAAAGAAAGAAAATGACTTCCTACAAGCAATCGGACAATTTGTCTTTATAAAGACGTATGAACAGGTTGAAGGTATGAAAGAATTTGAAGGATACCTAGTGAATTGCAACTCTGAAATCGCAGAAGTTGAAATCCGTATCAAAACAAGAAAAGTTACTATTCAAATTGAAAGGGATAAAATCGCATTCGCGCGTTTAGCGATCGATTTTTCCTCATAATTGATCCGAGGAGTGATGGAAAATGAGTAGTGAGCTACTCGATGCACTTACTGCCCTTGAAAAGCAGAAAGGCATTTCTAGTGAAGTAATAGTTGAAGCAATTGAGGCGGCACTTGTTACTGCGTATAAACGCAATTTCAATCAAGCACAAAATGTACGTGTAGATTTAAATCTTGAAATAGGAACAATGAAAGTATACTCTCGCAAAGACGTTGTAGCAGAAGTCGAAGATGAGCGTATGCAAATATCACTTGAAGATGCGCGCTTAATCAATCCTGCTTACGAAATTGAAGACATTGTAGAATTAGAAGTGACACCACGTGATTTTGGTCGTATTGCTGCACAAACCGCTAAGCAGGTTGTGACTCAGCGGGTTCGCGAGGCTGAACGAGGAATCATTTTTGAGGAATATGTTGATCGTGAAGAAGATATCGTTAACGGAATCGTGGAACGATTAGATGCTCGTAATTTATATGTAGGACTTGGTAAGGTTGAAGCTGTACTACCTATCGGCGAACAAATATCAACAGAAACGTATAAACCTCATGATCGAATCAAAGTCTATATTACAAAAGTTGAGAAAACGTCTCGTGGCCCTCAAGTATTTGTTTCACGCACACATCCAGGATTACTTAGAAGACTGTTTGAAGTGGAAGTACCAGAAATTTTTGAAGGCATTGTAGAAATAAAGTCAATTGCACGCGAAGCGGGCGATCGTTCAAAAATCTCTGTCCATACGAATAACGAAGCGGTTGATCCAGTTGGATCTTGTGTAGGTGGTAGAGGAGCCCGAGTTCAATCGATTTCAAATGAATTAAATGGTGAAAAGATTGATATTGTAGAATGGTCTGAAGATCCGGTTATATTTGTTGCAAATGCATTAAGTCCTTCAAAAGTGATTGATGTTCAAGTCAACGAAGAAGAACGCTCAACGACTGTAGTCGTTCCTGACTATCAATTATCTCTCGCGATTGGTAAGCGTGGCCAAAACGCAAGATTAGCTGCAAAACTAACGGGATGGAAAATAGATATTAAAAGTGAAACAGATGCACGTGAGTTAGGAATCTATCCTCCAGTAGGAAGCGTAACTTCTAATGATGAAGATGAATCTTTTTATACAGATGAAGCGACCAGTGAAGACGTGAATGAAGAAACAATCGACTTGTATTCAGACGACGAAGACTGAGAAAAGGGGATATATACACATGACAAACATGAAAAAAGTTCCCTTACGCAAATGTGCCGCAACAGGAAAAATGTTTCCCAAAAAGGAAATGTTTCGCATTGTCCGTCCTAAAGAAGGCGAAGTCGCTCTTGACTTGACGGGTAAAAAATCCGGACGCGGTACTTATGTGTCAAAATCCGAAGAAGCAGTCGAAGAGGCGCGTCGAAACAAATCGATTGAGAGTCAATTAGGAACATCAGTCCCAGAACGAGTATTCGAAGATTTACTTCACGCTATTCGTAGAGAGGCGCTGAAATGATGGAGCCTAAGAAGCGAATCTACCAAATGCTCGGGTTGGCAGCGCGAGCAAGGATGCTTATAACGGGTGAAGAACTAGTGATCCGTGAAGTTCGTTCTGGTAACGCAAAACTAGTAATTGTATCTCAGGATGCATCTGACAATACGTTAAAAAAATTGAATGATAAATGTACGTCTTACAACGTTGAGATGCATGTTTTTGGAACTCGTGAAGAGTTAGGGCATGCGATTGGAAAAGAGTCACGAGTTGTACTTGCGCTAGTAGACACTGGTTTTGCAAGTAAGATAACAGGACTCCTCAACGAACAATAACCGGGGGTGGGCAAATGACGAAAATACGTGTACATGAATACGCAAAACGTGTTAATAAGTCAAGTAAAGAAGTCATTGACGAGCTTGGAAAAATAAATGTAAACGTCACAAACCATATGTCGACGATAGATAAGGAAGTTGTCTCAAAATTGGATAATAAGTTTGGGAATACAAAGAATGATTCACAAGAAACGAAAGCACCTAGTAAAAAAGTAGAGAACACAAAAGAGACGAAGTCTTCAAACACTACTCCAAAAACTGACTCACAACGACCAGCAAAGTCAACACAAAGCAACAACCGTCCGGCACAAGGAGGACAATCACGTCCAGCATCAAGTAGTCAAGGTGGCAACCGTCCGGCACAAGGAGGACAATCACGTCCAGCATCAAGTGGTCAAGGTGGCAACCGTCCGGCACAAGGAGGACAATCACGTCCAGCATCAAGTGGTCAAGGTGGCAACCGTCCGGCGCAAGGAGGACAATCACGTCCAGCATCAAGTGGCCAAGGTGGCAATCGTCCGGCACAAGGAGGACAATCACAATCTCGTCCAGGTGGCGGTGGACCGAGTCGACCAGGCGGTAGAGGTGGACGTCCACCAGCACGCGGAATAAACCAAGGTCGTAGAAGATATCGTCCAGCACCACAACCTAAAGTGGAGCTACCATTACCAGAAAAAATTACTTTTTATGAATCGTTATCAGTTGGAGAATTAGCACAAAAACTACACCGTGAGCCATCAGAGATTATTAAAAAGTTATTCATGTTAGGTGTAATGGCTACAATTAATCAAGAACTCGACAAAGATGCGATTGAATTAATTTGTAGCGATTATGAAGTAGAAGTTGAGGAAGAAATCCGTATAGATGTAACGGATCTTGAGATTTATTTTGAAGAGTCTGAAGAAGTCGAAACAGGTCAAATGGAACGCCCACCAGTTGTAACAATAATGGGACACGTAGACCATGGTAAAACAACACTTTTAGATTCAATTCGAAATACGAAAGTGACACAAGGTGAAGCTGGCGGAATTACTCAGCATATTGGCGCTTACCAAATCGTAGAGAATGGTAAAAAAATAACATTCCTTGATACACCGGGACACGCGGCATTTACAACAATGAGAGCACGTGGTGCAAAGGTTACAGACATTACAATCTTAGTAGTTGCTGCTGATGATGGTGTTATGCCACAAACAATTGAAGCGATTAACCACGCCAAAGCTGCTGATGTACCAATAATAGTAGCGGTTAATAAGATGGATAAACCATCTGCTAACCCGGACCGTGTAATGCAAGAACTAACAGAACATGGTTTAGTAGCAGAAGCATGGGGTGGAGAAGCAATTTTTGTACCAATTTCAGCTTTAAATGGTGATGGAATTGAGCAACTTCTTGAAATGGTCTTACTCCTTTCTGAAGTTGCCGAATTGAAAGCTAATCCTTCAATTCGTGCAAGAGGAACGGTAATTGAAGCTTCTCTAGATCGTGGCCGTGGTTCGGTTGCAACATTACTTGTACAAAACGGTACATTACATGTTGGAGATCCGATCGTTGTTGGGAATACGTATGGACGTGTTCGGGCAATGATTAGTGATATTGGTCGTCGTGTGAAAGAGGCAGGTCCTTCAACACCTGTAGAAATCACCGGTTTAAGTGATGTTCCACAAGCAGGAGATCGCTTCGTTGTATTTGAAGATGAGAAAAAAGCACGTCAAATTGGTGAGTCAAGAGCAGGAGAGGCGTTGCAAGAACACCGTGTTGAAAAGACACGCGTTACGCTTGATAACTTGTTTGACCAAATGAAGCAAGGCGAAATGAAAGAACTGAACCTTATTGTGAAGGCTGATGTTCAAGGCACAGTTGAAGCAATGGCTGCATCGTTAATGAAAATCGAAGTTGAAGGCGTTAACGTCAAGATAATTCATACGGGTGCTGGTGCTATTAACGAATCTGATATTTCTCTTGCAGCTGCATCAAATGCAATTGTCATCGGATTTAATGTTCGTCCAGATGTCAATGCTAAGCGTGCTGCTGATGCAGAAGGTGTCGATATTAGACAACATCGCGTTATCTATAAAGTAATTGAAGAAATTGAGTTTGCAATGAAGGGTATGTTAGATCCTGAATTTGAAGAAAAAGTTATCGGGCAAGTTGAAGTGCGTGAAACCTTCAAAGTTTCTAAAGTTGGAACGATTGCTGGTAGCTATGTAACAGACGGAAAAATCACACGTGATTCAAGTGTTCGTATCGTTCGAGAGAATATCGTAATTTTTGAAGGTGAACTTGATACGTTGAAACGTTTTAAAGATGATGCAAAAGAAGTATCAAAAGGGTATGAATGTGGCATAACAATTAAAAACTTTGACGACATTCATGAAGGCGACGTTATTGAAGCCTTCGTAATGGAAGAAATTAAACGAGTATGATTGTTTATGCGGAATGTTCCTTTTTCATTCCGGCGGCGGCTTCTCTAAAAGGGAAGCGGTCAGTATTAAAGAGCATGACGGATAGGGTGAAAAATTCCTATAATGTCTCAATTGCAGAAATCGAACATCAGAATCTTTGGCAACGGACTACACTCGCACTTGTGGCAACTGCATCATCGAAAGATGCGGCAGAACGCGAAGTGCGACGGGCTATCCGGTTGCTAGAGTCTAATCCCGAATGGGAAATGTCCAATCTCATGCTCGACTATTATTAAAGTAGAGTGGGGTGACCATCTATGTCAATGCGTGCCAATCGAGTCGCAGAGCAGATGAAAAAAGAAGTTGGAGCAATCATCAGTCAAAAGATTAAAGACCCCCGAGTCGGTTTTGTAACTGTAACGGATGTCGAAGTAACTGGTGATCTACAACAAGCAACTATTTATATTTCAGTACTTGGTAGTGATTCAAAGGTCGAAGATACGCTTAAAGGCCTCTCAAAGGCAAAAGGTTTTATCCGTACTGAAATTGGTCAGCGAATAAGATTGCGTATAACACCTGAAATTGAATTTAAAATTGATACTTCTGTTGCATACGGAAATCGTATCGATACACTTCTAAGACAGGTTACTAAAGAAGACGAATAATAATACCGTTAGTGAAAATGGAGGAAGTCGGTGTCCAAATGGACTTTCCGACTTCCTCTATTTACATACAGCTTTAATTAGAAGGTGAAAGGGGTTAACCAATGAACGGTATCCTACCTTTATGGAAAGAAAAAGGAATGACGTCTCACGATTGTGTATTTAAATTACGTAAAATTCTTGGTACGAAGAAGGTTGGTCATACAGGTACTCTTGACCCTAGTGTTGAAGGAGTCCTACCAATTTGCATTGGACAAACGACGAAAGTAGCTGAATATATTACAGATACAGGGAAAGAGTATGTGGCAGTAATATCGATAGGAACATCGACGGAGACTGAAGATGCTGAAGGTGAAATTGTTGCTTCAGATCTTTCACTTAAGAAAATAACTAAAGAAGAAATCGAAAAAGTTCTAATCCAACTAACAGGTGAGATTACACAGATTCCCCCGATGTATTCTGCAGTTAAAGTGAATGGAAGAAAACTTTATGAATATGCAAGAAAGGGTATTGAAGTAGAGAGGCCATCCAGGAAAGTATTAATTCATGAAATCGAATTACTTGATGCCCAAGATATGTACGAAGGGGATGAACTTCAGTTTAGTATTCGCATCGCTTGTGGAAAAGGGACATATATCCGAACGCTTGCTGTGCAAATTGGTGAACTACTCGGATATCCCGCACATATGTCATCGCTTGTAAGGACAATGTCTGGCACGTATAGTGAAGTGGATTGTCGAACGCTTGATCAAGTGAGAGAACTGAAAGAGTTAGGTCGAATTGATTCGATTTTACACCCTCTAGAGGATGCACTCATAGATTTTAAGAAAGTAGAACTAAGTGAAGAGCTTTTTGAAAAGGTTATGAATGGTCAAGTATTACCCGAACATGAAGAATTACAGGACAATCAAAACATTGTCTTTGTTAAGCATAGCAAGGCGATTGCGATCTATCGAAAACATCCAGAAAAAGTAGGGCTAATGAAGCCTGAAAAAATGTTTCCGTTGAATATGTAAGGAGGGAAACCATTGGAAATTCATAAACTGAACTATCCCGATAATTGTACGATTGAAAACTCTATACCTTATTCGGTAGCATTAGGCTTCTTTGATGGTTTGCATAAAGGACATCAAACAGTTATTGCTACTGCACAAAAAGAAGCCGAAAAACGAGGCATTCAATCGGCGGTTATGACGTTTGATCCTCATCCCTCACATCTATTTGGGGAAGGACGAAACAAAGTAGGTTATATTACTCAATTTCCTGAGAAAATACGTTTGCTTGAATCGATGGGTATCGATGCTTTATTTATCATTACTTTCGATTGGTCTCTAGCATCGCTTTCGCCTGAACGTTTTGTTGAAATCTTTATTAAAGGTTTACATATAAAGCACGTTGTAGCTGGATTTGACTTCACATTTGGTTCTAAAGGTGCAGGAACGATGCTGCAAATGGAAGAGCTTGCCAAAGGTGATTTTGGGACAACGACTATTCAAAAAGTTGAAAGCGCGGATGAAAAAATTTCATCGACACGAATAAGACAACTCTTATCAGAAGGCAATGTGGAGTTAGCATCTACACTTCTAGGGAGGGATTTCAGAACAGACGGAATTGTTGTCCATGGTGAGAAACGAGGACGGGAGCTAGGATTTCCAACAGCCAATGTAGCACCTGAAGAAAACACCATTCTACCTGCCAATGGAGTCTATGCAGTGCGTTTTACATTTGATGGTCAAACGTATAAAGGCGTTTGTAGTGTTGGAGTTAAACCCACATTTCATGATAAGGGTGAAATGCCAGCCATTGTGGAAGTTCATGTGCTAGACTTTGATGGAAATCTCTATGATAAGTCGGTTTCGGTGGATTGGGTTAGCCATATTCGTCAAGAACTCAAATTTGAATCTGCACAAGCGTTAATTGCTGAAATGCAAAATGATAAACAGCGAGCTAGAGAAATACTAGAAGCGTAACTAGGTAAGTTGCTTTTTAAAAATGAGCGTGTTATTATTAGCACGTGCGATTACGCACTAACCGTTTCTTGGCAGCACGAATCACCAACGTTTGCTAGGGAATTGGGGATACTTTGAAATTGGAGGTGAATAGGATGGCTATAACACAAGAACGTAAAAACGAATTGATCAATGAATTCAAAATTCATGAAACAGATACTGGATCAGCAGATGTCCAGGTCGCTGTCCTTACGGAAGAGATCAATAACTTGACTGAGCATTTCCGTCTTCATAAGAAAGATCATCACTCACGTCGTGGTCTTTACAAAATGATCGGAACACGTAAAAGACTTTTGAAGTACTTGCGTGAAAACGAAGTTCAACGTTACCGTGATCTTATTGCTAAACTCGGCTTACGCCGTTAATAAGATGACTATGAAAAGCGGGCCATGCCCGCTTTTTTTTATTTAAGTAGCAAAAATCTAATGTCTCAATCTAATACTAATTGCATTTATTTTCTCCTATGCAACTAAATAGTACACATGGAAGTACTTTTTTTGATACACTACTAGTAATACATACAACATATACAGTTAACTGCTGGAATATGGAGAGGGGTTCAATAATGACAGGTAAAAAAGTGTATACGCTGGATTGGGCAGGTAGACCGTTAACGGTAGAAGCTGGTCAATTGGCTAAACAAGCAAACGGTGCTGTGCTCATCCGTTATGGTGATACATCTGTACTATCAACAGCGACTACATCAAAAAATTCACGAGGATTGGATTTCTTTCCTCTTACTGTGAACTATGAAGAGCGAATGTATGCAGTTGGTAAGATTCCTGGAGGTTTCCTAAAACGTGAAGGTCGCCCATCTGACAAGGCAGTGTTAACGAGTCGATTGATAGACCGTCCGATTCGTCCACTATTTGCTGACGGATTCCGCAATGATGTACAAGTTATTTCTCTTGTCATGTCAGTGGATCAGGACTGTTCATCCGAGATGGCTGCAATGCTCGGTTCATCATTGGCATTATCAGTTTCAGATATTCCTTTTGAAGGTCCGATTGCAGGTGTTCAAATTGGACGTATCGATAACGAATTCATCGTCAATCCAACGCCTGCACAAATGGAGAAGAGTGAGCTTGATTTAATCGTAGCTGGAACGAAAGATGCTATTAACATGGTTGAAGCTGGGGCGAACGAAGTCGCAGAGGATGTAGTCCTTGAAGCGATAATGTTTGGTCATGGAGAAATCATTAAGCTAATTGAATTCCAAGAAATGATTGTTGCTGAAATTGGTAAAGATAAACTTGAAATTCCTTTGTTTTCATTAGATGAAACACTTATGGCTGATATTAAAAACCAATGTGAGTCTGATTTAATCAATGCGATTCAAACACAAGAAAAGCATGCGCGTGAAGAAGCAATTTCTTCTGTTAAAAATGACGTGATTGAGCAGTATAAAGAAAAAGAAGCTGACGATGCGACTATGAAACAAGTTAAAGGGATTTTAGAGCAAATCGTCAAGGATGAAGTACGTCGTTTAATCACTGACGAAAAAATTCGTCCTGATGGTCGTGGCTTAGATGAAATCCGTCCACTGGCATCAGAAGTCGGCATGCTGCCACGTACACATGGTTCTGGTCTATTCACACGTGGACAGACACAAGCACTTAGCATTTGTACGTTAGGTGCCCTAGGAGAAGTTCAAATTATCGATGGACTAGGCTTAGATGAGTCTAAACGTTTCATGCACCATTACAACTTCCCGAACTTCAGTGTAGGTGAAACTGGGCCAATCCGTGGACCCGGCCGTCGTGAAATTGGTCATGGTGCCCTTGGAGAACGTGCTCTTGTAGCAGTACTACCTGATGAAACAAACTTCCCTTACACAATTCGTCTTGTAGCAGAAGTACTTGAGTCAAACGGGTCATCATCACAAGCGTCTATTTGTGCTTCTACAATGGCGATGTTAGATGCTGGAGTACCTTTAAAAGCACCGGTTGCTGGTATTGCAATGGGTCTTGTGAAAAAAGGAGAGAACTATTCTGTTCTATCTGATATTCAAGGGATGGAAGATCACCTAGGGGATATGGACTTTAAAGTTGCGGGTACATCTAAAGGAATCACTGCTCTACAAATGGATATTAAAATTGACGGCCTTTCTCGTCAAATCCTTGAAGAAGCATTAGCACAAGCTAAAATTGGTCGTCTGAAAATACTTGATCATATGCTAACTGCAATTTCGGAACCACGGGAAGAGCTTTCTGCATATGCACCAAAAATTATTATGATTAAAATCAATCCAGATAAGATCCGTGATGTCATTGGACCTGGTGGCAAAGTGATCAATAAAATTATTGAAGAGACAAATGTTAAAATCGACACTGAGCAAGATGGGACGATTTACATTTCTTCTCCAAACAATGAGATGAATAGCAAAGCGAAAGCGATGATTGAAAATATTGTTCGCGAAGCTAAGGTTGGCGAATATTATATGGCTAAAGTAAAACGAGTTGAAAAATTCGGTGCTTTTCTTGAATTATTCCCAGGTAAGGATGGACTTCTTCATATTTCTGAAATTGCAGAAGAACGTACAAAAGCCGTTGAAGATGTCTTGAAATTAGACGACAAGATGATGGTTAAAGTTATCGAAATCGACAATCAAGGTCGTGTAAATCTTTCACGTAAAACAGTAATACTTGAAGAGAAAGAAAAAGCGAAAAAAGAATAACAAACTTAATTTTGAAATAATGGACAAAAAGCCCCTCTTCGCATATTGTGGAGACGGAGGCTTTTTGTGTATTTATAGCAAGCTAAAAAGGAGGTTGCGAGAATGATAAAAACATACACTTGTCAAAACGGTGTAAGAATTGTTCATGAAAAAATGGAACATGGACACTCAGTTGCTATTGGTGTCTGGGTGGGTGTAGGTTCTGCTAATGAGGTACAAGAACAATCAGGGATTGCCCATTTCATTGAACATATGCTTTTTAAAGGAACCTCTACACGAAGTGCTCGTATGATTGCGGAACAATTCGATCGTATGGGGGGAGATGTCAATGCCTTCACATCAAAAGAGATGACTTGTTTTTACGCAACTGTGCTGAACTCACAAGCACCAAAGGCATTAACGATTCTCGCAGATATGTTATTTAATTCGAAATTTGATGAAATAGAAATTGAAAAAGAGAAATCAGTAGTACAGGATGAAATTGCTTCGGTGGAAGATACACCCGATGATGATGTAGATGAGCGATTATGGTCCGCTATGTTCCCTAATGATGCAATAGGAAGACCGGTTTTAGGTACTGAGACGACAATTAAAACATTTGACAAAGCTATCATCAATAAGTTTATGGATGAAAATTATTATCCCGAAAACATCGTAATATCAGTTGCGGGGAATTATGACGATCGATTAGTGAAATTAATTGAAGCTCATTTTGGTACATTCAAATCTAACCGTAAAACAAAAACAAAAATAACGACACCACAGTTTTGTAGTGGTCACTTAACAAAGGAAAAAGAAATTGAACAAGCACATATATGTATTGGTTATTCGGGTTTATCAATCCAGGATGAGCGCATTCATACGCTTATACTACTGGATAGCATTGTGGGCGGCACAATGTCTTCACGGTTGTTTCAACAAGTTCGGGAAGATAAAGGTTTGGCGTACACTGTAGAATCTTATTATTCCGCATATAAAACCACAGGGGCATTTATGATTTACGCTGGAACATCACCTAAAAAAATGACAACGTTATTACAAACTATAGATGAAATAATTAGCTCTCTTATAGACGATGGTGTCACCAACAATGAATTACGAAATGCGAAAGAACAATTAAAAGCTGGATTTCTGTTAGGGCTTGAAAACACAGAAGCGAGAATGCATCGTAATGGAAAAAATGAGTTAATCTTAGGGAAACATCAATCGATTGAAGAAGTCGTTGAGTTAATTGACAGTATTCAAGTAACCGATGTGCAACAGCTGGCTATCGAACTATTTTCTACAGAACGAGCAATCTCTATTATATCGCCATTGGAAGTACATGAGGAAGTCAAAATTTGATTGATTAATTAGGTCAGCTTTTCCTATTTCAAGTCATATACTAAATAGATATGAAGAGAGGGGGAAGCGACTTGTTATTATCTGAACTTGCTCAGAAAGAACTGATTCAAGTGGAAGATGGCGTTCGATACGGGTACTTAGCAGATACAGATCTCATTTTTAATGGTAGAACAGGTGAAGTTTTAGGATTCGAAGTTAGAAAGAAATCAGGGCGTTTTTCATTTAGAGGGCGTCAAGAACAAATTGACGAATTCATACCGTGGTCAGAAATTGTGTTAATAGGAGAACATCGCATTCTTTTTGGTAAGACACACATTGCGGAGGAATTTGATCTTGAAGACCGAAGATAAGTGGCTATTTATCGGTGATGATGCAAGAATGGCGCTGTGTAGCGAACACTTCCTAAAGAAAGGAGTGAATAGCCAACATTTTGCTCATAGCCTAGGAGGCGAAAAGTTAGAACATAAGATTATAGAGTTTTCTCCTAGTCATCTTGTATTTCCTGTTCATCAAATTCAAGGTTCAATTCGAACAGAGTTGTTAGCTAAGGATACTACGTTAATCACAGGCAAAGCAGATGCAATTTGGCTAGAGCCGTTTTTAACTGCAGGGATTCGTGTAGAATCCTATTTAAATGAAGAGCGTTTTATTTGGCGGAATGCAGTGTTGACTGCTGAAGCATTCGTACATGAATATTATGAACGAACAAAGAAAAGTATTGCAAACAAGCATTTCTACGTTGCTGGATTTGGAAGAGTTGGAAAAATGGTAGCTTATACATTGCAGCAACTAGGCGGACGGGTTACTGTATTGGCTAGAGCTGCTAGTCAACTTGGAGAAGCAGAAGCATTTGGTTATGAAGTTGAAAAAATAACGTCTACATTTGTATTTAAAGAAGGGTCCTTAGTGAACACAATTCCTTCGAAGTGGCTGGCGGTTGAGAGTCATCCGAAACTTCATATATTTGATTTGGCATCATCTCCCGGATGCCTAAGGGCTCCCTTGTCATCTGAATACTATACAGTACTCCTTGCATTGCCTGGAAAACATTTTCCGGTAGATGCGGCATCTGCATTGGCTGATGCGCTTGAGAGGATGTAATGAGGATGAAAGGGGAAACCAATGTTACAAGGAAAGAGAATTGGACTTGGCATCACAGCATCTCATTGTACGTATGATGCAATCATACCTGTAATCGACTCATTGAAAGATGCTGGTGCTACTGTAGTTCCAGTAATTACGCATTCTGTACTGACAGCAGCAACTCGTTTTGGTACTGGAGAGGAATGGATTGAAAAAATAGAAGACGCCACAGGAGAAAAAGTTATTTCTACAATCGTTGGAGCAGAACCATTCGGTCCGAAAACACCTGTTGATTGTATGATTATTGCGCCAATGACTGGCAATTCAATTAGTCGTTTTGCAAATGCTGCAACGGATTCACCTGTATTAATGGCTGCAAAAGCTACGTTACGTAATAATAGTCCTGTTTTACTTGGAATTTCTACAAATGATGCACTCGGATTGAACGCAACAAATCTTATGAAATTGCTTAATATGAAAAATGTTTACTTTATTCCGTTTGGTCAAGATGACCCTTTTAATAAACCCAATTCACTCATATCCGACTTCACATTAATGGTACCTGCTGCAGCTGCTGCCCTCGAAAAAGTGCAACTACAACCTCTATTGATTATTCATCCTACGCTATAAAAATACAACTTTACAATAATCTCATTTGTGATATAATTCGACCAATGACTTGCTGATTGTAATAGCAGTGCGGTTGCAAATTGCAAAATCATTGATTGGAACTGCATTATTGGTAAATCCGGCTATGTATATTAATATTCAAAATTGTTGAGAGGAAGATGAAGATGGAGAAAGTAAACGTTGCAATTGTTGGCGCTACAGGCGCTGTTGGAACTAAAATACTTGAAAAATTAGTGGAACGAAATTTCCCGTCAAAATCCATCAAACTTCTTGCTTCAAAAAGATCGGCTGGCTCGAAAATAGAAGCGGGTGGCCAAATCTATATTGTAGAAGAAACGACTCCTGAGTCATTTGATAATATTCAAATTGCTTTCTTTAGTGCGGGCGGTACGATATCGGAAAGGTTTGTGCATGAAGCGGTAGAACGTGGTGCGGTTGTGGTAGATAATACAAGTGCTTTCCGAATGATTGACTCGATTCCGCTTGTGGTTCCAGAAGTAAATTCACATATGTTAATTGATGATGCAAAAATTATTGCCAATCCAAATTGCTCTACAATCCAGCTCGTGACTGCACTTCAGCCATTACGACAAAAATATGGATTGAAACGAATTGTAGTGTCAACATATCAGGCGGTTTCGGGTGCTGGAAGCGCGGCGATTAATGAGTTAAGACAACAGAGTGGTCAGTTTGAAAACCGCTCTGCTATTAAAGCGGAAATTCTTCCAACCTCTTCTGCGCAGCAACATTACCCAATCTCATTTAATGCAATCCCTCAAATAGATACATTTCATTCTTCAGGATATACACTTGAAGAGTTAAAAATGATGAACGAAACCAAAAAGATCTTTGCAGATGATCGTTTGTCTGTTGTTGCTACTTGTGTACGAGTGCCTGTTGTCACGGGACATTCGGAATCTGTCTATATTGAATTAGAAACTGACGGAGTCACAGTGAATGATATTCAAACATTACTTATGCAAGCGCCAGGCGTCGTCCTTCAAGATAATCCATCAAAACAATTATACCCAATGCCATTGTTTGCTGAAGGGAAAAACGATGTCTTTGTTGGTCGAATTCGTAAAGATCCTGAAGTTTCCTACGGCTTTCATCTTTGGATTGTATCGGACAATCTGCAAAAAGGGGCAGCATTAAACTCTGTTCAAATTGCTGAGCATATAGTGAATGGAAAACAGTAATATTTCAGAAAAGAGTTGATTGAAGATGGAAATTGGAAACATTTCAACCGCTATGGTTACGCCGTTTTCAGAGACGGGAACTATTGATTATAATAAAACAGCCACATTAATTGAACATTTACTTGCAAATGGTTCAAATTCACTTGTTATCAACGGTACAACAGGTGAATCACCTACGTTATCAATAGAGGAAAAACAAGAATTATTAGCCTTTGTTATTAATGTAGTAAACAAAAGAGTGCCTGTAATTGCTGGTACAGGTTCAAATAATACAGTTGAATCAGTGTACATGACAAAAGAAGCTGAAAGGTTAGGCGCGGATGGTGTTATGCTAGTTACACCCTATTACAACAAACCTGATCAAAAGGGCTTATATGCACATTTTTCTCATATTGCTAGTGAGACTTCTTTACCAATAATGCTATACAACATACCGAGTCGTTCAGTTGTGAATATGCAACCCGAAACAATCGTAGAATTATCAAAGATACCTAATATTAAAGCGGTTAAAGAAGCGAGTGGTAGTTTAGAACAAATGGCAACAATTATTTCGAATACAGATGATGAGTTCTCGGTATATAGTGGAGATGATGCATTGACTCTCCCTCTTCTTGCTATTGGAGGAAAAGGAGTTGTTTCAGTTGCAGCGCATGTAGTTGGAAATGAAATGCAACAAATGATTAGCGCGTTTAAAGAAGGGCGTTTAGCAGATGCAGCTCTATATCATCAAACATTATTGCCGCTCTATCAGGCGCTCTTTAGTGCTCCAAACCCTGTGCCGGTGAAATATGGGCTGAATAAATTAGGTGTGAAAACAGGTGGTGTTCGGTTACCGTTAACGGACTTTCGAGACGGTAGTAACGCTTTTGATGAAGTATGGAATAACTATCAAAGTAAGCAACATATTTTCAAATAAATACTGCCGGAAAAAGACTTCCGGCTTTTTTTGTTTGTACAGATACGCTCAGTCACGTATAATGATACATAGTCGATATGGACGGGAAAAAGATCGAGAAATTATGCAGGGAAATCTGAAGAGAATCACAGTCCCTTTACTAGTACTGTGGACTTCAGACTCTTTTTTTGCGTAATGATCAATAGGAGGAAACAAAGTGGCAAAAACGAAAAATGAATTAATAAGAATCATCCCATTAGGTGGAGTAGGAGAAATAGGGAAGGCAATGTATGTTGTTGAAATTGATGAAGAACTATTCATCGTAGACGCAGGCCTGATGTTCCCGGAAGGTGAGATGCTCGGAATTGATATCGTCATTCCAGACATTTCATATGTTGTAGAAAATAAAGAACGTGTTAAAGGGATTTTCCTTACGCATGGTCATGAAGATGCAATCGGTTCAATCGCTTATTTACTTCAAAAAGTACAAGCACCAGTTTATGGTTCTAAGTTGACAATAGCACTTGCGAAAGAGCATTTAAAAACGATGCCAGCTCCTCAAAATGTGAAATTTTTTGAAGTGACAAATAAGAGTCGTATGAACTTCCAAGGAACACATGTTACATTCTTTAATACAACGCATAGTATACCGGATTCTTTAGGGATTGTTTTCCATACAAGTGAAGGTGCAATTGTTCATACAGGTGAATTTAAATTCGATCAGTCTGCAAAAGGTAAATATCGTCCTGATATTGCTAAAATGGCAGCACTTGGTGAACAAGGTGTATTCATTCTAATGTCCGATTCTTCAGAAGCTGAACGTCCAGGTTATACAACTTCGGAATCTGTCATTGAAAACAGTCTCTCGAAAACTTTCCATGGAGCAGAAGGAAGAATACTTGTTGCGTTGTACGCATCGAACTTTATCCGTATTCAACAAGTTTTTGATAAAGCTTTTGAAACGAACAAGAAAGTCGCAGTAGTAGGGAAAAGTTTGGAAAGTTATTTTGAAGTAGGCGTTAACCTTGGTTATTTAACAATTGAGGAAGACGTAGTCATCCCAGTGAAAGAAATCGGCAAATATAATGACAGCGAAATCGTTATTATTGTAACAGGTAACCAAGGCGAGCCTTTGGATGCCCTTGAACGGATTGTGCGCAAACAGCATAAGGATATTCGCATAAAGGATACGGACACTGTATTATTCACATTCACGCCGTCACCTGGAATGGAAGTAGATATGTTCCATACGATGAATGATCTTGCGAAAGCAGGTGCAAATGTTCTAACTTCAACAAAAAACGTGCACGTATCAGGACACGGAAGTCAAGAAGATTTAAAGTTAATGTTGAATCTAATGCAACCTCAGTATTTCATTCCAATACAAGGTGAATACCGAATGTTGATAGCCCATTCTCAACTTGCTCAGGAAACGGGACTACAAAAAGCTCAAGTATTCATCGCTGATAAAGGCGATGTAGTTGAATACAAAAACGATAAGATGCGCATGAGTGGACGTGTTCAAGCGGGTAATATTCTTATTGATGGAATCGGCGTTGGTGATGTTGGTAATATCGTTCTCCGTGATCGTAAATTACTTTCACAAGATGGAATCTTCACGGTTGTAGTGACGTTAAGTCGTAAGCAAAAGCGCATTGCAGCTGGACCAGAAATCGTCTCACGTGGATTCGTCTATGTGCGTGAATCTGAGGAACTATTCGATGAATCCTCTAAGCTTGTAACGAAAATAGTTGAAAAATATGTGAATAAAGAGACGTTCGAATGGACAAACATAAAGCAAGAGATTCGCGACACCCTTAGTTCATATCTTTATCAACAAACGAAAAGAAGACCGATGATTATTCCAATCATTATGGAATATTGAATATAAGTTAAAGACTACATTACAAGGATTTCCTTGCCGTCTGAACGGCGGGAAGTCCTTTTTTGGGAAAACAGAAAATGTACTTCCATGAGAGGGGGAATTGCATGTCTAGGAAAGTAACTAAGAAAAAGAAAAAGACAACTGCTCGCAATAAGAAAGGAGCAGAAAAAAGTCCATTACTCTATGAAGTGATGGGTCTTGCGATGATTGGTCTTGCTGTTATTATCATTTTTGAATTTGGAATTGTAGGAAGAGGATTATCGTCGTTTTCTCGTTTCATCTTTGGGAATTGGCATAGTGCGTTACCGCTTTTACTAATCGTACAAGCATTATTATTTATGATTAAACGTAGCCCCGCGGGTTGGAAAAATCGTATTGTTGGAGGCAGTTTATTTATATTAGCAAGTCTAATGTTGTTCAGTCATATCCATCTATTTAAAGAGTTATATGAAAGTCGTGTACTGATGTCTAATTCCGCATTAAAAGAAACGTGGAAAGTACTTATTACGAATGATGGGATTGTAAATAGAAGTGGTGCACTGGGTGGAGGTATGACAGGCGCTGTTCTATTTGCTATGCTTCATGCCCTCGTGGATTCATCTGGTGCATTTATTGGCGGAATCTTACTGTTGTTAATTGGAATTATTCTCTTAACGGGGAAAGCGTTCGTCCCCTATATTGTAGACATAGTTCCTAAATTACTTGAAATCGTAAAAGGTGTTTTTATAAAGAAAGAAAAAGTAACTAAAAAAACGACATCTGCTCGGGGTAGTCGCGCTAAAAAGCAAGATATGCCATCTGAAATCGAGTCAAATCAAGAAGCTGCCAGTGTTGAAGCACCGAGCGCAGATGTCATTTCTCAACCAATTATTTCGGCATTCAGTGAGCGGATAGAAAAGCCAAGTTCGACTGAAGGAATAACAGCTGACGAAGAATCGTTATCAGATGCTCCAGAACTTACAGCTATAACGGGTGTTACGGGAGAAGAGGAGAACGAAGCGTACGTGTTACCACCTGCAAGTTTATTAAAACAAGGTGAGCATCATGATCAATCTGAAGAATTCGACTCCATACAAGCAAATGCTCAAAAGTTAGAAAAAACATTTTTGAGTTTTGGTGTTAAAGCTCGCGTTACACAAGTTCACTTAGGACCAGCTGTAACGAAATACGAAGTGTTACCTGATACGGGAGTCAAAGTGAGTCGGATAGTTAGTTTAGCTGATGATATTGCACTCGCACTCGCGGCAAGTGGCATCCGAATTGAAGCACCAATTCCAGGTAAATCTGCTGTTGGTATTGAAGTACCTAACAGTTCAGTATCCGTCGTTAGTCTTAGAGAAGTAATTGATACGAAAGAAAATAATAAACCGGATTCAAAGTTAATGATTTCCCTTGGTCGAGATGTTACAGGTCAGGCGATGCTAACAGAACTAAACAAAATGCCACATGTTCTCGTTGCAGGGGCAACCGGGAGTGGTAAAAGTGTTTGTATTAATGGCATCATAATCAGCATATTGATGCGAGCAAAACCACATGAAGTTAAGATGATGATGATTGATCCGAAAATGGTAGAACTAAATATATATAATGGTATTCCGCATTTATTGGCTCCGGTTGTGACCGATCCAAGAAAAGCTTCTCAAGCATTAAAAAAAGTTGTATCAGAAATGGAACGACGTTATGAATTATTTTCTCATACTGGAACTCGAAATATAGAAGGATACAATGAGCACATTGATGTATGGAATGTTGAGAATGAGGAAAAGCATCCTCGAATGCCCTATATTGTTGTCATCGTGGACGAGCTTGCAGATCTAATGATGGTAGCATCAAATGATGTTGAAGATTCAATCACAAGATTGGCTCAAATGGCACGTGCAGCAGGAATCCATTTAATAATTGCAACGCAACGTCCAAGTGTCGATGTCATAACGGGTATCATTAAAGCGAATATACCTTCACGTATTGCGTTTGCAGTCTCATCAGCAATCGACTCAAGAACAATACTTGATAGTGGTGGGGCAGAGAAATTATTAGGTAGAGGGGATATGCTGTTTTTACCTGCTGGAGTTTCAAAACCTGTTAGAATACAGGGAGCATTCGTGTCAGACAGTGAAGTAGAAGCAGTTGTGGATTTTGTTATTGAACAGCAGAAGGCACAATATCAAGAAGAAATGATCCCAACTGAAATTGAAGAAATACCTAGCTATGAAGAAACAGATGAACTTTATGAACAAGCGGTTCAATTGGTCACAGAAATGCAAACTGCTTCAGTATCTATGTTGCAAAGACGATTCAGAGTCGGCTACTCTCGAGCAGCTCGAATTGTAGATCAGATGGAGATGCGTGGTGTAGTAGGGCCGCCTGAAGGTAGTAAACCACGTCAAGTGCTGATTAGTAAAGTGGAGGCTGAAATGTAGTTCTGACAAAATAAGCACATTTTATATCTAAAGTCGCATTTATTACTAAAGATTTTTAAAAGTGTTGTTTATTTTGTCGTTCTAAAGTGATATAGTATGGATGATTAGATAAGATGTTTAACATCAGATGTCTGACATCGAGGGGGCGATACGATGGTGAAAGCGGATCAACGCCATTTATATGTACAAGTAATTGAACGTTTGAAACAAGACATCGACGATGGAGTTTTTAAAGAGAATGAACGTTTTCCATCGGAATTTGAACTTGCGCGAACGCTTGGTGTTAGCCGAGCTACACTTCGTGAAGCACTCCGTGTGTTAGAAGAAGAAAAAGTCATTGTGCGTAAACATGGTGTAGGTACTTTTGTTAAACCAAAGCCATTATTTTCATCAGGAATCGAACATTTATCAAGTGTTTCTTCTATGATTCGTGATGCGGGTATGGAGCCAGGCACTATTTTTATGGATGTGACAGAAACAGTTGTAAACGACCAAGAAATGTCGAAATTTGATTGCGTGGAAGGATCCAAACTTGTTACAATTAAGAGGGTAAGAACGGCCGATGGGACCCCCGTTGTCTATTGTATCGATCAAGTACTATCGGACAAACTGCCATCTGGTACTGAAGAATTATTTAAGAACTCAATATTTAATGCAATTGAAAGAAACGGTACTATTCGAATCTCGCAAGCGGTGGCACATATCGAGCCAGTCGGTTATGATGATGAAGCATCATCCATTCTGCGATGTGGAGTAGACGTTCCATTGCTCGTACTATTACAGCGACATTATAGTGAGGAAGGCGAAATGGTCCTTTACTCAAAGAACTACTTCCGGGCTGATAAATTCAGCTTTCATGTTATCCGAAAAAGGGTATGAGACGTTCATTCGTCATACTATATAAACAACAAATTGGGGAGGTTTCAACATGATTACACGTAAATCAGGTCTAGCATTATCAATGCTTCTTGCAGCTGGTACCATTCTTGGTGCTTGTGGAGCAGATAAAGGCAAAGACAAAGAAGGTACAACAGGGGCAGGTAAAGAAGATGCGAAATTCTCAGTAGCAATGGTTACTGATGTCGGCGGCGTTGATGATAAGTCATTCAACCAATCGGCATGGAAAGGTATCAAAGAATTCGGTGAAGACAACAAATTAACTAAAGGTGATGGCGGCTTTGATTACTTGCAATCAACTGATGATTCGGATTACACGCCGAATTTGAATGCGCTTGCACGCCGTAATTTTAACTTAGTATACGGTGTTGGTTTCCTTATGGAAGATGCTATTAAAGAAATAGCAACACAGAAAAAAGATACTGAATTTGCAATTATCGATGGTGTTGTTGAAGAGCCAAACGTTGCAAGCATTATGTTTAAAGAGCACGAAGGTGCTTTCCTTGCGGGTGTTACTGCTGCTCTAATGAGCAAGTCTGGTAAAATCGGTTTTATCGGCGGAATGGAAATTCCAGTTATTGAACGTTTTGAAGGCGGTTTCTTAGCGGGTGTTGCGGCAGTAAACCCTGACATCGTTGTAGACAACAAATATACAGGTGCTTTTGACAAAGCTGAACTAGGTAAAGCAACTGCAGCTCGTATGTATTCTTCAGGCGTTGATATTATTTTCCACGCAGCTGGTGGAACAGGTAATGGTGTTTTCACAGAAGCAAAAGAACGTAAAGCAGCAGATAAAGATGCTTTTGTATGGGTCATCGGTGTTGACTCTGACCAATACGAAGAAGGTAAAGTTGGCGATGATAACATTACATTGACTTCTATGCTGAAACGCGTTGACGTTGCGGTTAAAGACATCGCAGAACAAGCTAAAGCAGGCAAGTTCCCTGGTGGAGAAACTAAAACTTACGGTCTTAAAGACGAAGGTGTAGCATTAGCAGATTCACGCGGAGCAATTCCACAAGACGTTTTAGACAAAGTTGACGAGTTTGCAAAGAAAGTTGCATCTGGTGAAATCGTAGTACCAGAAAAAGCTGAAAAGAAGAAATAAATTTTAAGTAAATAAGAACATAAAGGTCAGAGTGTTCTGACCTTTATCGTTTCTTATCAATACAGAACTGTAACTTAATAGACGAAAAGGTTCCAATAGATGGAAGCTTTTCTTGTATTAATATACTAGTAATAATCACTTTTTGGGGAGGGAACCCTGTGGAATATGTGATCGAGATGTTGAATATCACAAAGAAGTTTGGTGACTTCACGGCGAACGATAATATTACCCTTCAGCTAGAAAAAGGGGAGATACATGCACTATTAGGCGAGAATGGCGCTGGTAAATCTACGCTGATGAACGTTCTTTTTGGCCTGTATCAGCCTGATGGAGGAGAAATTTTAGTTCGAGGTAAGAAAGTAGCAATTACAGATCCAAACGTTGCAAATGATATTGGTATAGGGATGGTTCACCAACATTTCATGCTTGTTGAAAATCTAACAGTTACTGAAAATATCATACTGGGCAATGAACCTAAAAAAATGGGTATGATTAACATTAAGGATGCTGCGAAAAAAGTAGCTGAAATTTCTAAACTATATGGTTTAGATGTAGATCCATATGCGAAAATTGAAGATATTTCAGTAGGGATGCAACAACGTGTCGAAATTTTGAAAACATTGTATCGCGGAGCTGAAATACTCATTTTTGATGAGCCGACGGCTTCATTAACACCACAAGAAATTGGCGAGCTAATCGATATTATGAAAAAGCTCATTGGTGAAGGCAAGTCCATTGTACTTATTACACATAAATTACAAGAAATTATGGACGTTTCTGATCGCGTAACGGTTATTCGTAAAGGTGTAGGGATTGGAACCGTTATTACTGCTGAAACAAATCCGGAGGAATTAGCAACATTAATGGTCGGAAGACAGGTAACTTTTAAAACTGAAAAAGGTCCATCTACACCGACAGAAGAAGTATTACATATAGAAAATCTAGTAGTTGAAGACAATCGTGGCATTCAAAAAGTAAAAGGTTTAAATCTAACCGTTCGTAGAGGTGAGATTGTTGGGATTGCTGGTATTGATGGCAATGGTCAATCTGAGCTGATTGAAGCAATTACAGGTCTAAGAAAAGTGAAAAGTGGAAAGATTTCATTGAATAATATTGATGTAACTGGCAAAAAACCAAGGAAAATAACAGAAACTGGACTAGGTCATATTCCTCAAGATAGACATAAGCATGGGCTAGTACTTGATTTTTCAGTTGGTTATAATGCTGCGTTGCAATCTTATTATCAAGAACCATTTTCGAAAAACGGCATTATGAATTATAATGTTGTATCGAAAAAAGCAAATGAAATCATTACTGACTTTGATGTAAGAACACAAGGTGAAAACGAATTAGCACGAGCATTGTCAGGTGGAAACCAACAAAAACTAATTATTGGTAGAGAAGTAGTTCGTAATCCAGATCTACTGATTGCAGCGTTACCTACGAGAGGGTTGGATGTTGGTGCAATTGAGTTCATTCATAAAAGATTAATTGAACAACGTGATAATGGCAAAGCTGTTTTGCTTATTTCATTTGAACTGGATGAAGTTGTAAATGTTTCTGATAAAATAGCTGTTATTTATGATGGAGAAATTGTAGATACTGTTCTTCCTGCTGAAACGACTGAGCAAGAGCTAGGACTACTAATGGCAGGGCATAAGAAAATTGATATGGTTGTAGTAGACAATGAAGTTAAGGTGAAAGAAGGTGACGACAACCATGTCGAATAGACTAATCAACGTATTAGTAACTGTTATTTCGATTATCCTTGGTTTGCTCGTTGGAGCAATTGTCATGGTGTTCAGTGGATACAATCCAGCAGAAGGCTATCTAGCACTATGGAATGGAATATTTGGAGATTCATACGCAATTGGAGAAACAATTCGTCAAATAAGTCCATATATTTTAGCTGGATTAGCAGTTGCATTTGCTTTCCGAACAGGTCTCTTTAATATCGGGGTTGAAGGTCAATTAATGGTTGGATGGTTTGCAGCGGCTTATGTTGGTATGGCATTTGAATTACCAAAATATATTCATATTCCATTTGCACTAATTGCTGCAGCACTTGCGGGAGCGATTTGGGGTTTAATCCCAGGTATCTTAAAAGCGAAACTGCGTGTGCACGAAGTAATTGTGACAATTATGATGAACTACGTTGCATTGCATGTTGTCAACGCACTTATTAAAACCATTTCTGGTGGTAGCTATAAAACAGATCACATTAAGGAAACTGCATCTTTACGTTCTGAGTTTCTCTCTAATTTAACAGATCACTCAACATTGCATTATGGAATTTTGATTGCATTAGGAATGGTCATTGTGATGTGGTTTATTCTTGAGAAAACGAAGACTGGTTTTGAACTGAAATCGGTTGGATTTAACGACAACGCATCGCAGTATGCAGGTATGAATGTAAGTAAAAACATTATTCTCTCAATGGTCATTTCAGGCGCCTTCGCAGGTCTAGGTGGGGCTATGGAAGCGCTAGGTACATTCGGAAACATGTCTGCTCGTGGTGGTTTTACAGGTATCGGTTTCGATGGTATTGCAGTAGCATTACTTGGAGCTAATACACCACTTGGTGTCATCTTTGGTGCCTCCCTCTTCGGTTCATTGAAATATGGCGCCAACAATATGCCGAACGAAGCAAATATTCCAGTTGAAATTGTATCAATCGTTATCGCGCTGATTATATTCTTTGTTGCTTCAGGTTATATTATTCGTGTCGGTTTGAAACGATTAGATAAGAAAAAGGGGGCGAAGTGATATGAACATTTTGGATATTATGTATTTCATTGTCCCGATGTCAATCGCATATGCAGCGCCTCTTATATTGACAGCAATCGGTGGCGTGTTTTCCGAACGCTCTGGTGTTATAAACATTGGTCTCGAAGGATTAATGGTTATGGGGGCATTTATCGGTATTCTCTTTAACTTAAGTTTTGCGAATACATTTGGTGTTTATACACCTTGGTTAGCGCTACTTGCTGCAATGATTGCATCTGCACTCTTTTCAGTTTTACACGCGGTCGCATCCATTACTTTCCGTGCAGATCAAGTTGTTTCAGGTGTTGCTATTAACATGCTCGGTATTGCCGTGGCACTCTTTTCAGTGAAAATGATATTCGATAAAGGGCAAACTGACTTTATTCAACAAAAGTTTCCTCGGTTTGATCTACCTTTCTTATCAGAAATACCATTCATTGGACCGATGCTTTTCAAGTTAGTCTACGGCACATCTATTTTAGCAATCGTCATTGCAGTGGTTGCGTGGTTTGTTATTTATAAGACACCGTTTGGTTTGCGACTTCGGTCAGTTGGAGAACATCCAATGGCTGCAGATACGATGGGGATTAATGTAATGAAAATCCGTTACATTGCTGTTATTATATCTGGTGGTTTAGCTGGTATTGGTGGCGCAATTTATTCTCAAACGATGACAAATGATTTTGGTCATGCGACAATTAACGGTCAAGGGTTTATGGCACTCGCTGCAATGATTTTCGGTAAATGGCATCCAATCGGTGCAATGGGCGCAGCATTATTCTTTGGATTTGCACAGGCACTAGCGATTAGTGCATCTGAAATTAAGTTCATGGCTGATGTTCCTTCTGTTTACCTTCATATTTTACCGTACGTATTGACGATACTCGCACTAGCAGGATTTATTGGTCGTGCAAATGCACCGAAAGCAATTGGTGATCCTTACATTAAAGGGAACCGTTAACACAACTAAAACTACTTGAGTCGTCGCGCTAGGACTTCTCAAGTAGTTTTTTCTCTGATTGATATCGACTCTAAAGGAATATAGCAGAAGTTTATTGCCATTATAATTTTTACCTGGACTGTCCTTAAAATCAGTGCACCTGATTTTTAGTGACAGTCATTTTTATGGTTCTATAATATTTGTTAGGGTATGTAAACAATTCACAAAAAATGCTCGGAATCACCCATTCTTTTATACTTGAATTATCGAGAAACAAGTAAAGGAAAGGTGATCCGTGCACATGAATAATAACGTGAATATTCCTAGATTAAAAGATGTAATCATCGAAAAGATTGAGGAAGTTGGAGAACGAACTGCAATTTATGTAACACTCCCAAGAAAACCTCATCCCTGTCCCCCCTGCGGTAGGACAACAGAAAAGATTCATGATTATCGGATGCAAAAGGTGAAACATTTAAAATGGTTTGAACGGTTAACTGTATTGTTCTGTAAACGCCGTCGCTATGCGTGTGATTATGGAAAGCGCTTTTCTGAATCCACTCCTTTCGTGGATAGGTATCAACGCTTTACGAAAGAGTGGAACCAAGTGGTACGGATTCGTCCAAATAAAACCAAAATCTTTAAAGAAGCTAGAGAAGTATTGGGAACCTCTAATTCGACAGTCATTCGGCGGTTTAAAGAAGTAATGTTAGCTAAAAAAGGCAGTGGGGTGCAATTAGCTGAAGTGATTGTGATTGATGAATATAAAGGCGACACAGATGCAGGAACCTATCAACTGATTATAGCGAAGCCGGTCACGCATGAACCCATTGGCATCTTACTGAATCGACGAAAAGAAAGCATATGAACTGAAAGAGGTCTATTGTGAGTGGTTTGATTGGGCTAAAACAACGGATGATGTGGTAGAAGTAAAAAGACGTTTAGAATTCTATTACCGTAGGGTAGAAGAAGCCCAAATTCCAGCGTTTCTGAAAGCAATCAGTACATTTGAAAACTGGCAAGTAGAAATTTTGAATAGTTTTATCTTTCCTTATTCAAATGGTTTCTTAGAAGGGATTAATAACAAAACCAAAGTGATATAGCGCAATGCCTATGGTTTCAAGCGTTTTGAAAACTTTAAGGCTAAGACTTTATTGAATATGAAGTATAAAAATATAGGTATTCACTTAGGATAAGTGTTTTTAAAAATGTCTACTAACCAATTCAGAAGGCGTTCGTTGATTGAAGTGGAAGTCGACGACTCCTGCGGGAACAGCACGAGCTGAAGACCCTGGACTGAGCAAAGCGAGGGAAAAAAGGCTGCCTTAATTTCTGGAAGTGCACAGAAATACGGCAAATCGAACACTTCCTTGTTCGATTGGCTGAGGCCGTACCCGCGGAAAGCGTTCGACTGAAACGTAAATCAACATTACTTTTAAGGTTGTATATAAAAAAGGGTGACGTGTAAATCACATCACCCCAACATTTGACTTAAACCATTTTCATGAATATCTTTCAATACATCATACTGTTTATTTAAAATAGATGCTTACTGAATGCTTGAGTTAAAAACAGGTAATGATTATTTTTAAAACAAAAATTGAAGTTGCGGATTTTTTCAATTCTCCTGATTATTAAAATGAAAGGGTTTTATAGGTTATCAATTATTAGTCACAACGATTTTTTTTATGATTTTTTATAAATCGAGTTCTAGTTGTAATACAGTGAGAAATATATTATCCACAGCGGGATGATATGACAGGTCATTTTAAAATTTATTAATTTAGTGAAAGGTAACAAAAGGAGTTAATTACTTTGATATTAAAATGATTAAATAGGCAATCAGTTGAGTTTCCGAATGGGTAAAAAAACCAACTTTTTAATTCAATAAATTGCAAACTTCGACAATTGAAATGTATAGTTAGGATAGTATTCCACATATTAACGAAAACAAGAGGTGTTTAGATGTTTGAAAAAATTGAGCTTCAAAAAGGTGTATCTTTATATATTCGTAAATCTGAGCAGTTTAAAACAATTAACTTTTCCGTGAAATTTAAAACGGAATTAAATCAGGACAGTGCAGCTTCAAGAACCGTGTTGTCGAATGTATTGCAAGATTCTAATGCTCAATATCGCACTGAAACTGAATTTAGAAACCAATTAGATGAACTTTATGGAACTGTACTTTACACAGACGTTGGTAAAAGAGGTGCATCCCACATCTTTACAGTAAATGCGGAATGTGTGAATGATGAATTTTTGACTCAAGGTGCGGTTTTAGATGAAGTGATTGGACTAATTAGCGCTGTCATATTTGAACCGAATATTGTCAATGGTGTATTTGATGAAGCTATTGTTAATCGAGAGAAGCGATCCATAAAAGAAAGAATTCGTTCTATTTATGATGATAAATCTCGCTATGCTCAAAAAAGGTTACTTGAGCTACTACGACCAGATGGACCTGCTTCTACGTCGACTTATGGTACTGAAAAAGATGTCGATGCAATTACAGCTAGAAGTTTATTCGAGACATATACAAAAATGATTCAAGAAGACGAAATCGATATTTATATCGTCGGAGATATAGATGTAAAAACAATGACGGAAAAAGTAAAGAAACTATTCCATTTTGAAAGTAGAGAGGTTCAAGATAGAACTCACACACCTGAGAGAGAAGTAAATGTGAAACACGAAGAAAATCATGTAATGGAACAACAAGATATGAAACAAGGGAAATTACATTTAGGTTTTAGCACACCTATTACATTTACACATCCGGATTATGTGAAAATGCAGATGACGAATGGAATATTTGGTGGTTTTGCACATAGTAAATTATTCATGAACGTACGTGAAAAAGAAAGTATGGCTTATTATGCCTCAAGTTCATATGCAGCGCACTACGGTCTAGTGTTCGTAACGGCAGGTATAGATGCCGAACTAGAAGAAAAAGCAGTGAACTTAATTAAACAGCAGCTTGTCGCTATTCAACAAGGTGAGATAACAGACCTTGAACTTGAACAGACAAGGGCATTGCTAACGAACGGTATTAAAAGCGCGTTCGATTCAGCAAGAGGACAAATTGAAGTATTTGATCAATACAAAGAATTAGATGAGCATTTTTCACCTGAGGTACTCATTAAAGGGTGGCAATCGGTAACTAAAGCAGACGTACAGGAAATGGCGACTGAAATTGTTTTAGAAGTTGTCTACTTGTTATCTGGAAGGGAGTCCAACTAATATGGAGAAAATACATTTTGATAATTTACAGGAAACCCTTTATAACGAAACACTTGAAAACGGTTTAGAAGTATATATTTTACCTAAGCGTGGGTTCTCAAAAACATTTGTGACCTTTACGACAAAATACGGCTCTATTGATAGAACCTTCAAACCACGTGATAAAGATGAAACCGTTACAGTTCCAGATGGCATTGCTCATTTCCTTGAACATAAAATGTTTGAAAAAGAGGATGGAGACGTCTTTCAAAAGTTCAGTGTAAAGGGTGCTTCAGCAAACGCCTATACTTCTTTTACGCGCACTGCATATCTATTTTCTGCGACAGATCATTTATACGATAACACACAGATACTCCTGGATTTTGTCCAACAACCATACTTTACTGAAAAAACCGTTGAGAAAGAAAAAGGGATTATTGCGCAAGAAATTACGATGTATGATGATCAGCCAGATTGGCGACTGTATTTTGGAACAATAGAAAATATGTTTCATAATCATCCAGTGAAAATTGACATTGCTGGAACTGTAGAAACAATCCAGGATATAACTGCTGAGCATCTCTACGAGTGTTACGATACGTTTTACCATCCATCCAACATGGTATTATTCATTGTTGGTGCTGTAGATCCAGAACAAATGATGGATTTTATTAAAAACGATCAAACATCAAAAACGTTTAGCGAACCAACTGATATTGCAAGAAGTTTTCCTGAAGAAGAAAACACAGTGGCTATAAAAAAGCGTACGCTTAAAATGGATGTATTAAAACCGAAATTTAATATGGGTTTTAAAGTGAAACAGAATCATATTGAAGGTAGCGAAATGCTTATTCAAGAATTAGCTTCGGGACTTGTATTGGATCTGTTATTTGGTCGTACATCGAAGTTCTATACTTCTTGCTATAATGAAGGCATTATTGATGAATCATTTTCGTATGAAGTGACGCTTGAAAATGATTTTGGATTTGCGATGGTTGGATCAGACACGGATGACCCAGAGAGACTTGAAATGACGATTAAGGACACATTGAAATTAGCAAAAAAAGAATGGCCGATTACAGATATTGAACTACAACGTATGAAAAAGAAGAAAATCGGTCAATTTATGCGTTCATTAAATTCCACTGATTTTATTGCCAATCAATTTACACACTATGCGTTCAACAATATGAATTTATTTGATGTGATTCCGACACTTGAGAAGTTAACGGTCCAAAATTTAAAAGATGCATTTGAAACGTTTGCAGATGAGAGTGGGCATACAGTTTTCACAATAACACCCGCTGAAGAGAAATAATATGGAGAATTCAAAATTCGCCATTGTCCTAGGTGCTACAGGAGGGATCGGTGAAGAAATTTGCCGGTCTTTAGCGTCATCGGGTTGGTCATTATACCTTCATTATAATAAAAACAAGGAAAAGGCTATTCAGCTTGAAAATGAATTGGCTAGAACATATCGTCAAGCTACATTTATAGCAGTGCAAGCAGATTTTAGTTTGCCTGATGGAGCTGATAGATTAGCTAGAGAAATTGAAGACTTACATGCAATCGTAGTTGCAAATGGACATTCGCTGTTAAAACTTTTGTCAGAAACGACTGTGGAAGACATGGACTTGTTATGGAAAGTACACGTACAGAATCCTACAAGGTTTATAGGGCTTGTCTCTTCCAAACTACGAATAACGAACCCATCATATATCGTCATGATTGGTTCTATTTGGGGCAACACAGGTGCAGCAGGAGAAGTGATGTATTCCGCAGTTAAAGGAGCACAACATGCGTTTGTTAAAGCGTATGCAAAAGAGGCCGCTTACTCTGGAATACGTGTAAATGCAATCGCACCTGGTTGGATTGAGACACGCATGAATGATGAGATACCATTAGAAGAAAAAAAAGAGGTTATCGAGGAAATTCCACTTCTAACTACAGGTCGACCAGAACATATTGCTGATTTGGTTAGTTTTTTAATAAGTGGTAAAGCGGATTATATTACTGGAGAGGTTTTAAATGTGAATGGTGGATGGTATATTTAGGCTTCCGAATCATGCTTTGTATGTTTATCCTTTTCTTACTGAACTATTTCAGCTATTATAGAACTATGTTTCATCTCGTGCGTCCTATTAACGGAAGTAACCACTTTCATCGTTTAGGTGCTGAACTCTAGATGGATCCAGTAGCGGAAAAATGAGGAGTGTTTCTGATGGGTGAATGGTACCTTGAATATGAACTCCAAGTAAATCGGCCCGGTCTGCTAGGTGATATTTCTTCTCTGCTAGGTATGTTACGAGTAAACATCGTGACAATTAATGGAGTAGATGGTGGACATCGTGGCATGCTTCTTCGCACAGAAAATGATGACCAAATCAAGCGCTTTGAACAAATTGCAGAAACGATGGAAATGATTCAAGTGAAAAAAATCCGCGAACCGAAGTTGCGAGATATATTGGCTGTTCGGCATGGTCGTTATATACAACGTGACGTGGATGATCGCAAAACGTTTCGTTTTTTGCGCAGTGACCTTGGTATTCTCGTGGATTTTATGGCTGAGATTTTTAAACAAAAAGGTCATAAGCTTATTGGGATTCGTGGGATGCCTCGTGTTGGAAAAACTGAATCAGTCGTTGCGGCGAGTGTGTGTGCAAATAAAAAGTGGATTTTTCTCTCATCTACAATGATAAAGCAAACAGTTCGCAGCAAGTTAATGGGTGATGAGTTTTCGGAAGATAATATTTTCATACTCGATGGTATCGTCACGCGTAGAGCTGAAGATGAGCGGCATCTTCAACTTGTGAGAGAAATGATGCGGATGCCATCCATTAAAGTTGTAGAGCACCCTGACATGTTCGTGCAGCATTCCGAATATAATATTGAAGATTTTGATTACATTATTGAATTACGTACAGATCCCGATCAGAAAATTACATATGAGATGATGGAAAAAAACCATATGATGTCCCAACAGGGAACAATGGGTGGATCAGGATTATTTAACTTTTAATAGGTAGGTGTTTAGAGTGACAGGATTAGGTGATCGCTTAAAAGAAGCGAGAACAAAAAAAGGTTTTTCGTTGGAAGACTTACAAACCTTAACTAAAATTCAGAAAAGATATCTTTCTGGAATAGAAAATGAAGATTACAGTATGATGCCGGGTTCTTTTTATGTCCGTGCATTTATTAAACAATATGCAGAAGCAGTAGATCTGGATGCGAATGAAATGCTCGCATTATACAAAGATACAACTCCACCAGTTTCCACAGATCAAGAGACGAGTAAAATTGCGTCTGCACCAATGTCTCGTCGACGGGGAATAGGAAGTAGTAACCGATTGAATGAAATGATGCCGAAATTTATAGTGGCACTATTTATTGTTGTAATCTTTGCAGTCGTTCTCTTCTTGTTTATTAACAACCCATCAAGAAAAGCGGGTGTTGATGTCAAAAGAGAAGACCCTAATATTGCAACAGTTGAGCCAACAAAACCACCAGCTAGTAAGTCAGAAAAAGAAAAAGATGAAGATAGTGAAGAACCCGTTGAACCAGAAGAAGAAGAACCCGTAGTGGCTCAAAGTTTAGCATTTGATGGTGCTAAAGGAGAGACTTCTACGTATTCCTTATCAACTGCTGAAACTTTCCAGTTAGAAATACGTACTTCAGACGCTTCATGGATAGGCATTAAAGATAATACAGGTAAAGAGTGGATGGAACCAGCCCGTATTATGAATGCAGGTGAGACAATCACATATGATGTGTCAGCAACTGACTCTGTCAGAATAAGAGTTGGACGTCCTTCGAACACAGAGATTTATGTGAATGGGGAACTAATGGAGTATGGTGTTGAACCGAAAGCAACAGTTCCACAAAATATTATTATTGAATACAAGAAAGAGGAATAGTCATCCTAGCTGATGACTATTTTCTTTGAACATAAAATGGAAGGATCGGTGCAATAATGAATTTACCTAATAAGATAACAGTTTCACGCGTTCTTCTTATTCCGATATTCATGCTCTTTATGCTTGTTGATTTTGGCTTTGGAAGCACAACCATTTTTGGAACGGATATGAAGATTGAACACTTAATTGGTGGTCTCATTTTTATTTTTGCTTCAGTAACAGATTGGTTGGATGGATATATTGCTAGAAAAAATGGTCTTGTTACAAATATGGGGAAATTTTTAGATCCTCTTGCAGATAAGCTACTTGTATCTGCGGCATTCATTATTTTAGTTGAGTTGGGATCTGCTCCATCTTGGATTGTCATCATCATCATTAGCAGAGAATTCGCTGTGACGGGTCTTCGACTACTTCTTGCTGGTGGCGGAGAGGTCGTTGCTGCTAATCAGCTAGGTAAAATTAAAACGGTTGCTCAAATTGTAGCAATTACATCTTTACTATTAAACAATATATTCTTTAGTTCAATCAATGTACCATTCGGTCTAATTATGTTGTATATTGCGCTTGTCTTTACAATTTGGTCTGGGTTTGACTACTTTTATAAAAACAGGAAAGTTCTTACGCAATCCATGTAAGGGGATGTTAGTCATTGAAAGCTGAAATTATTGCAATTGGTTCTGAGTTACTACTTGGGCAAATCACCAATACTAATGCAAAATTCATAGCGACTGAACTAGCGGAAATTGGAATCGACGTTTATTATCAAACAGTTGTTGGCGATAATTCACAACGTTTAAATGAAGTACTAGAAATCGCGCAAAAACGTGCGGATGTATTAATTTTTACTGGTGGATTAGGCCCGACGAAAGATGATATGACGAAAGAATCCATCGCTAAATGTATAGGAACAAGATTAGTAAGTAATGGAGAAGCACTTACCTATATTGAAGACTATTTCAAACGCACTGGGCGTGTCATGACTGAAAATAATAAAAAACAGGCATTGGTATTTGAGGATGCAACGATTTTACCAAATCGCCACGGTATGGCGCCAGGTATGGCGATAGAAAAGAAGGCTATCCGTTACATACTCCTTCCAGGTCCACCTCATGAAATGGAGCCAATGTTCCGAGATGAAGCGATTCCTTATTTGCTTGGTGTTACGGGGAAAAAAGAAGTAATCGTTTCTCGTGTATTGAAGTTTTATGGAATTGGTGAAGCTGAACTTGAATTTCGGATTCAACATATTCTAGACAAACAATCAAATCCAACAGTAGCGCCCTTAGCGACAAGGGAAGCTGTCACTCTTAGACTAACAGCGAAAGCTCTAAGTAAAGCTGAAGGTTTAAAGTTAATTGAGCCCGTTGAGAAAGAAATTCGTGCAATTGTAGGCGACTTCATCTTCGGAATAGATGATGACACACTTGCATCTAAAGCGGTAGATCTTCTACTTGCAAATCAATTTTCAATTACTGCAGCTGAGAGTTTAACTGCGGGGTTATTCATGGCTGAACTTGCCGGTGAGCCAGGTATTAGTGATTCACTTAAGGGTGGCGTAGTTGTTTACAATGAAGAAACGAAAATCAAACATCTTGATATTAGTGCCAATCTGCTATCTGAATATGGCGTTGTTAGTGAAGAGTGTGCAGCAGCGCTCGCTGTAAATGCAAAGCGAAAATTTGATACTGATATTGGTGTAGGTTTAACTGGTGCAGCAGGACCAGAGTCACATGGTGGACAAGCTGCTGGTACGGTTTGGATTGGTATTGCTATTGGTGAATCGACACCACACACGTATAAATTATTACTATCGGGTACTAGAAATTCAAATCGGCAACGAGCAGTGAATTTTGCATTATATTATCTTATCAAACAACTGCATACTTAACAGGTTCAAAATTTAATTTTGAACCTGTTTTTTCAATTAAAATGAATAATTCAGTGCTTTATGATGCCTAAAATCAAGTTGTTTGAAAATAAATCGAATGAACGTTCGTATTTTAGTTGAGTATTTCTCTTTGAAGGAGTATACTAGTGTCAGTAAGAAAAATGACAATGAGTTTTTAAGGAGGAAATTTTTTGAGCGAACGTAAAGCGGCATTAGATATGGCTTTAAAGCAGATTGAAAAGCAATTCGGTAAAGGATCAGTTATGAAACTGGGGGAGAAGACTGACAGAAATGTTTCAGTCTCACCAACAGGTTCGTTAACACTTGATGTGGCACTTGGAATAGGCGGGTATCCACGTGGTCGTGTTCTTGAAATATATGGTCCTGAAAGTTCAGGTAAAACAACTGTAGCACTTCATGCAATTGCAGAAGTTCAAGCAACAGGTGGTCAAGCTGCATTCATTGATGCAGAACACGCATTAGATCCTGTTTATGCACAAAAGTTAGGCGTTAACATTGACGAGTTATTATTATCACAACCGGATACAGGAGAACAAGCTCTAGAAATTGCAGAAGCACTTGTAAGAAGTGGAGCTGTGGATATCATTGTTGTAGACTCAGTAGCTGCGCTTGTACCAAAAGCTGAGATTGAGGGTGAAATGGGAGATTCTCACGTTGGTCTGCAAGCCCGTCTCATGTCACAAGCTTTACGTAAACTTTCAGGTGCAATTAACAAATCCAATACAATTGCGATATTTATTAACCAGATTCGTGAAAAAGTAGGCGTAATGTTTGGGAATCCTGAAGTTACACCTGGTGGTCGTGCGTTGAAATTTTACTCTTCTGTTCGTTTGGACGTTCGTCGAGGTGAGGCTATTAAATCAGGCAACGATATTGTAGGGAACAGAACGCGTATTAAAGTTGTCAAAAACAAAGTAGCACCACCATTTAAAATGGCAGAAGTTGATATTATGTATGGCGAAGGAATATCAAGAGAAGGAGAAACTGTCGATCTTGGTGTTGAAGTTGAAGTTGTTCAAAAGAGTGGTTCTTGGTATTCATATGAAGGAGAACGTCTTGGGCAAGGTAGAGAGAATTCAAAACAATTTTTGAAAGAAAATCCAGATGTTCGCGCGGAAATTGTTTCTAAAATTCGTGATGCGTATGGCTTGAATGGGAAAGTCGAAGTGATTTCTTCAGAAGATGATGAAGAGTTAGACTTACTTCTTGATGACGAGTAAAAAGTTTTTTAAAAGATCGTTTGGCGCATGGTGATCCATGTTGTCAGACGATTTTTTATTGAGAATTGTATAGAGAGCCTAAGTAAAAAGTAATACATGTCTAACGTAAAAAATATATGAGACACTAAATAATTCAAAGAATTAGACCTAATATTGTAGTTTTTAAAATAGATAGAATTCAGCAGTAAAGAAACTTGTATTCTTGTTCAAGCAATTACGGAAGAAAAGAAACGGAAGATTGCTCTATTTATTTTACAATAAACCTTTAAACACTCTTATGATTCCTTGACATGTCATTTTTACACCGATACAATTAGAATTGTATAATTTCATACCATTGAATTGAATTCGGCAGTATGTTGTACGCTGATATACGAGCCGACTGAAAAATGAAAAGAATAGCAGGAGGAGGTGACCTGAATGGTAGAAAAGATCATCTTCGCTTTGCTCGGTCTAATCGTCGGTGCATTAGTTGTCTACTTTGTTTATAGGAAAGTGAATGATTCAAAAGTGACAGGTGCCAAAGGCTCTGCAAAACAGATCGTTGATGAGGCGACGCGTGAAGCAGAAGCTTTAAAGAAAGAGGCGCTACTTGAAGCGAAGGATGAAACTCACAAACTAAGAATTGAAGCGGAATCAGAGGTCCGTGAGCGAAGGGCTGAAGTTCAGAAACAGGAAAATCGCCTTTTACAGCGGGAAGAGAATCATGACCGCAAGGATGATGCTCTTAACAAAAGAGAAGCGGGACTGGAGCGCAAAGAAGAAGCGCTTACCGGAAGACAACAGCATATTGAGCAGATGGAACGCAAAGCGGAAGAACTGGTTGCCGTTCAACAAGCGGAAATTGAAAGAATCTCTTCACTTACTAGGGATGAGGCTAAGAGACTGATTCTTAGTGAAGTTGAACAAGAACTTTCCACAGATATTGCTGTCATGACGAAAGAATCAGAACAACGTGCTAAAGAAGAAGCGGATAAGAAATCCCGCGAAATACTTTCACTAGCAATGCAACGTTTCGCAGCAGATCACGTTGCAGAAACAACTGTATCCGTTGTAAATCTTCCAAATGACGAAATGAAAGGCCGTATCATAGGTCGAGAAGGTCGTAACATTAGAACCCTTGAGACGCTTACAGGCATCGACTTAATTATCGATGACACACCAGAAGCAGTTATTTTATCTGGTTTTGATCCGGTACGTAGAGAAACAGCGAGACTAGCTTTAGAAAAACTTGTTGCAGACGGTCGAATTCATCCGGCACGCATAGAAGAAATGGTCGATAAGTCTAGACGTGAAGTTGACGAATTGATTCGTGAAACCGGTGAACAAACAACATTCGATATCGGAGTTCATAATCTTCACCCAGATTTGATAAAAATACTAGGTCGATTACGTTTCCGTACAAGTTATGGACAAAATGTTCTCAAGCATTCTACAGAGGTTGCTTACCTTTCAGGTTTACTAGCTGCTGAACTTGGAGAAGACGTCACTTTAGCAAGACGTGCTGGACTTCTTCATGACATTGGTAAAGCAATAGACCATGAAGTAGAAGGTAGTCACGTAGAAATCGGTGTTGAACTTGCAACGAAGTATAAAGAACATCCAGTCGTTATTAACAGTATCGCATCTCACCATGGAGATACAGAAGCAACTTCAGTTATCGCTGTCCTCGTGGCTGCTGCAGATGCATTATCGGCAGCAAGACCAGGAGCGCGTAGTGAAACACTGGAAAATTATATTCGTAGACTGCAAAAGTTAGAAGAAATTTCGGAATCATACGATGGCGTAGAAAAATCATTCGCTATACAAGCAGGGCGTGAAGTACGAATCATTGTCCGTCCAGATCAAATCGATGATATTACATCTCATCGACTTGCGAGAGACATTCGAAAACGGATTGAAGAAGAATTAGATTATCCGGGACATATAAAAGTAACGGTCATTCGTGAAACACGAGCGGTCGAATACGCAAAATAACTAGGGAGGCTTCCGTGAACTTCGGTCGGGAAGCCTTTTCCTATGGAAAGAGGTAACGCAGTGAAAGTATTATTTATTGGAGATATCGTAGGTTCACCCGGGCGTGACATGGTTCATGACTATTTACCACGTCTAAAAAGAAAATTTCAACCAGACGTAATAATTGTAAACGGAGAAAATGCAGCATCAGGTAGAGGGATTACAAAAGCTATATTTGACGACCTACTTCGTGCAGGAGTAGATGTTGTGACGATGGGAAATCACACATGGGATCAAAAAGAAATATATGATTTCATCGATGATACAGATTACTTAATCCGCCCTGCAAACTTTTCTGATGAAGCTCCTGGTAAAGGTATGACGTCCATCACCCGCAATGGCATTACACTGTCAATTATAAATTTGCATGGTCGAACATTCCTTCCACCTCATGGTGATCCATTTGAAAAAGCAGATGAACTTGTTGAAGAAGCGAAAAAAACATCTCCACTTATCTTTGTTGATTTTCACGCAGAAGCGACGAGTGAAAAAATCGCGATGGGTTGGCATCTAAACGGTAAAGTATCAGTGGTCGTAGGGACGCACACACACGTCCAAACAGCTGATGACCGAATTTTACCTGGTGGTACTGCATATTTATCTGACGCTGGCATGACAGGTCCATACGATGAAATATTAGGTATGAAGAAAGAAGATGTACTCTATCGTTTCCGTACGAATATGCCGACTCGTTTTGAAGTTCCTAAAAATGGTAGAGTTCAGTTGAATGGTCTATTCACTGAGCTGGATGATCATACTGGAAAAGCAATTCATATAGAACGAATTTCAATTAGTGACGATCGGCCGTTCAAAGGATAATGTGCGTCTAAACTAAACCTCTGTTTCATAAGATAGTCCATGGAGATAGCAGTTCCATAGACATCGGAAAATAAGGAGGAATAATGGTGAATCCATTGAAGGTATCGTCCCGATCTAATCCTAATTCAGTCGCAGGTGCACTTGTTGCAGTCATCCGGGACCAAGGGTATGCAGAAATGCAAGCAGTTGGTGCAGGTGCACTAAATCAAGCTATCAAGGCCATAGCAATTGCACGGGGCTTCGTTGCACCAGGGGGAAATGATTTAATCTGTGCACCTGCTTTTACAGATATTGAAATCAACGGAGAAGGTCGTACTGCATTAAAATTATTAATCGAGAAACGTGCACGTTAAGAATTCGTTAACCATACTAGATCATGCAGATTGTACCTGCATGGTCTTTTTTGTGTTCTTTAATATTAATTTAACATCTGTATATATTTTAATAGCCTTCTTAACGAGAAATAATAGTCCTTTCACATAAGGAAAATTATCGGAATATCATCTACTTAACTGTGACAATCATTCGACAAAGTGGCAACTCCTTTTACAGTCAGCAACTAATTAAGTATAATGAAATCATATGTGTTCAGCTCCAGAGGATTGCTGGAAAGGAGACGGTTATTAATGAACGAACAACAGCGCAAGGAAGCGGGTTTAGTGAAAACTCCCGAAGCACCTTCAAATGAAAAAGATTATAGTCAATACTTCCAGACGGTTTATGCAGCTCCGTCTTTAAAAGATGCCAAAAAACGTGGGAAAGAAGAGATATCCTACCACGATGACTTTAAAATTGATGAACGTTTTCAAGGAATGGGTACTGGAAGAAAGTTTTATATTCGTACGTACGGCTGTCAAATGAATGAACATGACACAGAAGTAATGGCGGGTATCTTCAGAGGATTAGGATATGAGCCAACTGACACAGTTGAAGATGCCAACGTTATTTTGTTAAATACATGTGCGATTCGAGAAAATGCTGAAAATAAAGTATTTGGTGAATTAGGCCATTTGAAAGCATTAAAACGTAGAAATCCTGACGTTTTGATTGGAATTTGTGGTTGCATGTCTCAGGAAGAATCAGTTGTTAACAAAGTTTTGAAAACATACGACCAAGTCGATATGATATTCGGTACACATAATATCCATAGATTGCCCCATATCCTCCATGAAGCCTATTTCTCTAAAGAGATGGTCGTTGAGGTTTGGTCAAAAGAAGGAGACATCATTGAGAACTTACCTAAAGCACGTATCGGAAATACAAAAGCTTGGGTTAATATTATGTATGGTTGTGATAAGTTCTGTACGTACTGTATCGTTCCGTATACACGCGGTAAGGAACGTAGTAGACGACCAGCAGACATCATTCAAGAAGTGCGCCAATTAGCTGCACAAGGCTACCAGGAAATCACTGTGCTTGGACAAAATGTGAATGCTTACGGTAAAGACTTCGATGATGTTGACTATCGTTTTGGAGACTTAATGGATGATTTGCGGAAAATTGATATTGCTAGAATACGCTTTACTACAAGTCACCCTCGTGATTTTGACGATCATTTAATAGAAGTCCTTGCGAAGGGCGGAAATTTAGTCGATCATATCCATTTACCAGTCCAATCGGGCTCAAGTGAAATTCTTAAGATTATGGCAAGAAAGTACACGCGTGAACATTATTTAGAATTAGCACAAAAAATAAAGACGGCCATCCCTAATGTTACGTTAACAACAGATATAATTGTTGGATTTCCGAACGAGACAGATGAGCAGTTTGAAGAAACAATGTCATTATATAAAGAAGTTGGTTTTGACACAGCATATACGTATATTTATTCACCACGAGAAGGAACTCCAGCAGCTAAAATGGTAGATAATATACCTATGGAAGTTAAAAAACAACGGTTACAACGTTTAAATGCGCTCGTCAATGAAACATCAGCAGAAGCAATGAAACCTTATAAAGGGAAAATTGTTGAAGTACTCGTTGATGGTGAGAGTAAAAAGAATCCAGAAGTACTCGCTGGCTATACTGAAAAAAATAAATTAGTAAACTTTAAAGCTCCCCATTCTGTAATCGGGAAAATCGTAAATGTCAAAATAATAGAGGCCAAAACATGGTCGCTCGACGGTGAATATATTGGCGTCGTAGAAAAGGAAAAGGTGATGATCTAATGGAAAAGTTGTATACAAAAGATGAAATTATTGCGAAAGCACGAGAAATTGCGAATATGATTGCAAACACAGAAGAAGTAGAATTTTTCAAAAGAGCGGAAGCACAAATTAATGAAAACCAAAAAATTCGTGAAAATATTGCAAGCTTGAAGTCACTGCAAAAGCAAGCAGTGAACTTCCAGCAATATGGAAAAGAAAAAGCATTGCAGATGATTGAAAGTAAAATCGATAAAATTCAAGATGAAATTGATGACATTCCAATTGTAGAAGAATTCAAGCAATCTCAGTTTGAAGTAAATGACTTACTGCAACTCGTTTCTAACACGATTGCAAACAGTGTAACGGACGAAATTGTTGTCTCTACGGGTGGCGATATACAGCGCGGAGAAACAGGTTCTTACATCAAAAATACAACATACGATAAATTATAATACGAACGAAAATCAGTAGGATGAAAATTCCTGCTGATTTTTTTCACTTTCTGGGCTTTTCTCGCATAGTATGGATTGAAGCGAATGGAGGAGGAATCGAACTGAAAAATTTACGTCAGATTGTAACGAAAGCAGTTATTGCCAAAGGGAAAAAACGGACAGAGCAAACAGTTACACTGAAACCACCGAATAGCCCTTCGAGTATACTAGGGTGCTGGGTTATCAACCATACACATCAAGCAAAAAAAGATGGGAAGTTTATCGAAGTGACTGGGAAATTCGATGTCAACGTATGGTATTCTCATCATGATCACTGTAAGACATCCGTTTTTACAGAAACAGTATCTTACAAAGATCGTATCCGTCTCCAGTATCGTGATGAACCTACTTCGGGTCATGAAGAAGTAATTGTTGAAGTAATTCAACATCCAAACTGTACTGAAGCAATTATTTCAGAATGTGGTGAGAAATTTATTATTACTGTGGAACGAGAATTACTTGCAGAAATCGTAGGTGAAACCAAAGTGTGCATTTCTATTCATCCACATAAGTTTGAAGAGGAATGGTCATTCGAAGAGGAATCTTCATCGCATGATCGGAAGAACGAATCACGAAAAGAATCTGACCATAGAAATGAAGCGCGAAAAGGAACAGAATCGTCATCCTTTTAAAGAGTCGGGAACCAACTCCCGGCTTTTTTTATTGTTATAGTCAATTGCACAATAAAGGAATCACCCATAAAACCCGAGTAAAGCGAAACAGCAATGATGTGTAGAGTAAATTTAAATTTTATAGTTGTTTTACGAATAGAAAAGTGATGTATAGAAATTAGTTTGTTGTTAGCAAAATGGATTTTGCGGGCGTTTGTGAATGGTTTACGGGCGCAATCTGCCTTTTACAGGCGCTTTACATATGTTTACGGGCGCAGTCTGCCTTTTGCGGGCGCTTTACATATGTTTACGGGCGCAATCTGCCTTTTACGGGCGTTTTACGTATGTTTATGGGCGATATCTGCCTTTTGCGGGCGCTTTACGTATGTTTACGGGCGCTATCTGCCTTTTGCGGGCGTTTTACATATGTTTACGGGCGCAGTCTGCCTTTTGCGGGCGCTTTACATATGTTTACGGGCGCAATCTGCCTTTTACGGGCGTTTTACATATGTTTACGGGCGCAATCTGCTTTTTGCGGGCGCTTTGCATATGTTTGCGGGCGATATCTGCTTTTTACAGGCGTTTTACATATGTTTACGGGCGCAATCTCTTTTGCGGGCGCTTTACGTATGTTTACGGGCGCAGTCTGCCTTTTGCGGGCGCTTTATGTATGTTTACGGGCGCAATCTGACTTTTGCGGGCGTTTTACATGTGTTTACGGGCGCTTTACATATGTTTACTTGCGCTATCTCTTTTGCGGGCGCTTTGCATATGTTTACGGGCGCTATCTCACTTTTACAGGCGTTTTACATATGTTTACGGGCGCACATCTAGTACTCTAAAACGATAACAAGTAAAGTAAGTTTGATTTTCAATTTTAAATAAGTAATGATGAAATGACTTGTAAACAATAGAAAAATAGCTTTTTTACAGTTGTATGGATGCTCTTTTTCGTTCGTTTCGTTATAATGAAGAAAATAGATTTGTAGTGAGGTTTTAAAATGACAACATATACACCGATGATTCAACAATATTTGCAAGTGAAGTCCCAACACGAAGATGCA
>JARIDO010000034.1 GCA_029263895.1 Sporosarcina sp.
TCACCCTTCATAATCCGAAACGCGCGATACACTTGCTCTAACAAAATCAGTTTCATCATTTGATGTGGGAATGTCATTTTTGAAAATGATAGCTTTTCGTCTGCTCTTTGCATGACCGTGTCATGCAAGCCTAGTGATCCGCCGATTACAAAGACGATTTTGCTTTTGCCGTAGGTCATTAGCGATTCGATATCTTGGGCAAGTTGCTCTGATGTTTTCATTTTGCCGTCAATTGCTAGCGCAATGACATGGGCATCTGGGCTGATTTTGACGAGGATGCGTTGTGCTTCTTTTTTCTTGACGATTTCCATATCCGCTTCGCTTAATGATTCTGGTGCTTTTTCATCTGCTACTTCAATGAGGTCAATTTTTGCATAAGCACCGAGTCGTTTTTGAAATTCTTCAATACCCATTTTCAAGTATTTTTCTTTTAGTTTTCCTACTGTCACGATTGATATATTCACAGGGTTGTCCACCTTTTATAAAATGTTTTGCACAGTTTGAAACAAATTATCCACAGGTCTTTCTACATATTGTGCCCGATTATTTGTTCGCCACAACATACAATGCACGTTCTTCGCAATATGTACATTTTGTTGATAACTTTTCATCTTCCGGTATGACTTCCATAATGGGAAACTTTTCTTCGCTTGCAACGAATACGTCAAGTGCGTGGTTTATATGGCTTTCACAGCTATAAGTTATCATTTCGAGTCCTCCTTTCTTTGGATTTGTTTTGCACAAAGTTATTCACAAATTTTTAGAATTATCCACACCGTCTGAAAATATGACAACAGCAGGCAATATAGCTGTGGATGGGCCATACTTCCTGCTGTGGATAATTTGTATTCGTATGTTTTACTTATGTTCATTAATTTTTAGAATGAGTTACCGTCTTTTAAGACCATTTCTATTTCCAGTAATTGTCCTTCACGATATACTTTCATTTTCATGGAGTCGCCTACTTTTTTCTTGTTGTAGAGATGTTTACGTAAGCTGACCATATCATTAATTTTTTCTCCGTCCATTTCAATGATTGTATCATACTTTTTGACACCGGCTTGTTGGGCAGGTGAATTTTGTAGGACGTCTGTGATGACAACGCCATCAGTTACATCTACGGGTGTTTTTAAAACTTCTTGTTGTTGTTGGGCTGGCACACTTCGTAAATCGAGTAATGTTACACCCATTGTCGGTCTGTCTACAGCCCCGGTCATCTCTAACTGTTCAATGATGGGCGCTGCAAGGTTGATGGGGATTGCTAGTCCAATTCCTTCTACTGTTGCCTCGGAAATTTTCATTGAATTGATGCCCACGAGTTGGCCGCCTAAGTTAATGAGTGCTCCACCTGAATTTCCTGGATTAATAGCTGCGTCTGTTTGAAGAACATCCGCTTGCCAATCGATTGTGCCATTATTATCGATATCAATTGGAATTGAACGATCTTTTCCAGATACGACACCAACAGTGACAGAACCTGAAAATCCTAATCCTAGCGGGTTTCCAATTGCCATAACGGTTTCTCCACGTTTCAATGCATCTGAGTCACCAAACTCTATAATTGTTTTTACTTTTGCATCGTCTATTTCAATGACAGCTAAGTCAGTCCAAACATCACTTCCGATTAACTTTCCATTAGTCTTTGTACCATCATCAAATGTTATTTCTAATGATTGTGCATCTTCGACGACATGATGGTTTGTGACAATATACGCTTTTCCATCACTCTTTTTGTAAAGAACACCCGATCCTGTTCCTCGTTCTGCAGTTTTCTCACCAGTGGACCAAAAATCACGTACTGTCTGTATATTAGAGACACCCACAACGGCATCTGCAACTTCTCCTACAATATCCGTAATATCGGTATTGATGTCCAATGAGATTCGTTCAGTCTGCGTGTTGCCGTTTGGAGACACTAGACGCTCAGTTTTTGTATTGGACGGTAAGTTTGTGACTAGTAACCAAACTAGTAAACCACCAACGAGTGCTCCAAGTAATGCTGGGAAAAAGCTTGGTCGGCGTTTAATGGGACGACTTGGTGGTATTGGCGGTAACTCACTGCTGTAAGGTCCTTCATTGTCATGCACTATTGGTTTTTTTTCTTTATCTTCAGGATTGTTGTTAAATGAATCCATTCTCATCTTCCTTTCAGTTCTTATATGATTATCTTAACCTTACCCTAATTCCTTCATTCAAAAAAGAAAAAACCTCGCCAGGAGGCAAGATTTTTTGTCTATTCCATTATACTGTGACAAGTTCTGTCGGTTCGTCAGCATCCGTGTCAAAGAGATGAACAAATTCACCTGTTCTGATTCCACATGTCTCTAACGTTTGTGTCACACTCATTCTTGCAAGGTCTTTCATATTGTTATCTTTACTTAAATGTGACAAATAGATTCTCGTATCTTTTTGGTCGACGACTTCACTCATCGCAACTGCTGCATCCTCATTTGATACATGGCCAACGTCGCTAAGGATTCGTCTTTTCACTGACCAAGGATAGCGCCCCATCTGTAACATGCTTACATCATGGTTACTCTCAAAGACAAAAGCATCTGATCCTTTAATAATGCCTTTCATACGATCACTGACATAACCTGTATCCGTAATAACTGCAAGTTTCCTACCGTTTTCATGAAAGACATAAAACATAGGATCTGCTGCATCATGGGAAACGGCAAATGATTGTATATCAATTGAACCAAATGATTGCACGGTTTCCATGTCGAATTGAAAACGTTGCTCAAGTGGAATCGTTCCTACAAGACCATCCATTGCTTTCCATGTTTTCTCATTGGCATAGATTGGTGTACCATATTTTCGTGCAACGACGCCAATTCCTTTTATATGATCACTATGCTCATGTGTTACAAAGATACCGTCAATTTTTTTCATCGAACGGTTAATACCCGCCATAAGACTATCCATCTTTTTCGCACTAAATCCAGCGTCTACTAAAAAAGCATGATTGTCATTCTCTATATAGATCGCGTTGCCGCCACTGCCGCTTGCGAGTACACTAAAACGCATTGTAAAAACTCCTTATTTGTTTTCCTCTTTCATAGGGTCTTTTGTAAACTCTATGACTTTACCTTCGATAGCATTGATGAAATGGTCTTCAAACTTGCCGTCTTTTAATTCTACATGAACGTGCCAGGTTGGTGCAAATACTTGCTTTTCCGTAAATTGAACAAGTGTAGAATAACCAAGTTGCATACTTCTCACAGTGGAGTTTTGTTTTAGCAAGCCACGTGAGTATAGTGAACCCAATGCTTCAATCGGTGATAGTAGATCTTTTTTGTGGTTAAAGTCTTTAAAGTCTCCGAGTACATGCTGGTCATAATTCGTGATTTTACCTTCATCGTTCCAATTAACAGTCAACATTGCTTTTTGGCTAAAATAAATGGGAGTTGCTTTCACTTGTTGAAAAAATTTTGCTTGCCGTTCTTCTTTATCAACACTCCACAATGTATACTCGCTACCCTGGTAAACATATTTCGTTAGGAACTCTGAAAAGTTAAACTCTCCTTTGTCATTTTTTACAGAGAAAGGTGTATTTAGAGTGGAATGAATTTCAGTGCCATTTAACACATTCAACGATTGATTATTTAACTCTTTTAAGTCATCTACTGAAAAACTAATTACCTGGGCTGACATGAAGTAGGAGTCTTTTGTTACTTGTGGTAAATCAGTAATTTTTATATTGTCCATTGCTAAAGATTCCTCGATTGAAATCTTTTCTACCACTCTCATATTTTGTGTTTCAAGATTACGGTTAATATAAAGTGAATATAGGAATACATTTAAAATAGAAAAAACAACTATAAATATTGTTTTTGTTTTATTCCAATCCAATTAGTTCGCCCCCCAACAGTTCTGGTGAATAACGAACCCACGTACCGTTAGTGAGGTAAAACCATGAAGGTTCCATTATAATTATTTTTCTCTCACGATCGTGCTTCATATAATACCCTGGTTGTATGTCTTCCACATTGTCTAGATTAACAATTTTTGAATCTTTTAATTCACTAATGATATCCATTCCGGATTCAAGTACTTTCTCGTTTGTTTGCAACGGAAAATCAAGCGTATAGTACGGCCTCATGTAGCGGTAATTCTGTGTATTTCCCCAAACTTCCGTAATTTCTGTTATGTCCGGTGTATCGCCGAATACTGGGAGTCCTTGTACGTATAATTGAAATTTTACGTATCGTTTCTCAGGATTCATATGGATATACCGATAGTCATCTGTCCATCCACCATGTTCGTTAATGAAGTTAAATGAATCTCTAAATAGATCGGATGGTTGTGCGTATTGTCTACTTTCAGCAATAGGCAATACGTAGCTTAGTACCTTTTTATCTTTGTCTACATTCATCAATGCATGATCATCTTGATAGGCTTCTTGTGATGTACCCGATTGACTTAGGCTGACAGCATTAGGATCTGTAAATAATGCATCCCGAAATCGAGTTAAGCTAATTTCTTTTTCATAATACGTATATTCGTTTGTTACTAAAGTTGTAGATGGTACAGCTAAAAACCGATTAGTTGTTTTATCGATTTCTTTGTATACACCGAAGTTTCTACCTGGTTTCAAAATTTTTCGATGGAAGCTCTTTGAATCAAATGATTTAGCTTTAGCATTGTATACAATGCCTTTGCGCTTTTCATTTTCTTTAGAAATAAATTGAATGTCCATTGAGATGCCAGCAGGATTCCAATCCACAATCATGTAGTTAAACGTAATTTCTGGTACATCTATATTTTCAAACTTTAATACATCACTATAAACAGACAATGGTACATCCCCATTAAAGTAAAGGATAAACTGATTGTTTTTCCGCATTATTGTTGCCTGTTCTGTCGATGAAAAGTCATTGTCTATTAGCCTAATATCAGATACTTGCCAGTCAGACATTTCTTCTATTATGTCATCAATTTGTTCAGATTCGTACGTTCCTCTTAAGTTGCCATCATAGTTCAAAACCGCTTTATACGGTTTAATAACTTCTCTCGTTGTCATCTTTTTTGCAATTGATATATCTACAGTAGGTAATTGACCGATTGTTTCATAACGTGGAGTAGACGACCAAATGGAAAATGTGAATGTAAAGCTCAGAATAACGAGTAATAATAAAATAATTGATTTAATCGTCTCTATATATCTCATTCCCACTCACCATCCATCTCAAGATCATAAGGTAACGTGAAGTATATTGTGGTTCCTTTACCCTCTTCACTCTCAGCCCATATTTCTCCTCCATGTGCTAAAATCATTTCACGTGCAATGGCTAATCCTAATCCAGTTCCGCCCATTGCCCGTGACCTCGCTCTGTCTGCACGATAGAATCGTTCAAATATACGTTTCAGATTTGCTTTTGGTATGCCCATACCATCATCTGAGATCATTACATTGATATGGTCATCAAATGCACGTACCTTAAATCGAATGGTGCCACCGTCCGGTGAATATTTCAACGCGTTAGAAATAATATTATCAATAACTTGCGTCATCTTGTCAGTATCTATTTCTACTAACAAATCGTTAGAGTGCAGCTCCCTTTTAAACTGAACATCCTGCGATTTAGAAAACTCAAAGCGATCAATAATCCCGTTGAAAAAGCGATTAAATTCAATAACTTCTAAAGATAAATCATAGTCTCTGCTATCCATTCTAGATAGCTTCAATAAGTCGTTGACAAGACGAATCATACGTTCAGTCTCTGTTTGGGTGACACGTAAAAAGGTGGGGGCAATGTCTTCATTCTTCCATGCACCCTCTGCTAGTGCTTCTAAATAACTTCGCATCGTTGTCAAAGGTGTTCGCAATTCATGCGAAACGTTAGAAACAAATTCTCTTCTCTCCATATCAATCTTTTCTTGCTCTGTATTGTCATGCATTACGACAATTAAACCATTCACAAAACCGGTTTCTCGTTGTGTCACAGAAAAATTCACTCGTAAAATATAGGGTTGCTCACGTGTGCTAAAGTCTAAAGCAATCGAGTCCTTTATTTGTATTAAGTCTTCAAAGGTATACTCATTCTCGAATCCAAGAATATTGATAATTGGTCGATTCAACGCGAGGTCACGACTTGTTCTTAACATAAGCAATGCTGAATCGTTAATGAGACTTACGCGACCTTTTCGATCAGTTGCAATCACGCCGTCCGTCATATTTTCAAGTACTGATGCTAATTTCCTTCGTTCACTTTCAGTTGAGGATTGCGATTCTTGCAGCTGGTTTGTTAAGTGATTGAAAGCAATAGCAAGTTGTCCCAACTCATCATTACCATAAACACGAACTTTTCTAGAGAAGTTTCCTTTTGCCATAGCTTGAGCTTGGCGTCTCATATCTGATATTGGTCGAGTCATTGTTTGAGCTATAAAAATACCAATGATAATAGTAATAGTCAGTGACACGACTGTTCCACCGGCGAGAATATGGTTTATTTCATCAATTTGATTAAATATTTTTTCAATATTTGATTTTACATACAACGTTCCAATGAGTATATCATCGCTCATTATTGGTTTTGTGCTAACCCAAATTCTTTTTCCGGAATTTCGATCTACATAGGTACTTTCAAATGTAGATTCTGAAGTTATTGACTTTTTGACAATATCATCCATTGGTCGTTGGCCAACGATTTGTTGATTTGTTGAGTCGGATGTAGCACGAATCTTTTTGTTGGAATCTATCACTAATATCTCTATGATGTCTTCTGCGCTAAACCCGAAAAGGACGGTCCGTAAACTCTGTTCGAGTGTAGGATCGTCCTGCTCATTTCGTTCTTTCGTTATCTCTTCACGTACACTGAATTCTAATAGATTCATTCTATCCTCAATGGATGTAGTGAAATTTGTTTTTAAGGTTTTTTCAAGTTCTTTCGCGAAGTAGAGTCCGATGATTTGCATCGCTATAATAATTAACATGACATAAATTAAAATGAACTTTACATGTATCGAGCGAAAAATACCAACTTTTTGCATGGCGTTACTCCTGTTCTGGATCTCTTAAATAATAGCCTACACCACGTCTCGTAACTATCCACGAAGGATGACTCGGCGTATCTTCTATTTTTTCTCTTAAGCGACGAATTGTCACATCGACCGTGCGAACATCACCGAAATAGTCGTAACCCCATACAGTTTGTAATAAATGTTCTCTTGTCATTACTTGTCCTATATGTTTAGAGAGATAATGAAGTAGCTCAAATTCTCGATGCGTCAGTTCAATTGTCTCGTCACGCTTTAATACTAAATAGGCATCTGGCTGAATAATAAGGTTTCCGACTGTTATTTCGTTGGACTCATCTTCCAAGTCATCAGCAAGTGTTTTCATATGTCTTCGTAAATTAGCTTTCACTCGTGCAATCAGTTCACGTGTACCAAAAGGTTTTGTGACATAGTCGTCAGCACCTAACTCTAAACCTAACACTTTATCGATTTCAGAGTCTTTTGCCGTTAACATGATAATTGGAAAGTCATATTTTTTACGAACCTCTCTACATACTTCCATCCCATCCTGCTTTGGCAACATAATGTCAAGCAGCATAATATCAGGTTTTGTTTCCTCTACTAATTTCAACGCTTCTTCGCCATCATATGCACAAAAGACTTTAAAGCCTTCTTTTTTTAGATTGAATTCTAGTATGTCTGCAATCGGTTTTTCATCATCTACAATTAGAATTGTTTTATTTTGCATCATTATTTCCTTTCTCGCACGTTAGCGTCTTTATACATTTAAGTTAACTCTATCATTCTTCTAGCGGTTTCGCACGTTCTAT
>JARIDO010000007.1 GCA_029263895.1 Sporosarcina sp.
CCCGAAAGCGTATGCCGCGCGCCCGCAAAAATGGAGAAACGCCCGAAAGCGTATGCCGCGCGCCCGCAAAAATGGAGAAACGCCCGAAAGCGTATGCCGCGCGCCCGCAAAAATGATATAACGCCCGAAAGCGTATGCCGCGCGCCCGCAAAACTGATGAAACGCCCGAAAACGTATGCCGCGCGCCCGCAAAACTGATGAAACGCTCGAAAGCGTATGCAGCGCGCCCGCAAAAATGGAGAAACGCCCAAAAGCGTATGCCGCGCGCCCGCAAAAATGGAGAAACGCCCGAAAGCGTATGCCGCGCGCCCGTAAAACTGATGAAACGCCCGAAAACGTCGCCCGCGCGCCCGCAAAAGTGATGAAACGCCCGAAAGCGTCGCCCGCGCGCCCGCAAAAATGGAGAAACGCCCGAAAGCACTTCGCCACCGTACAGTAAACGAACCAAAATAATGCAGTGCGCCATCAACTTTGATGGCGCACTGCAGATTTCAGAACTTATTTCATATCCATCTTAAATTCGAGAAATAATTCGTTGTAGTGTCCGAGCATTTTCAACCCTAAATCTTTATATACTTCTAGATGTTCTCGCGATTCTTTGTCTGGATAGAAGCGTTCATCTGAAGTGACTTCAGGATCCATTAGCTCGAGTGCAGCCATATTAGGTGTGGAGTAGCCGACAAAGTCAGTGTTTTGTGCTGCGTTGTCTGGATCTAGCATGAAGTTGATAAAAGCGTATGCACCATCGATGTTTTTTACAGTGCGCGGAATAACGATATTATCAAACCATAAGTTAGAACCTTCTTTTGGCACTGAGTAGTTGATATCCTCGTTTTCGGACATCATATCGGCTGCTTGACCAGACCATGTTAAGGCGATGGCAGCTTCGTTATTTATCATCAATGGTGTTACTTCATCTCCAATAACGGCTTTAATGTTTGGACTCATTGTTTTTAGTTTGTCAGTTGCTTTTCGCAACTCTGTTAAATTGGTAGAGTTCAAAGAATAACCCATTGAGTTAAGTCCCATGCCGATAACTTCACGGGCACTATCGACAAGAATAACGTCTTGTTTTAAAGAAGGGTCCCATAAATCATCCCATTGCTCAAACGTTTGACCTTCTAATAATGTCGGGTTGTAAGCAATCCCAACTGTGCCCCAGAAATAGGGAAGGGAATAAGTGTTTTTTGGATCAAATGGTAAGTCGAGAAAGTAAGGGTCAATGTTTTTTACATTTGGAATCTTATTATAATCGAGCGGGATGAGAAGGTCTTTTTCTTGCATCATTTCAACCATATATTCAGAGGGCATTGTAATGTCATATGCGGTTCCACCTTGCTCAATTTTCCCCATCATTCCTTCATTTGAATCGAATGTTTCATAAACGACTCTAATACCGGTTTCTTTCTCGAATTTTTTTAACAGACTAGGGTCAATGTATTCTCCCCAGTTATACACTGTGATGGAACCTTTTGACGTTTTCCCGCTACTCTCATTCAATTCCTTATTGATGATAAGAAGAATGCCGGAAATAAATAAGATTAATAACGAAATACGAAGTAAGTCTTTCATTTTTCCACCCCCGATGTCGGAGTTTTTGTACGATTGTTAAGTACATAATAGCCTAGTACAAGTACAATTGTGATGAAGAAAATCAATCCGGATAATGCATTGATTGTCAATGTTATTCCTGCGCGTGCCATCGAATAGATCTCAACTGATAGTGTGGAGAATCCGTTTCCTGTTACAAAGAACGTCACGGCAAAGTCGTCTAGTGAGTATGTGAGTGCTAGAAAGAACCCAGCAAAAATCCCAGGTTTGATGAACGGGATAATGACTCTCGTCAGTACATCACGTTTTGTTGCGCCTAAATCTAGAGCAGCATCTATAAGTGTAGAACTCATTTCTTGTAATTTAGGCAATACCATTATGACGACTATTGGAATGCTAAATGCGATATGTGAAATTAATACAGATGCAAATCCTAGTTTGACACCAATAATTGTGAATAATATTAGAAATGATGCACCAATAATAACGTCAGGACTAACAATTAAAATATTATTTAATGACAGGAATGCTGTTCTCATTTTTTTATTTCGCATATAGCGAATGGATAATGCTCCAATAACGCCAATAATTGTGGAAATGAGCGCTGACAGTAATGCGACGATAATTGTATTGAGTAATATGACGATAAGACGTGTATCTTCAAATACGGCTGCATAGTGTGTTAGTGAGAAAGATTCAAAATTAGACATGCTATCACCTGAATTGAATGAGTAGTAAATCAGGTAGAAGATTGGGGCATATAAAATAATGAAAATAAGTATCAAATAGATTTTTGGCCATTTACTTAACTTTTCCATTGAGTGATGTCCCCCTTTCATTACTGTTTGTCAGCAGCATGATTAGGAACATGAAAATAATCAAGAACACTGCGATGGTAGACCCCATTCCCCAATTTTGTGTTACTAGAAACTGTTGTTCAATAGCTGTTCCGAGCGTAATGACTTTATTGCCTGCAATGAGCCTTGTAATCATGAATATAGACAACGCAGGAATAAATACAACTTGTATCCCTGATTTTACGCCGTTGATTGTTAAAGGCAAGATAACTCGTTTGAACGTTGTCCATGAACTCGCACCTAAATCCCTGGCAGCGTCAACGAGTGTTGGATTTAACTTATCAAGTGAATTGAAAATAGGCAAAATCATAAATGGAATAAAAATATACACTGAAACGAAAACGAAACTAAAGTCTGTAAAAAGAATTTGTTGATTTCCAAGACCTGTTAATTCAAGGAAGGCATTGATGGGACCGTATAATCCAAATAATCCAATGAAAGCATATGTTTTTAACAATAGATTAATCCAAGACGGAATAATGATAAGCAACAACCATAATTGTTTATGCTTCGTTTTCGTCAAGAAATAGGCAGTAGGGTATGCAAATAGTAAAGAAAATGCAGTGATTAAAAATGCGTACCAAAAAGAGCTAAGCGTTAACTTTAAATAGACAGATGAAAAAAAGTCTTTATAATTTGCAAGCGTAAAATTGCCAGTTATATCAAAAAAAGAATAATAGACAATTAAGGCAATCGGTGTGATGACGAAAAGAAATATCCATGTTAAATACGGTAGGGAATAAAACGAGCGCGACAGTTTATTGTTCATCTATAGGCACCTCGTATGCCTCTAGTCGAGCATCGAAATCTTCTTCGGTTTCATTTAAACGCATTACGTGAATCGCTTCAGCATCAAAATCAAGGCCGACTTGTATACCGACTTGTGCCTTTTTAGTCGAGTGAACAAGCCATTCGTTACCGTCTTCATCGTAAGTGGATAATTCATAGTGAACACCACGGAAAAGTTGTGTATCTACAGTGACATTTATTTTTCCTTTATCTACAAAAGTAAGTTCTAAATCTTCTGGGCGTATGACGACGTCAATTTTTTCGTTAGGATTAAGGCCTTGGTCGACACATTCAAATGTCTTGCCTGTAAATTGAACGACATAATCTTCAACCATCACACCAGAGACGATATTTGATTCTCCAATAAAGTCTGCAACGAAACGGTTGAGTGGTTCGTCATATATGTCTAAAGGAGTGCCAGATTGTTCAATGACTCCATTGTTTAAAACAAATATCTCATCTGACATGGCAAGTGCTTCTTCTTGGTCATGCGTAACGAATACAAAAGTTTTACCTAAACGTTGTTGCAATTCACGGAGCTCGTATTGCATTTCAGTTCGTAGTTTTAAATCTAATGCTGATAAAGGTTCATCTAGAAGGATGACTTCAGGATCATTGACTATGGCGCGTGCTATGGCAACGCGTTGACGTTGACCACCGGACATCTCAGAGATTTCACGTTGATCATAGTCGACTAAATTAACAAATTTCAAGGCTTCTAGCACGCGACGTTTTACTTCAGCTTGCTTGACTTGTTTAATACGAAGACCGAAAGCTACGTTTTCAAAGACATTTAAATGAGGGAATAGTGCGTAATCTTGAAATACTGTATTCACTTGACGTTCGTTCGCGGGGACATTATTTACTTTTTTTCCATTAAAGAAAATGGTTCCTGAAGTCGGCTCAGTGAAGCCAGCAATTAAACGAAGAATAGTCGTTTTTCCACAGCCAGAAGGACCGAGTAACGTGTAAAATTTACCTCTTTCCATTTCAAATGAAACGTCATTTAGAACGGTTGTATTTTCACTATATGTTTTTGTCACATTTTCAAATTTAATAATTGGTTGAGTTGTCATCATGACCCTCCCTTTATATACTTTTAGTTTTTATGCATTAAAGATAAGATTCTGTAGCAACGAGAATTACTTCACTTTGCCCTTCAAACACATTGTGTAATCGGTGACACTCAGAAGCATCATAATAGATGGCATCTCCTTGTGAAGCTGTGTGACTAGTATTTCCTAGTTCAATGGAAATTTTCCCTGTTAAAACATAAATAAACGTTTCTGCAAGAGAAGGTTCAAATTTTTTAAATTCACCTTTTTCTGCAAAGACAATATGGACGGGTTCCATGTCATTCTCGTTTGAACGTGGGACAAGCCATCGAATACTATACTTTAAGTCATCGTCTGTATAGATAGTTTGATCATCTTGTGTATAGACAACTGTTTTGTTTTTCTTGGAATCATCAAAAAAGTCTTTTGGAGTTGTACCTAATACTTCTAAAATAGCGAATAATGTCTCAATAGAAGGAGAATTCAAATCGCGTTCTAACTGTGAAATATGTCCTTTTGTTAAGTCGGTTCGTTCTCCTAACTCTTCCTGTGTAAGTCCTTTTGTAAGACGTAAACTTTTTATTTTGCTTCCAATTTCCACAATTTGTACTCCTCTACTAAAATAATTAAGTTTATTAATACTGAACTCTGGGTTTACTATAAACCTTTTTAATTATACAAAAAAATGAATGGAAAGCAATGCTTTTTGTGAAAAAAATAATTAGTTTTTTGCTATAAAGGCTTTATTTGCAACGTCAATCATTGTTTTTTTTCTTTTTCGTGTTACAATTATATCGATTAAGGGGGGCTAGCAATGGGACAAAAGAAAGTTTTTTATTTAGACCCTAATGAACGTAAATGGACAATGGAAGACCTTGGTCTTTCGTGGGCGGATATTGAACAAACAACTGCTGACAACAAACATATAGAAGGTACTTTTCTTATGCATAAAGGGAAAATTCATAAATGGTCAGATTTAGCAAGCCATTGTAAAGTCTGTATGGAAGCATTATCCTATAATGATGAACACGATTCGGTGTTTTGTCCTACATGTGATGAGTGGCGGGAATCATCTTGTGCTGATCCTGCGTGTGAGTATTGCTTAGCACGTCCTCAAAAACCATCACAATGTAAATGACGTGACTTGTTCTACTTCTTACGTGTCTTTCGTAAATAGTACCTGTGGTGCGCATAGGTTCGACATAATTCAAACGGAGCGCCATTTTTTAAGGCACTCCGTTTGAAATTTGACAGGATTTTTGCTATTCTGAATTAGGATGTCGAAGGCACATGAGAACCTTTAGACAATAGATTTTTTGGAGGGGTTATATAATGATTGAACGTATGGTAGGTAAACAAGCACCAGAATTTGCAATGGAAGCTGTTTTAGCGGACAAGTCTTTTGGTAAAGTAAGCTTGGCAGAAAATATGAAGAACGATAAATGGACTGTACTCTTTTTCTACCCAATGGATTTCACATTTGTATGTCCAACTGAAATTACAGCAATGTCTGACCGTTATGATGAATTCGAAGATCTCGATACAGAAATCATCGGTGTCTCCACAGATACAATTCACACGCACTTAGCGTGGATCAATACAAGTCGTAAAGATAATGGTCTTGAGCAATTGAAATACCCACTTGCTGCTGACACGAATCATACTGTAGCGCGCGACTATGGCGTTTTAATTGAAGAAGAGGGTATTGCTTTGCGTGGTTTGTTCATCGTTAACCCAGAAGGCGAACTCCAGTATCAAACTGTATTCCACAACAATATTGGCCGTGATGTTGATGAAACATTACGTGTACTTCAAGCACTTCAAACAGGTGGACTTTGCCCAGCGAACTGGAGACCAGGTCAAAAAACGCTTTAATAGCAACTCAGAAGGTTAAGAATTCCGAATACAAGTCCCCGCGCATACAATGTGTAGTGGGGTTTTTTTAAACCGAAGGAGGAAATGTACATGAAATTACGAGATCAGCTGCCTGAACTAGAAGGCGCGACAGCATGGTTGAATGGTCAAAAAACTAAAGAGGAACTTGTTGGAGAAAAGCCTACGCTTATACACTTTTGGTCAATTAGCTGTCATTTATGTAAAGAAGCTATGCCAGAAGTGAATGCGTTTAGAGATAAGTACCAAGATGAGTTGAATGTCGTAGCGGTTCATATGCCACGTTCAGAAGACGATCTTGATTTGAAAGAAATTACTGCCGTTGCTGCTGAGCATGATATTTCTCAACCTATCTTTGTTGATAGCGAAGCGAAATTAACTGACGCATTTGACAATCAATATGTGCCAGCTTATTATGTTTTTGATAAAGACGGTCAACTTCGTCATTTCCAAGCTGGAGGCGGAGGCATGAAAATGCTTGAAAAACGTGTAAACCGTGTACTGGATGAGCTGAAAAAATAATGACTTTAAAGCCGATTTTGTGAAATATACAAAATCGGCTTTTTATATGGAGTATAATTACTTCCTAATTAGTCGGAAGTGAAAGGGTAGCGGAGTATATAAACAATATATCTGGTATTTTAGTATATGAAAAGTATTGTTATTAGCAACATTTGGAAACTAGCAAGCGATTCGAATTCAGTTGATTTTGGGTGGAATTTGAGTGTAGAGGTTCGATATGGTACACTATTCGCATTCAGCAAGCGGATAGGGGAGTAATGGACATGAAAAAAGAATTTGTAGTCATCGGATTAGGTCGCTTTGGAGGAAGTATTGTTAGAGAGTTGATTGAACTAGATGCAGACGTTATGGCAATTGATAAATCACCTGAACGCGTCGATGAGTTCGCTCAGATTGCTACGCAAGCTGTGTCGGCTGATACAACGGACGAATCCGTTCTAAGATCACTCGGTATACGTAATTTTGAGCATGTCGTAGTTGCGATTGGTGAGAACATTCAAGCGAGTATTTTAACAACACTCATACTTAAAGAGATTGGCGTTAAGAAAATTACTGTAAAAGCGCAAAATGACTATCACGAAAAAGTGTTGCGAAAGATTGGTGCCGACCAAGTTGTCCATCCTGAAAGAGATATGGGTATTAGAATTGCTAATAATATGGTGTCTAATAATATATTAGATTATCTAGATTTATCAGATGAGTATTCCATTGCGGAGATTAAGGCGAACGAAAAACTGAGTGGTTTTACGTTAATCGATTTAGACATACGTGCTCAGTACGGAGTAAATATTGTAGCCATTAAACGAGGTAAACACATTTTAGTGTCCCCGATGGCGATAGAGAAGATTCAAGAAGAAGATATATTAATAGTTATAGGTTCTGATGATGACATTCATCGATTTGAGAAAAAAGCGCTACATTAAAAGTGAAATAGTAAATAAGTAATATGAAATGAATCTAAAAAACCGCCGTAATCAATTGTGATTACAGCGGTTTTTACTATGCATATTAGACTTCCATAATAACAGGAAGAACCATAGGTTTACGTTTTGTTTTATCGTATAAGTAAGGTCCAAGATTATCAATTATTTCATTCTTCAGTGCAGCAATATCTGCAGGTGAAGATGCAAGTTTACGATTCATGTGCTTTGAAAGCATTTGTTGTGCTTCGTAAATCATCGTACCTGATTCTCTCATATAAACAAATCCGCGTGAAATAATGTCTGGCCCGGAAACGACACGATTACGTTTCATATCAACTGTTGCGACGACAATGACTAAACCATCTTCTGATAATATTCTACGATCACGCAATACAACATTTCCAATATCCCCAATACCACTACCATCAATATATACATCGCCTGACGGAATGCGACCGGCAACTTTGGCTTCGTCAGCTGTAAGGGAAAGAACGTCACCGTTCCCCATTATGAAAGTATTTTCTCGTGGAACATCACAAGAAACAGCGAGATCTGTATGCATTCGAAGCATACGATATTCTCCGTGAATTGGCATAAAGAATTTAGGCTTAATTAAACGAAGCATCAATTTCTGTTCTTCTTGTGAACCGTGTCCTGAAGTATGAATATTGTTTAATTTACCATGAACAACTTCAGCTCCTGCTCGGAACAAAGCATTGATTGTTTTGTTTACGCTCAATGTGTTTCCTGGAATAGGAGATGATGAGAAGATGACAGTATCGCCAGGATGGATTTGAACTTGACGATGTGTACCGTTTGCGATTCTTGACAACGCAGCCATTGGTTCTCCTTGGCTACCTGTACAAAGAATCATAACTTCGTTGGCAGGCATCTTATTTAACGATTGTGTATCGATAAACAATTCCTTTGGAGCGTTAATGTAACCGAGTTCGCGGCCAATCGTGATGGCATTGTCCATACTCCGTCCGAAAACGGCAATCTTACGTCCAAATTGTTCTGCAGCTTCAATAACTTGTTGAAGTCTATGAATGTTAGACGCGAAAGTTGCAAAAATAATGCGCCCTTCAACATTTCTAAAAATATCATTTAAACTGTCTCCAACTTTACGTTCAGACATTGTGAAATTTGGAACTTCAGCATTTGTACTATCAGATAGAAGACAAAGCACACCTTCGCTACCTATTTTCGCCATTTTTGTTATGTTTGCTGGTTCGCCAACTGGCGTGAAATCAAACTTAAAATCGCCTGTGTGAACGATGTTACCAGAAGGTGTTTTTACAACCACTCCGTAAGCATCAGGAATACTATGAGTTGTCCTAAAGAAAGTAACGGAAGTCTTTCTGAATTTGATAACATCATCTTCGTCAATTGGAATCATTTTTGTTGTACGAAGTAATCCGTGTTCTTCTAATTTATTGCGCAATAAACCGAGTGCTAGTTTACCGCCGTATACTGGAATGTTGATTTTTTTTAGAAGATAAGGAATTCCGCCAATATGGTCTTCGTGACCATGTGTGATGAAAAGTCCTTTTATTTTATCTACATTCCGCTCTAAATAAGTGTAATCTGGAATGACGTAGTCGATTCCGAGAAGATTATCTTCAGGGAACTTAATACCAGCATCTATCAGGATGATTTCGTCCTGAAATTCAACAGCGTATGTGTTTTTACCGATTTCACCTAGTCCGCCTAAAGCAAAAACGGCTGTTTCGTTGTTTTTAATAAATTTCATAAATTAGGCCTTCACAATCTCGAAATTGGGTGAGTTTTGTTCGTGCTCAAGGAAGCTACCTTCAAGAAGTTGTATGAATTCAATATTATATTGATTTTTCTTTAACTTCTCCCGAACCTCTCTCTCCGAATCCGCTTCTACATACACGCTTTTTGTATTTTCACGGACAGGTACTTGAAGCGTGTTTTCTTGGTAATAAACTTTATAAATCATCATATGCTCTCCTTTATACGTTCGTTTGAAATCATTCTCTTTATATTAGCATGACATTTACTTAAAATAAAGAAAAGCCCACCAATTCTATTGGCGGACTGCAAAGTTAAGCAATTGTTTTTTTGCCGAGTATGCCATTTAGCCGTTTTAACAGTTTCCGTTTCAGGCGCTTATACATGGCTATATCACTCCTTAAAGTGATTTTACCACTATCAGAAACTTCTGTCAAGATAGAAAGTTATGACTAAGCTCTTTCTAAAGGGATTGCGTCTGGAATGTCATGAAATGGATTATTTGCATCGATATGATCATAAAACATTACGCCGTTCAAGTGGTCTAATTCATGTTGGAAAGCAATCGCTGCAATTCCTTTTAACCTCTTTTTGAATTCATTTCCCTCTAAGTCGAATGCTTTTATTGTAATTCGTGCATAACGTGGAACATAGCCCTCAATATCGCGATCCACTGATAAGCAACCTTCGCCAGAAGTGATATATGTTTTTTCAACAGAGTGACTGACGATTTTAGGATTGATGGCAATGAAGCTGATTGGGTCAATACCTTCATCAGTTATGTGTAAGGCGAACATTCTTTTTTGTTGATTGACTTGTGGTGCTGCTAGCCCGATACCGGGTCTAAGATCGAATTTTTCACAAAGCTCGTCATCTTGACTATTTACGATATATTCAAGTAAATCTATACCTAATTGGCGATCTGAATCTGAAATTGGAAAAGATACGAGCTCATTTTTTTTTCGGAGAGCGGGATGCCCTTCTCGAACAATGTCTTTCATTAAAATCATCTTACATTCTTCCTTTCTAAATGCCATATAGTTATTAGTATAATCGATTGCTAAATTGTGTGGAAGCATTTGATCACTAACTTGAAATAAATCCCTTGAAAAGCTATAGTTTAACTCTGTTGACAGTAGTCGATATGTTTTGTATTTTGGACAAGAAATGTTTTAATAGAAGGAAGATAGAATTTCCGTATAGGGGGTATAAATTGATATATATAAAATTAGGATATTTGACGATGGTGCTATTGTTATTATCAGGTTGTAGCTTAGGAACTTCGACTGAAAAGCAACTTTCGGATGTTATGACAACGATGAATAAGTCTGAAACGGATTACAAAAGTGCACAAAAAGAATTAACAAAACTTGAGAAGTCAGAGCAAAAACTGTTTTTTGATACGATGGAGTTAACCCAAGAGCAAATGACAGATTTACAGGACAATGTTGCTGAAATGAAGAAATCTCTTGCTAAAAGGAAGGAACTCGTGGCAAGTGAAGAAAGCGCCATTTCTAAAGCAAGTAAGTCTTCAGCGGAATTAGAAAATGTGCAGAAACAGTCAAATGAAAAAGATAAAAAGAACATCGCTAACCTGGAGAAGTCAATTAGTAAGCGATACGAAAATCATACAGCTTTCACATTAGAGTACCGTGCGTTATTAAAGTTACAAGAAGAATTATATGAGATGCTAAATAAAGAAGAGTCAAATTTAACAAATCTTAAAAGTAAAGTAAAAGAAGTGAATAAACAAAACGAAGTTGTACAACTCGCCATTGCGGAATTCAATGAGTCGACTGTAAAAGTAAATAAAATTAAAGATGATGTTTTTAAAAGCTTTAAAGAGGAATAGTAAAAGTAAGGGGTTGGAGAAAATATCTCTAACCCTTTTTCTATCTTGAAATAATATTAGTACACGTTTCATTCTATTGTAATACAGTTAGTTCGTTGTGCTACTACAGAGGGTGGATTTCAGTGTAATCTAGTTAGCTTTGAAGTGTTGATACATAAGGGTCGACAATGGTTGACCTATGAATAACATTTCAGTATACTAAAGAGTGAAAAGGTTGTACTATTTTGTAAGGTGCTATTTCATAATACAGTTATAAAGGAGAGTTGCACTATGGCTGCCAAAAAAGAGAAGCAGTTCAATCTACTTGAGACACTTCACGAAGTAGAAGAAAAGTTTGAAATGTTCCAGATCTTAAATGAAGAGGGAGTAATCGTTAATAAAGATGCGGTACCTGATTTATCTGATGATGAACTCGTGGAGCTGATGACGCGCATGGTTTATACGCGCATATTAGATCAACGTTCTATTTCTTTGAATAGACAAGGACGATTAGGGTTCTATGCTCCAACAGCAGGTCAAGAGGCATCTCAGTTAGCTTCACACTTTGCATTAGAAAAAGAAGATTTCATTTTACCTGGGTATCGTGATGTACCTCAAATGATTTATCATGGATTACCATTGTCAATGGCGTTTTTATGGTCTAGAGGACATTTTCATGGGAATAGAATTCCAAAGGGCGTCAATGTATTCCCACCACAAATTATTATTGGAGCACAGTATATACAAGCGGCAGGTATTGCTCTAGGCTTCCAAAAACGTGGGACAAAAGCAGTTGCAATGACTTATACAGGTGACGGTGGAACTTCTCAAGGTGATTTCTATGAAGGAATCAATTTTGCGGGGGCATATAACTCACCAGCGATTTTCGTTATTCAAAACAATCAATATGCAATTTCTACACATCGCTCAGTACAAACTGCTGCAAAAACATTAGCACAAAAAGGTATAGCGGCAGGAATTCCGAGTATACGCGTTGATGGTATGGATCCGTTGGCAGTCTATGCAGTGACGAAAGATGCTAGGGAACGTGCGATTAACGGTGGAGGTCCAACGTTAATTGAAACTCACTGCTATCGTTATGGACCGCATACGATGGCTGGAGATGATCCAACTCGCTATCGTACATCTGAAACAGATAGCGAATGGGAGAAACGCGATCCACTCATTCGATTCCGTAAATATCTTGATGGAAAAGGTATTTGGAACGAAGAAAAAGAAAATGAAATAATTGAAAAAGCGAAAGAAGAAATTAAAGAGGCCATTAAAACAGCTGATGCAGCTCCTAAGCAAAAAGTTACTGATTTTATTAATATCATGAATCGTGGAGAACTTCCCTACAATCTAAAAGAACAACTAGATATCTATACAGCAAAGGAGTCGAAGTAACCGATGGCACAAATGACGATGATTCAAGCTATAAACGATGCAATGCGCACAGAGTTGAAAAATGATGAAAACGTCCTCGTCTTCGGCGAAGACATTGGTAATAACGGTGGGGTATTCAGGGCAACTGAAGGTCTCCAAAAAGAATTTGGAGAAGAACGTGTTTTTGATACGCCTTTAGGCGAGTCGGGAATTGGTGGACTTGCGATTGGTTTATCGTTAACTGGCTTTAGACCGATTATGGAAATTCAATTCTTTGGATTCCTATTTGAAGTAATGGACTCAGTAAGTGGTCAAATGGCACGTATGAGTTTTAGAAGTGCAGGCGCATATCATGCACCTGTTACGATACGATCACCATTTGGTGGGGGTGTTGCAACACCTGAAATGCACGCAGACAGCCTTGAAGGACTTGTCGCAGCTCAACCGGGACTGAAAGTTGTTATCCCATCCACACCTTACGATGCGAAAGGACTTCTTATCTCTGCTATTAAAGATGAAGATCCAGTTGTCTTCCTTGAACATATGAAGCTATACCGTTCTTTTAGACAAGAAGTTCCTGAAGAAGAGTATACGATTCCACTAGGTAAAGCTGATGTGAAACGTGAAGGTAAAGATTTGTCTATTATTACTTACGGAGCAATGGTCCATGAAAGTTTAAAAGCGGCAGAAGAACTTGAAAAAGAAGGCTATTCCGTTGAAGTAATTGATTTACGTACAATTCAACCAATGGATATCGAAACAATTATTGCATCAGTTGAAAAAACGAATCGTGCAATGGTTGTACAAGAAGCTCAAAAACAAGCAGGAATTGCAGCAAATATCGTTGCTGAAATAACAGAACGTGCAATTCTAAGTCTTGAGGCTCCTGTTTTGCGAGTGACAGCTCCGGATACAATTTACCCATATGCACAAGGCGAAAATACATGGTTACCAAATGCTAAAGACATTAGTGAAACAGCTAAAAAGGTTTTAACGTTTTAATCGTTAAACACCGAAAAAGGAAAGGATGAATCTCATGGCATATGAATTTCGTTTACCAGATATAGGTGAGGGGATCCATGAAGGTGAAGTCGTTAAGTGGTTCGTAGCAAAAGGCGATAAGATTAATGAGGATGATATCCTCTTAGAAATTCAAAATGATAAAGCGGTAGTTGAAATACCTTCACCGGTTACAGGTACGGTTGAGGAAGTGCTTGTGTCAGAAGGGACAGTCGCGATTGTTGGCGATATTTTGATTCGCTTGGATGCTCCGGGTTATGAAAGTCCTGTTAGTCATAAGGATGAACAAGAAGCTAAAGAGGAAACAGAATCACAAGTTCAGGCGACAGCTGAAAAAGGGCAGTCAATTGACAAAAAAGAAGCACCTCAAGAAGAATCTGAATCTGAGACTTCTCAGAAAGCTAAGATTGAAACCCAATCAGACGTAGATGAAAATCGACGTATTATCGCAATGCCATCTGTGAGAAAATTCGCTCGTGAGAAAGATGTAGATATAAGACAGGTTGCTGGATCGGGTAAAAATGGTCGTGTTGTCAAGGGAGATATTGAATCATTCTTAAACGGTGGCAAAGCCCAAAATGATTCCACATCAACTGTTGCTGGAGAAACTACTTCTTCGGAAGACAATCAGCAGTCAACTGCTCCTATTGTACTTGAAGGTGAATTCCCGGAAACTAGAGAAAAAATGTCTGGTATCCGCAAAGCGATTGCAAAAGCAATGGTTCACGCAAAGCACACTGCACCGCATGTCACATTGCTGGATGAAGTAGATGTAACAGAACTTGTTGCACATCGTAAGAAGTTTAAAGAAATTGCTGCTGAAAAAGATATTAAGCTAACATACCTACCGTATGTTGTAAAAGCGCTAGTATCTACATTACGAGAGTTCCCTGAATTGAATACATCTCTTGACGATGAGGCACAGGAAATTATTCAAAAGCATTACTATAATATTGGTATTGCGGCAGATACAGATCGTGGACTGTTAGTTCCAGTAGTAAAAAATGCTGATCGTAAATCGGTCTTTGCAATTTCGGATGAAATCAATAGCTTGGCTGTAAAAGCACGGGATGGTAAGTTGTCACCTGTGGAAATGAAAGGTGCATCTTGTTCGATAACAAATATCGGTTCTGCCGGTGGTCAGTGGTTTACACCGATTATTAACCATCCTGAAGTAGCAATTTTAGGAATTGGACGTATTGCAGAAAAGCCAGTAGTAAAAAATGGTGAAATTGTAGCGGCACCTATGTTAGCATTATCATTAGTATTCGATCACCGGATGATCGATGGTGCAACAGCGCAACATGCGTTGAATCACATTAAGAAGTTGCTCGGAAATCCGGAACTTTTATTAATGGAGGCGTAATCCAATGGTAGTAGGAGATTTTCCAATCGAAGTAGACACACTTGTTGTAGGATCTGGACCGGGAGGATATGTAGCTGCGATTCGTGCGGCGCAATTAGGTCAAAAGGTAACCATCGTTGAAAAAGAAAACATTGGTGGCGTATGTCTCAATGTTGGTTGTATTCCTTCTAAAGCGTTAATTTCAGTTGGTCATCGTTTTGCTTCGATGAATAGCTCAGAAGGAATGGGTATTACTGCTGGAGAGGTTAAATTAGATTTCTCTAAAGCTCAGGCGTTCAAAGACGGCATCGTATCTAAGTTGACAGGTGGCGTTGAAGGGCTTCTAAAAGGGAATAAAGTTGACATCGTTAAAGGCGAAGCGTATTTCGTGGATGGTAATACAGCGCGTATTATGGATGAAAACTCTGCGCAAACGTATAAATTTAAAAACGTTATTATTGCAACAGGTTCTCGTCCAGTTGAAATACCTGCATTCAAGTATTCAAAGCGTGTCATTAATTCCACAGGAGCATTAAATTTAGCTGAACTGCCAGGTAAACTTGTTGTAATTGGTGGCGGTTATATTGGAACTGAACTAGGTTCTTCATATGCCAATCTTGGAGCTGAAGTGACAATTATCGAAGGCGCGGACGATATACTTGCTGGATTTGAAAAGCAAATGACGCAAATTGTTAAAAAAGGATTAAAGAAAAAAGGCGTTAATGTAGTCGTGAAAGCTACTGCAAAAGGCGTTGAAGAAACTGATACTGGTGTAACTGTAACCTATGAAGCAAAAGGTGAAGAACATAAAGTTGAAGCGGATTATGTATTAGTGACTGTCGGTCGCCGTCCGAATACGGATGAAATTGGACTTGAAGAAATGGGCGTTAAGTTTTTAGAACGCGGTCTGATTGAAGTAGATAAGCAATGCCGTACAAACTTGGACCATGTATACGCAATCGGTGATATCGTATCAGGACCACAATTGGCTCACAAGGCTTCATACGAAGCTAAAATAGCTGCCGAAGCAATTTCTGGTCTGACATCTGAAGTGGATTACTTAGCAATACCAGCAGTATGCTTTACAGATCCTGAACTTGCGACAGTTGGTTTCAATGAGAAGCAAGCGAAAGGTGAAGGCTATGAAGTAACTGTTGGGAAATTCCCGTATGCAGTTAACGGACGCGCCATGTCTCTTGATGCAACGGAAGGTTTTGTGAAGTTGGTTGCCCGTAAAGAAGATGGACTCCTTATCGGAGCTCAAATCGTGGGAGAAAATGCATCAGACATGATTGGTGAATTAGCACTTGCGATTGAAGCTGGAATGACGCTTGAAGATGTTGCAATGACAATTCATGCGCATCCAACGTTGGGAGAAATTTCGATGGAAGCAGCAGAAGTTGCTTTAGGAACACCCATTCATATCATTACAAAGTAAGTTTCATAGTTTAACTTAAATAATTACCCACGAAGCTTTTCATCTTCGTGGGTGTTTGTTTTTTAGTACATACAAAGCCTTTAACATAGTCTGAATGTAAATTAAGTAAAGGGTGTATTTTATGAAGAAAAGATTACTCAATTTTGGAATCCTATTAATGCTGCTACTCGCCGCGTGTGGAAATGAAGAAAAAGTAAACACAACTAAGCCGGTTAAAGCAAAATCAATTGAAGAAATAGTTGATTGGGATGAAGAACGAAAGGAAATGGAAGCCTCAACTGAAACTGAGTTTGTTGAAGAGCTTCAACCGCTTTATAAATTAAACGAAACAACTTATGAACTAGAACCAATTGGTGATGCGAATTCTAAAGTGGTATTATTAACAATCGATGATGCGCCTGATAAAAGAGCTTTAGATATGGCGAAAACACTGAAACACTTAGATGCACCTGCCATATTTTTTGTGAATGGACATTTCATAACTTCTGAGGAAAAGAAAGCGGTATTAAAAGAAATACATGATATGGGATTCATGATTGGTAACCATACAAAAAGTCATAATAATTTAAAAAAATTATCTGTGGAACAACAAAAAGAAGAAATCCTGTCCGTCAACGAAAGAGTAGAAGAAGTAACAGGCGTCAAACCTGTATTCTTTCGAGCGCCATTCGGATCAAATACAGATTATAGTAGTGCTTTAGTTCAGCAGGAAGATATGCTTCTTATGAATTGGACGTATGGATATGATTGGGAAAAGCAATACAGAACGAAGGAAGCCATAACTACAATAATGATTGAAACAAAAGAACTTCGTGATGGCGCAAATTTATTAATGCATGATAGGGAATGGACAGCAGATGCTCTTGAAGACATAATTGCAGGTTTGCGAGAAAAAGGATATGATTTTGTTGATCCTGCTACAATTCTTACAGCTGCCAACTAGAACTAATTAAATTGGATGATTGTTGTTTAATAACAAATGAAACAAATAATTGAATTTAGAACAGGGGGGGTAAGTAGTGTTGGAATATAATTATCCGATTTTATCTGATTGGACAACAGATGAATTATTAGTTGTCGTTTCTTTTTATGAAGCAATTGAAAAAGCGTATGAAACCGGAGTGGATAAACAATATTTATTACAAGTATATAATAATTTTAAAAAAGTTGTTCCGTCAAAGGCGGAGGAAAAAACGCTGTTGAAGGAATTTGAAACGGTTAGTAGTTATGTCGCATTTAATGTTCTAAAAGAAGCTAAAACAAATGATGACAATATGAAAATAAAAATGCCGCAGCGATGAGCTGTGGCATTTTTATTTGGTTGTATTATAAATGTTATTACTAATAAAGACTTTACTAAAGCTATTTTAAATTACATGGATATAAACAACCACACATTCAGAACGGACATAAAGTCAATAAAGAAAAAATTCTTGCCAGTTGAAATTGTTCACTACCAAAAAAATGATGAAAAGTCTTTTATTGCCTTCCTATAATTACGTCATAGATAGGTAAAAGCTTATCGAAAGTATCTTCTGCATATTTCATAAACTGTTTTGTGGACATTGCGGAAGCTTTATCGCGTGATAAATGACGCCCTACTAAAAATTCAGCTTTTTTTACGTTTTGTAATCTGTATAGTAAGTTTTCAATATCATGATTATTCATTTCACATAGTGGTGTTGCATCTGGTTTCATATGATCACCTGATAAAATAAAGTCTGTTGGTAATTGTTTTAGAGCTTGTCTTTTCGATAATAGCCTTTCAGATATACCTTTTTTATCTGGGTTTTCATAAATTACTGCGATGACTATGAATAAATGTGAACCCCATAGGCCAATTTGGAAATGAGGCAATGCTTTATAACCTCTCTTAGCAGGAGCAAGAGCAACCCAGCTATCTTTTGGTGGATTTACTGTACGTCGTGCATGCTTTGCAACATGTGGAAAGAATTCATCTGTTCCGTGAGCGGATAGTCGCGTTGCGAAATGGTTCCCAAGTTGATGGAATTTTGGTTGGATTTTTTCTTGCAATGCTGTCATTCTGTTTTCTAAACCGTCTAGAGAGAAAACATCGAAATCTTCTATTTTCCAAAAATTACTTGTCATTTTAATACCTCCATTTATGTACTCACGTTTATCTTAACAGAAAACGGGGAACAATCTTAAATAACAAGGCGCATAACTAGACATAATAAAGAATACGGAATAATCTAAGTATAAGTAATAGAAAATTCAGATAAAGATAAGGGGTGGCTATTATGAAACAAGTTGTTCATGTAATTCGTAAAGTGGATATTGAAAAAGAATATGTTCATGTTCTTAACCTCGAACTTGATTATGAGTTAGCTACATTGTTTGAAGCGATGGAAGACAGTGATAATAATCAAAAGGAAAAAAGCGAAAAAAGACTTGCGGAAATACATCGGGAATTGGAGATATTAAATGGTTTTGTTTAACGATTTAGGATTACAAAAATGTGCATCCTACACTTCCTTTGAACAGGGAATGTGTCATAGGGTGCATTTTTCGTTATACTAGAAAATAGATAGCAATATTAAAGGGGGTGTACGGATGGATTGGGGACTATTGGATCGTTATGCAAAGTCATTGATAAAAGAGGCAGGTCACAAAATCCGTGTATCTTTTTTCAGTGAGATAGAAATTGATTCAAAAGCGAGTGCAAACGATCTCGTTACTAATATTGATAGACAAGTAGAACAGTTTTTCATACGAAAGATTAAGAATGATTACCCAGATCACAAGATTTTAGGTGAAGAGGGATTTGGAGATGTCGTACGTACTTTAGATGGTGTCGTTTGGTTGTTGGACCCAATTGATGGAACGATGAATTTTATTCATCAAAAACGAAACTTCGCAATTAGTCTTGGGATATATGTAGATGGTATTGGCGTATTAGGTTACATTTACGATGTAGTAAATGATGAACTCTATCATGCTATTAAGGATGGCGGAGCTTATTTAAATGATGAAAGATTACCGTACTTATCGAGCATTCCGTTAAGCGAAGCGATTATAGGATTAAATGCTAGCTGGGTAGCTCCAAATCAGTACATGGACCATAAAAAAACGATTGAACTTGTTCAATCGTGTCGTGGAACTAGATCATATGGGTCTGCAGCTATAGAGCTTGCTTATGTATCAACTGGTCGTTTAAATTCGTATATTTCAATGCGCTTGTCGCCATGGGATATCGCAGGTGGTATGGTGATTGCTAGCGAAGTAGGCGCGGTTGCAACAAATTTAAAAGGTGAGAAACAACAATTGCTAGGACAAGATACTTTCATCGTAGCTGTACCAAGTTTGCATAAAGATATTTTAGATAACTATATTTCACTGAAAGAATAATGTAGACATTTTGTTGTGAACTTATAGTACGCATAAAGGGAATCTCTTATAGCGTTCCTTGTTCACGCATTCTTTTTTTTGTTTTAAAGCCGTTCCCCATAATAATGATTAGTGCAATTATTGCTAAAATGGCAAGTGGGATGCTCTTAATCGCTACAGCGATACCGATTGCACACATCGCAGAAACAGCAAGAAGTGAGTGGAGAACAAATATCCATTTAATATTTTTCAAAAAAAAACCTCCGATTTAAAATAAAATGTTTTAGTATCTCTCTACCATGTGCTATAATAACACAGTTAAACATATGAAAAAAGAATAATGGAGTGAAATCATGACAATAGAACGCAGTGATTTACGAAACATAGCAATTATCGCCCACGTCGACCACGGAAAAACGACGCTTGTCGATCAACTTTTAAAGCAATCAGGTATCTTTCGTTCGAATGAACAAGTAGAAGAGCGCGCAATGGATTCAAACGATATTGAGCGTGAACGCGGCATTACTATTCTTGCAAAAACGACTGCCGTTGAATACAAGGATAAAAAGATTAACATTCTAGATACGCCTGGACACGCCGATTTCGGTGGGGAAGTGGAGCGAATCTTGAAAATGGTTGATGGAGTTATCCTTGTAGTTGACTCGTATGAAGGATGTATGCCACAAACACGCTTTGTTTTGAAAAAAGCGTTGGAAGAAAATATTAAACCAATTGTTGTTGTTAATAAAATTGACCGTGAGTTTGCACGACCTGAAGAGGTTGTTGATGAAGTATTAGAATTATTCATCGAGCTGGATGCGAATGACGAACAATTGGATTTCCCAGTTGTTTATGCATCAGGTTTTCATGGGACGGCAAGTCTTTCGCCAGATCCTTCAACACAACAAGATACGTTGGAAGTTCTTTATGATGCAATTCTTGAACATATTCCAGCACCGATTGATAATCGCGAAGAGCCCTTACAGTTCCAAGTATCTCTATTAGACTACAGTGATTATGTAGGTCGTATTGGTATTGGTCGTATTTTCCGCGGAACGATGAAAGTTGGCCAGCAAGTAACTGTGCTGAAGCGTGACGGTTCAACGAAGAATTTCCGTGTAACAAAAATGTCAGGATTCCTCGGTTTAAAACGTATTGAAATCGAAGAAGCTTTTGCGGGGGATCTTGTAGCTGTTTCAGGAATGGAAAATATTGATGTAGGTGAAACAATTTGTCCAGTGGATCATTTAGAAGCACTACCTGAATTATTTGTTGATGAGCCTACTCTTCAAATGACATTCTTAGTAAACAACAGTCCATTTGCAGGTAAAGAAGGTAAATGGGTAACTTCAAGAAAAATTGATGAACGCTTAAATCAACAACTACAAACGGATGTATCATTACGAGTTGATCCAACGGATTCTCCTGATGCGTGGACGGTTTCCGGACGTGGTGAATTGCATCTTTCAATTTTGATTGAGAATATGCGTCGCGAAGGATTTGAACTTCAAGTTTCTAAACCTTCTGTAATCGTAAAAGAAATAGATGGTGTTCGATGCGAACCGGTTGAACGTGTACAAATTGATATTCCAGAAGAACATACAGGTTCTATTATCGAATCTATGGGTGAGCGTAAAGGTGAAATGCTAGATATGATCAATAACGGGAATGGACAAGTTCGTTTAATATTCCTTGTACCAGCTCGTGGATTGATTGGTTATTCAACTGAGTTCTTAACGTTAACTCGTGGATACGGCATTTTAAATCATGTATTTGACTCATACAAGCCGATGTCTAAAGGTAGAGTTGGCGGACGCAGAAACGGTGTTCTCGTTTCAATGGAGAACGGAACGGCGACTCCATACAGTATTATGCAACTAGAAGACCGTGGAACAATGTTCGTTGAAGCGGGAACTGATATCTATGCAGGGATGATCGTTGGAGAGAATACCCGTGAAAGTGATTTGACAATTAACCTTACGAAAGCAAAACAAGCAACTAACGTACGGTCTGCTACAAAAGATCAAACAGTTACAACGAAAAAACCACGTATTATGTCGTTAGAAGAAGCGTTGCAATACTTGGATGACGATGAATACTGTGAAATCACTCCAGAATCAATTCGTTTACGTAAGAAAGTTCTTGATAAGAATGAACGTGAACGGGTACAAAAGAAAAAATAATTAGGTGTGCACCTTTCCGAAAGGAAGTTGCACAACCTTGTTTTTTTATGAAGGGGATGTGTTGAATGGCTGCTAGTGCAGAGAATACTGAATTCGTATTTGAGCGTATGTCAGGGATATCACGATTTGTATATGAAGTGATGCCATCTTATAATAGCGCAGGATATGTACTTTTCGCCCTTGTCTTCCTCATGTCGGCTATCGTTTATAAACTTGGTTTCGCAAGAAAGTTAAAAGCGTCACAAAACCTGGTAATCTATTTTTTTCTTTTTATTGGTTGTTTGATTTTAACATTTCTCGCGTTTTTCCTTCCGATAGTCGAAGGTCTAATCGTTGCTGCTTTAATATTAATAATTTATCGTGTGCGAAGAATGAATGAAAACAAAGAAGACTCTGTCGTTTAACGACGGAGTCTTCTTTGTATGTTATAAATCTTTTGGTAGTTAAAATTCTTTTTCAGTAGGGTGTGAACTACGGTGAAACACAAAATTTCCTGTTGCAATTCGCTCAAGTGTTTTTTCGGTTATTCGATTATAACAATCGGTGCACATATACGTTTGGATATGACGGTTTCTTAATCGTTTTGCTAATGGTAGGTCGTCAGGGAGTTTGTCGATAACTTCACATATTACGCATTTAACACGCATTCGATACCCCTCCTCAATCAATTCGTATACCTTCAATATTACGCAATGGATTTTCAATGTTTGAACCGTCTTTAAATAATACATGAATTGGGCCGTCATCACGTAGTGGTTTTCCTACCTGGCTAAACTTGAAAATGAAGAATTTAGCCTGTTCCAGAGGGTAAGTATGGTTGTCCCCATTTGTTGTGACGAGTGTAATCGTTGTAGCATCTTCTGACGGTTCGGCATTTTTAAGGAAATGCTCTAACAATATACCGAATGTCCCTGTTAACATTTTCGTTTTCTCGTATTTTTTTTCTGTCTTTAATGTAGGTGGAAATGTTGATCCTTCCATTATTTCTCGAGACCAATGCTTACCGGTTACACGTTTATATTCTTCCATTTCATCAATTTCCACATGATTCTCAGTAAAATATGTATCTAAGTCCAACTTGCGGTCGTCAAATATCCAAACGCCTGGATCCAGCGTGATTTTAAATTTTACGTTGCCTGTTATAGGAATGATAGATCCCAATTGAATGACCTCCTGAATGAATGAATACTTATCAATTTAGTATACCGCTTAGTACGAGTAAGTAAAAGTGTTTGATTTCTTTTTTTAAACTTAAAAAGAGGAAACACTTGCTTTTTATTGTACCAAAAGATACAATTTATTCATAATAACCGTTTGAAATAAGGTTGATGGGGGCGTCCTCATGGAGATAGAATTACAAGAGACGTATCAAGAAAAAGCATTTAAGCAATTACAGGCTGATGCTGATAAGATTGCTCAACTTATAAAAGTACAGATGGACAATCTGACAATGCCGCAGTGTCCACTTTACGAAGAAGTTCTCGATACACAGATGTATGGGCTTTCTCGTGAAATTGATTTTGCTGTAAAATTAGGATTGATTGAACGGACGAAAGGTAATGAAATTCTTTCGTTATTGGAGAAAGAAATGACTGTACTACACGAATTATATACAAGAAAATAAACTAAGGACTCAAACTCTTAAAAGTTTGAGTTTTTTGTTTAATGAAGGAGTAACATGAATGAGTACTTACGCTAAAAAGATTCTTAAAAACTTTGACTTCCCATTATTTTTCACATATTTTTTATTATGTTCGTTTGGACTAGTAATGATTTATAGCGCGAGTATGGGAACTGCTGTAAATAGATATTATGCGAAAGCAGATAACTATTTTAATAAGCAATTATTTAATTTAGCAATTGCTTTTCCAGTGTTTTTTCTTGCTGCGATTTTTCCGTACAAGAATTACAAACGAAAAGGCATGATGGCGTTATCGCTTTTAGGGATGTTTGTATTATTATTTCTTGTCCATTTTATTGGTTCGGGTGATCATGTTGGTGCAAATAGCTGGATTAAAACACCTTTCGGTAATATCCAGCCTTCTGAAGTAGCTAAGTTAGTCATTATTATTTATTTTGCAAGTGTCTTCGCTAAAAAATATGAATCTGGCACGATTGACAATATTAATCAGTCGATTGGTCCACCTGTCGGCATATTAGTTATTGCTGTAGGATCGATCATGATGGAAACAGATATAGGTACATCCTTTATTATCGTCATTGGTGCGTTATCGGTGTTAGCTGCAAGCGGTATTAAAAAACGTACATTTTTTAAAATTAGTGGCATTATTTCATTAGGTTTATTTTTAGCGGGACTTATTTTATATTTTCAGTGGGATAACATAATGAATGATAGTCGAACAGGAAGGTTATTGTCTTTTTTGAACCCGTTTGACTATATAACTGGTTCTGGTTATCAAATTGCGAATGGTTATATAGCGATTGGTAGCGGTGGGTTAAAGGGCTATGGACTTGGAAACTCAATTCAAAAAATGGGTTATTTACCCGAACCGCATACAGATGTAATTATGGCTGTTATCTCCGAAGAATTAGGTCTTTTTGGTAGCATTATTGTTATTGGCGGACTAGGATTCATTGTTTTGAAGGCTTTAGTGATTGCTATGCAAGCAAGAGATCCACATGCTAGAATGTTAGCAGCAGGGATTGGAAGTGTCATTGGAATTCAAACATTTGTTAATTTGGGTGGCTTAACAGGACTTATCCCATTAACGGGTGTGCCTCTTCCTTTTATTAGTTATGGCGGAACATCTGTCATTCTGCTATCGTTATCATTAGGAATATTGATGAATGTGTCAATGTTCGTTAAGTTCGAAAAGAATAATAGAAAAGGAAGTGCCTTGTGATGGGAAATATTAAAAAAATCCTTGTTGCGAATCGAGGAGAAATTGCAATCCGTATTTTTCGGGCTTGTACAGAACTAAAAATCCCGACTGTCGGGATCTACTCAACTGAAGATAGTGGATCTTTCCACCGTTACAAGGCAGATGAATCCTATCTTGTTGGAGAAGGTAAGAAACCAATTGATGCATATCTTGATATTGAAGGAATCATTGAGATTGCGAAAGATTCAGGTGCGAATGCAGTTCACCCCGGGTATGGTTTCCTCGCGGAAAATGAAGATTTTGCTCGTCGGTTAGAAGAAGAAGGAATCATTTTTATTGGTCCAACATCAAAGCATCTTGATATGTTTGGAGATAAAGTAAAAGCAAGGGAACAAGCTATTAAAGCTGATATCCCTGTGATTCCAGGCAGTGATGGTCCAGTAACTTCTGTCGAAGAAGTCGAAAAATTTGGTGAAAAGAACGGCTATCCGATTATCATCAAAGCATCTTTAGGTGGTGGCGGTCGTGGGATGCGTATTGTTAACGCAGCTGACGAAGTATTTGAGGCATATGAAAGAGCTAAATCAGAAGCGAAATCAGCATTTGGCTCAGATGAAGTTTACGTAGAGAAATACATTAATGAACCGAAGCATATCGAAGTACAAATACTCGGTGACACACATGGAAATGTCGTTCATTTATATGAACGCGACTGTTCAATTCAACGTCGTCATCAAAAAGTAGTTGAAATTGCACCATCTATTTCACTTGAAGATCAGCTTCGTGAAGATATTTGTGCTGCAGCTGTAAAGTTGATGAGCAAAGTGGAATACATTAATGCGGGAACAGTTGAATTTTTAGTTTCTGATGGTCGCTTTTATTTCATTGAAGTGAATCCGCGTATTCAAGTTGAACATACCATTACAGAAATGGTTACGGGAATTGACATTGTACATGCTCAAATCCATATTGCGGATGGTATGGACTTGCATGAAGGGGAGTCAGCTATCCCTTCGCAAAAACAAATTCCGTTATTTGGTTACGCAATACAATCACGTGTAACAACAGAAGATCCATTGAATGACTTTATGCCGGACACAGGTAAATTGATGGTGTATCGTTCTGGTGGTGGATTCGGCGTGCGCTTAGACGCCGGTAACGGATTCCAAGGAGCTGTTATTACGCCATACTATGATTCATTGCTAGTGAAGGTCTCTACATGGGGTAAAACGTTTAATGAGGCTGCGAGTAAAATGGATCGTAATTTACAGGAATTTAGAATACGCGGCATTAAAACAAACATTCCATTCCTAGAGAACGTTGTAAAGCATAAAAATTTCTTAACAGGGGATTATAATACGAGCTTTATCGATACGACACCAGAATTGTTCTTGTTTCCAGATCGTAAAGACCGTGGAACTAAAATATTGAACTATTTAGGGAATGTTACGATTAATGGCTTCCCGGGTATCGGTACACAATCCAAACCAGTGTTTCATCCTATTAGAAAACCATCTGTAGATTTACGAACTGCTCCAATGTCAGGAACGAAGCAGATTTTAGACGAACGGGGTGCAGATGGGCTTGTTAAATGGATTAAAGAGCAGAATGATGTACTTTTGACAGATACAACTTTTAGAGACGCTCACCAATCACTTCTTGCGACTCGCGTTCGGACATCTGATATTACATCAATTGCGGATCAATCAGCTAGGCTAATGCCAGATTTATTCTCATATGAAATGTGGGGAGGGGCAACGTTTGATGTTGCCTATCGATTCTTAAATGAAAGTCCATGGGATCGGTTAATTAAACTTCGTGAACAAATTCCGAATGTGTTATTCCAGATGCTATTGCGCGGGGCGAACGCAGTCGGATATAAGAATTATCCGGATAATGTTATCCGTGAGTTCATTAAAGAATCTGCTGATGCAGGAATAGACGTTTTCCGTATTTTTGACAGTCTTAACTGGATTAAAGGAATGGAAGTTGCAATTGACGCTACACGTAATACAGGGAAAATAGCAGAAGCTGCAATTTGTTATACAGGTGATATTTTAGATGATTCGCGCGCTAAGTATACGGTTAATTACTATAAAGAGATGGCAAAAGAGCTAGAAGCAACTGGAGCGCATATTCTTGCAATTAAAGATATGGCTGGATTGCTTAAGCCAGAAGCAGCTTATCGATTAGTATCTGAGCTAAAGGCAACAGTGGATTTGCCAATCCACTTACATTCTCATGATACGAGTGGAAACGGAATATTTACGTATGCAAGGGCAATTGAAGCTGGCGTAGACATTGTAGACACTGCGTTAGGTTCGATGGCGGGGCTAACGTCACAACCATCGGCTAGCACATTGCATTATGCCTTACAAGGCGGCAAACGATCTGTTCGAACGAATGTTGAATCGCTTGAAAAGCTGTCTTACTATTGGGAAGACGTACGTAAATATTATCAGCACTTTGAAAGTGGTATGATGAGTCCTCATTCTGAAATTTATGTCCATGAAATGCCAGGTGGACAATATTCTAACCTTCAGCAACAAGCAAGAGCAGTAGGACTTGGGGAGCGTTGGGAAGAAGTTAAGCAAATGTACTCTCGAGTGAATATTCTTTTTGGTGATGTTGTAAAGGTTACACCGTCATCTAAAGTTGTAGGGGATATGGCTCTTTTCATGGTACAAAATGAATTAGACGAGCACTCTGTATTAGTTCGTGGAACGACAATAGACTTCCCGGAGTCCGTTATTGAATTCTTTGAAGGATATATTGGACAACCGCATGGTGGCTTCCCAGTAGAATTGCAAAAAGTCGTGTTAAAAGAACGTAAAGCAATTACAGTTCGCCCAGGTGAACTTTTAGAAGCTGTTGATTTTGTGAAAGAAAGAGAAATCTTAAATGACTTGCTTGGAAGACCTGTCACAAGTCATGAAGTACTTTCTCATGCTCTATATCCAAAGGTATTTGAAGATTACACAAAGATGCATAAGATGTTTGGGGATGTTTCTGTAATAGATACACCTGAATTCCTTTATGGAATGCGACTTGGTGAAGAAATTGAAGTTGAAATTCAAAAAGGGAAGACGCTTATTATTAAATTGGTTTCAATTGGTGAAGCGCAATCAGATGCAACAAGAGTTTTGTATTTTGAAATGAATGGACAACCGAGGGAAGTTATTATCGAAGATATAAATGTTGAATCGGTTACTGTTCGCAAACAAAAAGCTGACTTGACGAACGATGCGCATATTGCCGCAACAATGCCAGGAACGGTGTTGAAAGTAGCTGTAGCTATTGGAGCTAAAGTGAAGCGAGGAGAACACCTTCTAATTACTGAAGCGATGAAGATGGAAACGACTATTCAAGCTCCATACGATGGAGTTGTGAAAGAAATATATGTTTCATCAGGTGAACCGATTTCAACCGGCGATCTTCTCATTGAATTGGAACACTGAGTTAGAAATTTCATTTTTAAAATAGAAAAGAAGGTCCCCTTTTTAAATAGGGGACCTTCTTTTTTACGATTTACTTTGTTTGTTTGCTTCTTGAAACTAGAAGAATCATATACGTTAACAAACCAAACAGCAAAGTTATGAACAGTGAGTGTAGGAGCGCGACGTATAAGTTTAGTCTTGTTAATACAACGGTCATACCAGTTGTTGCTTGTAACAGTACTAACATAAAAGCAAAGATCCAGCCCCAGTATAACACGCGCTGATCTTTATAATTGCGAATCGCATGAACCATAATGATCGCTAACCATATGAAAATGACTGCAGCGGCTGTCCGATGTCCCATCTGTACCCATTCAGGCAAGTTCTGTGGAAGGGTGAAGCTATTATTTCTACATAATGGCCAATCTCTACAAACGAGACCGGAATTCGTATGGCGAACTAACGCCCCTGTGTATACAACAAGATATGAGTAAACAGTTACTCCGATAGTGTGCCATTTTAACTTTTTACCAATAATTAATTTATCGGCGTCGAACTTTTTATCAACTTCAAAAATAAGCAGTGTTAGTAAGAAAACGGCTGCAAATGAAAGGAGTGAGATCCCAAAGTGGAGGGCGAGAATAAAATCTCCTTGTCCCCAAAGGACTTGCGCAGCGCCAATTAACGCTTGTAAAACAAGGAAAAATACTGCCATGAAAGAGAGGAACTTCGTTTCTCTAATATGTCCTATTGCTTTCCAAGACCAAATGGAGAGGATTAATATGAGAATACCGACAGAACCAGTAACGAGACGGTGTGAAAATTCGATTAATACTTCTACTGTAATGACATCCGGAATCAATTGACCGTTACACCCAGGCCAATGTCTGCCACACCCCATGCCGCTATCTGTCTTCGTTACAAGTGCGCCACCAAGGAGAATAAGCAGCATGCCAATTGTTGATGCGACGCCAAACCATTTTAAGTATCGATTGTATTTCAAGTAAACACCCACTTTATTCATTATGACTATGTTTTTGTAGTCCTATCTAATTGATGATAGCGAAAAAAGCAATAAAAAACAATGTACAATGAATTGTAACAAGGAATAAGCTATGACTTTCACAAATTGTTCATAATATAGACGCTTTAACTTCACAAAAGGGTAGGTGAAATGATTTACTATAGATAAGGATTGCAAAAAAGAAGTAGTTAAAACTAATCGGAATTGCTAGAAGTTTTGTCTAGGTATAGAAATTATTGAAGAATTTCGATATAGTGGAGTATAGCGTTCTACACTTACTTCTTTGAAAGGAGGAGTTAAATGTCAAACAGTTCAACAATTTCCACTCCGGTGGAAACGAAAGTTGTGCAAACGTCGTTATTGAAAGATTTTCTTGCACTCATAAAAATAGGCATAGTGAACTCGAATATGATTACAACTTTCACTGGAGTGTTTTTGGCCATACAGTTCACTAATCAGAGTTTTTTGCGCAATCTAGATCTTTTATTTTATGCACTAGTCGGTTCGGGACTTATTATTGCTGGTTCAGCTGCGTTAAATAACTTGATTGATCGTGATATCGATCCGGTTATGTCTAGGACTAAATCAAGACCAACAGTAACAGGAAGATTTAAAGCAACACATGTTTTGACACTTGCCTTTACTTTCATCGTTGTAGGTGAAGCATTATTATTCACTGCTTCTTGGCAAGCAGCTGCATGGGGATTAGCTGGAATCGTTAGCTACGTCGTATTATATTCAATGTGGTCAAAACGAAAGTATGTAAGTAATACAATTGTTGGAAGTATTTCTGGTGCGATCCCGCCATTAATTGGATGGGCTGCAATAGAGCCAACTGTAGGAATGGGTGCTTGGGCATTATTTCTAATCATGTTTGCATGGCAACCTCCGCATTTTTATGCGCTTGCAATGCGACGGACCGAAGAATATAGAGCCGCAGACATACCTATGCTACCTGTTGTAAAGGGATTCGCTAGGACGAAAAAGTCAATATTGGTATGGGTACTGTTTCTTTTTCCAATTCCATTCCTACTAACAGAGTTAGGGACAGGCTTTTTAGTTTTAGCAACCGCATTAAATATTGGTTGGTTAATCTGTGCAATGAAAGGCTTTCGAGCTAAAGACGATATGAAATGGGCAACATCGATGTTTATTTATTCTTTAAACTATATGACGATTTTGTTTGTTTCAATGATCATCTTCTCCATATTCATTTAATATGTTGTGAAAGTTAAAAATTTATTTGCAAGTTAGTCGTTGTTCATCAACGCTAAAGAATATTAAATGGATTATAATCAGTATGTTATGATTGGAATTCTTTCTTATATTTAGAATTCATATAGAGAGGTCAATAGTCCTCAATACAAGAAAACACTTTTTAGAAAGAGAGGTATCATTAAACGATGATGAAAGGACTCAAAAAGTGGCGTCTCTTTTCTCTATTAGCAGCTCTTACCGTGTTCCTAGCGGGATGTGGCCAAGAAGAGCTATCCACGCTTCTACCTGCCGGTCAGGTTGGTAAGGACCAATTTAACCTATTGTTATTGTCATCAGCAATTATGCTACTTGTTATTATTGTAGTTGTAGCGATTTATGTAATTGCACTCGTTCGTTTTAGACGCTCTAAAGTAGGAGAAGATCATATTCCTGAACAAGTTGAAGGTAGTCACACATTAGAACTTGTTTGGACAATTGTTCCAATCCTATTAATTCTACTACTAGCTGTACCAACTGTTTATTACACTTATAAACTTGGTGATGTTACAGCGATGGAAGCAGTAGATGCTGATGGCAACCCTGAAAATCTAGTTGTAGATGTTACGGCAAAATTATTCTGGTGGGAATTCGAATATCCTGACTTGGGTATCGTAACTGCACAAGAATTAGTTGTTCCAACAGATGAGAAAGTATATTTTAACTTAATTGCATCTGATGTTAAACACTCATTCTGGATTCCTGCTGTAGGCGGTAAACTAGATACGAATGTTGAAAACGTCAACAAGTTTTACTTAACGTTTGATAAAGAATCAAAAAATCTAAAAGACGGTGTGTTCTACGGTAAATGTGCAGAGCTATGTGGTGATTCACATGCGCTTATGGACTTTAAAGTAAAAACATTACCGCGTGCTGAATTCGAACAGTGGGTTACGTCGATGAAAGCAACTGAAAAAGCACCTGAAGCTGAAGGAGCAACGGATGTTGCAACTGCAAACCAAGGTGAAGAGATATTCAATAAGAGTTGTATCACTTGTCATGCCACATCTGCAGTAGGCGAAAGCGGAGCAGTAGGGCCGAACTTAGCTTCATTTGGAGATCGGAATCGCGTCGCTGGATTCCTAGAGCATAATGAGAAGAACTTAAAAGAGTGGATTAAAGATCCACAAAAACTTAAGCCAGGCAATAAAATGCCAGCTTTCGGACAACAACTTTCAAATGAGGAAATTGATGCACTATCTGATTACCTAATGGGTCTATCAGTAGAAAAATAATTATTTGTTATTTTTGAAGAGGAGGTAAATAAAGTGAGTTCAGTTGCTCAAAAGAAAAGTTTTGGCGCAACGTTGTGGGACTGGATGACTACAGTCGACCATAAGAAGATTGGTATCCTTTATCTCCTTGGTGGAGGATTCTTCTTCGTAGTCGGCGGTATTGAAGCGATGATCATCCGTATTCAACTTTTACAGCCCAACAACGATTTCGTCAGTGCTGGCCTATTTAATGAAATCATTACCATGCACGGAACCACGATGATTTTCTTGGCGGCCATGCCAATATTATTCGGTTTTATGAACGCAATTATGCCACTTCAAATTGGTGCACGTGATGTTGCGTTTCCATTCATTAACTCTTTAGGTTTTTGGATGTTCTTCTTTGGGGGACTATTCTTAAACATTTCTTGGTTCGTCGGTGAAGTACCAAACGCTGGATGGACTTCGTATGCATCGCTGTCACTACTATCTGAGGGGCATGGTATAGATTTCTATGCGATAGGTCTTCAAATAGCCGGTGGTGGTACGTTAATGGCAGGGATTAACTTCCTCGTTACAATTATTAACATGCGTGCACCTGGTATGACTTATATGCGTATGCCATTATTTACATGGACAACGTTTGTTGCATCTGCAATGATCTTGTTCGCATTCCCACCACTTACAGTTGGTTTGTTCTTCCTAACTTTCGATCGAATGTTTGGTGGTAATTTCTTTAACCATGCAATGGGTGGTAACACAATCATTTGGGAGCATATCTTCTGGATTTTCGGACACCCTGAGGTGTACATTTTGATCTTACCGGCATTCGGTATTTTCTCTGAAATCTTTTCGATGTTCTCACGTAAGCGACTATTCGGATACCCATCTATGGTATTCGCGACTGTGCTAATCGGATTCCTAGGTTTCATGGTTTGGGCTCACCATATGTTTACAGTAGGTCTTGGCCCGACTGCAAACGCAATATTTGCTGTTGCTACAATGGCAATTGCCGTTCCAACTGGTGTTAAAATTTTCAACTGGTTGTTAACGATATGGGGCGGTAGTATTAAGGTTACGACACCTATGTTATACGCACTAGGGTTCATTCCATCATTCGTAATGGGTGGAGTTACTGGTGTTATGCAAGGTGCGGCACCACTTGACTATCAACTTCATGATTCATATTTCATCGTAGCTCACTTCCATTATGTAATCGTAGGGGGAGTTGTGCTAGCAATTTTAGCGGGGGTTCATCTTTACTGGCCAAAAATGTTCGGTGTAATGCTTAATGAAATTATGGGTAAAATCACATTTGCTTTCTTCTTTATCGGATTCCACATGACGTTCTTAATCCAACACTGGTTAGGTTTCTGGGGAATGCCACGTCGCGTATGGACGTATATGGATGGTCAAGGATGGGAACTTGCGAACGTTATTAGTTCTGTAGGGGCATTATTCATGGCAATCGGTGTAATTGTTCTCGTAGTTAATATTATTATGGCGACGATTAAAAATGCACCTGTCGGTGATGATCCTTGGGGCGATGGACGTACATTAGAATGGGCGATTTCATCTCCACCACCATTTTATAACTTTGCACAAACTCCATTAGTACGTGGATTAGATACAGTATGGATTGAAAAAATGGAAGGTAACGAATCAGGTCTTACGCCTTCTGAGCCATTACAGGATATTCATATGCCGAATGGTTCAATCATTCCATTCTTCATGACACTTGGATTATTCATTGCTGGTTTTGGAGCAATGTACCACGCTGAAACAGCTTGGGGTCTACCAGTCTTGATTTTCGGACTTGCATGGACATTTGTATCTATGTCAGCTCGTTCACTGCAAGATGACTTAGGTTTCTATGTGAAAAAAGAAGATCTTGAAAAAGATTTACAACGAAAAGGGGGTCGCAAGTAATGGATTTGAATAAAAAATTCACTCCTGAGACGTGGCCTGAACATCCAGAAAGAGCAACACTTGAAGCGAAAAATAAGTTTGTTGGTTTCTGGTTATTCCTAGGCGGAGAAACAATTTTATTCGCTACTTTGTTTGCGACTTATCTTGCATTAAAAAATAAAGGTCCAGCTGGGTATGAATTTACTACACAGGAACTTTATCAGTTGCCATTAGTATTTGTCATGACGATGTTACTATTAACTTCTTCATTGACAAGTGTATATGCGATGTATCATTTGAAAAACTATAACTTTAAGAAAATGCAACTTTGGTTAGCAATTACTGCTGTCCTTGGTTTAGGATTCCTAGCACTTGAAGTATATGAGTTTGTTCATTATGTTGGTGAAGGTTTTACATTTGGAAGTAGTGCATTCAGTTCTTCCTTCTTTACACTAGTAGGAACACATGGTTTCCACGTAGCAGTTGGACTTGTCTGGATCACATTACTCATCTTCCGTAATGCGAAGCGCGGATTGAACTTGTATAATGCAACAAAGTATTATACATTCTCACTTTACTGGCACTTTATTGACGTAGTCTGGGTATTCATCTTCACTGTAGTCTACTTGATGGGAGTGATTGGTTAATGTCAGAGGTCACAGTTTACGAAAAGTCTCCAGCAGAGATGGTATTAGGTAAAAAACGTGCAAAAGAGTCTATGCGAGCACAAGTAATGATGTTCTCGTTAATGATTTTCATGACACTTATTTCATTCACGATGGTACTTGCATATCAAGCGCAAGTCTCTGGTTTTTCAAGTTACTTTGTACTTCCAACTTTACTGCTGTTTGCAGCGGTGCAAGTTGGACTGCAACTGTACTATTTCATGCACATGAATGAAAAAGGTCATGGCATTCCACAAATGTTCATGTTCACTGGCGCATTATTAGCTTTCCCAGTGGTGTTGACTTTTGTAACAATCATTTGGTGGTAATTTTAAATTGAGGAAACGCACAAAGACATTGTCTTTGTGCGTTTCTTTTTGTGTATCCTTATCAAAGATGTTAGTGAATTCACTTCTGCTTAATGTAGAAAGGAATTTTCTTTCATCAACGTCTTTAATTGCTCAACTAATTATTTTAGTAGATGTTTATGCCTTTAAATGCTGACTTAAATAGTTTGTGTTTATATAAACTGTCATACTTCATTCATTGTATTGAGATACTGTTAGGACTATAATAGAGAAAGAATTCATATAAGGAGAGATGGCATAAATGCCTTTAAGTATATTTGGATTTAAAGCTCTTTGGAGCCCGTGGTTTGCGATGTCAATACTTATTCTGATTGGTGTCTACTTTGTAGTAACGATTTTATGGCGAGATAAATTTAAAAATTCACAGCCAGTAACACGGAAGCAGATTCAGTACTTCTTAATTTCAATGGTATTGCTGTATATTATAAAGGGATCACCAGCGGATCTATTAGGACATATTTTATTTTCCGTTCATATGGCACAGATGGCATTATTATTATTAATTGTTGCACCGCTGTTATTATTAGGTATTCCAAATTGGATTTGGAAAAAAGTATTTGATGTGAAGATTTTAGGCCGAGTACTAGAGGTTTTTACGAAACCAGTAATTAGTTTAACTGTATTTACGATTATGTTTTCGTTAAATCATTATCCGATGATTCTTGATAATGTAAAACTCAGTATGGTCGGACATGCGTTATTTACAATTACATTATTTTTAGCTGCTTTGTTCCTGTGGTGGCCTATTGTGAATACGCTTGAGGGACAACCTCACTTACATGGTTTGAAGAAAATTGGTTATGTCATTTTGAGTGCCATTCTAATTACACCCGCATGTTCTTTAATTATCTTTGTAGACCATCCGGTATATGAAACATACAGCTCAGGCGAAGCTTGGCTTCAAGCGATGGCTTTATGTGTGCCAGCTGGAACATTGTCCGGACTAACTATATCAGGACCTGAACTCTTTACAAACATGCCAACTTTGTATGACCAACAATTGGGTGGTATTCTTATGAAAGTTATTCAAGAACTTATTTATGTTTTTGTTATCGGAAAGGTATTCATTACGTGGTATCGTCATGAACAGTTAAATGCTGATGAAATCACACAAAGGGATTTATTAGAACGTCAAAAGCTTTCCATGCACGGTTAAGAATAACAAGAGATAATGAATATTTTAAAAGGGGAAAGATATGATGGGGGTACCTTTTTTACCTACGATAAGTACTTTTTTTATAGTTCTATCAGCTGTTTTAGTCGCTGTTGGATGGGGGTTAATCGTTAAGAGGAAAATTGAGGCGCATAAGAAGACGATGATTGCAGCAGCTGTGTCTGCGCTTCTCTTTTTACTGATCTATGTATCGAGAACAATTTTGGTTGGGAATACTTCTTTTGGTGGACCTGAAGAATTAAAGATTTATTACACGATGTTTTTGATCTTTCATATTATACTTTCAACATCAGGTGCAGTATTTGGAATAGTGACGATTCACGCGGGACTTAAAAATAATTTAGTGAAACATAAAAAGCTAGGTCCAATTACTAGTATCATTTGGTTTTTTGCTGCCGTTACAGGAGTTACGGTATACTTTCTATTATACGTATTTTATAAGGGCGGAGAAACAACTTCTATGATAAAGGCAATACTAGGCTTCTAATGAAAAGACGCTTCCTCTATGGAAGCGTCTTTTTTGGTTCTATAATACTTGTTTCGGTATGTAAACAATTCACAATTAATTTTTTTCTGTATGTGCTTAATAGATAACCGTTTACAGCGCGCTGATTTTCATTCCAAGCGGATGTGTTCCGTCGGACGTGTGGAAAGCGTTTATCTGGAATAGAAAACAACGGTGTATTGAGGACGTATACAAAAACAGGATTGCCATCAAAAGTCGGTTGAACTGACTTTGGATGGCAATCCTGTAACAAATAAAAATTAATGATAGGCGACTAAAATTCTTTACTATGTTATTTGAATTAGAACATTTTTATGGGCGTCATATTCTGAAATTCATTTTAATAATTCCTGCTTCTCGAGCCGTCGTAAATAAAATAACAACGAGTGGACCTATGAAGAAGCCTAGAAAACCAATTAGTTTAAGTCCTATAAACATTGCAATGAGCGTTGGTAGTGGGGATAATCCAATTTGTGCTCCCATAACTTTTGGTTCTACAGTTCTTCGTATTATCAGAAGTATGACAGCAAGAATTGCTAACTTTGTACCGCTTGAAACATCACCACTTATAAATGCATATAATGACCAAGGTGCTAGTACAATGATGGAACCTAGAATGGGTATCAAGTCAATCAGCCAAATAGTGAGGGACATGATGACTGCGTACTTTGGAGCGATTAGTAATAATCCTACGAATGTAACGGCAAGGATAATTAAACTAACTAAGAGCTGAGCCTTTATAAAACCAAAAACAACAGCGTTTAGTTTTGTAATCATATATCTAACCTTTTCAGCAGTTGCAGTTGTTAAATGACGGAATAATGTCTTTTTAAGTTCAGGAAGTTCTAGCATAAATAGGAACAATGCAATCATAAAGACAATTAAACTAACTAAAAAGTTTGGCACGTCTGTCAGAATCATCATTATATTGTCGGTACTGATTAAATCTAATGTTGCATCTTTCATTGATTTAAAAATCGTAGTAAATTCTTTTTGAACTGTTTTAACAACGTCTTTTGGCATTCCTGCTGTAAATTGAAATACTTTGCCTTGCATTTCAACCCACACAGTAGACAATGAATTTAAATACTCAGGAGCTGCTTTTGAAAAACTAATAATTTTTCCGATTAGTTGTGTAACAGTGTAGTATAGAATCGAAGTAATCAACGTAAGTATAAAAAGATACACTGAAATGACTGACAGCTTACGTTTCCATTTGAATCTTTTTTCAGCTAACCGAACAAGAGGGTCGATTATAATCGCTGTAAAGAGGGCAAAAAGAATAGGTATAGAAACGGGAAGGATGTAAATTATCGCTAGTATGGCGATAATTAAACTTAGTACAATGATCATATTTTTTTTTGTTAGCAATTTTGACAACTAGCATTCCTCCCAACTACCTCACTATATCAATTATAGCCAATATAGATCCGATTGAATAGATAATAAATACGTAAAAGAAATAGCACGTCTTAAAAGTAGATTTGTAATTTGAGAAAGAAAAAGTGTTGGAGGTATAAATCCCCAACACTTTTTTTAAAAATTACTTTGTTATACAATAAGGTAGTAATTCTTCATTTACGGCTTTTAGTGTAGCGATGCAATCATTTACAAGACTTTCAGGAAAAACTTCATCTTCACCATACTCGACACCGTGTGGATAATAATGCTTTCCAATAACGGGTTTTTTTAGAATAATGTCTGCATGTTTTGTACCTACATCACCATCAACCGTATAACCGAAAACGCGCAAGTAGTATGTACCTTCTTTAATAACGTACTTTTTGTCATAAGTTACACGTTCGTAATCCCACTGTCCAGCAAGGACGAGGTCATGCTTGGCCATAACTTCACTGATGACAGCAAGATCAGCAACGATATTTTCAATATTTGTATCTTCAATATACATAGTTTATATCCTCCTTATAAATGAATACGGAATTTCCTATACCTATCAATAATAGAACATATCGTGAGCAGTTGCAATGACAACATTGTGTCAACAAAACATTCATTCGTTGAAATTTATTAGTTCACAATAAATACATGCTGAGAAATACTTCAGAAATGATAAGATATAGATAACTTGAATTTTGAATTATACATTTTCAAATATTTATGAAAGCAGGGCGTTTTATGAAAGTACTATGGAAAATTGCACTTTTATTTATTATCGTCCTTATACTGTTTTTTATTATGGACGATCGCATTCAAGAGAATGAGCCATTACAATCTCCCATTAAACACGGTACAGCGATACCACTACCACCTAAAGACGGTGAGATGCCTGCCAATCAAACATCTCGTCCTGAAATTGGCCTCTCTACTTTAATAGGTAAAGACGTTTCTGAGCTAAAGGAAGAATTGGGACCGCCGAACCGTGTTGAACCTTCCGGCTATAATTATGAATGGTGGATATACAAAGGGACTGTAGAAATGATGGTAGGGGTAGAGAATGAAAAAGTGATACAACTTTTTTCAGCTGATCCAGCTGCTGACATGTTTCCTTTTAAGATTGGCGATAATGTAAAAGATATATATAGATTTACAATTGTTGAATCAGAAGTAAATGTTCAGTTAGGAGATAATAACTACACATTCTCCTTAAATAGTGAAGATATGATGAATCGATTACTAATTCGATATGATGATTTGTATGCGCAATTATATATTGATAGTGAAGATGAACAGCTAGATGCTATTCGTTTTATTGATTCGAAAACGTTAGTTTCTCATCAACCTTATGATATGGCATATATGGGAGAACTGGTAACTGTGAATCGTCCTTCATCATCGATGCAGATGGAAGTAGATCGGGCGATGGAAAGACAGTTGCTAGAGCTGACGAATCAATATAGAGAGAATCACAATGAAGCTAAACTTAAAAATGATTATAGGTTATCTTCAATTGCACAAAAACACAGTCAAGATATGGCGCTTGAAAATTACTTTTCCAACGAATCACCTGCTAAAGGAAGTCTTGCGGATCGATTGCAGGAAGGGCAAGTGGAGCAGAAAAAAGCCGGTGAGAATATTGCATTTGATTATGTCGACGCGATTGAAGCAGTTCACGGTTGGTTAAATTCACCTTCCCACAGAAAGGTATTATTAGATAAAGAATTTACACATATCGGAACAGGTGTATACGGGAAATATTTCACACAAGATTTAATTCGCAAAACTCCTACTGTAAACGCCAATGACTAATATTATGATGGGTAAATCCAAGTACCTTGGACTGTTTCAGAGATTCCTCTAATATACAGAGAAATCTCTTCTTTTTTTGCATGTATTGCAGCACGTTTTTGAATAATGGGACGTTTAGTATCCAATAGGGGAAGGAATTCATCGAAAGATAAGTAGTCTAACTTTCTACAATGTTTGTCTATCGTAGGATCAGCGGACATGACACCTGCCACATCTTTATAGAATTCAACATGAGATGCGTGTAATGCAGAACACAGTGCGATGGCAGTTAGGTCACTGCCTCCTCTTCCTAATGTTTGTATTTGTCCTGTATGATTCATGCCTTGAAATCCAGGTATAACAATGACATTCGTATGCTTGAATGAGTTTAAAATTTGACGAGTGTCTATTTCTTTTATAACTCCGTTTCCAAATTCTCCGGTTGTTTTGATACCTGTTTGTTCACTATGCAAAACGGTGTTTTTAATGTTTACTTCGGTAAGTTCAGCAGATAATACGGCAGCAGCAATTAGCTCACCGCATGCAGCAGCAAGATCACTTGCAAGAGTAGGTTTTGAAAAAGCTTCTGTTAGATTAAGTAATGAATCCGTAGAATACGGGTCGCCATTTCGTCCGATTGCTGAGACGACGATGACGATTTGTTCATGCTCTTTAAGTGCATTTTGTATGTGTTCAATGCACTTCATTCTCATCTCATGATTTTTCATGGCAATCCCGCCGAATTTCTGGATGATCAATATGTTCCCAACTTTCTTCGTGTCGTTCGTTGCGATGTCTTCATACGATAAAGTATGTTCGCTCTCAATATATTCGTTTGAGCAAAAGAATGTGCGGGAAGGGGAGAAGTGTGCTGCAATTAAAGGAACTATTAAAAGACTGGCCTTGCACAATAAGTGGGGGAGACTTTACAACTCCTATATTTGGTATTACAGAAAATGCCTCCAATGTAAAAGATGGCTTCATCTTTGTCGCGAGAAAAGGAAAGCGAGAGGATGGAACCTTCCATGTGGAAGAAGCTGTTCGTAGAGGGGCATCGGCACTAGTTGTAGACCGTTCAGATAGCTTAGTATATCCAGTAGATATACCACTCGTAGTTGTAGCGGATTGTAAGAAGTTTATATCACACGCGAGTGCACAACTTGCGGGTCATCCTTCCAGTAGGATGACCATTATTGCAATCACAGGCACGAACGGGAAAACGACAGTATCTCATTTCATTGGACAGTTGCTCAAAGCATTCCATATACGAGCTGCGGTCATTGGTACGACAGGTGTCTACATCGATGGGATCGAAGTTAAATACGAAATGCCATCGATGACGACTCCATTAGCTGAGTACTTACATCCTTTATTACGTAGATGTGAGGAAGATGGTGTTTCCCATATCGTTCTTGAGGCCTCATCAATCGGACTTGAAATGAATAGGCTGGATCATTGTGAAATTGATTTAGGTGTTCTTTTAAATATCGGGACTGATCATTATGAAGAGCATGGAAGTAAACAACAATACATTAATGCTAAAAAAAAATTGATAACTCTTTCAAATAAAATGGTTGTCAACAAAGATGACAGTGAATGCTTTCATATGGTTGCTAATAGCCATACTCCTGTCTGTTATTTTGGTTCGAACTGTTGCAAAGAATTATGTTCCTTAGATGAGGATATCACTCTAGCCTTACCGGGTAATCATAATAAGATGAATGCCTTAGCTGCAATTTCAGTAATGAAAGAATTAGGTTTTCCTATTGATAAGATGCGTCAACATATCCATTTATTAAAACTACCAGAAGGCAGACTTCAACGATTAGACAAAGAAGGGGTAGTTGTCTTCGTTGACTATGCGCATACACCTGATGCACTTCGCGCGGTATTGGAAACACTTACTGCGCGTTGCTATGGAAATTTAATTACCGTTTTTGGATGTGGGGGAGATCGTGACAAAGGGAAGCGAAAGGAGATGGGTGAGTTAGCTGTGCAATTTTCCTCAAGCGTGATATTGACTACTGATAACCCGCGAACAGAATTACCGAGTCAGATTATTAATGATATTATGGAAGGGTTTGGAGGGGATTGTTCAACAGTAGAATCCATTATGGACAGGAAAACAGCTATTCGAAAGGCAGTCTTTTCTGCTGCACCAGGAGACATTGTTCTCGTTGCAGGAAAAGGACATGAAAAAACACAACATACGGCAGATGGGATATTCCCTTTTTCCGACTTACATGAAGTTAGGCAAGCTTTAGAGGAAAAGTTGGTTAAGGCTATTATTGAAAACGAGCAGCTTAATTGACTTTAAACGAAGTTGAATTGATCCGTCTCAAACAACCTTATACTTATTCTTGACAGCAATAAATCATCTTGAATAGGTGCAAGAAGAATGTGATGTCTGCTATAATAGGGTGGATAGGAGTGATCAATCCATGATAATGACTGACGAATGGAACGCTATCATTGATAATGCGGAATCTCTTACTGCGATGCTATTATCTTCAGATGCAGTTGCTAATTACCGTAAAGCATTTGATGCCGTCTATTCAGATGAGAAATTGGCAAGTTCTATCCATGCGTTTACAGCCATGAAGGAACGCCATGAAGAAGTTCAACGTTTCGGGAAATACCATCCCGATTACAATATAGTGATGAAAAGTATCCGTGTACAAAAGCGTGAATTAGATCTCAATGAGAAAGTGGCAACGTTACGGATTGCTGAAAATGATGTCCAGTATATTCTGGATGAAATCGGGTCTATTGTTGCTCAATCAGTATCAGAGTCGGTTAAAGTACCAACGGATAGTTTGTTTTCGACAGGGTCATCTTGTGGAAGTGGTTGTGGTACGGGTGGAAGTTGTTCATGTTCTGCTTAACAAAAAATGGTTGAAAAAAGGTTGTATGATGGACGGAATAATCCGGCTACTCATACAACCTTTTTTATTCTTTATTCGACAAATGACCGTTAACGAATCTATTTTTATGAACAATTTACTCTGCACTATACTGCTGAACAACTTTCATCGCCTCAATTGGATTATCTACGATAAATCCAGCAGCACCTATAGCCATTAGTTTTATAAGTGACTTTTCACTATTAACGTGTTTAAAATAAACAGGAATATTTCTTTGGTTTAAAAAGTGTATAAAGCTTTTAGAAGCTAAAGGAAAAACACCAATTTTTTCTGGCACGATGAATACATCGGCACTCGGATTTAATAAATGACCAAAAGTACTTTTAAATGTGGCATATGTCTTTTTTACTTCATCATTACCGGCACCAGAAGCTAGCTTGTTTTGAGCATATAAATTAAAACGGTCAATCTGATCATCGTAGGAGCTCGTAACGACTACACGTTCTTCAGCAGCGAGTTCCTCTAGTAGTCTCCAAAGTTTCGACGGCATTAAGCTACCTTCGTACGTATCTGGTGAATCCATTAGATTAAGAACAAAGAATAGTTGTGGAAACTTTTCAAGTACCTCTCGGAGTGTTAGCACTCGCTCTCCTTGTCCGCGGTATTTAAATTCTCCTAATTCATCTACATAGGAATAACCAGCATCAGCTTTTTTTAATTCGTTAAAAGTGAAATCTGCAACTTTTCCCGTTAAATCTGTTGTTCGATTAACATATTCGTCTGAAAAGACAACAATTTCTTCATCTTTTGTTAGTCTAATATCAATAAAGAACCCGTGAACGCCGAGTTCTGCTGACTTTGTAAAAGCGGCGTCCGTGTGTTCCGGTGCAATTGTCAATCCACCACGGTGTGCAAGAACAACTGGATGCGTAAATGCTAACGCCTTTTTTCTTTCGCGTTGTATCGGTTTAACCATTACTTTTGTAGCTGCCCATGCTGTTACACCGGCTGCGCCGAATGAAAATATCATCTTTGTCTTTTTGCCCATTTTATAACCTCCTAAGAAAAGTTTTATAGTCGTTGGAGCTTCGGAATTTGAAGTTGTTGACTTGTATACTGACTTTTATATAGAAATAACTTTAGATTTTTTATGCTTTTTATTATTATAGTGCAAAGGTTTGACAATGTCAGCAATGTTCGGTTGCAGCCTATTTCTCTACTATGGTATTGTAGGAGTAGGAAAAGAGGGGAAATGCATGATTGAACGACAAGGAGTAATCGTTTACCTCCACCATTTAAAACAAGCTAAATCTTTCCGTAAATACGGTCATGTTCACTATATCTCACGTAAAATGAAATATGTCGTACTTTATTGCGACCAAGAAGATGTTGAATCAGTAGTCAATAAAATTGAACGACTCCCATCTGTCAAAAAAGTTTTAACTTCTTATAGACCATTTGTGAAGACCGAGTATGAGAATGCTAAGCCAGATAAGGCAAAGGAATACGATTATAAAACGGGATTGTAAGATTACCGTATTGGTGGCAATAGGTTATTTAACCTAAGAATTCCCGTTACATAATGATAGAATAATTGTTTGTCGGAAAATTCGTCTGAATGTTTTAATTCGATTTGTACAGGCGTTTTTCCTGCTTGCTTTGCTGCATCGTTAAATAAAGTCTGACGCTTTGAAATCGTGTTATCATTTTGAGGAATTCCTTCTCTACAAATATAAATTGGCATGAAGTGACTGTTACCTGCTGGTTCAAATGCAGCCGCAATCGAGATTGAACGCCCATTTTGATTGTCTGATTGTAATAAGAATGTTTTGTGAAGACGATGTTGATTCGTTCTAATTAATTCACATAGTTCAAAAACATCTCCATATCCTTCACCGAGTTCTATAAAGCTTTGATTCAAAATCATACATAATACACTGCCTTTCCTGAAAACAATTTAATATTATCATACCATGTGATGAGGTGTAGAACTTGAAATTTATTGCTAGAACGATTATATTACTGTTGCTTATTAACGGATTTCTTCTTTATGTACATTATAACGACGCTGGAAATGTTAAAGCGCAGGAGGAAGTAAAGACGTATTATACACAAGAAATTGAAGTGACAAATAGAATAGATGCACTTTATATTCGACATCATTTCCGAGGTCTATCTGACAAACAACTTGATATAAATTGGTCAACAGATAGCACGGAACGGGGTTGCGTGTCCCGAGATGCAGATTCGTGTGAACGTTTTAATGAAGGTGCAACTGCATTTGTAGCCAATGAAAATCAACAGCAAACCATTACATATAAAATACCCAAGACAACTGACATGCAAAATGAAATGCTATTTAATAACATTTTTGCAACACTTCAGGGGTCTATTGCCCAGTCGACAATTCTCCATATTACGGACGAAGTAGGCATTGGTGGAATGTGGGTTAACGGTTTAAGGAAAGTTGGTACAGAAAGTAGGGAACTCATTACCTATTCACTGTATCGAGGTGCTGGCGGGGTTGAAGATTTATACTGGCAAAAGAATGATTTAGCATTGTTGTATAACGGTGAAAGGATTGCTGTCTATGGAGAGCAAGGTGATCTTGAAAAGTTTAAAGAAACAGATGCACAGCTACAAAATGTTTCAAGTACCCATTCAACAGTAGTCTTTAGTGACACCTCGACCCCGATGACATCTAGCCGTTTTATCATTGCGAATGAAAACGAAATAAAAGGTGCAATGGACCGTTTAGTGACAAACAGTATTTCAATGAAGTACTCATTTACTGAAACTGATCATTTACTAAAAGAGGTTGTCTCTTCAATTTTAAGTGGACAAATGATGGGGACAAGTATTGCCCAAGCAATTTATACGGAGTGGAATGACACTTTAAATGAAGAGGAGCATACTGACTTTATTAGCTTACTTAGAAAAATGAGCGGCAAGACTTTGGATGCTGAAGATTTGGATGGAATCGTCAGTCAAGTGACTGGACATGATACTTCCTTTTTCACTCGAAATATTACCGAACAGCGTTCAACGTATCCATTCTTGCTTGAAGATGAGCGAAGTGTAACGTTAAACGGTGAAGAACAAACGGATACACATGTAATATTAAAGGATGGAAAAGCATTCTATTCCACAACTGAAATATTAACACCTTTAGGATTTACGGTAACGACTAATGAACAATCGATTTATATAGAATCAGCAGATAGAAAGTATAGATTCCCAAAAAGAGAATTATTTTATGTATTAAATGATCGAAGATATAAAGTTAATACAACTCCTTTTGAAGAAATTGATGGAACATTCTATTTTGAAGAAAACGCATTTAAACGACTGTTTTTATTAAGCATTGACAAGACGGATGAAAACATTGCGATAATACCGATCTCGTCATTAATAAAGGAGTATGGCAAATGAGAGTTGTCGCTGGAACGAGAAAGGGTATACCGTTGAAATCTTTAGCCGGTACGAACACACGACCTACGTCTGATAAAGTTAAAGAATCAATTTTTAATATGATTGGTCCTTATTTTGATGGTGGTGTTGCCGTTGAACTATTTGGAGGTAGTGGTTCGTTATCGTTAGAAGCACTATCAAGAGGAACAGAGGAAGCGTTCATTTTTGAAAAGAATATGAAAGCTTGTGAAATTATTAAAGTCAACGTTGAAAAATGTCGCTTTACAGATATTGTTCACATCCAACGTGCAGATGCTCGTAATGCATTACGTATTTTACAGACGAGTGGACATAGCATCGATTTGTTATTTATTGATCCTCCTTATGCTGAAAAGAATTTTTATGACCTAGCAGAAGACTTTGCACAATCAGGCATGTTATCAGAGAGAGCAATCATTGTTTGTGAACATGACAAACAATTGGAACTTCCGGATGCCTATGGTTCTTTCATAAAAATAAAAAGTCCTATCTATGGGAATAGTGTTATATCTATTTACGAGAAATGAGGTTTCAATAATGTCTAAAATTGCTGTTGTACCAGGAACTTTCGACCCTTTAACAAATGGACATCTCGATATTATCAAAAGAGCGGCAAGTGTTTTCGGACAAGTAAATATTGCCGTTATGGTTAATTCAAATAAAAAACCACTGTTTTCAGTTGATGAACGAATCGAATTAATTCGTGAAGTAACTGCTTCGATTCCAAATGTTAAAGTTGAATCATCTTCAGGGTTACTCATTGATTATGCGGAAAGCGCTGGTGCATCTGTAATCGTCCGAGGGCTTCGAGCGGTATCAGATTTTGAGTATGAAATGCAAATTACATCTATGAACCGATTTCTTGATGAAAAGATTGAAACGTTCTTCATCATGACGAACAATCAATATTCTTTTTTAAGCTCAAGTATTGTTAAGGAAGTTGCTAAATACGGTGGTGAAATTTCTGGTTTAGTACCATTGCAAGTCGAACAAGCTTTAAAGAGAAGATTTCAATAATACAACGTATTGAAAAGCTATGATGAAATTTTATCATAGCTTTTTATATTCAGTAAATGAGATAGAAGATGAAAGGAACAAAGAATATACTCCATAATCTCGCAAGAACATATGGTGACATCGGAATTCGAAATGACTTTGCAATAACGAACACTTGCATATGGATGCTTAACCCGTTAAAGGAGACAATCATTGCTATTAAGAATGGGTATATTACCATACTTGAGAAATGGTCAGTTGCTGATTGCACACCTGAAGTCATTTCAAAAATAGTAAGTGCAATTGTTTTTGAAATACCCATTTCGACTGAAAATGTTGACGTGATCACATTGGCTAACACGGTACCTAATGCCGAAAAGAAAATGACCGTTGTCGCGACCAAAATTATAACCGTTGAACTTTCCTTTAAAGCATCTAGGAATGGTGTAGTGGAAATGATGGGGCGTTTAAGAGAAGAGCTTAAAGAAAGTTCTTTATGATTTGAAATGAAAAGAAATGATAAAATGAAGAATAATAGATTTGACAGATGGATAGCGATAAGTAATTTCCAACCACTAGACACATCAGCAAATAATTCAATGCCTATAAAGCCAATAATGAACATAGGACCGGGCGCATGACAAATTGCCAAAAGTAGACTGCTGTATTTACTGGAGATTTCACTATTTTTAAGCATCTCTGTAACGGTTACAGCTCCTACAGGGAATCCTCCGAATGAGCCAAGTATGTATGCTTTAAAAAAGAGTTTCCATTGAGATTTACCATTCGTATGCCCGGGGATTTTTAAAAGCCATTGTGTCAAAATTATATACGGTAATAGATAAGGGAGTAATGCATGTAGAAAAAGTTGTGCACCCGCTTCTGCACCTGCATGTGCAACTCCAGGTTTGAGAATAAATAAAAATATCAATGCCCAGATAATTAGAATGGTCATTGTATGATAATGGCGTGAAGGCATATTTACGTCCACTCACTAAGCTCCTTTCATGACAAACAAGTATTGATAGCCTGACGTTAAATCCTTTGTCAGTCATAAATACGAGTGCTACACTTATATATATGTATTAAATGTACAGGCTATTAACAGAGGAGTGTAAAAATGAAAAAGAAACAACTTAGTATGATAGGGATTTTCCTCGTGTTCATAGCTGTGCTGTTCGTCTATCCATTAGATAGTTATGTTTCACAACCAGGCGGTGCGTATCAATTGGAACCGCTTGTGAAAGTCGAAGATGGGGACGTAGACAGAGAAGGGACTTTCAGATTGATGACAATATCGGTTGGAAAGGCGACACCTTTATCTTATGTGCTTGCTAAGTTTTCAGAAACCAAAAAAATTCTACCTGCGAGTCATGTAAGGAAATCGGGAGAAAGTGATAAAGACTATAATGTCCGTCAAAAAAGACTGATGTCTAGTTCTCAATTTAATGCTATTACTGTTGCGTTCGAAAAAGTAGGGAAACCAGTCGATGTAACATATAATGGCGTTTTTGTTGCTACAGTACTGGAACGTGGTGCAGCTGAAGGGATTTTGGAAACGGGAGATATTATTAAAGCGGTAGACAATGTGAAATTGGAAAAGGTAGGTCAATTTTTTGAATTGATAGGGAATAAACAACTTGGTGATGAAATTACACTCGCTATAAATAGAGACAAGAAATCGATTGATGTGCGAATCACGTTGAAGGAGATTCCTGATAGTGGGGGCGTTATCGGATTAGGTGTCATGTTTGAAGAAGATAGAACTTTGAAAACCAATCCTAAAGTCAACTTCCTAACTTCTAATATTGGCGGGCCATCAGCAGGTCTGATGTTCACGTTAGAAATCATGGATCAGTTAATCGAAGAGAATCTCACTAAAGGATATAATATTGCCGGGACTGGTGAAATGTTGGAAGATGGAAAGGTTGGTCGAATCGGTGGAGCGGATTTCAAAGTAGTCGCTGCGGATCGAGAAGATGTAGAGATTTTCTTTGCGCCAGATGATGATTTACCTGAAGAAGTACGTGCCGCGAATCCTGGCATTAAAACAAATTATGAAGAAGCACTTGAAATGGCGAAAAAAATAGGCACGAAAATGAAAATCGTGCCAGTGAAAACAGTTGATGATGCAATCAAGTATTTAGATGAACTTGAAGCAAAATAATTCTACTAGTTACTTCAATATAATTGGTGATGTTGTATAATCGCTCCCAATTAAAGGGGATGCAGTATTAAGACCAAGTGCATATAAATCTGATGCACGTATATCCATCGTAAGTGATACATCTGAAAAGGCGGCTGCTTTACTAACTAATGGTAGCTTTAGCCTTTTTTTATGTTCATTTAGATACTGTCTTCCAGCAGACGTCATACCTAAAAGTCTTAAATAGCTGGGCTCATGTATCTGCTTACGCAAATCGTACGTGAAGCCTGTATAGATATGTGTAAGCATCCGTTGGATACGTGTCCACGTATAGCGCTTAGATTTAACTTGGCGCATGAAACCATCGAATGTATCATGAGAGAGCGCTGCTCTGTACAATAAGTTTTCAATACCTTCTGTAATATCAGCTATATCACTAATCTTTTTTGGTCCTTCTCGTAAAATAATGAAGCGTAGTTGCGAATAGAATTGCTGCCAACTGCCAAACGTATGATTATTTTTTTCCCATTCTCGTAAAGTGTTTGCAGTAGAAGTTGGGATGAAGTCAGAAACAACATTCAGAGTCTCTGCTTCAAAAAACGATTTACGAATACCTGTTGCACTAGCAATGGAATTCCCTTCGATTGCTTCGTCATGATATTGCGCAATAATCCTCCGAACTGTAACAGCTTCAATTGATGATTGAAGCTGTTTTGCTGCTTCTATGTAATGAAAGCCTAAAATGTTATTTGGCTTAGACAAGTCGACAAATGTACCTTCGTTTTCTTGACCAGTAAGAACCTCTGAATAAGCTTCATTAAGAGCTTGTGGATAACTGAGTCCACGTTTAGTTGCATTTTTAATGAGGTCTTCATAGGAGTTTCCGGCTTGTTCAATTAAACTTAAAGTATTGTAGAACGGCTTAATATTGCCATCCTCACTTCCGAAACAGAAGGAATGACATAATGCTGCATCTAGAAGGCGAATAGCCCCAGAAGCGAAGCTAGGAGCGTTTGCAGTTGCGAATGCATAAGGCAGCTCAAAAACAATGTCTACTGATGAGGCTAAAGCCATTTTTGCACGGTGCCACTTGTCAATGAACGCGGGTTCACCGCGTTGAAGAAAATTACCACTCATTACAGCAATTACAATATCAGCATTAGTAGCTTGTTTAGCTTGTTGGGCATGGTATAAATGTCCATTGTGAAAAGGATTATATTCAACAATAATTCCTACGGCTTTCAAAGCGACCACTCCTTTGATATAATATAATAAGATTATATCCTATGCTGCCTATTGAGTGACAAGAAAATATCTTGACATCCCTTTTCGCCCATTATATAATCAACATTGTTGTCTTGAGGTGATAGACATGAAATGGTCCATTCATCAATTACAGAAATACAGGCAAGGTGCGATGCCGCTTGACGAAGCTGTCGACCTTGAATCCGTCAAAAGACGGAATCCGGAAATCCGGAATATCACGCCTGTCCGAGTGACCGGAAGTTGTATAATCGGCTCGAAAACATTAACTTGTCGATTCCGGCTCGAAGGTACACTGACACTGCCTTGTTCCCGCACATGGGAAGATGTTGAGATGCCGTTTTCAATTGAATCTGATGAAGAATTCAGTTGGGATGAAGCGGTTCTTGCGACAAACGATGAAATACATCCGGTAACGGGTGATGTAGTCGATCCTACCCCTGTCTTTGAGGAGCTCGTCCTCCTAGAAGTGCCACTCCAAATAATAGGCGAAAATGCCGAGAAGATGGAGCAGGCTGAAGGAAAAGGCTGGTCATATACGACCGACGAGGCTTACAATATCCGGCTCCGAGAGGAAAAGGAAACGAAAGTGGATCCAAGATTTGCCGATTTGGCAAACTTCTTTGAATCCAAGGACGAATAGGCGATCGTAAGGAGGTGCCCCAGATGGCTGTACCAAAAAGAAGAACATCCAAAACAGTGAAAAACAAGCGCCGTACGCATTATAAATTGCAAGTACCGGGAATGACTACTTGT
>JARIDO010000010.1 GCA_029263895.1 Sporosarcina sp.
CCCACGTGTTACTCACCCGTCCGCCGCTAAACGAAGGAGCAAGCTCCTTCGTTCCGCTCGACTTGCATGTATTAGGCACGCCGCCAGCGTTCGTCCTGAGCCAGGATCAAACTCTCCATGATATCGGTCTGCGATACGCAGCACATTGCGTTGTCAGCTTCGCTCGTTCGGTCGGTCATGTACCCAAAAGTACGCTCCCTTCTTCTCTCGCTTGCTTCCTAGCACTGCACTACGTCTCACAAACCTACAATAGAGAAATGATTGCTCATTTCTTGCTGGCATCAATTATGATGTCAATTGTGTTTCTGTTCTTCCGACGGAAATCGGTTTACTTGGAAACGTTTTTTGCTTTTTACGTGTTAACGTAAAAGCTGTATTTCGTTGACGTTTTGCTGTTCAGTTTTCAAGGTTCATGTTGTCCGTCACCTGTAAAAGCGACTTATCAAATATAGCATTTTAGAAGAAACAAGTCAACAACATTTCTTTTAACTTTTTTCTGTTGTAGATGTTTGCCTCTTAAGGACATGTACTAATATACAACAGTATCATGTTTAAAATCAAGCCTTTTTTGAAATTATTTTTCTAACCAACCATTTATCATCTACTACAAACAATAGTATCCCCGCTATAACAACGATTCCACCAAGGATTTGCGTTACTGATAAACCTTCATTGAATACATAATAGGCAAGAATTGCAGCACCCACCGGTTCAAATAAGATCGCAATTGAAATGACATTTGTACTTACCCATTTGATAGCCCAATTGAATAAAGTATGTCCTAGCAGATTCGGTATAAGCGCTAGTAAAATAAACCAAAACCAATCCGAAGCTGAATACGGTCCAAATGATTCACCTTTTAATAACACATAAATAAATAATGTAACTGTACTGATTGAATATACGACAAACGTGTATGTAATAAGCGACAATCTCTTTCGAACATCCTGACCAAATAGAAGATATGCCGTAATAAGTGCGCATCCCGCCAATGCTAAAAGATCACCATATAAAGCAGTACCACTTAACATAAAATCGCCCCAACTAATAATTACACTTCCCAAAATCGCGATTAATGCAGCGATAATTGTCTTCATTGCTATTTTTTCTTTAAACAAAAAATAAGTCCCAACAAAAGCAAAAATCGGTTGAAGCGTTACAAGTACTGTCGAGCTGGCTACTGATGTGTAATTCAACGATTCAAACCATAGAATGAAATGGAACGCTAAAAATACTCCAGCAAACGTTGAAAATATCCAATCCTTCTTACTTAATGTAGTAATTTCATGTTTATATTTCAAAAGGAATATAGGTAGCATAATCAATACAGAGAAAAACATACGATAAAATGCAATTACGCCAGCATCCGCAGACGTCAGTTTTACAAATATTGCAGACAACGAAACAGATAATACTCCTATTATAATTACAACATACGGATGAATCTTCGGCTTATGCATGTTAAACACTTCTCTTCCTTGTGAAATTGCAGCTAAATGATGTTGAAACGCTTGAAGTAGTATAACATTTCTTTTTTAAAAAAACACAGGTTTTATTGAATGGGAGGAATTATCATTGAATGGATTATAAATGAATCGTTATATCCTGATTTTCTGCTAAAAATCCTCATCGCTTTATTATTAAGTTTAATAATTGGTGTCGAGAGGGAAATAAAGAAGAAGCCCCTCGGATTGAAAACTAGTGCAGTCATTGCCACATTCAGCTGTTTATTAACCATCGTCTCGATTGAAGCTGCATACATCGTTCCAGCAAGAGACGATATCAATGTAACAATGGACCCTCTTCGTTTAGCAGCACAAGTTGTTAGTGGCATTGGCTTTCTAGGTGCAGGTGCTATATTACGTAGAGACAATGATAGCATTAGTGGATTAACAACCGCTGCAATGATTTGGGGTGCAGCGAGCATCGGAATTGCTGTTGGTGTAGGTTTTTATATTGAAGCTGCTTTTGCGGTCATTAGTGTTATGTTTGTAATAGAAGTAATCGCTCCACTGTTAGGTAAGTACGGCCCAAGAAGACTTCGCACCAAAGATGCTTCTTTTATTTTCACTGTAAGCGATGCTGAAAGAATTATCGACTTGATAGAACACTTAAAAAATGAAGGGATGTCCATCGAAAACCTGCGCATACGAAAAATAACTGATTCACAAAAAAATGTTTATCATGAGTTAGACATTCGCTTAGCAGCAATGCCAAAAAAATCGACATCACAACTTTATAAAGAATTATCTGCAATACAGTATATTGAATCCATTGATATAGAAATTTTCACTTAAGGGAGAGCCAACAATGACAGACATACTAAAACTTTTAAAAGAGGGCAATAAGTCCTCTTTACTTGGAGCAATTGTCAACACAATTATCGCTATACTCAAAGCAGTTGCATTTTTCTTCACTGGTAATATTGCTATGTTTGCCGAAATGCTTCATTCAATTGGAGACGCTGCAAATCAATTATTTGTTTATATTGGGTCTGCTTTATCTAAAAAAGCTCCCACTCCAAAACACCCGAATGGATTTGGAAGAGTAGTAAATCTTGTTTGTTTAGGTGCAGTTATTATCGTCGGTATTATGTCCTACGAAGCAATAATAGGTGGCTGGCATCACGTCTTGAATCCAACAGAGTCTGGCGGGTTATTCATCAATCTTTCAGTATTAGGGGTTGGTATAATCCTTGAATTCACCGTTTTATATAAAGCCGGTAAGGAAGTATTACATGCTGCGGGAATAAGCGGCGGATACCTTTCTCCTATAACAATCAGCTTCCGTCATCTCAATCGCGCGAAACCGGCCACCAAGCTTGTGTTCATGGAAGATCTAGTTGCAACAATCGGTGGAATACTAGCATTTACTGCAGTCTTACTTGCTCATTTCTTTAATTTACTCGCTGCAGAAGGTATTGCTTCTATTATTATTGGGTTACTGATGTTTTACGTTGTAGGTCAGGTGTTTTTAGAAAATGCTAGAGGTGCGATAGGCGAAACAGATGAAGAAATGTTAGCCCATATCGCACATCTTGTTGCACAAGATACAGATGTTAAAGATATACAAAGGATTGAAGTCGTTAAAGAGGGCGAGTATTTACATGTTGAAGTCGTTGCCGAAGTTGACCCTTCTTTAACCGTTGCATATATCGACGATATTCGAGATCGATTAATGACCATCATTTTAAATCAAAAGAGTGTTCAAGAGGTCCTCATATCATTCGATGAGGACGATGGCATTATGACATGGAAGATAGAAAATGAACCCCTACAAAGTAACGCCCATACAAAACTGCCAAAATAATAAAATGGCTCACTCAATGTTACACGTCGAGTGGGCCATTTCATTATTATAGTGATGCTTTCAGAATAGATAGAACTGCATCTTTCGAAAGCGGATTAAAATTACCAACAGGTCCTTTAACAACCGCTTTTTCAGCCATCAGTTCAAGTTTGGACTCATCAATTTGATAATAAGATAATTTTTCTGGTGCGCCTAATTCAGTCCAAAACTTTCTAAGCGCTTCAATTCCTTCATTAGCGATATCTTCTGTTGTTTTACCTTGTGGATCAACGTGGAATACATTTATCGCTAGTCTAGCAAACCGCTCTGGATCTACATGAAGATTATGACGCATCCAATGAGGGAATAAGATAGCCAAACCACCAGCATGCGGAATATCATAAACAGCTGATATAGCATGCTCAATGCCGTGGGAAGCCCAATCACCAGCGTTACCCATTCCTAAGAAACCGTTTAAGCCCATTGTCCCAGCGTAAAGAATTGTTTCGCGATGATCATAACTTTCCAGATTCTCTAGTAGTTTTGGAGCCGTTTCTATAATTGCACGTAACACGCCTTCACACATTTCGTCTTGTACAGGTGTGTTTTTTGCAGAATGGAAATATTGTTCGAAAATATGAGACATCATATCTACAATGCCGTAAACAGTATGATTTTCCGGTACCGTCATTGTATTCGTAGGATCTAGTATAGAAAATTTAGGGAAGTTAAGTGGTCCTCCCCAGCCAAACTTTTCTTGCGTTTCTTCATTTGTAATAACAGATCCTGCATTCATTTCTGAACCAGTTGCTGCTAATGTTAAAATCGTTCCGAAGGGAATTGCATCTTTCGCAACCGTTTTTTTCGTTACAAGATCCCATGCATCTCCATCATACTTAGCCGCAGAAGCGATCAATTTTGTGCAGTCGATTACAGAACCGCCACCAACCGCAAGTATGACGTCGATGTCTTTTTCCTTACAGATTGAAGCACCTTTTTCGGCTGTTGAAACACGTGGGTTTGGTTCTACACCTGATAGTTCGTACACTTCCATCCCTGCATCGTTTAGACTATTCATAACTTCATCATATATCCCGTTAGCTTTAATACTTCCACCGCCATAGACGACTAAAACTTTGTCACCAAATACCTTTAGTTCACCCGGCAATCTTTTCATTTGATCCTTGCCAAATATAAGCTTAACTGGATTTTGAAATACAAAATCATTCATTTCTAAACGCCTCCCTTTTCATCATTCATTATCGCTTAAACAAAAGTCTTTTTCCAAAAAGAAGACTTCTATCGAATGAAAAACGAATTGATGGGCACATTAGTAATTAGGAGGTCTAAAGATGAACAAAATACAGAGCATTGCGCTTACGATAGCGATAATTGGTGCATTTAATTGGGGAGTTTTTGCTTTTACAGGTTTTGATATGGTTGCTCAACTCGCCGGAGGGGCTGAACAGTTATTCGCGCGTATTCTTTACATTATAATCGCCATTGCTGGACTTATAACCATCAGTTTATTCTTTGATGAAATGAGGATTCGTAAAGAAGGAAAAACTCCTCGTGCAAAGGTAAAAGTAATATAAAAGGCATCCCCCACGTTAGCTGGGAGATGCCTTTTGTAATTTCTTATTATGCCCAACCACGGAATCTAGAAGCTTCAGCAGTTTTACGAACACCGATCATATATGCAGCTAGACGCATATCAATATTACGCGTAGTTGCTACAGTATAAACGTTATCGAAAGCGGTAACCATTTTCTCTGTCATCTTCTCGCGTACTTCTTCTTCAGACCAATAATAACCCATATTATTCTGAACCCACTCAAAGTATGAAACAGTCACTCCGCCAGCACTTGCTAACACATCTGGTACAAGAAGGATGCCACGTTCTGTTAAAATACGTGTCCCTTCTGAAGTAGTTGGACCATTTGCTGCTTCAACAACGATTTTCGCGTTGATTTTATGGGCGTTCTTTTCAGTAATTTGATTTTCGATTGCCGCTGGAACAAGAATATCACATTCAAGCTCTAGTAATTCTTCATTCGTGATTGTTTCGTCGAACAATGTTGTCACTGTTCCAAAACTATCACGGCGATCTAGAAGATAATCGATATCTAAGCCATCAGGATCATGTAATGCACCGTAAGCATCTGAAATACCGACTACTTTTGCGCCAGCATCATGTAAGAACTTCGATAGGAAGCTTCCTGCGTTTCCGAATCCTTGAATGACAATACGTGCGCCCTTCATATCAATTCCATGTTTTTTAGCCGCTTCATTGATGATGATTGTTACACCTTCAGCAGTTGCGCGATCGCGCCCTTGTGAACCGCCAAGAACAATTGGTTTACCTGTAATAAAACCAGGTGAATTAAACTCATCAATACGACTATATTCATCCATCATCCAAGCCATGATTTGAGCGTTCGTAAATACATCTGGAGCTGGTATATCTTTTGCCGGCCCCATGACTTGACTAAGTGCGCGGACATATCCACGACTTAACTTTTCAAGCTCATTCATCGACATTTCACGCGGATCACAGATGATTCCGCCTTTCCCGCCTCCGTATGGTAGATCAACAATTCCAGCTTTCAGTGTCATCCACATTGAAAGTGCTCGAACTTCATCCAACGTTACATCTGGGTGAAAACGAACTCCACCTTTTGTCGGTCCTACAGCATCGTTATGTTGACCACGGAAGCCTTTAAACACTTTAACTTTTCCATCGTCCATGCGAACTGGAATTCGCACTTCAACCATACGTAGTGGTTCTTTTAATAGATCATACATTCCTTCATCGTAGCCTAATTTCTCAAGTGCCTCTTTAATAACGACTTGCGTAGACGTAAACAGATTCAGGTTTTCAGTCATGTAATGGTTCGCCTCTTTGATTCATATTGTTTTCGACGTGTTTATTGTAACATATTCGACAAGTTTTTTGGAAAATAAAATTAATTTGAAAACACTTCGTTGATTTTTTCGATCGCCCAATCCAATTCTTCTTTTTCAATAACGAGTGGTGGAGCAAATCGAATCACTGTGTCATGCGTCTCTTTACAAAGTAGTCCTAGTTCTTTTAACTTTTCACAGAATGGTCGCGCCTCTTCTGTCAATTCAACACCAATGAATAATCCTCGCCCACGTACTTCTTTAATAGAAGGATGTTCGATTTTTCTCAATTCATCCATAAAGTAATTACCAAGTTCTAACGAGTTATTAGCTAACTCTTCATCTCTTAAAACTTCGAGAGATGCAATAGAAACCGCACAAGCCATCGGATTACCGCCAAATGTAGAACCATGTGAACCCGGATTAAACACACCAAGTATTTCTTTGTTTGCGACTACACACGATATTGGGAATACACCGCCACCTAAGGCTTTTCCTAAGATGTACATATCAGGTTCAATATCTTCCCATTCACAAGCAAACATTTTCCCTGTACGACAAAGCCCTGCTTGGATTTCATCGGCAATGAATAACACATTGTGCTTTTTACAAAGTTCTCTAGCAGCTTTCATGAAACCTTTAGGCGGAATAACAATCCCAGCTTCCCCTTGAATCGGTTCGATAATAAAGGCAGCGGTATTCGTTGTAATTGCAGCTTCTAACGCTTTAATATCACCGTACGGAATCAAATTAATGCCTGGTAACATTGGACCAAAACCACGTTTGTACTCCGCCTCAGATGATAATGAGACAGCTGTCATTGTGCGACCGTGAAAGTTTCCTACGCAACCAATGATTTCAGCTTGATTTTCTGCGACACCTTTAACGTCATAAGCCCAACGACGAGCGGCTTTAATAGCTGTTTCTACAGCTTCCGCACCTGTGTTCATCGGTAATGCCATGTCTTTCTTTGATAAGTCGCAAATCATTTCATACCATGGCCCCAATTGATCATTATGGAATGCACGAGATGTTAGTGTCACTTTGTCAGCCTGATCTTTCAACGCTTGAATGATCTTCGGATGACGATGACCCTGATTAACAGCTGAATAAGCTGACAACATATCCATGTAACGATTTCCTTCTGGATCTTTAACCCATACCCCTTCCGCTTCCGAAATAACGATTGGAAGTGGATGATAATTATTCGCCCCATATTTGTCTGTCTGTGAAATGACTTTCTCTGAAACTGTCATTTAATCCCCTCCCCAGGTTAAGTATGTATGAAGTGAGCCTACCATTTGGCAGGACTCACTTTTCCAAGTTTTCACTTAGAGTGTTTCTGAAGTTGTTTTTCCTTGCATATGAAGTTGTAGATAATCTGGTCCACCCGCTTTAGAATCCGTACCAGACATATTGAAACCACCAAATGGTTGGTATCCTACAATCGCACCTGTACAACCGCGGTTAAAGTACAGATTTCCTACATGGAAATCTTCACGCGCTTGCTCGATATGGAATCTGTTATTTGTAATAACAGCGCCAGTTAGACCATAATCTGTGTTATTTGCAATTTCAATTGCTTCATCAAAACTTTTCGCTTTTGAAATACCTACAACTGGTCCGAAAATTTCTTCTTGCATCACGCGTGCTTTTGGATCTAAGTCAGCAATGACCGTTGGTGCAATGAAGAATCCTTTCGAATTATCTCCAGTTCCCCCAGCAATGAGGCGACCTTCTTTTTTACCGATTTCGATATAGCTCATCACTTTATCATATGACGCTTGGTCGATGACTGGTCCAGTGAAGTTTGATTGATCGACAGGATCGCCGTATGTCAATTCCTTTGTTAACTCTTCAATGCGTGCGACAACTTGATCGTAAACATCTTCATGAATGACTGCACGTGAACACGCTGAACATTTCTGACCACTGAAACCGAATGCAGATTTAACAATCGATTGAGCAGCTAATTCCAGATCCGCTTCATTGTCAACGACCATAGTATCTTTACCACCCATTTCAGCAATTACGCGCTTCAACCAAATTTGGCCTTCATTCACTTTTGCTGCACGCTCATAGATTCTTGTACCGATTTCTCGTGAACCTGTAAATGATACAAAGCGTGTTCTTGGATGATCTACTAAATAGTCTCCGACTTCCGCACCTGATCCAGGTATGAAGTTAACGACTCCAGCAGGCATTCCTGCTTCTTCTAGTACTTCAAGGAATTTATATGCAACAACAGGTGTTGTTGATGCAGGTTTTAATAATACAGTGTTCCCTGTTACAAGCGCCGCAACAGTAGTACCTGCCATGATTGCAAATGCAAAGTTCCACGGTGAAATAACAACACCTACACCTAAAGGAATATAGTCGAAACGATTGTACTCACCAGGACGACTCTCAACAGGAATACCCTCTTTTAAAGTCAACATTTGGCGTGCATAAAACTCTAGGAAATCGATTGCTTCCGCTGTATCCGCATCCGCCTCATTCCAAGGCTTCCCAGCTTCTTTTGTTAACAATGCAGAAAACTCGTGTTTACGACGACGTACAATTGCAGCCGCTTTAAACAGCACATCCGCACGGAACTCGGGTTTAACTTTTTTCCATGTGTTGAATGTTTCGTCGGCAACTGTCATTGCTTTTTCCGCTAGTTCACGGCTTGCTTTTGACACGCGACCTATCACTTCTTCTTTATTAGACGGGTTCGTTGACACCAATTTATCTTCTGTAGTGATACGCTCCCCACCAATGATTAATGGATAATCTTGACCAAGGTAGCCTTCAACTGTTTTTAATGCGTCAAGAAATGCTTGTTTATTCGTTTCATCTGTAAAATCCGTAAATGGTTCATGTTTATATGGAATCATTGTATTCCTCCTCATTAGTTTAAAACGCAAAGAATATTTGCACTTTATTATTGATTACATATATAATAATGCAAAAGATTGTTGCAGATTTCAAGTATTATTCATTAAATAATGAAAAAAGATTCGGATGGTGTTAATTTTGAATATATTCAACGATTCACTAGCCCCATTTCATGCATTTGCTGTCAATCATGTTGGTGTTGGGATTCACGCTGTAGACAGACTGGGACGAACAGTTATCTATAATGAAAAGATGAAAGCGATTGAAGGATTAGCACTTGAGGATGTTGAAGATCGATCTATTTTAGAGTTATTCAATTTCGAACAAGATGAAAGTACATTACTAAAAGTATTGCAAAGTGGCATCGAACAATTGAATGTCAAACAAACGTATTGGAATCAAAGCGGCTCGGAAATCACAACGATTAACGATACATACCCCATATTTCATGATAGCGAATTAATTGGTGCAATGGAAATTGCTCGTGATGTAACAGCACTTGAAAAATTTGTTCATCAACCTTATAGAAAAAGTACAAATCCCATAACGTTTAATCGAATTATCGCTCATTCACAATCAATGAAAACGGTTATTTCAACAGCTAAGAAAGCTGCACGCGCAAAATTACCTGTTTTATTAATCGGTGAAACAGGTACCGGAAAAGATTTAATCGCAGAAAGCATTCACAGTGAATGGGGATCAACAGATACGCTGTTTTATTCAGTTTTTTGTCATAGCTCTGATGCTCTTTTAATTGACAGGATTCCTGAAGATCTAACTAAGTTGGGAAAAGTGACTGTTTTTTGTGAAAGAATTGATTTGCTGTCAATCCCTTTGCAACAAAAATTACTAGCCACTCTATTGAACTCTGTTGAAAACAATCGACAGTTCATTGCTAGCATTGGCGACGACCCTATTGAGCTCATTGCATCTGGACGTCTATTAAAAGATTTGTACTACTTTTTCTCTTCTTTTACTATTCGAATTCCCCCTTTACGAAAACGTAAGGAGGATATTTTGCCATTCGTTGCGTCTTATTTACGTAGAAGAAGCGATCGGTTTGGTTTCGCTTTACAAGGGATTTCTCCTGAAGTTGAAGAATTATTTCTCGCCTATAGTTGGCCAGGTAATATGAGAGAACTTGAATTTTTATTAGATGAGATTACTTCTTTAGCGACGACTGAAACAACTATCACCTACGCTATTTTACCTTTACATTTCCGCTTGAAAAACGGTGATACGATGAATGCCACAATCCAAGCGGCGGATTTTATTATCCAACCTAGCAAAGAGTTACTACCATTAGATCAGTACCTTCGAGAAACGGAAATATATTACTTGCAAAAAGCTATGAAATTAAACAATGACAACATTACAAAAACGGCCATCGCACTCGGAATGAGTCGACAAAATTTACAGTATAGACTTCGCAAAATAAAAAAATGAGGAAAGGGCTCAAATTGCAGCCTTTCCTCATTTTTTATTGACTAGATTTAGCAATCCAATCTTGTAATTTATCTTTTAACGAATTGAAACCATCTGCATCGCGTTCATCAACACGCGCTTGTAGTGATTTTCTTGGTCGATCGTCTTTTTTCGGCGTTGCGGGTGGTTCCTGAAGCGCACGAATGGATAAGCTAATTTTCCCAGCTAATTCATCTACCTCTAAAACCTTTACTTGCACTTCTTGACCCATTGTTAAAAACTCGTTGATATCTTTTACAAAGCCGTACGTAATTTCAGAAATATGCACAAGCCCTTGTGTATCATTATCCAATGCAACAAATGCTCCATACGGTTGAATTCCTGTTACTTTGCCGGAAAGCTCTTCGTCTACTTCAAATTTTCTTGCCACTAGAAACAGCTCCCAATCTATTTAAGTATCGTATCTGCCAATAAGGCCATCTACAATTATACCATGCACAATAGGATTGAGGCAAAAAACGCTGTGGAAAGTAAGCTCCACAACGTTTGAGGCAATCACTTTGTTTTCCCTACTTCTTTAGGCGCGGTTTCCATTTCCCACAGTTGTCTTTCTTCATTCCACTTTAACCAACCATCGTAATGTAAGACGCCTTCTTTTTCATACGATATCGGAATCATTTTCGTATCGTCCTTACCACTCGTTACATCGTCGGTTAAGATTATTTCGGCTTCTTGAATTGACAATTTTGAATAGCTCCATCCGTTTAAAAACTCTTCCTTTGTTTGACCAATCGTTTCCTCGTTATGCATGAGCCAAAGCGCACCGGGATTTTTTTGTTCGTTCGCATATAAGTAAACGCCTATAATAATAATCGGGTTTATTCCAATTAATGCGTTTTTGTTATTATTATCAGAAAGGTTTTGATAGGCATTTTCAACTGCTAGTAAATATTCAGGATCGGTCGTTTCCACCGAATTACCACTTAAATCAGTGAAGTCCTCCATATTCACTCCTAACATTTGCTCGTCCCATAGATAATCATCGAGATCCCCCGCTTTAGCAACCTCCATAATTCCATAGATAGGATGAGTTATACTATCCATGTTTATCGTTTGTTTCCACTCATTATTTTCCATAATTTCAATTATTTTTCGCATTGCATATGCCGAGGGTGAATTTTCATCTCCCTTTGCAATACGTTCCCAAATTGTTCTGTACTCTTTTTTCAAAATGCCATCTTCATCAAATTGTGCTGTGATGTTTTGGCTAACGATTACATTACTCAATAGTGAGTAATATATACCTATCATAGTTTCATAAAGTTCGCCTTGTTCTTTATCATCAAAAAGCGTAGTTTCCATATCAAGTAATACTGCGTAGTACTCTTCAAGTTTAAAGTGCTTGTCAAGAACATTCAACGTGTGAATTTGATTTTTTTGGATTAAAATCGCTACATATCCCGCTACGCTTCCATGAAGTGATTTTCGTATTTTGTCATCCAATCCATTGTTTATATAGCTTGGAAATACGGCGCTCCATTCTTCACCTTCTTGAGTTATTAAATTCATATTTTGCGAGCCCATTTTATTCAACATGTTCCTTAATTCATCTGGGTATGAATCTTTTTTTGATAAATACTTTTTTAAATCAAATATATTATTCTTCGTCGCCTTTTCTATTTCATGTTCGTACCTATAAAAAATATCCTGGTAAGCATATTCAATTTCCCTTAACCTTCTAAAATATTCAGTTAGGAATTCCTTACTTCGTTCAGCGTTATCTGTTAATGGCTTATCAAGAAGTTGTTCCACCATAACTGAAGGTAACTCCACTGTTTTCATGATGTCTTCGTATTCTTGCCTGACTTTATCTTTATCAATACCTGTCCCATCACTAATAGCATCTTTTGTATTTCTTTCTAAAACAGCAAAGAGCTGAGAAGCTTCTCGTCCGAAATATTCCATCCCAAACCTTTCCTCTAACTTCTTTGGATCCCATTCACCTAACCCTAATTCTTCATAAACATTTGTCATTTCTGATTCAAATGTGGATTTCAACTTTGCAATATACTTCTCATTTGCTTTAGATTTGTATTCCTCACTCGTAAAAACAGGTATTGAAATAACTGCCAAAAATAGCAAAATGCCTCCCAACCAAATAATAAGTGATTTTTTAGAAGTCGGTGATTTTTGAATAATTTCTTTTTCTTCAGCAACGATTGGTTGCATTAATAGTTGATCTTTTTTAAAAGTTAGTGATACTCGGTCATACGACTTTTTTAGGAACGCTATCTTTTTGCCAAGTTGTTCAATTCCCAATGCATGCTCTGCTTGTTCTATAGACAACCCGACTTCGGTTTCACTACGATTTAATATTTCCGAGATGTCTTGAGCAGACCAATGATGAAATGAAGTTAAAATAAATGGAATTCTATTTTCAATCGTTAATTCAGTAATCTGATTATGTAATAGATTATCTTCTTCAAATTTAAAAACATTTGCTGTTTTCAATGGAATCGGTATCTCTTGAACAACCGTTGTTGCTAGTTGGTACAGTTCCAATAACGCTTGATTTTCATTGGACACATTCTCTACAGCACTTTGGAACCTGCTGAAAACCTTTTCTGTAAGGAGCCCAGCTTGTTGTAGATCATGTCCAAACTGAACAGCAAATTTTTCAATATTAGGCGAGTGAAGGTCGATCCATTGCGAAAACGCATCTGCATCTCCCGATTTATTTTTTTGAATTAAATTGATTTTTTCCACAAACAACTCTCCCCAATGGCACTTTTCCTATATCTAGTATAGCAAACAGATTTAATAGTTTGTTTATTTATTTTAAAATGAATACGTTCTGTACTTTCAGACATTTAACGACTAACACTGATTATTTCTTTGTTAAAGTTGTTTTGCATTTAGTCTGAATCATGTACAATAAGTAAGTCTTACTAATAGAAAAGAGTGATAGATATGAAACAAAGAGATCAATGGACTTCAAAAATCGGTTTCATCTTAGCTGCTGCCGGTAGCGCAATTGGTTTAGGTGCGATATGGAAATTCCCCTATATGGCTGGAACAAATGGCGGTAGCATTTTTGTTATTTTATTCATTATAAGTACATTCGCCATTGCATTGCCTATTTTACTTGCTGAATTCGTTATTGGACGTATGGGACAAGCTGATGCAATTACTTCATTAAAAAAGTTAGCGCCTAAACGCCTCTGGCATCTTACGGGTTGGCTAGGTCTAACAATGTCATTCATTATTTTATCGTTCTATAGTGTTGTTGGCGGTTGGATTCTATCATATTTAGCTAGAGCACTTTTCTTTGGTTTGAACATTTCTGATCATAATGGACTCTTCAATTCCATTATTGCAAATCCATTTGAAGTGCTTATGGCACAGGCGGTTTTCATGCTGCTCACGATATGGATTGTGCAAAGTGGAATACGTGGTGGAATTGAACGCGTGAGCCGTTGGATGATGCCATTGCTTTTCGTCTTCTTTGTAGTATTGGCGATTCGCTCACTCACATTAGACGGCGCGATGGAAGGCGTTCGTTTCTTGTTTGTACCCGATTGGTCACAACTAACAGGCTCAACAGTGTTAGTAGCACTAGGGCAAGCGTTCTTTTCATTAAGTGTTGGTGTCACTGCGATGATGACGTATGCTTCTTATTTACCGAAAGAAGAACGTTTGGGTCAATCAGCTTTCAATGTAGCTGTACTGAATATCGTAATTTCCATTTTAGCGGGACTCGTTATATTCCCTGCTGTTTTCGCTTTAGGGCAATCACCTGCTGAAGGTCCTGGTTTAATCTTCGTTATATTGCCAGCCATTTTCAACCAAATTCCATTTGGAAATGTTTTTATGATTGTCTTTTTCATCCTAATGCTTTTTGCAACAATCACTTCTTCGATCGCTATGTTGGAAATCGTTGTTTCATCAGGTATTCGTACGAAGCACGAAAGAAGAAAACCTGCTTCCTGGATTTTCGGGCTACTGATTTTCATCGTTGGTATTCCAAGCGCACTATCTTTCGGCATATTAAAAGACACTCACATTTTCGGAATGTCGATTTTCGATTTTGCAGATACACTCACAAACAGTATCGGTATGCCGCTTGGAGCTTTACTCGTTTCGATATTTGCCGGTTTCGTTTTGACAAAATCACAAACAGACGAAGAACTATCTATGCAGCCTTGGCTGAATACATTATGGAAATTCCTTGTACGATACCTTGCACCCGTTGCAATCATTATTATTTTCATCGTATGGATTTTAGAAATGACGGCATAAAAAAGACTCCGATTTCAAATTGAAATCGGAGTCTTTTTTATGCATTTCTTATAATTTAAACTGCACCACCAGTTCATTTAATTGATCTGCTAATGATGCTAATTGTTTAGAGTTAGCAGCTACTTCTTCCATCGAACTGTTCGTTTGTTGAGATGCAGCAGACGTCTGCTCTACTCCAGCAGCAGATTCTTCTGAAATCGCTGCAATTTCTTCAACAGAAGTTCTCATCTTTTGGCTATTATCTGCAATTTCAGCAAGGTTACTTGATACATTTTGAATATGACTTGCCATTTCTGATACAGCCCCGCTAATTCCATTAAACGTTTCACTTGTAGTATTAATTTGTTCAGTACCTTTTTCTACTTCCTCATAACCACCCATGAGGGAAGTTGCAACTGAACTTGACTCTGTTTGAATGCTACCAACGATTCCAGTAATGTCTGTAACCGAAATTGAAACTTGTTCAGCTAATTTTTTCACTTCTTCAGCAACAACAGCAAATCCTTTACCCTCTTCACCAGCTCTTGCAGCTTCAATTGCAGCATTTAGTGCTAATAGATTCGTTTGGTCTGCAATGTCCTTAATCACCACAACTAGTTTCGAAATCTCTTGTGATTGTGCATCCAATCCTTGGATCTTCTGAACTGCCTCTTGAACGATTCTGTCAATTTGCACCATTTGATTTTTTGAAGCTTCCATTAATCTTCTACCTTCAGAAGTCATGGATAACACTTCATTTGAAGCAATTTGAATTTGTTCGCCACGCTCATTTGTCTGACTTACTCGTATCGTAAATGATTCCATAATTTCGGATAAGTCATTTGCATTTCTTGCTTCCGATTCAATTCCCGAAGCAATGTCCTGCATCGTTGTCGCAATTTGGTAAGTTGCAGCGTTTACTTCACTGGACGATTGCGTTAATTCTTCACTATTGGCATTTACAGCTTTTGATACATGATTGATTTTCGTAAGCATGTCACGTGTATTCCCCATCATTTCATTCGTTGCACCTATGAGTTGTCCTACCTCATCACGTGATGTAATTTCTAATTGCTCATGACTTAAATCACCATCTGCAATCAATTTCATACGATTCATCACAGTAATGATTGGTTTTGAAATCGCTTTTGCAGAAATGACTGCTGCTACTATACCTAGAATTGCGATTAGTGTTGTTAAGATCACGACAAATATGGTGTGCGTAAAGCCAACTCTTTCTAACTTAAGTCCTTTTTCTACAATAGAACCTTGTGAACTAGAAGCCAACTCACTATACCCATCCATTAAATCATCGATAGAGGAAGTAATCGAAGCTAAATTTTTAGCTGCCAGTTCTTGATTGCCTTTGTCATATTCACCAAATACTTTTTTCTCCATTGTTGCTTGCCATTCATCAGTTTCTTTAAATAGGACGTCTACTTCTGGACTGACTCCTACTTTTCTAGCTACTTCTTCGTATTCTTTCCCTGTAGCAGCATAGTCATTAAAGATATCTTTGTAGCGTTGACTACCATCTATAACATAGCCACGTGCAGCACCAATTCGGTTAGCCATCGAATTATCCAACCGTTGGGTTGCTAATAATAATTGTACATCTTCATCAATCAATTGCTCCACTTCTTTATTGACAGCTTGTAAAGCTAGAACATTAAAGCTTCCTTGAACAATTATCAGTGCGATAATAAGTGAAAAAGCAAATAATAACTTCCCCCTAATGCTTTTAAAGTTCAATATTTTTTTCATTTCAATTCCCCCGCTCTTACTATTTTTACTGCAATCAAAAATATTTCCGGTAACTTTCGAATAAAATTCCTGAAAACAGTAATTACTTTAATATCTAATAATAGTCTGTACTTTCTTTATTATGAATTAAAAGAAATATAATTACAATGATTATTAGGTCTTATTACGCACTACTTTTTTCTTCTAAAAAGAATCACCATAGTCATTTGGAATTATAGCCAAACAAAAACTCGCCAATTTGGCGAGTTTTTGTTTGGTTAAACGATACATTTCGCTTCGAATTTTACAGCTAACAGTTTATAAGAAATTTGTACGCAATCTTCAATAGGTATCCACGTCTTATATGTATGCTCATAAATTTCACGAATTCTTTTTGCTAAATCCGTTGGGTCATCTAACTGATGTAAATCGCTTACAACTTCTTCAATTTCATGTTCATAAGCTTTCTTACCCGCAGAAAATGGATCCCACTCTTCGAGTAATGCGCCAGCTTTTTTATTTATTCCAGTAGTTTGCACAATGAGTCACCTGATTTTTCTTTAGTCTCATTTATGATAGCATAGTAATAGAAAAAGGAAAGAGGGGATAATCGTGAGCGTATTCGACCAAGTCATTGATAGACGAAAAACAAGATCTGTAAAATGGGATCGAATGGATGTAGTATACGGAATTGAAAACTCTTCTGATATTTTACCTATGTGGGTTGCTGATATGGATTTTGCAGCACCAAAAGTGGTAACAGATGCAATACGTGAAAGACTAGATCATGCTGTCTTCGGTTATTCCTATATATGTGAGGGTTGCAAAGATGCCGTCCAGTCGTGGCTTCATCAACGGCATAATTGGACAACTAAAAACGATTGGATGTTATTCCATCATGGTGTCGTTCCAGCAATCGCTTCAGTTGTAGAAACATTCACTGAAAAAGGGGATCATATTTTGTTAACCCCCCCTATCTATCCACCATTTTTCCAAGTACCTAACGCACAAGATCGAGTAATTGTGGACTGTGTGATGTCTGAAGAAAACGGAATCTATTCCATTGACTTCAATGAATTTGAAAAAGCTTTACAACAAAATATAAAATTATTCATTTTATGTAACCCGCATAATCCAGGAGGCATTGTCTGGTCTGAACAGACATTAAAAGAAATCATCAGATTATGCGCGAAATATGATGTACTCATTCTATCCGACGAAATCCATGCCGATTTAGTTTTCTCCCAATATACACATACACCACTTGCGAAAATCGCTGGAGAAGAAGCAGGTCGAATCATTACATGTGTCGCACCAACAAAGACATTCAATCTTGCCGGTATACAAGCAGCGGTTATGATTGCTTCTGATGAGGGCGTTCGTGAAAAACTGACAGCTAACGCCGTTTCACACGGTCAAATGGAACTTAGTTCTTTTGCGGCAGTTGCTCTTAATGCTGCTTATAATGAGGGTGGCCCATGGCTAGATGAGTTACTTGAAGTCATAAGTGCCAATATGGATTATGTCATTCAAACACTTCCCGCTGCTGTACCTGGTTTAAAAATACAAAAACCACAAGGCACCTACTTACTCTGGATTGATTATAGAGATACAGGCTTATGTGAGGAAGACATGATGGACAAATTATTGTCGATTGGTAAATTAGCGCTTGAACCCGGTACAAAATATGGTGAGTCCGGAAGAGGTTTTTTGCGCATGAACGTCGCAACGCCTATGACAACTATTAAAGACGGTGTACAACGATTCATTACAGCGATGCAGTAAAGTAATGCTTCAATCAAAAAAACGAGCAATCTCATGATTGAGACTGCTCGTTTTGCTTTTGTTCTTTTCGTTCTCGTAATATACGTTCTTCTAACTCACGGGTTTCTTCTTCTTGTTTTTTTGAATTACGTTTAATCCACATAAAAGTAAGAACGAAAAGAACCATGAAGATAGAAAACGAAATAGCCGCTGGAATGTATTCAGACTTGTCTTCCGGAAAGTAGAGGAACGGCATTAGTAGTACCAACATTTATAAACACTTCCTCACTTCGTTTATATCTTTAGTTTCAATTACTTTTGAAGTATCTCAATTGACTCGATTTTAACATCTTCAACAGGTTTGTCTTGACGTCCTTTTTTCACGTCTGCAATTTTGTCGACTGTATCCATTCCTTCAATTACTTGTCCAAAGACTGTATGCTTTTGATCAAGATGTGGTGTTCCACCCATTTCAGCATATGCTTCAGCGATTTCTTCTGGCCAACCACCTTTTTTCAATTGGTCGACATTCGCTCCACCTAAGCTAGATGCTTGAACGATAAAAAATTGACTTCCATTTGTGCCCGGACCTGCATTCGCCATAGAAAGTGCACCGCGTAAGTTAAATAAGTCCATTGAAAACTCATCTTCGAATGTATCTCCGTAAATACTTTCTCCACCCATACCAGTACCAGTCGGGTCTCCACCTTGAATCATGAAGTCCTTAATAACGCGGTGAAAAATAATTCCGTCATAGTAACCATTTTCAGCATGTGTCAAGAAATTCTCAACCGTTTTTGGAGCTTGCTCAGGGAATAATTTAATTTTAATAGGGCCAAGTGTTGTATTCATTACTACAAGTGCTTCGTTTGCTGCTACATCAGTTGATAATTGCGGATACATATTTGTTGCCTCCTCTTGTTGTTTCTCGTTTGTTTTTTCTGCTGATGAAGTTTCATCAGTTTTTTGCTTTTTCTGTTCTAGCTCTACTGCCGATTCTTTTCCGCACGCGGTGACTAGTAAAACTAAAAGCAGGGTAACACTATAAAACATGGATTTTCTCATTTTTTCACCCGCAATAAGCTTACCACAACGACTCTTCCATTTCGAAGAATAAGCACAGTACTTCCTTCGATAACCGAAGTGTTTTATACTAGTGGAAGCGCACGAATAGAAAGTAGGTTTTACCATGAACGTACAAAAGCGCAATTTTATCATTATCTGGATTGCAAATTTCTTGGTCGCTGGCACGATGACGATGATCATGCCATTCTTATCATTATATATAGAAACCTTCGGAGATCATTCAGATGCTTACGTTCAAAAATGGTCAGGTCTTATTTTCGGAGCAACTTTCATTACTGCCCTTATTATGTCTCCTATTTGGGGCCGCATAGCGGATAAATACGGTTTTAAACCTATATTACTCATTAACGGATTCGGTATCGCATTATCCGTTTTCCTCATGGGCTTTGTCAATTCAGTAGAAACTTTTTTCTTACTTAGACTTTTAAACGGTTTAGTGACAGGATTCATCCCTACTTCTTTAGCATTTGTTTCTGCAAACGTAAAAAAGGAAGAAGCGGGAAAAATGCTTGGTACGCTTCAAATGGGTAGTGTGTCTGGTACATTATTCGGTCCAGTTCTAGGTGGATTACTTGCAGATGCATTTGGTTTCCAATATACATTCATCATTACTTCTATTTCAGTTACAATCGCTGCAATTATCGTCTTAGTCGGTATTAAAGAGCAACGTAAAGTGAAAAATGTACGCGCTATTCATTATTCAAGAAAAACGATATTAGGCGGGATGTTACGTCATCGTTTAATGCTTAACGTAATGATTGTTACTGCATTGATTCAAATTGGCAACTTTAGTATTCAACCACTTCTATCACTCTATGTTACGCATTTAACCGATGCGGATAATGTTGCTTTCCTTGCCGGGATTACATTTAGCGCTGCCGGTGTTGGTAATTTACTATTCGCAAGACGTTGGGGAAAACTAGGAGATGAGATTGGCTATGAAAAAGTGCTTTCAACACTTTTACTTCTGTCATTTATCTTTATGGTTCCGCAAGCTTTCGTTACTGAATTATGGCAATTAGTTTTATGTAGACTATTATTCGGCATTGCAGTAGGCGGAATGATTCCTATCACAACGGCCCTCGTCAGAAGAGAGGCCCCTATCGATATCCAAGGCGAAGTGATGGGCTATAATACAAGTTTCCGTTTCTTAGGTAATATTATTGGTCCAATGTTCGGCGGAATTATTAGTGGCTTTGTTGGTATTTCTTCAGTTTTCATTTTTACAGCTATGCTCTTTCTACTTTCTTTTTTCCTGTTATACAATCTTAAGAAGAAACCTTCGCAAGACTTTGAAGATTTCCTTTCACCCGAAGGTCATGAAAAATAATATTTCTTCGATAGCACACTTCGCGTCTTGAAGTGTGCTATATTTTTTTTATACGTATTTTTGAATGGAGGTCTGATGTTGAAGCAATTCATTGGTTTTATCATCATCCTGCTAACATTACCAGCGCTTTTGTTTGTTCAACGTGCAATTGCACATGAACTTACGAACGCCACTACATTTAAAACGCAAATGGCTGAATCTATAGAACTTGTAGCACCTATCATTAACGTACCTGTCGTTATGAAAGATCGAAACGGGTCAACTTTTTCTGAAGAATACGTGGAATGGCGACAGCCACTTCCACTCTCGTCGATACCTACGATTATGCAACAACTATTTCTCGAAAGTGAAGATACAGGTTTTTATGAGCACAACGGTTATGATTTAGCAGCAATTGTTCGCGCTTTTACCGTGAACTCGTCATCGGACGGTGTAAAACAAGGGGGATCTACAATTACCCAACAAGTTGTTCGAATGCGTTTTCTGTCTCCAGACAAGACATATGAACGAAAACTAACCGAAATTTTTTACGCCGCAGAACTGGAACGGCAATACACAAAAGAAGAAATTCTAGAAATGTATATGAATGAGATGTATTTTGGCAATCAGGTCTACGGTGTTGGTGCAGCGGCAACTTATTATTTCAGCAAATCGATTAATGAGTTAACACTTGCTGAGATGGCATTTCTTGCTTCGATTCCAAATAACCCTTCTCTTTATGATCCATTAAGACATTTTGACCAAACTAAAAAAAGACAAGAGAGGCTTCTAGGTATACTCACGAGAAATGAAGTCATCGAACAGACAGAAGCAGATCAGGAAGCAGCACAGCTGATTCAACTAACCGTTAAAAAGAAAGAGGCACAATATCCTGTTTACAGTACGTATATCCTTGCAGAATTGAGAGCTTTAATTGCACAAGCTGACGGCTTCGAAGATTCACTCGCGAGAGCAAAAAGTGATGCGGATGTTACGCTTATCAATACACGTTTAGATCAAAAAGTTTCTGAAGTACTCGGACAAGGTGTCGTCATTGAAACAGCTTTAAATCCTAAAAAACAACAACGTGACGAAGAGCGCGTGACCGCCCTATTGACAGCTGAGGGTCTTGAAGCGGGTGCTGCTGTTATCGATAATAGCAACCGAGAAATTGTCAGCCTTTATGGCGGAAAAAATTATCATAAAGCAGATTTTAATCGTTCGTATCAAGCAGTCCGCCAACCAGGCTCCGCTATCAAACCATTACTCGTCTATGCACCCTTATTTGAAACAACTTCTTATAATGAAGATACACCTATTAATAGCAGCAATATATGTGTCGGTAAATATTGCCCTACCAATATTGGAGGTGCTGTCTACGGTAACGTTTCAATTAGACAAGCGTTCAGTCATAGTCACAACACAGCTGCCGTTCGACTTTTTCAAATGGTTGGTGTCGAAGAAGGATTTAAGTTTTTAGAACCCTTTAAATTTCGTGCTGTAACTGAAAAAGATCATAATCTTGCAGCTGCACTTGGCGGCTTTTCAAAAGGTGTTACACCACTTGAACTAGCGGATGCCTATACAAGTTTCATTAATGGTATTTATACACCTGCTCATGCCATCCGCTCTGTGAAAGATCAACAAGGCAATGTCAAATACAGCTGGCCAGAGAAAGAGTACGACATGTGGTCATCTAGAACTGTCTCTAAAATTAAAAACCTCATGGGAGACACCGTTAAAAACGGTACTGGACGTGGTGTTGCGACAACGACAACTTATACTGGCGTCAAAACAGGAACGACAGATAACTACAAAGATATATGGGCTGCTGGTATGAATGATAATTATACTGCCGCTGTTTGGTTAGGTTACGATAAACCTAAATCCATTCAATGGGCAAGTAATCAAAAATTGCATTTAAAAACGTTTTCTACACTGTTAAAGGACTAATTACTCGTTAATAGTCCGTTCAGTCTGTTGGAACTAAATACAAATTCCTTTGGAGAAAAAGACCGCTATTCTAAATGAATTAGCGGTTCTTTAAATTCTTATATAGATGAATTCTACTATAAAGTTACGATTAGAACTTCTGCAGGCAATCCGTCGATTTTACACACATCCTCTGATATGAACCCCTGCTTTATTAAAATTTTTCTGGAAGGTATATTTTCCGGATCTATAATTGCTTTCAACTTTTTCAATTTTGTTTGCTTAGCGAATGTAATAAGTTGATTTGCAATATCACTTCCATAACCTCTTCCCCAGTATTCGGGTAAAAACATATAACCTATTTCAGCTTCTTCAGTTTCCTGTTCATTGACCGTTAAATGTGCAAGCCCTACAAATTTCCCCGTTAATCGATCCAGTACTTTATACGATCCTGGTATCACATATTTTTTATTACGTTCTAGCAATTTTTGATAATTATGTTGTGCTTCTTCAAGTGGGATCGTTCGTTCAGTAATTTGCGCCATAACTCGTTCATTAGAAACGAGTTTAAAATAATCATTAAAGTCTCTTCCCTCAAATTTACAGATTTCTAACTGATTCACTTTATCCCCCCATAAAAACATAGCATGTTATTCATGCACAACACTCTTTTTAGCCGTTTCATATCATACAGCAATAGTGAAGTGACCCCTGAAAATTTTCGTTTTTCAGAGGTCACTTCACATATCTGTGCTATTAAATAGTTATATCGTGGTGAAACTTTTACCTATAATTGCGATATTACCTAAAATATTTGAAACTTAAAAATGTTTGACTAGCTCTTTCCCGCATCAACAAATGGCAAGCTCGCAATCACTCCGTTATATAGTTTCAATAGAATGTAAATAATCGTTGATAATAATAAACTCCAAACAATAACTTCAAATACAATCAAGCTGATTGTGCTAAATATAGATAAGTACTGACTCAATTTATAGACGCGATAAATAAAATAAATGAATGTTGTTAGCATAAAAACTGCTGCCAAGATGATGATTGAATTGATACCTACTACTGAAATAAGCGCGCCGAAAAAGTAGATAACATTTCCGCCTCTTGCCTCATTGTACGATGTGCCATCGATATCCTTTGAAAAGAATAGCATGGCCGTTTCATGTATTGTTTCAGCAATTAGTTTTAACGCAGAAAAGACCATAAAAAAGAGCAGCGCGTAAACCACTAGTAGAAAGATACGCAATTGCATGTCCGTTAAAAATTCTCTCATTCCTCCGTAAAGGCCGATTCCTTTGAAAAGTTCAATTGAACTACTTACTGCATATACACCAAACGTTAAACTAAACAATGAAATCGTTACAAACGGTAAATAACCAAATAAATAGGGATTTTTCATCGTGCACCTCAAAACTATTATATTTCTCAATTCTAATAGTATATGAAGGGAGTTATTATTCGCAACATTTTCGGGTAATCTTAAATGCAAAACAGCGTAACTTACGCTATACTTTTACAAAGTGTAGGGAATCGTATTTCACACATCTAAAAGGAGGATTTACTTGGAATTTGTACTTTTGATTTTTTTACCCGTTATCGCATCACTCTTCGTACCAATTCTATTCAGTAAGTTAAAAGGCATACATACTGGTTGGTTCGTTTTGCTCGTTCCTTTCTTTTTATTTGTCTACTATAGTGGTTTCTTAAAGATGACAAGTACAGGTGGACACGCTTTATCCAAAATAGATTGGATTCCGTCACTCGGAATTTCTTTCGTCTCATACATAGATGGACTTAGTTTGTTATTCACATTACTTATCACTGGTATAGGGTCGCTAGTTGTTCTTTACTCCATCTTTTATTTAGATAAAGAACGCGAGAGACTTAACCACTTTTATGTTTATTTACTCATCTTCATGAGTGCAATGCTTGGTGTTGTTCAATCAGATAATATCATTTCACTTTATCTATTTTGGGAATTAACTTCTATATCGTCTTTCTTGTTAATTGGTTATTGGAATACGAGGGAACGTTCTCGATTAGGTGCATTAAAGTCTATGATGATTACCGTATTTGGCGGTTTAATGATGCTTGGTGGTTTTGTATTGCTAGGGATTATGGGCAATACATTTTCAATTCGCGAACTGATTGCAAACGTTTCGTCGTTTAGTGATCATGGACTATTCGTTTTAGCACTTGTTTTAATCTTACTCGGTGCTTTTACAAAGTCTGCACAGTTTCCGTTTCATATTTGGTTGCCAGATGCAATGGAAGCTCCAACACCCGTAAGTGCTTATTTACACTCCGCAACAATGGTGAAAGCTGGACTCTATTTAGTCGCTCGTTTTACACCGATTTTTGCGACTTCAGAAGTGTGGGTATGGACCGTAACGGGAATCGGTTTGCTAACGTTATTTTGGGGATCTTTTTTCGCTGTAAAACAAACCGATTTGAAAGCAATTCTTGCATTTTCAACGATTAGTCAGTTGGGTCTTATCATGTCGTTACTAGGTGCTGCATCTGTTGCCTATCATACAGATGAAACCATTTTCAAACTCGCCGCATTTGCCGCCATTTTCCATTTGGTGAACCACGCTGTCTTTAAAGGTAGTTTGTTCATGGTAGCTGGAATTGTCGATCATGAAACCGGTACGCGTGATATTCGAAAACTCGGCGGTCTAATGAGCATTATGCCGATTAGTTTCACCATTGCTTTTATAGGTTCCATGTCTATGGCTGGATTACCTCCTTTTGGTGGTTTTTTGAGCAAAGAAATGTTTTTAGATGCGATGCTAGCGCTTCAGCATTTTGACCAATTCAACTTCTCAACGCTAGGTATTTTACTACCGATTGTTGCGTGGGTTGCGAGTGTATTCACTTTTGTATATAGTTTCTATTTTGTTTTCAAAACGTTTACAGGACGCAAAAGAGAAGATGATTTACCAAGAACGCCTCATGAGGCACCTGTTGGGATGTTAGTATCACCTTCAATTCTTGCTGTTCTCGTGATAGCAATATTCTTCATTCCAAACGTAGTTGGTAAATGGCTTGTTAAACCTGCTGTCATTGCGATTCAGCCTAATTTATACAGCTCACCAGCAGATGTAAACGTAACCGTTACTGCTTGGCATGGCTTTGACTATCCAGCTTTGTGGTTGACAGTCGCAATCATTGCAATTGGTAGTGTTCTTTTCTTCACATTGGCAAAATGGCAAAAGTTATATGCTATTCAACCCGAGTATCTTTCTCTGAATAGTTTTTATGATTCTTTAATGACGTTTAGTGAAAAAGGTACAAACCGTCTTTCAAGATTTTATATGACTGGTTTGATTCGTACGTATTTATTGTATATGTTCGGTGCCATTTCTGTGATGACAATCGCAACTCTTTTCATGAAAAACGCATTTGTTGTTAATATGAATAGTTTTTCGGAAGTTAGTCTATACGGTGTTTTAACAGCAATAATTTTGCTTGTAGCCGTTGCGATGGTACTGCTCGCAAAAACAAGATTGGCTGCCATTATTGCGCTAGGTGCAGTTGGCTATTCCGTCGCTTTATTCTTTGTTATTTTCAAAGCACCCGATTTAGCTCTGACACAACTTGTCATTGAAACTGTTTCAGTTGCGTTATTCTTATTGGCATTTCAACATCTACCTTCTTTGAACTCACACGGAGAAAAGAAACGCACTAAACTCGTGAATGCAATCATTGCTGGAAGTGTGGGAATTATGGTTACACTAATTGCATTATCAGCACATTCACAAAAGCTCATTCCATCTATTTCTAATTATTATAAAGAAACTGTTGCAACAAAAGCTGGCGGTGGCAATATCGTCAATGTTATCCTCGTAGATTATCGTGGATTTGATACATTATTTGAAATTGCAGTGTTATCGATTGCGGGTATTGCCGTGTTAGGCATGATCCGTTTACGTCTTGCAAAAAAGGAGCGTTCAGATGAAATCAAATGATGTCATTTTACAAACGGCAACGAAAGTTGTTTTCTTCATCATCTTCATCTTTTCTATCCATATCTTCTTTGCAGGTCATTACGCACCCGGCGGTGGTTTTGTCGGGGGACTATTAACAACTGGTGCATTGGTTTTATTGTTGTTGGCATTTGATTTAGAAACGGTGCAAAAAGCATTACCTTTTAACTTCACGATTGTGACGGGTATTGGCTTACTGCTTTCACTTGGAACAGCTGCGGGCTCCATTTTCTTTAACGTTCCATTCTTCACACATGCATTTGATCATTTTGATTTGCCATTGTTTGGAGATACATCGTTGCATACTGCTATGATTTTTGATGCGGGCGTTTACCTCGTTGTTGTCGGAGCAGCACTGACGATAATCCAAACGATTGGAGGCGATTCATAATGGAATTTATAATGGCCATTGTTATCGGTCTTCTATTCATGGCTGCCGTGTACCTCATCCTTTCCAGAAGTCTTCTAAAAATTATTTTGGGAACTGGTTTACTAAGTCATGGGGCACATTTGCTTATTTTAACAATGGGTGGCTTAGGTGGGTCATCACCGCCCGTTTTAGCTGAAGGCGTAACTGATTTGGCAGATCCACTTCCACAAGCCTTAATCTTAACAGCCATTGTTATCAGTTTTGGTGTGACAGCTTTCATACTCGTCCTTGCTTATCGGACATATGCGGTACACAACACTGACAATATGAATCTAATGAAGGGAGATGATGAACATGATTAATCATCTTTTGTTTCCTATCATCATTCCTTTCTTTTTTGCAATTACGTTGCTCTTTTTCAAAGAGAAGGTAAAAGTTCAACGAGTCCTCACTGTTATCGGACTAACGCTAAGTCTAATTGCAGCTCTTTTTCTTGTAGCTAAAGTGAAGACCGATGGTATACAGGCGTTGACACTTGGGAGTTGGCCAGCACCTTTTGGTATTTCAATGGTGTCTGATATGTTCTCGGCTATTCTTGTTACGACAACGCTTTTGATTACAATATTGGTTGTCGTTTATAGTTTTACTGCAATTGGTGAAGAACGCGAGCGTTTCTTTTACTATCCAGCTATTTTATTCATGGTGACGGGTGTAAACGGCGCTTTCACTACAGGTGATATTTTTAATATGTTCGTTTTCTTTGAAGTTTTACTCATCGCCTCCTACTTACTAATCGTATTGGGTGGAGAGAAAAGACAACTACGAGAATCTATTAAATACATACTTGTAAATGTCATTTCGTCTGCATTATTCGTTATTACAGTAGCTTTCCTCTACTCTGTAGTAGGTACGTTGAATATGGCTGATATTGCTGTCAAGATTGCAGAAATCGGACAACCAGGTATCATTTCTGTAATTGCCGTTCTTTTATTAATCGTATTTGGCGTAAAAGGTTCTATCTTCCCACTGCATTTCTGGTTACCTAGCGCATACGCAGCACCACCTACTCCTGTCTTAGCACTATTTGGTGCGTTATTAACGAAAGTCGGCGTATACGCAATTATGCGCACATATACGCTGTTCTTCGTAAATGACATTAGCTTTACACATAACTTCTTAATGGTGTTGTCGATTTTGACGATTATAGTCGGGTGCATCGGTGCACTTGCATACTTTGATTTAAAACAAATTATCATTTACAACATTGTTATTGCCATTGGGGTTATCTTATTTGGAGCGGCTCAGTTAAACGAAGCAGGTGTATCGGGAGCAATCTTCTATTTAATCCATGACATGCTCATTAAAGGTGCTTTGTTCTTACTCATCGGTGTTATCATCTATGTCACTGGGACATCTAACTTACGAGCAATGGGTGGTCTACTAAAAACACACGCTACACTTGGATGGACATACTTAATAGCTGCGTTTGGATTAGCAGGTATCCCACCGTTAAGTGGATTTATTGGCAAGTTACTTATCGTAAAAGGCGCTTTTGAAGCTGGTAATATTGTCGGTAGTATGATTATTCTAGCATCCAGTTTAGTCGTATTATTGTCAGTCATTCGGATATTCATTTATGCCTTCTGGGGCGAACCCGTTCCATTACCCAAAACGGAGCGTAGCACGTATCTTAAAATGCTGACACCAGCGCTACTATTAGTCGTCTTGTCTGTGTTATACGGCATTGGTACTGAATGGCTGATTCCTTATGTGACGGATGCTACGGACGTATTACTACACCCTTCCATCTACATTGATGCGGTGTTAAAGGAGTAGATAATGATGGCTTTTCAAATATTATTAAACTTTTTCATTGCTGTCGTTTGGATGCTTATGAGCTCTTCCATGACTGCATCATCATTTATCGTCGGCTATATCATAGGATTCCTACTCATATTCATGACAAGACGATTTTTTAAAGGTCGACTCTACACTGCACGTGTTTGGGCGGCCATCAAATTAGTATTATTGTTTTTTAAAGAGTTAACGTTATCAAATATCTCTGTGCTCATTCTAGTTTTACGGCCAAAGTTAAAACTACAACCGGCCATTTTCGCTTTACCGACTGAACTAAAACAAGATTGGGAAATTACGTTATTATCCAGTTTAATCACGTTAACTCCTGGTACAATTGTCGTCCATGTTTCTAGTGATCAAAACACATTGTATATCCATGCAATTGATGTAGATGATATCGATGAAGCCATTGACTCTATAAAAAATACATTCGAAAAAGCGATTAAAGAGGTGAGCCGTTCATGACAATCTTCATCCGAATCTGTTTGATACTCGTCATTCTTTCCATGGCTGCACTATTATACAGAGCTTATAAAGGTCCTTCCACACCCGATCGATTGATTGCGTTAGACGCAATTGGCGTTATGCTCATTTCCGCAATTGCATTATTGTCCATTTTATTTAAAACTGGATTTTTCATCGATGTAATTTTACTCATTGCGATTATGTCGTTCATCGGAACTGTTTCCTTCTCCAAATTCATTGAGAGAGGAGAGATTATCGAACGTGATCATACTCGCTAACATACTCATCGTCATTACGATTACTGCAGGCGTCATTTTCACCATCGTTACATCTATTGGCATCCTACGACTACCAGATGCATATACACGTGCACACGCGGCATCTAAGAGTGCTACGCTCGGTGTCCTTAGTATTATGTTAGGCGTCTTCTTTCACTTCTGGTTAAATGAAGGACATTTTAGTATTCAACTCATACTTGGAATTGTCTTTTTGTTCATTACCTCCCCTATTGGAGGCCATTTAATGAGTCGTGCAGCATATATGTCTGGTGTTAAACCGACGGAGCTTACAGTCCAAGATGACCTGGCAGAAGTAATTGCGAAAGCAAAAGAAAAATTAAAAAAAGAGCAGTAAAAGAAAACACGCAAAGCAACGATGTTAAAGTTGCTTTGCGTGTTTTTCAATTTAATAATAGCCGCCATATGGTGGGTAGCCATACGGAGGATAGCCATATGGATAGTATGGTGGATATTGCTGTTGATAGCCATAGCCGTATCCAGGAAATAATACATTACCTAATAAACTACCGGTAAATCCACCTGTAAATCCACCGAAAAAAGGACTACCGAAGCCACCTAATCCGCCTAATCCACCTATACCACGACCGAAGCCGCGGCCTCCAAATCCACCTCTACCGCCAAAACCACCATGTCCGTCAAAACCTCTAGGCATATACATCCCCTTTCCCACTTAGCTTATTCATAACTAGTCATTTGGAAAGGGATAAAAGCCCATATACTCAGTTGTCTTCTAATTCAACGTCAGCAAATCTTTCTATAAATGTAGCAAGTGTTCGCACCATAACACCCGTCGCACCCTTTGGACCTAAATCATGAGCAGCAGGCGCATCTGATGTTCCGGCAATATCAAGATGAATCCACGGGGTATTCCCAGCGAATTCTCCTACAAAGCCGCCACCAAAAATCATATGACCGTCACGACCGGGTGAATTATTTAAATCAGCGACATCACTTTTACGAAGTCTTTTCTTATCATTATCTGTAAGTGGTAGTCTCCATACAAATTCACCCGTTTCAAGTGACGCTTGCATGAACTCTTCAAAGAATGCTTCATCATTCGTCAATGCACCTGTTTTATCCATTCCTAATGCGACAATTACACCACCAGTTAAAGTGGCAACATCAATAAGGTAGTTCGCACCTGATTGTTTCGCATAGGTTACTGCATCAGCTAAAACAAGACGTCCTTCAGCATCTGTATTCAATACTTCAATTGTCTTGCCACTAAGTGATGTGATGACATCATCTGGTTTAAAGGCTTCACCAGAGATCATATTATCGGTTGAGGCGATGACAGCAATTACATTTTTAGATGGTCGCAGTTCACCAATGATTGTCATCGCGCCTAACACAGCTGCTGCACCACCCATATCACCTTTCATACCAACCATGCCATCTTTCGTTTTAAGCGAGTAACCACCTGTATCGTATGTCACACCTTTTCCTACAAGACCTACAACATCTTCCCATGTATCCGTTGCTGCATATTTCAGTACGATGAGACGTGGTTCTTCCACAGAGCCTTTATTGACAGCTAGAATCGCTCCCATGCCGAGTTCTTCCATTTCTTTTTTCCCAAGCACTTCAATTTCAAAGTCATATTTTCCAGCAAGCTCAGTAGCATATTCCGCCATCTTCGTTGCCGTCAATATATTCGGGGGCATATTAACGAGCGTACGTGCTTCATTCACTGCGTAGGCATGAACTGCCCCAACTTCAAAAGCAGCTTTAAGTTCATCTTCATCTGCATTTGATAGAAATTGGATGCTATTAAATGAATGATCTTTTTCATTTGAGCTAGTTTTATACCCTTCGTATCGGTACATTCCTAAACCAATGCTTTCAGAAGCGGCAAATACGACATCTTCACAGGCCAATTTTCCGTTCGTAAATGGCGCTGTCCATATTGTAGCTGATTCCGCTTTATTAGTTGCAAGTTCCTTACCAACAGCCGCAAAAACTTGTCTGAGTTTATCTTCAGTCAATGCTTTTGTAGCGCCAAGTCCTATAAATAGAACACGCTTAAAGGGTTGTTCATTCAACGTTGGCATTTTCACAATTTCTTTAAAACCCGTTTTAATATCGCCAGTTTTTACCCACTCTGGTATGCGAGAGCTAAACGTCGCGACGAATTCGTCCCAACCTTGTACATTTTCAGGATGTTCTGGTACTCCGACAATAAGAACTTCCGAGCTAATGTCATTAAAATTCGTTTTCGTTATAATTGTTTTCATATGATCCCCTCCATTTGTTTACCTCTTCAGTATAACGTAACTTTTCTGTAATTTCTTTGATTTGATTCGCTCTCCGTACTAATTATTAAAAGCGGTGGTCGAGTTATGTTATACTATTGCTACATTTTCAGAACTTAAAACTAAAAGGAGTAGATTGACATGACTTTATTTCAAAACACTCCGCTGTTAGCAGCGCTATTTGCCATTTTGTTTGCCCAATTCGTTAAGATTCCTATTGCCTACTTTTTAACCGGTAAATTCGATTGGAAATTGATGACTTCAACAGGTGGCATGCCAAGTTCTCATTCTGCCGCAGTAACTGCTTTGACCACTGCAATTGCATACGAAGCTGGCTTAGACTCCCCACTATTTGCAGTGGCCGCAATTTTCGCGGTTATTGTTATGTTTGATGCAACTGGCATACGATATCAGGCAGGGCAACAAGCCATTATTATTAATCAGATGCGCATAGACTTTCAAACATTTGTTCAAGAAGCGAAAGGTTGGCCACAAAAAGACGGGCAACAAAAGATACAAGAATTAAAAACATTGCTTGGACATAAACCAAGTGAAGTGTTTTCAGGTGCAGTTACTGGTATTTTAATTTCAATTATTACGTATTCCTATTTCGTTTAACTAAAAAACGGTGCACCCAAGTCATTCAACTTGAGTACACCGTTTTTAAATTAGAACATTTGATAGCCTTGTTTCCGAAGTAGTTTACTAACTAAACCAGAAATAATAGCGCCCAAGAGACCACTTGATAAAATCACCACATCTACAGTATGTAGTGCCATAATCTTCTCGCCTAGTAGTTGAAACGAGTTTCCCGGATTAGTGAAATATTCATATAGCTTTACTTCGTCAATGATCAAGATAACAACGATCGGGTATAGAATCGCCATAAACCATGTCATTCGAAGTAGCATATTAACTAAAAATCCAATACCGAAGAACATGACTATGAAAATAAGTACGGATAAAATTACATGTGTCAATGAGATGGTTCCCAATTAGACTACCTCCATTTTCCACTCATCATTTTACATGATTCGCCACGCGCTTACAATAGAACAGCGTCAGTTCAGAAAATTGTCAGATTTGACTCGTGCATCATACTAGCACGAATGACTGTTTAGATTAGCACGTTATAGAAGTTTTTCATTATAACGATTTAAAAAGAGCACATGGCACTGTCAGTTCGACAGTATCATGTGCTCGATATATACCTTATTTCAGTAAGTTAAATTTACCTTTTTTAATCGTTAATCCCATTCCGCCAATCATGAATAGCGCACGGTTATCGATCATTTTCTTCATGAATGATGCTGTTTTACCTGTAATTTTCTTACCGAATGCATCACCAATTGCATCGTCATCTCCAAGAGAACAAACTGTTCCTTTTAAGTCCGGAGTGAATGGTGAAGTGATCTCACCTTTCATAAGAGCGATGATGTTGTTTGCACACATATCACCTTGTTGCATAGCAATTTGTGCTGTTGGTGGGAATGGTCGGTTCGTTTCTTCATTAATCATAAGTGCGCAGTCACCAACGATGAATACATCTGAGTGACCTGGTGCGCGTAAATCTTTTTCAACTTTAACACGAGCACGCATGTTTTCAATGCCAGTTTGTTCAATAAGGCGATTACCACGAATACCAGCAGCCCAGACAACTGTTCCAGCTTTAATAAATTCGAATTCATCTTCGCCTTTTTTAAGATTTACACCTTCTGAAGTTGCTTCTACAACTGGTGTTCCAATTGAAAATTCAATGCCTTTTGCTTTTAACTGACGAACTGCATAGTCTACTAATTCAGGATCGAAACCTGGTAGAACCATAGGCGCAGCTTCAACACAAAGTACACGTACCTTTTCAGCAGGTACATCATATTCTTTGCATAGTTCAGGAACACGGTTCCCTAACTCTCCAAGGAATTCGATTCCAGTGAAGCCAGCTCCACCAACAATAATTGTTAGACGGCTGTCGTCTTTTACTTCATCAAGTGACCAGTTAGCGAATTGGTATTCGATGTGATCACGAATTTGACGTGCTGCATTTACGTTTGCAATCGATAATGCATATTTATCTAGACCTGGGATACCAAATGTTTCTCCTTCAAAGCCAAGTGAAATAACTAAGTAGTCATACGCATGTGTACCAACATTTGTTGTTACAACTTTACCTTCAACATCAATTGCAGTAACTTCCGCTTTAACGAATTTCACTTTTTCACTTTTGATAACAGAACTAATATCATAACGTACAGAATCAGGAGACATTGTTCCTGCTGCTGCTTCATGTAGCCAAGTTGACTCGTAATGATAATCGTTTTTGTTAATAAGAACTACGTCTGCTTCGTCTGTTCCTAGTGACTTTTGCAAGTTTACGACTGTTGATAAACCGCCATACCCTGCACCTAATACTAAAATTGTTGGTCTTTTCACGAAGATCGAAACCACCTTTGTTTTTTTATATGCCGGGTTCAAATGAAATCAATGCCAAACAACGATTTACATAGTCCTAGCTTTTGTCATTAAAATTCGACAAACTTCTATCTATTATAGTAGACCTTTTGGTTCATTATTTCAACATTAAACTAGAAATAACAAAGATCAGAAAATACTGACTGAGTTTCATTGAATAATAGTCACTAAAAAAAAGACCTCTAACAGAAAACTAGAGGTCGAAACTACTTATTCACAATCTGCAGGCGCCCCTGCTTTTTTCTCAGTTCTAAATGATGTTCCACAACCGCATGAAGCAATTGCGTTCGGGTTTTTGATTGTAAATCCTCCACCCATTAGTGATTCTTTGTAATCTACGACTGTACCGTTTAAAATCCCAGCATCTTCATTTGAAACAAGTATTTGAAGCCCATGTTGCACAAGTTCTATATCATCATCAGATTTTTCGTTTGCGAAGCCCATGCCGTACGTTAGTCCACTACAACCACCGCCATTTACGGCGACACGCAAAAACGATCCCTCTTCTTCATTATGTCGCATCATTTCTCTAACATGAAACACTGCTGCTTCTGTTACTTCAACAACCTCTGTCACTTATGCTCACCTTCCTTTTAATTGTCTATCATCATCTTATCAATGTTTTCGGTGCAAGTGCAATCATAATTACTTCTCTTTCTATATATTTACGTTATACTTAGGCAAATAGTATGAAAGGAAGATTGCTATGGATATAAGTCCATTTTACGATAAAAAAATGACATGCAGCAATTGCTCCAAAAGTTTCACAACGACAAAAATCCGCTCACGATTTGTTCGGATTTCATCACAAGAAAGTGACTTTAAACCTGTATATACTTCTAAAGATATAAATCCTTTATATTATAATGTAGCAGTTTGCTTACATTGTGGTTTTTCTTTTACAGAAGATTTTGCTCCTTATTTTCCCCCCGGAACAAAAGAAGCAATCGCTAAACAAATCACTTCACAATGGGTAGTTCGAGACTTCGGTAAAGAACGAGATCGCGAAGAAGCTATTGAAACATACAAATTAGGCTATTTAAGTGCAATGATGAAAAAAGAAAAGGCTTTAACAACTGCTGGACTTACGTTACGTATCGCTTGGTTATTTAGAGAAAAAGAGGAACTTGAAGACGAACTTCGTTTTATGAAGATTTCAAGGGATTTATACATGACGGCTTATGCTGAAGGAGATTACATCGGAACACAAATGTCAGAGACACGTGTGATGTACTTAATCGCTGAACTTTCGTGGAGAATTGGGGATAAAGAAGAAGCTGTTCGCAATTTCTCACGCGTTATAGAAAGTCAACGAACTTCAACGGAGCCTCATATTATTGACCTGGCAAAAGAACGCTGGCAAGAGATTCGAGCAGAAAGAGAACAAAATGAAAAGTAAAAAGCGGACCCCTCGGGGCCCGCTTTACTTTTCATTAAAATACTTGTTCAACCTCTACTACACCTGGTACTTCTTCTAATAGTGCACGTTCAATACCTGCTTTAAGTGTGATGGTTGAACTTGGGCATGTACCGCATGCTCCTAGTAAACGTAGCTTAACGACGCCATCCTCAATATCAACGAGCTCACAGTCGCCCCCGTCGCGAAGAAGAAATGGACGTAATTTATTTAATACTTCCTGAACTGGTTCTGTCATTGCTGTATCAGTCATTGTTTTTCAACTCCCCTTTCCTTATACTTATTATAAACAAGAAAGAATAAAAAATCCAATATTGAATCGAGAGGAGTTTTGTAAATTGACGAAACGAATTGCGAATATTGAAGTATATGGTGCAGCAGTTATGTGCGCAAGTTGTGTCAATGCACCATCTTCTAAAGATACTTACGAATGGCTTCAAGCTGCTATTGATCGTAAATATGAAGGACAACCTTATACTATTGAATACATTGATATAGACACAGATAACCTAGTAGGAAGAAAAGCGCAAGTTGCTGAACAAATCCGCAATGATGAGTACTTTTATCCACTCGTTATGATTGATGAAGTAATGATTGGCGAAGGCTATATTCAATTAAAGCCTATCCTCTTTGAACTCGAAAAAATTGGCTACGTTGCAAAAGGCTAATTCTTTTTCATCTTCTCGGACTGATTGAGAGTGGAAATGTTTAATTGAGAAATATCATTTCTTTACAAAACCCATCCAACGCTATCATTCGGATGGATTTTTCGATAGGCTTTTGTGCAAGTAATAATGGATTACTTTTTAAAAATAAGGGTATAGATAACTAGACTCTTCTCTTCATAGTACCTATTACTGAGTTCTTTTTAGTCTCTAAAAAGACTTCGGTGGGAGGTGATTATTTCGAGAAAAGTGAATAATATTCAAGATTTGATAAGCTATTTGGATTCAATCGATTATCAAATAACCGAAGAGCAAATCAACACATTGTTGGATAATAAGGAGTTACCACATCTTAGACCTTTTCGTCATATGCTCGTTTTTAACTTAGATCATATTGACTGGTGGGTTAACCAACAACGCAAGCTTTAAAAGGTTTGTGCCCTTCCAATGAATTTTAGAGGAAGGGGCAGAAAACACCTCCATGTAATCGTGGAGGTGTTTTTTGTTTTTTGAATGTAAAGCAAAATGGAGAGTTAAACGAATCAATTTCATAATGCACGCTTTAAAAAATCAAAAAGAAACAGAGTTTGAAATATTTTTTTAAAAATGAATGAAGTTGCCAATCATGCTGTTGCGGGTAGATGAAGCTGCGCTAGACAATCAAGTGCAAATTTACTGGCATTATACACAAGATGAACTTTAGCTTTTACACCGGTACAATGATCGATCTGATCATGCAAAAGATAGCCTTTTATATAAGCTTTCACGCGTTCAATGGAACTTCGTTCCTTATAGATTTCATCTTATTTTCTGAAAGCATGAGCTGGGTATGTGTATTTTCTAAAATTATCAGTTGTTTTCTTTTCGTAAACCGGAAGATTCGTTTCTATTTCGGTTTCTTAGTTAGCCATCGTTCACGTACCTCTTTCTTTTACGCCCTCGTTTTTTTGAGTTTCTTTTTCAGCCTTATCTGATTTATATGTAGCGCGATCACGTGCTTCTACATGTGTTGCATCAATAGCTATCGTTTCATCTGATACGAAGCCGTTAGATATAGCCTGAAGAAGTAGGCTTTCTTGAACAAATTCTAGCGCATCAGATTCACTAATAAATGTAATCATACGTGAATAAGAGGATTCAGATGGGATTTTATCTGATACTAAGAATCCACACTCAACATTAAATCGTAAGTCTGTAGTGATACTTTTATTAAGTCTTTAATTAAAGGAATACGCTCGGTAATTCGAATGATCAATGAATAGATCGTTGCAGAGTAATTAAGCGATTGTTTTGGTCCGAATCGAGACTTTTTCTTTTCATAAGTACAGCAAGGATTGGATGGATATCAATACCGGATAAAATCGTATTAAGTTGATGGGTAAGTTCCAAGTCGAATAAAAATTTCATGTCAAACAGGATTTCTTGTTGTATTATAGGCATGGTGCATTTCTCCTTTCTGTTAATGTGGTGTCGTAACTCTCATTATACAGGATTTGGGGAGGTGCTCTATTTTTCCGCCGTTTTATACTTAGAGCCGTAAGGGCTGAGAGATATGAAATCGATTCAACTCTCTAAGATTTTGTTCCACAACCACTAGATTTTATTAGATAAAAAGTTAAATCTAATTCAAGAACTGAAAAGGAAGTTTTATTAGGATTAATATCTACATTACATGTCGTTGCTCCAGCTTTTCCATTTCTCTTAATCACCTTTTATAAAAGTGAGTTAATTAGACATTAAAACATCTTGACTTTATTTTAGGCATTAAAAAAAAGTACCAATGTGACTCACAAGAAGTACAAAGACAACCTTTTTAATATTAATTCAAAATCCGCTTGCAAATTTAACCGCACAATCTTGCGCTCCCCCTAATTTCTACTAAAAAATCCTTTTTTTTGCGGTTCTACCTCTTGTCTCGGTTCTTCGCTTGTGTTAAGTTCTTTTGTTCGTTTAGTTTTATACTTCACCTTGCAATTGCTCCAGGATCTCCACAAAATATTTATCTCATTTCTCTTGAGTTACCAGGAAACCCTCAATTAGTTCTTTTTATTCTCGAATTCCTTCTTTTAAACTCACGATCTAGGGCTATACGCCGACTTGAAAAAACCACCCTCATTCACTTGTGGGTGGCTCTTTGTGTTTCCAATGCATAGGACTTGATTTTTATTTTATTGTCTTTTAAAAATTCTTCCCGCACTAATTACAATATAAACAAGAACACCAATAATTAAGATAGAACCAAATAAAAGAGAGTATATACGATGATCATTTTGAAAAAAGACCTTATATATACCTAATGATAAAACAATAAAAGCAACAATAGCATCCCTTAGAACACTTGAATCTTTTTTAAAAAATAATTTAATTTTCTCCAATATAATTCCCCTTTGTTTTTATTTCACTTTTAGACTATTATAATCTGTTATCTTTTATATTACATCAATATTTAAAATAATTTTTTTAGTAAAAAAAAGGATATTTTGTGGTGTGAATAGAATTAGAAATAGTAAGAGGTATAGGTAAAAGGAGAATACTTAATGGCTATTAAATCTATTAAATCTGCGACCCAATCCGTTTGGAAAGATACTAAACAGGCTTGGAAACATGAAACAAATATTATTAAAAAGTCAGGTAAAGATGCATATAAAGACACTGTAGGTTTGGGAGTACCCGTTGGAATTGGTGTTGCAGTGCATGAATCCAAAGGTAAAGGCGCTGCCTTAGGAAAAACGTTACTAAAAGCAGGTAAAAGTACAGGTGTAGGTTTAGCTGTCGAAATGTCCATTAGGTTTACAGGAAACATGATAAAAAACCAATTAGCATTTAATCATAGTTATAAATAACTCAAATAGAGACCTTAATATGAATTTTTTTTAAAAATATAATCACATACCCTATACCTCTCTATTATCAATTAAATAATTAAAGCGGGGAAAATATACAATGTCATCCATATATTACAAAAACGACTTAGGTCGATTAATAACTAACGTTTCAATTGTCACGGACGAAGGTAAACAAATTTCCTTAATACAGGATGTTGAAAATTCATGGATTTTGCCAAAGAATACTAACAATGTGATTAAAAAGTACTTCTTTCTGATTAATGATAGTTTTGAGTTACCTAGCTTAGACAACAAATTCTTAATTGAAAAAAATATTATCTTCTCTTTGCCGAATACAATTCATAATCAATCTAATGTCACCATAGAGAACATCATAACTTCTAAGCGGCTTATTGACAGTAATAAGGTAATTAAACCAATATTACCAACCGATGTTTTTAGTTCTGTCGATGATAATATTAATATTCTTTGTGAATTTTTTAATGTAGTTCAAGATTTACATATTCATGTAGAAATTTTTTCTACAAAAAGATTAATCGGTATAATTCCAGCAGTTATCCCAGCTTCAAATAAAAATAGGAACTATCAAAGAACGTATATTTGTAATATAAATAGTAGTACCTTTAATGGTTTGAATGATTTGATTACTATAAGAATAAAAACTTCTCTTGAAAAATTTGTTTCAAAAACCATTAAGTTTACAACTTTTCAAAACTATTCAGTTAACCAAATATTAAATAAGTAACCGTTACTATAAAAAACAGATACGACCTCCTCTTTTGTTCAGAGGAGATATACAGTCCCTATTTCGATGTTTGTCAATATAGTTGTCGCATTTAACTCCTATCCTAAAGTAACTACTGATTCTATTTAACTTCGCGATTCATTTTTTCCTACTTTTCTTTCATCGGACTTAATGCCACTGACTCTAACGGATTCCAATTTCGTGTTGATTTAGCCCAACGTTCTGGATGCTTTTGTTTTGCGCGTTCATAGACTTCACTTCGCTTTTTAAGCACATCAATATAAACACCTGTATGGCGTTCTTCTGGTGTCACAAAGTTAATGCCACTGTGTTGATGATCATGTGTATGCCAATGGACGAATTTCTCCGTCCAAGTTAATGCGTCTTCAAGTGTTTTGAAACCCACATCTGGAAATCCTGGACGATACTTGAGTGTCCTGAAAACAGCTTCAGAATAAGGGTTGTCATTACTTACGCACGGTCTAGAATAGGAACTTTGAATACCGAGTTTCTCTAGTAATACTTGGAAGGTAGAAACTTTCATTGGACTTCCATTATCGGAATGTAAGACGAGTGGAGCACCTTGAATCTTCTCGTTAAGAACGGCTTTTCTGATTAACGCTTCAGCGTGTTTCGCCTCTTCTGTTTCCCAAATATCTCAGCCTACAATTTTTCGACTGAATAAATCGACGATTAGGTAAAGCCTGTAGTAGAGGCCCCTAACAGGGCCTTTGAGCCAAGTGATATCCCATGTCCACACTTGATTCGGTGCTGTTGCGATATGACTCTCGGGTAACTTTGTTTTAGGTCTTTTACTTTGACCACGGTGCTGTTGCATTTCTTCTTCTCGTAATATGCGGTAAATTGTTGATTCTGAGGCAATGTAAATCGATTGGTCAGCGAGCTTTGGCACGATTTGCGAAGGCGGTAAATCGACAAACTCTTCTTTTTTGACAGTATCAATTACGTCCTGTCTATCTGCTTCAGTTAGCTTGTTTTTAGGTTCTGGACGTTTTGCATGTGGACGTTGATCTTCCTGCACACCACCAGCCGATACCCAACGTTCATAGGTACGTACGTTAATATTTAGTCCTTCGCATGCTTTTGCTAATCGTGCACCGTTTTGATTCGCTTCTTGAATTAGTTTTACGGCAAGTCTGCGATCTGACGGTCGAATCATTCGTCCTCTCGGTCCCCCTAGATCGCTTGTGCCTTTTTTCTTAATAGTAATAAGGCTGCAGCTTCTGCCAGTGCTTTCTCTTTAATACGTAAGTCTTTTTGTATACCGGCGGATTGTTTCTTCTCGTCTTTAAGTTCTTGTGAAAGCTTTTTTGTTTGAATCAGTTCACCTGTATTTGCGCTTAAATAACTGATACGCCAAGCGTCAATTTGTTCTTTATAGAGCCCTTTTTTCCGACAATATTCAGCAAGTTCTGCTTGATTCATAGCATAAGTTTCGAGCACAATTAAAAATTTGTCTTCGCTACTCCAGCGTTCAGAAGTTTGTCCATTTCCAGCGTAGGATTTCCTTCAAGGCGTGCTTTTTGTTGCCATTTATACAGTGATTGTTCAGAGACGCCAGTTTCACCATTTATGTTTTTAATCGTTTCGTTGTTCGGAGGCATCATCCTAGCAATTACCGCATCTTTAAACTCTTTTGTATATCTTGTCCCATTTTTTTATTCATGTCGTATGACCTCCATTTTTTTTAGTATAACAGGAGAGTACTATACGACAAATAGCCTAACACAGGGGGATTTAGTGTTTGTTGATTAACAATAATACATACATTCATTTACTTATATAAGTAGTGTTAACCAACAAACACATTTTAACTTTTTTCGTTAGTGGCACTAAGCCTCAAAGGGTTTCCTAAGTATAATTAATGTAATTAACCTTTTAAAAGAGAATTCATATATAAGTGAATCGATTTTAGATAGATATCAGTACCGGATAAAATCGTATTAAGTCGATGGGTCAGTTCCAAGTCGAATAAAGCTTGCATGTCAAACAGGATTTCTTATTGTATCATAGGCATAGAGCATTTCTCCTTTCTGTTAATGTGGTGTCGTAACTCTCATTATACAGGATTTGTGGAGGTACTCTATTTTTCCATTGTTTTATACATAGAGCTGTAATGGCTCAGTGATAAGAGATATGAAATCGATTCAAACATAAATAAGAAACTTCTGTCCTCCCCTCAGTACGGACAACTTTCATTGTTCATTTTTCCCCATAAAATAAACAAGGGGGGGCTTGAGGATTCATGTACAATTCGGGCAACGACCAACTGAACCAGAACGCTGATTCACAAGAAGTTTATGTAGCAAAGCTTGCATTCATTGGGGCTGCTTTGTCTACATTAGGAGATGGAATTCAAGCGATAGCCGCGGGACTTGTGCTTCAACAGTTAGAAAATACAAATAAAAAAGATTCTCAAGACAACGAGAACATGTCCAAAGATTTGGATCGAATGCAAAAACAAATAGATCTCTTAAATGAGCAAATAAGTAAGATGACGAAATGAACAATTACCTTATGCTAATTGCCAATTAACTAGATGATTGAAAACACCTCCACAGACAACTCAATTAGAAACTGCCAAGTAATTCTCTTTTGTGATATAAAAAACGCCGTGAAGATTAAAATCTTCACGGCATTTTACATTCTTCAGCTTTATTGAAGGTCCTCACCCGTTGTGCCATTTATACATCCAAAGCACGCCTGATTTTAATAATCTTGCGATACGTCCCGTAACGGTACGATCCGCTAAATAGGCGAAACCTTGTTTTTTTCCAAGTGATCCTAGGAAACCTTTTAGTTTAATCTCTGGCATTGTTTCTGGTAGTGTTTCGTTGTTCCATACAAGACGCAACACTTTTACGATTTGTTCCGCTTGCTCCTCAGCTACTTGAGCGCTTGGAGCGTATGCAAGAGAAGCACAGTCTCCTACGACATAGACATTATCATATGCCGGTAGTTGGTGATACATATTCAGTTTGACGCGACCAGAATGGTCTTTTTCTGTATCGATATTTGCCACAGCAGCGACAGGACGAATTCCAGCAGTCCATACGACAGCGTCAACAGGAATAGTGTCTTCATGGTTGAACAAAGCCATTGGTTCGACACGTGTAATATTCGAATTTGCGACGACTTGAACATTATGTTCATCAAACCAACCTTTAACGTAATTACTTAGTCGCTCAGGGAAGTCTTGTAAAATACGTGGTCCACGATCAAATAGTTTAATCGTTAAATCCGGTCTACTTTCACGAAGTTCGCTTGCGAGTTCAATTCCACTTAAGCCAGCTCCTACAATTCCTACAGTTGCACCACCATCTAGGCCTAGTAGTGTCTGGTAAGTCGATCTAGATCTCCCGATTGTTTGGATGCTATATGTATGTTCCGCCGCACCTGGCACCTCGTGGTAATTATCTTCACACCCTAAGCCTATAACGAGGTCATCATAGTTGAGCTGTTTTCCATCTGCGAGATATATACATTTCTCGTCAGGTCGAATTTCAATTATTTCGCCACCAATAACTTTCAAGCGGTCGTGTTCGGGTAGTGGTACACGGACAACTGAATCTGATACAGTTCCTGCTGCAAGTGCATAGAACTCTGTTTTCAAACTGTGGAAAGGTGTTCTATCCACTAGTGTAATTTCAATGTCCGGTGGAAGGTCCTTGTTTAGTAAACGTAGCATAATACGCATATTGCCGTATCCAGCACCCAATAATACAAGTTTCCGCATAATAATTCTCCTTCTTATACAATAATTCCGACTTTTTTCTCATATTCGATTATAACAGTTTGTGAGATGTTTCACAATAATACTTGTAAATTGACGTCCATTAAAAAAGAGGGTAGGATTCTTACTAGTGAGGTGAATGCCGTGAATCCGATTGTTGAGTTTTGCATGAGTAATATTGCAAACGGTTCACAAGAAACATTTGAGACATTGGAAAGAGACCCTAACGTGGATGTGCTTGAGTACGGCTGTCTTAGTTACTGTACGAAATGTGCAGAAGGCTTATATGCGATTGTGAATGGTGAACTTGTAGAAGCGGATACGCCAGCTGAGCTGACAGAACGCATCTATCAATTTATTGAAGATAATCCACTTTTTTAAGTATAGTAACAAACCGTCTTCGAATACGAAGACGGTTTGTTTTAATTTATCATCCACTCTTTGAACGTTTTGTATTGATAAGTGGGTTTTTGTAATTTTGCCGCAACTACAGATTGAGATGTAACACCTGTTTCCACATGGACAGTATCAATTCCAAAACGAATTCCCGCTAAAATATCCGTATCATAATTGTCTCCAACCATTACCATCTCGTCTTTTGAATAGCCACCTTGTTGTTGAATGAGTTCTAGCATAGACGTTTCTGGTTTTCCAATAATAATCGGTTGAACACCTGTCGCTGATTCCATTAACTTCACAAAAGATCCGTTCCCTGGCACAAGTCCCTTCTCAGACGGAAACACTAAATCAGCATTCGTTGCAATGAACGTCGCACCTTCTCGAATCGCTATACAATCAGTGGCCAGTTTTGCGTAATTCACCCCTCGGTCAATGCCCATCACTACAACTGCAGGATTCTCTTCAGTAATTGTCAATCCTTCACGCGCTAACGCTTCTTTGATGCCATCTTCGCCAATTACTTGAACGGAAGCATTTGGGAAATTTGTGCTGCAATAGGTTGCCGTAACAACAGCCGAAGTGATGATTCGATCTAACTGCGCTCGAATACCAAAAGACTGTAGCTTCACTTGTTGCTGCTCCCGTGTCATAGACGAGTTATTTGTGATGAAATAAGGTTCAATTCCATTTAATTGTAGACGTGCTATGAAATCTGTAGCCTCTTGTATGGGTTCAGTTCCCCTATAAACAGTCCCATCTAAATCTAAGCATATCGCTTTATATGTATGTTTCATTTTCGATCATCCGGTAAAAATGCAGATACAGGTCCTAATTCATGTTCCAAATAATGTCGGACTTTATCCGGAAATAATTCTAGCTCTTTTAAATTGTTAGTTAGTACAACATGAATCTGATTGATATCCACATTTATAAAATTTCTAACTATCATCTTGCGTAAGCCAATCACTTCTTTTAATGGCGCCACCATTTGCGGTGTGATTACTTTTTCATCTTCCATGATGTCTAAAATATCTTCATAACTACCAGGGTCCCGCATGATGAAACCATCAATCATTGAATTCCCAACATCTATAATGGATTCAATTAATACATGTGAAATTCTTTGTAATGCAAGTGCATGAATACGGTTGTCCGTCCAACGACTTTCCTTTGTATATAAAGCTAAAAGTTCTTCCATTAAAGCAAGTGTCTCTTCAATTAGTTTACGATCGACAAAGTACATACTCGATTCCTCCCGAATAGTTATTACCTCTATTATCATAACATATTGACTTGTATACCGAACTTCTAACATCGCTTAAATCGTTTCTGCCATATCTTTTCAATTTATAAAAAAATCTTTACGCAAACCATTTTCATGATTTGCGTAAAGATTTATTCTTGAATGGATATTGCCGCTTGTTCTTCTAGTTCTTCAACTACCGTTTCTTCCACTTTTTTCACTGGAACTCGATTCTTCTTTTCAAGAATAAAATAAGCACAACCAAAATTGCAGTATTCATATAAATAATCTTGAATTGTGCTGATTTTTGTTTCATACGTCGCTTTTTGGTTGCGATCCTCAAAAAAACCTTTTAAGCGTAATTGACCATAACCCCAGTCGCCTAGTATGTAGTCATACTTTAAAAGGACATCACTATAACGTGCTAGTAATGCTTCCTCGTTGAAGCCATCTCGGAATTCCTTTACGATTTCAAATTCCCACTCATCAATTGTTATCATTTCACGTTCACCGCCATATCAATTCAAGATTTAACTTTTAACTTTGAAGCGTTGGTTCTAGCTTCTCTTCTCCTTGACGTTGACGCTCTTTGGCTGCAGCGTTCACTTGTTCATCTGCATGATAGCTTGAACGTACGAGTGGACCTGCTTCACAGTGCGAAAACCCTTTGGACATTGCTATTTTTCTCAACTCACCGAACTCATCAGGTGAGTAGTATTTTTGAACTTTCAAGTGCTTTATCGTTGGCTGTAAATATTGACCGATTGTCATAATATCCACTTGGTGTGCACGTAAATCATCCATCGTTTCAAGAATTTCTTCATGTGTTTCCCCTAATCCTAACATTAAAGAAGATTTCGTTGGAATCGTTGGTTGCATCTCTTTTGCACGCAGTAAAAATTCTAGCGAACGGTCATATGTTGCACGCGCTCGAACTCTAGGTGTAAGACGACGTACAGTTTCAATATTATGATTTAATATATCCGGTTTAGCATCCATAAGACGCTTTAGGTTATCATAATCTCCGCCCATATCTGATGGCAATACTTCAACAGTTGTGAATGGATTTTTTCTGCGTATTGCACGAACTGTTTCAGCAAAAACGCCAGATCCCCCATCTTTTTGATCGTCGCGAGCAACCGCAGTCACAACTGTATGTTTAAGATTCATAAGCGCTACAGAATCTGCAACCCGTTCTGGCTCTGCTAAATCCAGTTCGGTTGGCAATCCTGTTTTAACAGCACAGAAACGACACGCACGTGTACAAACTGCACCTAGAATCATAAATGTTGCAGTCCGTCTTTCTCCCCAACATTCATGGATATTTGGACAACGAGCTTCCTCACAAACGGTGTTTAGATTATTCTCACGCATCATTTTTTTGAGTTCTGTATAATTGTCATTTGTATTGAGCTTAATTTTTAGCCAATCCGGTTTTCTCACATGTTCAGCATTTCTACCCGTCCCTGGTTTACATGACACATCAATCGACTCCCCATTCAAATTGACTATTGAAGCGTTTCCATTACTGTTGTCAATGTATCATAATTTAGCACTTCAAACAACCTGCACTACCTATTCTCCCCATTCAAAAACATCCATATTTATACTTCCGCTTAAAAAAAGAAACGGTGAGTACTCACCGTTTCTAACCTTATACTTGTATATGTGCCGTCTGTCTTTTAGCTCTTAATGTCCATACAAAGAACAGTGCAACTAATATAATAATGACTGCGAGTAAGCCAATCCACACAGACCCTGTAATTCCTAATACAATGTAGCCTGCTGTTGCAACTGTTGCTGCAATTAAAGCATACGGTAACTGAGTCGCAACGTGGTCAATGTGATTACAACCTGCTCCAGTAGAAGACAAGATTGTTGTATCAGAGATTGGAGAACAGTGGTCCCCAAATACTGCGCCTGCAAGAACTGCTGATAGAGCTGGTAACAATAACTCTGGTGCTGAATGGATCATTACTGTTCCTGCAATTGGAAGTAAAATTGCAAACGAGCCCCATGATGTTCCAGTCGAAAACGCCATAATCCCTGCAAGGATAAATATAATAACCGGTAAAAATTCGACCGGGATATTCGATTTCAACACAGTTTCTGATAAGAACTTCCCAGTTTCCAATAGTTCAATCAAATGCGTCAATGCCCAAGCAAAAATTAAAATTAATACTGCGGGTAGCATTGCTTTTATACCACTTACTATTGCTTTACCTATCAGTGAAGTAGATGCCGTTTCATTGACCTTCATTTGTGACGCATATAAGAGAGCAGCAAGAAGTGTAGAGATTACACCACCTGTTACGAGTGATAAAGGTACATCTGTATTTTCAAAAATTGACCAAATACTAAGTGATTCCCCCGCTCTGTAGCCCGTCCATAGCATCATTCCAAAAGTTATACCTACAAGCACAACGATTGGTGCAACTAAGTCTTTAACACGACCGTGCTTATGTTCTGGGAACTCATCTTTCAATTGACCTGGTATCTCTTTTTCAGGATCAAATAGCTGACCTTTTTCAACAGCTAGTTCTTCGTGCTTTTTCATTGTAAAGAAATCGATATTCGTCCATGCAAAGAAGAACACCATTGCAAGTGTTGCGACAACATAAAAGTTCATTGGCCCCATCATGATAAATGCAGATAATGGTGAATAACTAATCGTTGCTGCCGTTCCAAAAATAATTGCTAACTGACCAATTAAGTAAGCCCCCCAGCTAGATATAGGAGAAATAACACAAATTGGTGCAGAAGTAGAATCTATAAAATAAGCCAACTTCGCTCTAGAAACGCGATGTTGATCAGTGATTGGACGCGCAATTTGTCCCACTGCTAACGCATTAAAATAATCATCTACAAATATAATAATGCCTAAAAAGACAGTTAACACTTTAGCTCCACGTTTAGATTTTATATGTTGTACTGCCCATTCTGCAAAAGCTCTACTCCCACCAGACAAGCTGACAAATGCAGTAATAACTCCTAATAGCAGTATGAATAACATGATAAAGATATTGTATGTGTTCAGTTCACCTTCAGCCCAAAAAGGGACAATCATCGCTCTCCAAAGATTCAATATTGACTCTACAGGCGAAAACGATGCAACAAGCAATGCAGCAGATAAAATTCCAGCTCCAAGTGATAATAGTACTCTCTTCGTTGCTAACACCATAATAATGGCAATTAACGGTGGTAAAATCGATACCCATGTTCCAATCATTTTCCATTCCTCCATTTCGTTAGGTCGAGGCAAGTTCAGGAGGATAAAAAAGCCAACTACCTATAACACTATTAACTAGTGGTTCAGGAGTTGGCTTCAACTACGTTTCGTTTGTTGGATAATTGTAATTCTTATCTAACGTACGACTTGTAGCTCATCAAACAAATTCTAAGATGTTTGACAGTGCCATTCCTATTCGGAATGACCCCAGTATAATGGAATTGACAGTCACATCATACTTCGGCAAAGCTTCCTTTTCCACACGGTCATCAGCGTCAACCTCACGTGTGGGACTCATAAGCAATGCAGCCTCTACCCAATCGATATTCTGTTTCTTATACTAGACTACCAACTAATCACTATTCTTTCAAGTATTTAATTGTTTCCTGGATTGTTAAAGGGCACTTCAATCTGCGGCGAATTCCCTTCACCCTTATTCAATATTTGTGGAATAGGGCTCTGTATAATTGTCATTGCAACAGGTATTTTTTGTTTTACAACACTATTACGTGTCGCTAGTGGCACAATAATTTGTACTTTTACTGTAATTAAAACACTTACTTCCACAAAAGCGTTATTCAAACCAAATTCCCTAATCTCCGTATCCGTTGTTGCTTGAACTTCCCCGATAATATGAAATCGAATCGGAACTCTCGGACCTAAATTCCCTAATAACGGAATACCCGTCGCTTGGCCCAACGGTACAAAAAAAACGACCCCACCTTGATTTCTCATCGTTTCAACGTCGTACTCAATGTTATCACTTAATGGCAACATATCAGAGTTCCCAGACTCAGCTTGCTTTAAATGTGAATCTACAAGCTGTTGGATTTCCGCCATGACTCTTCCTACAATTTCTGCGTTCACTGTATTTGTAACCATTCCAGAAGAATTATTCGGAACGTTTCCGAAAATATCATTGACGTTGATTTCACTAAAGTTTCTGGATTTAATCGCTTGATTAATGACATGAGCTGCAATTTTTTTCGTTTGAACTTCTGCGTAATCTTCGAAAACAGGAGTCAATCTGTTATTAATAAAATAAAAAAATAAAGCGATTGTAATAAATAGAGCAGGAAGAAGTAGTGATAGCGGCCGCTTTTTCTTTTTCCTTGTTCTACGAATAACATGCCTGTTGAAATTAAAAACGACTCCTCCTACTGCTACCTTATGCAGTAGATAGGTTGTTTATTCGTTGCCATACCAGCCTAAAACATCCCTCAAAAATTCAGGCATAAAGTATTCCTTCGGTGCATCCTTTAACGATGGAAAGAAAAAGCCAAACGTAAACATATCAAGAGTGGCAAGCGTATAGGTTTCACCTGCAACGACTTTACGTTGCCCTGCAACCAACTCTCCTTGTGTAGTGCGCGTGAGCTGCTCATAAATCATTGCACCCATTCGCTTACCGCGAAACCCTAATCCGGTAACAACTGTGTTTGGCCATTCTTTATTTAAAGACAGTTCATAGACGTCTAATAACTCAGCGCCATCTAACGTAACGACACACGGGTTGATGGGATGTGGTAAAAGAGAATGCAAATCCCCTCTTGTTACCCAACCCAGATGCAAATCTCCTAATAGAATACCGGCATTAAATAGTGCACAATCAGCTTTAGTGTACGCTAAAAGTGCTTTACCGAAAAACGTCGAAAGCGGACTTTTCTCAAATAAAGAAAATGGCAAGTCGACTTTATTATAGAAAGCATGTTGTTCTAATAATTGCCTCCCTTTTTCATAAATCGCTGTCATTTCCTGTTCGTCTTCTTCACGATGTGCCATAGACTTTGTTTGAAATACTTCAGCTTGCATCGCTCGTATCATATGGTCCTCTACCTCTACCGCAACGTGCCCGACATATTGTCCATACTTGCCAGTCGCAGCCAGCATTGTGTCCTTCACCATTTCTCCATGTTCAAAAAGATGATGCGTATGCGCTCCTAATATCACATCTATCGCAGGACACTCTACTGCTAATTTACGATCTTCATGAACACCCATATGAGACAAGCAGATAATAATATCTGTCTGTTCTTCAATTTGCAACGCAATATTTTTTAACACTTCGCGCGGCTCCGTCACAGACCAACCTAATTTCGAATAAAAAGCTGGATATTCTGCAGTCGCACCAATCATACCGATGCGTGTTCCTCGCTTTGTTGTATATACTTTCCAAGGTTTTGCCCAGTGAGGCAGTGTCCCATCCACCTCAAACAAGTTCCCAACAATTACATCGAAATCCGCACCTGAATAGAGTGAGTTCAAGACATTTTTAGGCATTGTAATGCCTTCATTATTACCAATCGTCACGGCATCATATCCCGCCTCATTGAGAAGCGCAACATTTCCTAAACCATTCGTCCCCTCAGTAAAAGGGTGTGAACGGTCGACATGGTCACCAATATCTACAATAAAACAACTTTCTTCTATTGCTACATGTTTCTTTTTTTGCTCGCTTAAAAAGCGCCGGATTCGAGGCCAATTTTCAAAATGACTATGTATATCATTTGTATGATAGATATGAATGATTTCTTTTTCTACTTTCACTTAATCACCCCAATATTCCATCGATAATCGATCTGATACCTAACAATAAAAGAACAATGCGTAAAATCATAACAAGCATTTCCGAATTCATCTTTTGATTTAACTTTGCACCAATCTTCGCACCAATATATGCAGCAGGTATAACCGGGATCGTATACATCCACGGAACATTTCCTAGCGATATATGTGTAATGGAGTTCACGATTGCTGATAGAAAGACCATAAACATCGATGTCCCGACCGCAACATGCGGTGGAAATAGAAACAATAGGATCATTGCAGGTACAATCATTGAACCTCCACCGATGCCAAACAACCCTGAAGCAAAACCAATACCAAACGTTAATAGTAACGCAAACCAGATTGGGTAACCGTAAACAAATGTCTCCCCCATTTTATCCGTAAATGTTGTCTTCTTGCCATGATCCACAAACCATGTAACCGGTTTTAAATACTTTCGAACAATTAGCAGTAAGGACAACAGCACAAGTAAAATACCAAAATAGAGATTAAATGAAGGCAGATCAAGTCCTTTGTTTATAAAAGCACCTAGTAAAGTACCCGGAATACTCCCCGAAAAAAAGATTAAACTACTTTTGTAGTCAATCGTTTTCGTTTTCATATACGCTAATGTAGAAGAAAGCCCTATAAATATCATCATGACAACAGATAGACCAACAACCGTTTGCGGAGTAATCCCATCAATAAGACCTAAATTCAAACCGAAAAACAACGTAGCTGGAACGAGAATAACGCCCCCACCTAATCCAATAAGCGAACCGACGACACCTGCCGCTAACGCAATGAATGCTAACAGTATGTATTCCATTATAAATCCTCCTCAAAAAGGTTGAGCTGAGTATCGACCTTACTCTCATATGTAACGGCTAGCAGTTTTTGAAAACGTTTCGCATTTTGAGCTGCATGACCACCTGAATTATTATTAAAGAGAATGACAACTTCTTTCGATTGGCGTTGAAGCTCTCGGACAACTTCTTTTAACTCACCTAATTCAGCATCGCTGTAATTGTATAGATAACGAACTTTTCTCCAAGTATTTGTATCACCAGTAGTATTTAGCCAACCATCCACATTACGTCCATGTATCCGGAGCAACACACAGTCTTTCCTTGTTGCCTTAGCTACAAGAGGAATACTCCCTGACCCAGCTTGTGGTTCATCACAAACGCTATGAATCGCATTCAAACTAGTTAGAAACGCTATTGTCTTCTCATAATATTCGACTGAGTACCAAGACTGGTGTCTAAACTCTACAGCTATTTCAAACCGTGCTAAACGATCAATAATGGAACGTATTTCTGATACATGCTCTTTTGTACAATCAAACCAAGGCGGAAATTGTAGCAAGATGAATGCGAGCTTACCCGCTTGTTGGAGTGGCAATAAAGATTGCGTAAATTGCGCATACATTTCCTCAATGGATGGAAAAGGAAGTGCACCCCGCAAATGCCCCGTTATCCCTTGATACGCTTTAACAACAAATTGAAAATTTGCTGGTGTTTCTGCTATCCACTTACTAATCGTTCGCTCAGGTTGTACCGCATAAAACGTTGCATCCAATTCAACAATTGGAAAATGTCCACTATAATCAATGAGTTTATCTTTCCCAGATGAAGAAGGACTGTATATATCGGGATGATCACCCCAACCTGTCAATCCAATTTTGAGCATAATTGTACACTCCCCCTCACATGAAAAACGTAGTACTATCATAGCATAATCGATTTAAAGCCTCTTCTATTACGCATTTACAAGTAGATGGAGCATCTAAAAATTTCAACAACTCATTTGAGTTCTAGCTTTTATGATACAATTAGTTAATTGAAAATTCACTCCGATTAACCAACGATAATATCGAAGAATACAGAAGGATCAGTTGGAATAGTGGAATCTTTATAAAATGCAGTATGTCGTGAAGTTTAATTAGAAACAAATCTTGTAGTAAAGGAGGATAATATGTGAAAAATATCGGCATTGCGTTATGTGTAATTGCAGTCATTGCAGCTATGTTTATATATGTAAATAAGTTATATTATCCATCTCTACCAATCGAAAATCTAACCGCAAAAGAAGCAATTGAAAAGCTAAACAATTCGAAAGAAAAGATCGTGGAAATCGCAACAGATGCTACTTCTACTTGGTATATTACGAATAGCGAACATAAAGGTATTTGGATTGCAGATGAAAACATCAAACAAATGATTGTTTCAAATGGATGGGAATTTAAGGCGAAAGAAGGGGCAGGACTATTATTTGAAAAAGAGCACGAACAATTAATCGTCACGACTCAAATGTGGACTAAAAAATACGTTCTCGTTCAGGTGCAAAATTAAGTCACTCATTTTTATAACTAGTCATTGCTAAGTAATCTGTTTAATTTTTAAGTAAGCCGTTACACCAACAATACAAATATAGAAACACCAAAGAGTACTATTGTAGTTACAATCAATAACGTAAAGCATTCTTTTTTCTTATGCACTATCATTTCAACTAGCTCAATAACATTTGATAATCCTAAGAAAAATAGCATAATGAATAGTAACAAATCCATGTTATCCGGTAATGCTCCCTTACTCATTAATGCAGATACTGAAACAAACATCACTCGAAAGGCAAAGTAACTTGCAATGATGTTTATACATAACTTCAAGAAAAATAACATCTTATTTTTTCGATATTCATTTTGAATTTTAATAAAGATTCCCACTTAAGGCACACCACCTTTTACGTTCTGTTCTTCAATCGAGTTTATACACTTGTAAAATGATGCAATCGCATGATTCTACGTAATTATTCTCTATTTAACCATTCTCCATCTATCGTTCGTTATCCTTCAAAATCAAAAAAGCACCACCCTAAGGCAGTGCTAATGAATACTCGACTGAGGTTACCATTTCAATTAATGGATGGCATTCATGCCCTCCAATATGATTTGTGCATCTGAAGAAAGATACTCTTTAATATCCGGTCGCATAAATAATTCAGCATTATTTTTTATAGAAAGCTTGAGCCCTCTCAAGTCAAATCTCGATGCATAAGCATTAATCGAATGAATAATATTCATTTCTTTACGATCCAATAAGTTCTCGCTCTTCGTATTAACAAAATCGAGTAACTCTCTTGCATTCCTGCGAAGAAGATGCTTATTTTCATTGAGCATCTCTTTATTCTCCTCAATGTATCGCCTTGCGACAACCAGATTCAAATCATCTACACTTTGGTTAATTGTATTTACTAATTCTGACGCACTCACAATAATGACTCCTTCCGAATAAAAAATGCTACTTTAGTATCATCGGTCAAAAGTCCTTAATGTTTAGAATGAATATAAAAGAAATGGAGAACTTTTTTGCATAACGAATTACTTATGCTCTATATAGACTCACAATCTCATTTGAAATAAGGTTCTAAGTCAAATGTTGGGGTGATGTGATTTAAACGTCACCCTTCTTTATATACAACCTTAAAAGTAATGTTGATTTACGTTTCAGTCGAACGCTTTCCGCGGGCACGGCCTCAGCCAATCGAACAAGGAAGTGTTCGATTTGCCGTATTTCTGTGCACT
>JARIDO010000011.1 GCA_029263895.1 Sporosarcina sp.
AACAGTAAGATTGTATATACAGTAAATTTCTTGAATCTAAACTGTATTAAATGAAATTTCATTAAATATAGTACATTTTTTATTCGTTTTCACCTACATTCTTAAAACTCATATCTATTTTACTTAGAATAAAAAGAGAAGCACAAAAAATTATTATAATTAATATAATCCAATATAAAATGGAGTTTAATGTAGAGTGACTGTTAAAAATACTAAATGTTGCATCATGATTCAGTAAAAACATTCTCTTGTACCCAGTAAACCAATCTAATGTTTTAAAATTAAAGTTAAATTTTATTAATAATAACGAGAAGAAGTTTATTAAAATTCCTATAGCAAAAGGAATAAAACTTCTTTTGATAAATAAGCTTAGTACACTAAGGAACAGACCTAGCGTAAAAAAACTTAAGAATAAGAGACAGAACATGATTAATAAAATCAGTACTGAATTATGAATTAAAAAATCCTTATTTATAAAAGGTACTGAATGATTCAAAATAATTTCATTATCAATTCCTATGTTAGTATTTATAGGAAGAGAAAATGAAGCTATGAAGATGCAAATCCCCCAGGCTAAAATCAAATAGACTAAAGTTACCATGAACAATATATAGATTTTATTAAACCACCATGATTTTCTTGACCCATATCTAAGGAATACATATAGATCTAATTTTCCATCCTTTATAATATCGCCTATTAAAAAAATGTAGAGAGGAAGAAATAATAAATAGATATTATAATATAATCCAAATTGATACATCAGTACGTTAGTGATTGTCATTTCTCCTACAAAACTGCTTATGATTATTTCTACATTATACAGCGAGTATAAAGGGTAGAATGCAAAAATAATAAAGGCTACTAACCATTTTTTACTTAAGAATTTTATGCATACCCCGAAAATCATATTATGTGAATGTAACCAGCTTTTCACCATCTATATTAAATCTCCCTTTCCTTTTATGAATAAACTTGTTAGTAATAGAGAAACAAGAATAAATGTACATAAAAAACCAGCAATAATCATGCTACCGCTAGCCTCATTTAATTCATAAGGGGCAAAGAGTATTAGTGGAAATAGAAACTTTATCTTAACAATTTGAGATCCAATAGTGAGAAAAAGAAAGAATATAAAAGGAAAGCAAATTACTGCAAACCTATTTTGAGTAATCACAGAAATAGCCAGTCCTAAAGAAGAGTATATAATTCCAAACAGGAAACCAAGAATAGATAAAAACCCAATATAAATCCAAGGTTTCTCAGCGTAAACAAATCCTAGTGGACCATCAGGTAAATAATTCAAGTCTGTATTTGGTAATTCCATTGAGAATAATATGCCAGTAATAATTATCCATATAAAATAGGGTATAACTATTACCGCCCCTCCTACTAGTGCATTTACCGTCACTTTACAAATAAAATATTTTTTAAAAGAACATCGAGTTAATATATAGCGAATATAACCGCCTTTTACATCTTTAAGATAGGTATCCGTAAAAGGTATAGCAATTAATAATGGAATAATTAACCTGAAAATAGTTCCAGCCCCTAATGATAAACAATATATCCAAGCTTCATAAGAAGAAATGGCATTGCAATTCCCTGTTTGTTTAAAAAACGAAATATCTGAGTAATATGACACTAATCCAAATAGACCACTAATACTCCCCACAATTATTGAAAGAAAAAAGAACTTATTGAAAAATGCCCGTTTCAACTCATGTTTGAACATATTCAGCACCTCATATTTATAGTCCTGCATTAAAACTTATAAAGAAGTACAAAAAATTTGATCATGCTAATCAAAATAGTTGATCTTGACTTTATTTAAGACTAATTTTATCTGTTCCAACTTGTGTGACATCTGAACTAATATGAAGAACATTATTATATCCTCTAGATGCATTATAATTATTCTTTAATTCTAATTATTTAAATATAAACTAATTGAAAAAAAAAACAAGTAGAATATAGTTATGCTGCAATGAGAGACTTCAGTATTGTGCTCGTGTAACTTTTTCGAAATCTCACTGTTTGCGTATAGCGTTATAGTACTCCATGTATTCATCTACCATTACTTTTAAATTGAAAGATTAGTTGCTTCCTTACACAGTCTACATCATCTTTTTAATGACCAGAAAATGATTTGACAGGTGCATTAGCTAGACAATTTCCCCTTCGCAACATCTTTACTTGTTTTTTGATAATTCAAGTATAAAAGAATGGATGATTCCGTGCGTTTTTCTCGAATTGTTTACATACCCCAACAAATATTATAGAACCACAAATATTATAGAACCAATAAATATAGATAGAAAAAACAGCTTAATCCAAATGGATCAAGCTGTTCCTTCTTTCGACATATATTCTTTAAATGCGTTCATATATATTTGAATGTCTCCTGCCCCCATAAAAAGAAAGACAGACGGTTTCTGATTATTTATGAGTTCAACATCTTCTAGCTTTAAATGTTTTGCATTTGGAATTTTGTCAATAAGATTTTGAACGGTTAAGTTTCCTGACTTTTCTCTTGCCGAGCTAAAGATATCACAAAGGTAAACTTTGTCTGCCGGTTCAAGGCTTTCGGCAAATTCATCAAGAAGTGCGGCAGTTCTAGTAAATGTATGCGGTTGAAAAATTGCGATCACTTCACGATCCGGATATTTCTGTCTAGCTGTCTCAAGGGTTACTTTAATTTCTGTAGGATGATGAGCATAATCATCTACAACTATTTGCCCTTTTTGTTCAGTCACAGTAAAGCGTCTTTTCACACCATGGAATGTAGTTAATCCTTCTTGGATAACAGTGGCTTCCACGTCCTCATAATGACAAAGAGCGATTACGCCAAGGGCATTTAGAATCGCGTGATCCCCTGCTAATGGAACTGTAAATGTATAATAAAATTCATTACGTACAAATACGTCAAACGTTGAACCTTCAACAGTTTTCACTATGTTTTTCGCATGAAAATCATTTGCATCATCAAAACCGTAATAGACAACAGGAACATTTGCTTGGATCTTTTGCAAATGTTTATCATCACCACAAGCAATAATGCCTTTCTTCACACGAAGTGCCATTTCACCAAAAGCACCAACGACATCATCAATATTCCTAAAATAGTCTGGGTGATCAAAATCAATATTCGTCATTATTACAAAGTCGGGTTCATATGCCAAGAAGTGCCTTTTATATTCACAAGCTTCAAAAACAAAATACTCACTATTCGCTAAACCTCGACCAGTTCCATCTCCTATTAAATAAGAAGTTGGGGCATGCCCAGCTATGACATGTGACAACAAGCCTGTTGTAGATGTTTTACCATGTGAACCTGTTATACCAATAGATGTGAAGTTTTCCATATATCGACCTAAAAATTCGTGATATCGAATAATATCTAATCCCAGTTCATTTGCTCTTACTAATTCGGGATGAGTAGCTGGAAAAGCGTTTCCAGCGATGATTGTCATTCCCTCTTTAATATTGTCCTCATTAAATAGTAAAACAGGTATTTTACGTTCATGAAGTGGTTCTTCCGTAAAAAAGTATTTCTCAATATCTGAGCCTTGTACTGACTCACCTGAATCATGAAGAATTTGGGCCAACGAACTCATACCCGACCCTTTTATACCCGTAAAATGAAACAATGTCATAATTCAACCTCCCAGGACCATTTATAGCCCCTGATAATCAATCTATATTTCTTATGTGAAACCTTTTTTGTAGTAATTAAAGTCTAGTTACAGGCGTATTGATAATTTAATCTGTTCGATTCTGCATTGCTTCAAGATCAGCAGCAGTTAAAAATACATCTCTTGCCTTACTTCCCTTTTGACCAGAAATGAAACCATAACCCTCCAGCTTATCAATTAATTTCGCTGCTCGATTATAACCGATACTAAAGTTTCTTTGTAAAAGGGATGTTGATGCACTACCTTGTTCAAGTATAAACCGACATGCATCATCAAATAGGGGATCCGTTTCTTCATCTTCAATTGCGTTAGCTAACAACTCATCTTGACCAAATAGATAGTTCGGTTCCGCTTCCTTTTGTACGTGTTCTATTATACGTTCAATTTCTTCATCCGTGACAAACGTCCCCTGCAGGCGTACTCCTGTGGACTGTCCATTACCGATATAAAGCATGTCACCTTTACCTAGAAGCCTTTCAGCACCAGGAGCATCTATAATCGTTCTAGAATCAATTTGGGAAGAAACAGAAAAAGCAATTCGTGTAGGAATATTTGCTTTAATGGTTCCTGTAATAACATCCACAGAAGGTCGTTGTGTAGCGATAATTAAATGCATTCCACATGCTCGTGCTTTTTGAGCAATACGACTAATTGAAACCTCGACATCAGCAGGAGCCATCATCATCAAGTCTGCCAATTCATCGATAACAATTAAAAGATAAGGCATTTTCAATGAGTAATTGCGATTGTCCATTACTAACTTATTGTAACGTTCAATATCCCTAACTCCTGAATGAGCTAATAATTCATAACGTCTTTCCATCTCAGCAACAGCCCATTTTAAAGCGGCAGTTGCAGCTTTAACGTCAGTAATGACTGGACTAATCAGATGCGGGATTCCGTTGAACGGTGCTAATTCCACCATTTTAGGATCAATTAACATCATTTTCAAATCCGTTGGTGAGGATTTGTAAAGTAGGCTCGCCAAAATAGAGTTAATACATACAGATTTTCCTGAACCAGTCGCTCCCGCAATCATACCATGCGGCATTTTCCGAAGGTCTATCGTTACTGGGACTCCCGTCAAATCAAGCCCAAGAACTGCCTCCATTGGAGACTCTGAATGTTGAAATTGTGTTGTTGCAATCACTTCTGAAATTCGAACAGGTCTCGTTTTACGGTTTGGAATTTCAATACCAATCGAACTTTTACCTGGGATGGGTGCCTGTATACGAATATCTTCTGCAGCAAGTGCAAGCTTTAAATCATCTGTCAAATTTCTTACTTTACTCACTTTTGTCCCATGTCCAACTGTTAGTTCAAACCGAGTGACAGTTGGTCCTTGAACCGCATCGATAACATTTGCTTGAATTGAGAAATATGAAAGTGACTCCTCTAGTTTTTCGGACTGTGAATGCAGCCATTCTACATCCTCAATTTGCTCAGCGGGTGGAATAAGATAGCTTAACGGCGGAAATGCATATTGAGGTTCTCCAACACTTTTCTCAGTACCGTTTTCGACAATCTCATTTACTTCAATTTCTTTCTTCGTTAAGTCATTGGACTGGTGGTGCTGTTTGTTTTCGGTTATCGTAACTCCCGTTTCTATTACTCGTTCCGTAGACAGTGGTGGTTGCACTATCTTCTCGATTGCTTTGTCCGACTTTAGCATCAAGACGTTAAACGGCACTATGCGCTCACGACGTTCAACTTCATTCACTTCAACTACTTGAGGAGGTTCGAATTCCTGAATTTCATCTTGAGCAGCATCAATTTCTCGATGTGTCTCATCCTCATTTACCACCTCAGAAGAAGGGTTGTCCACTTTTTCGTCTACTGCCTTAACACTGTCAATCGCAACGACTGTTTCAAGACTAGTAACATCTCTCTCAACTTGACTGTCCTCGCTACGAGCAACAGACGATTTACCTGTCACTTCATGATCATTCTGTTCACTTGGTATATCCAGTTGTTGAGTATCCAACTCATCTAAAGTGATAGATGCAGACGTTTCCTGTTTTTTTCTGTTATGTTCAAAACCATATACAGGTGAAGGTACATCCGTTAATGTAAATGGTTTTACAAAATGACTACTGTTTGATTTCTTTTCAGTTCGATTTGCATGTAAATCATTGCTTGTTGCCTGTTTATATTTTTCAGCAGTTGAAAACTTGCTAAAACTTTCATTATCACTTGCCCTATAAACATTTCTAACTTTCGTTTGTTTTAACCAATTATCGTTCTCTTCATTTGAAAGATCTTCGTAGTTTTGGAAATGGTGTTCAGTATCATTTTTTATGGAGCTGTTATCTGATTTTTGATTTTCGGTGTCATCCCATCCATAAATTTCAGCATCTGATATGATTGGAAACCGAAATGCTGCTACTGATTTTTGATTTATATTTCCAGTATTATTAGCTTCAACTTGTTGTGTATTCTGACGTTCAATTTCTTTTGTATCTTCATCTGTTGTAAATAGACGATTCATTATGTTTCTATACCAAGCCAAGACAATCACTCTTTCTATGTCAATCATTCTATTTTAACAGGATTCGATGCTCTAAATCAAATCAATCCTATAAATAAGAAAAACGTACCAGTAGGGTACGTTAATTCGATGTATTCAGTTGTTGAATTCTTGTCCTGGTATTGCTGTACTTTCTAAAATGAGGATACCCTTTTCTTCCGACGCATTAGGCAGCGCAAGTTCTTTCGCTGAACAAATCATTCCAGATGATGGTATACCACGTAATTCTGCATCTTTTATGATCATTCCAGATGCCATCACTGCACCAACTTTCGCCACAACAACTTTCTGGTTTTCATCAACATTAGGAGCTCCACAAACAATTTGAAGTGTTTCTTCTCCAACGTCGACTTGACAAATATTTAATTTGTCTGCGTTTGGATGTTTCTCTTTCTTTAACACATGTCCAACGACAAACTTCGGTGACAAGTCAACCTTCAATTCAATATCGTACCCATTTGTTGTTAGTGCATTTTGCAAATCTTTTACGAGCCCTTCTGAAAGTTCAATCTTCCCTACAGTTTCAAGCCTCATATACTTTGAAGCATTGAATAGATTGAATGCAACAGGTTCGCCTGATACTGCATCTGATATCAGTGTAATATCACTAAGCGAAGTTGTAGCGATGTCTGAAGGTTTTTCAGTTGTTAACTGAACCAACAATACATCCCCTACACCAGTTAAATTGTAAAATACGTTCATTTTTTCTTTCCTTCCCTTCTAGCAACACGGTTTTTACCTAAAATAAAGATTGGTTCAAGTTCTTCATTTTCATAATAAAATGATAATGAAGTGACAGGCACAGCACCCGTTGTAAAGAACTGCATAGTCATTTGTGCAAGTACATCATAGCCTGTATCGTTTCGAATATCCCCAATAATTAGAACATCTTGATGAGGAACTGACACTGTCATATGTCCTTCGATTTTTCCTTCCATACTTTTTAGGAATGCACTATTTAAAATACGACTTGCATCATATCCATCTTTATTGTTAACGAAGTAGAAGTAGTTTCCTGAAACTTCATCTTGCCTTACCGATGTCGGTAATGACCTAACTTTAAATAATGCCGCTTCCATCATTTCTTTTTCTACTATGCCCATCGTTTCTACCATGCTCTCATCAATCAATCGATAGGTTGTTCCCAAATCTAGTGCGTAAAAGATTCGTGTTTCCGCAGTATGATCTTTCGTTATAAACATTTTACCTGCCTTCGATTTCACCGGAAAAGAAGTTGATCTAATGACAGGGTATATATTTCCACTAGCCGTAAATCCCTCTTGTTGTTCCTTTTCCATCGCCTTAAATGTTTCACCTATCGTATAAATTATTTCATCGATAGCCTTTTCATTTTTTAATTCATATTTTGCGATAATTTCAGGCAATGAAATATCCATCCCTTTGTTTAATACTGTATGTTCCAGTCTCACTTTATCTGTCTTTCTATCTAAGCGCCACTGGAATATTTCAGATGGTAAACGGGACTTCAATAATTCAACAAGTTGTTCTGAATTCATAATAATGCCTCCATTCAATGAAAAACGGTCGCTAGCCGCTAATGCGCTCTATGACCGTTAATCGACCTTTATTTAATAGAAATCCTACTTAATAGATCTAACAATTTCCATCATTTTGGTCATATTCTCTTCAATATTCTTCTTTTTTGTCAACGTTGTTAGTTTAGCTCCGCCAACACTTGTAATTAATTCGTATTGATCATCACCGATATCAACTACAGCCGCAAAACCAAATACGCCTTTATGAGAAAACGTTTTTTTGCTTATAACTTTTTTACCTTGATCAGAATTCATTAATTCGTAAAATAACTCACTATCTTTTTTTTCATTTGGATTAATAAATAAGATAAACGGTTCTTTGTTTTTCATTAGTACAATGTTTTGTGCTTCAGTACTTTCATTAATCGTGAAACCAGCAGGCTTATATAGTTTAATACCCTCAACATCTTCGTTACTTTTTTTATCGTTTAACATAAATGCTTCTTTAGCTGATTTTATACCATCTTTAGCTCTTTCTTCAACAGTACGTCCACATCCTGCAAGTAGTAGAGTCGTAATGATGACGAGCAGCAAGTATTTCCAAATCCGGGACATTCTTTTCCCCCCCTATCGTTGATTTGTTCTCTTCAACCATTTTAATATTGTAGAGCGTTTCATGCAACTTTTGTTGTTCAAGATTCATTCGAAAGATACTTCATTTGACCTATTAAAAGTTTCAGGACATGTTCGAATAACTCATCTCGATTGACAATTTGAGAAGTAAACATGCCAATTGCACCTTCTCTTTGCCGTATATCATTTGCTTTAAAATAATCGTCAACAACCGGACCTAATTCTTCTCCGTTTTTTAACTTGATGGCTATTTCTATTGGTAGGGGTATTTGAGCACCACCGGCGGTTAGAACCGTGCCATCTTGTAAAGCAAAGGCTCCCCAATTACAAAGATATATATCGTTATCAATGTCTTTTACTCCACCTTCTAAACCTATCCCTATACTTCCTTTTTTGCTATTCGCTGCTGCTATTGCACGATTCACAGCACCTTTTATTGTTTCAACATCTCCAAAGGGTTGATTTGACACACCAGATGAAACGTCAACTTGAGTCAGTATAGCATCAGGAAAATAAAAAGATACTATTTCTTGTGTCGCTTTAGTTTTGGCATTATTTAATGAACCAATGATGAACTCCATGTACTTCACTCCTACAATGTATAAACAAACTGCCCTCCCTCTCTTAGTCGAGGATTAGGGCAGAAGTATATTAACTATTACGCTTAATCGTTTCTACTGTTGTCTTATCACAGGATTTCACTAACTTAATGAGTAGTTCTTTCGCTGCTTCATAATCATCTGTATGGATAATTGATGCAGATGTGTGAATGTATCTTGAACAAATACCAATCACCGCACTTGGTACACCTTCGTTCGCTATATGCACTTGCCCAGCATCCGTCCCACCTTGTGATACAAAATATTGATAAGGAATATGATGAGTCTCCGCAGTATCAAGAATATATTCACGTAAACCTCTATGTGTAACCATTGTACGATCTAAAATGCGTAAAAGTGTTCCCTGACCTAATTGTCCAAACTCATTTTTATTTCCAGATGCATCATTTGCAGGACTTGCATCGAGTGCAAAAAACAAATCAGGGTCTATCATTTTCGCTGCCGCCTGTGCACCGCGTAAGCCTACTTCTTCCATCACATTTGCTCCTGAGAACAATGTATTCGGCAACTTTTCACCATGAAGTTCCTTTAACAATTCGATTGACAACCCACAACCATAGCGATTATCCCATGCTTTCGCTAAAATTTTCTTGTCGTTTGCCATCGGTGTAAAGGGGCAAATCGGAACTATCTGTTGGCCAGGTCGAATGCCTATATTTTGAGCATCTTCTTTATTATCAGCACCAATATCAATCAGCATATTTTTAATATCCATTGGCTTATTGCGTACTTCATCACTCAGTAAATGTGGAGGTATAGAACCTATAACACCAACGACAGGACCATTAGAAGTCATAACTTCAATTCGTTGCGCCAACAATACTTGACTCCACCATCCACCAAGTGGTTGAAAGCGAATCATCCCATTGTCAGTAATCCCAGTTACCATGAAGCCTACTTCGTCCATATGACCCGCTACCATAATTCGTGGATCCTCTTCACGCCCTCTTCTAACTCCAAATATTCCACCTAAATTATCTTGAATGATTTCTTCTGAATACTTTTCAAGTTCCGTACGCATGAACTGCCTCACAGCATGCTCGTTTCCGGGCGCACCTGGTAGTTCTGTTAATGTTCTGAACATTTCAAGTGTAGCTTTTTGCATATGAATAGCCCCCTACCGTTATAAGTACACTATAACAGTGTAGACGATATTTTTAACACTTTCCAATATTTCATTTTAAATTGAAGTTATGACGAAAACCGTTGCATCAATATATAACACTAAATCGAATTTCACTTTCATTCAATCAATTCTAGTAACTGTTCTTGCGGCAGTATTATGGTACACTATTTTAAAGACTTAAATAGGAGGTTACGTACTATGAAGTTTAAAGATTTCCTTGCAGGTGTTTTAACGGGTATAGCTGCCGGCATTATTGTCAATGAAACAATCGACCGTGTTAACCGTAACGTAGCAGCAGATGTTGTCCTCAATACTGTCAAAGAAGCATTTAAAAGCGAAGGACCTATTGATGGTTCTTGGATTGTCATGAAAACCGAACCTTATCAGAACAATGTTATCTCTATGGATGTTTATCGGGGTGGTATTTCCCGTGTTAAAAACGGCGATTTAGAACAATTTGAGTTTGCGGCAGACGCTCGAACGGGTACTGTTGTCGAAATTATAAAAATGTAAAAAGCCCGTCACCCTCCCTTCTAAAAAAGGAAGTGTGACGGACTTTTTTTATCGGGTGCGTTTTAAAGATTGAATGATTTCTTTTCCTTCAGTATCCCATTGCACCATTCTATATAAAGCATCATGATAGAAAATAAATTTGTAATTGTTAGCAAGTCCTTCATTCATCCATTTTTCTTTTGCAAAAATAGATGTCATTGGGTAATCATCATATGCAAGTACCCACAAAGGATTTTTGTGCGCATGTGTTGGCATAATATCACCCATGTGAAGAAGGACTTCCCCACTTTGTTGCAACTTCACGACACTATGTCCATCACTATGTCCACCTGTATGAATTAAGTTTATCCCCGGCAAAACCTCTACTTGTGTCTGAAAAGTCTTTACTTGGTGCTGAATGGGTTCCCAATTTTCCTTCCAGTATGTATTCCTTGAACGAATATTAGGTTGGCGCATTTCATCCCATTCTGTTTTAGATACATAGATAACTGCATTCGGAAAAACAGAAACGAGTTTATCATCTTGCCATTCTGTCAATCCTGCTGCATGGTCATTATGTAAATGTGTCATTAAAATAATGTCGATATTGTCTGGAATAAACCCAAGCGAAGATAGACTTTCCAAAACACGCGTCTCTTCTCTAACACCTAGGTTCCTTTTCATTTTGTCAGTTAGCTTTCCTTTACCTATCCCCGAGTCTATCAAGATGTTTTTTCCCGCATATTGAATGAAGATAGGATCTGTTCGTAACTCAATCAGATTATCATTATCAACTTCATATTTTTTAGACCACAATGCTTTTGGAACAACTCCAAACATCGTACCCCCATCTAAAAAATTTACGCCCCCGTCTAACCAAGTTAATTTCATATTATGAAATAACAAAGTATCCACTTATATAACCTCCCTTTCCCCAAAGAGTTATTTCGTTTTGAACTGTGCTTCTAGTCTATATATTGGTTGACCCTTAGCTGAAAATTTTTCTTCGTACTCAGTCATAATGTTATCTTCAGGCATTTCGGCATGTAAATCGAGCGATACTAAACCTAATTTCATGCCGTAATCTGTCATAGAGATTAGTGAGTACTCAAACAAAGAACGATTATCCGTTTTAAAATGAATTTCACCATGCGGTTTTAAAACTTCTTCATATAACCGTAAAAAAGTTTCATGTGTTAACCGTCTTTTCGCATGTCTCGTCTTTGGCCATGGGTCTGAGAAGTTTAAATAAATGCGATCTAATTCATTAGGAGCAAATAACTCAGTTAATTCTTTTCCGTTCACCCTGAAAAGTCGTAAGTTGCTGGGTTTTCCAGCTTCAACTGCTTTTTCAAGAGCAGAAACAATTACATTATCAAAATGTTCAATTCCAATATAATTAATGGACGGATTAGCGAGCGCCATGCCAATTATGAACTGCCCCATTCCAGTACCTACTTCTACTTGAATTGGATTTTCATTATTAAATACAGTTGACCAACCCGCACCTATCTTTTCAGGTTCTGCAATTAGAATATCGGGATGTTCTGCCATATATTCTCTTGCCCACGGTTTATTACGTAGCCGCATTCTATACACTCTCTTCTAGTTGGTTTAGTTCTCTTTCTGTTCTTCTTCGTGGTCAAAAAGACTACTCATCGCTGTTGTTTGCCCCACATCAAGTATTGACTGTGCAGCTTTAAACTGCATTGATTTTAATGGTAAAGGAGATTCCTTTAAAGCAGTAAACCAATTTTCATACGTACGTCTATCAACAACAGTTGCATCAAATGATTTCCCCGGACGATCGATATATCCATTTCTAGAGATTAAATACTTTTTAATTGGGAAATTAACGTCATTATTTTTAAATATACTGTCTACTATTTTTTCCATTCGATTTAAACTAATCATAGGATTCAATAACTTCGTTTCTTGGTTACCTATTTTTTTTAACCAGAAACGATCACCCGTGTCAACAAATGCCGCCATGCTCTCTTGCTCGAGAACAGTTATACACATACATTCGACCGGTGTTACGATAAGAATATCAAGTTCTACAGGTGCTTTTTTCACCTTCAAAATTGGGTAATAAAATAACAAGTAATTATCCGGTAACAACTGAGCAAAACTACGTAGAAGCGGATCGCGCATATAGCGCAAATCTAATTTTGACTTTTGCGTCAAAGTAGAACTCGCCCATTTAAGTTGAAATTGAAAAAGCTGTTCTAGATAGTGCTTCCTTAACTGTTTCAAGTTCGAAGGGGAATAATTTAGTTTCGGTGAAAAATCAAACTCCCCTTCTACTTCTACAGGGTTCTCCTCCACTACAGTTCGTTCTTCTTCAGTTGTACGCTTACTAAATAAGCGAGTAATTGGACTAAACCATTTTTCAATTTCAGGTTCAATCGGTACTTCAACATTCATCTGTTCCCACTCAGTTAGACTATCTCTATTCTCCCATTGTGTTTTCATTCGTTCCCACTGATACCGCTTCAATCTAATGTACTGGGTAGGATAACGAGATAAATCACTTTCATAACGGGACACATAATCGAGCAATTTTACAAGTTGAGCCATTATCAATCACTCCGATCATTCACTTTCTACTATTACTTTCCCGCAAGAATTAAAGGGATTTCTAAAGTGAAAGCTTCCTGTAGTTTCAAAGTTACGAGACCAGGTTCACCTTTTGAAATTAGTTTACCATCGATTGACGTTACAGGTGTAATCTCTGCAGTTGTTGATGTGAAAAAGAATTCGTCCATGTCCATTGACTCTTCAAGACTAAATGATTCCTCAACAACTTCAATTCCTTGCTCTTTACATAATTTTAATACGACTTGGCGTGTAATCCCGTTTAAGATTAAGTTGGTTGCAGGATGTGTATATATAACACCATTTTTCACGCCAAACATATTTGAAGATGACCCTTCTGTAACAGTGCCATTACGATGCAATAAAGCTTCCACACAGTCCGCTTCATGAGCTTCCTGTTTCGCCAACACATTACCAAGTAAGTTAAGACTTTTAATGTCACAACGAAGCCATCTAACATCTTCTACAGATTTCAACGCAACTCCGTTTGTAATCGCCTGCACAGGGCGAGGATTACTAACAGCGTAAGCCACTACAACTGGCATTACTTCCGTTCCTGGAAATTGATGTGCACGCGGTGCAGCTCCTCTAGTTACTTGTATATAGATGTGTCCCACAGTAATTTGATTGGATGCAATCAATTCATTTGCAATGTCGATGAATTGATCCACAGTATACGGTAAAGATATCTTTATTTTATTAGCACTTTGAACTAATCTCTCTAGATGTTCTCGTGCAGTAAATAGTTCACTATTATAAACCTTGATAACTTCATATACACCATCTCCAAAATAATACCCACGGTCATCAACCGATATTTTCATCTCTGATTGTTTTGTATATTGACCATCTTTAAAATAAGTACTCATGCTTTTTCCCCTTTCGATTCCTGTCTATTACTTGCTAGCCTACTTATAGCATCGGCATAAATCGCTGTCGATTGTAGTAAATCTTCAATATAAACATATTCATCTGCTTGATGTGCAACATCGTCCCTTCCAGGGAACAACATACCAAAAGCAACGCCTTTATCCATTGTCCGGGCATAAGTTCCTCCACCTATCGCCATTAAATTAGCAGGCTCGTTCGTATGTTGAGTGTAAACATCCTGCAAAATCTTAATAAGCGGATCATTGGCATCTACATGATGTGGAAGAGAATTTGATTGACAATCTACAGAAAAAGCAGATCTTTTTAACCCTTCCATGCATGATGTTAATTTTTCTTCAAATGGATATGTAACTGAATAGCGCATACTAACATTTACTTCACCGCCACTATCCGGTTCGAATATTATTATACCCGCATTGAGTGTCGTATCTCCAGAGATTTCATCATTAAAATCTAACATTAAATATCGACCTCTCGATTCATTGCTAAAAGCATCTACTACGAATTGGCTAAAGTTTTTAGACTGACCTTCACTAAAAATGCCATTCAAAAATGTTGCTAGTAATACACCTGCATTGATACCAAGATCCGGCTCCATTGCATGTGCGGACTTACCATGAAGGTTTAATGTATACGCATTTCCAGCTTTCTGAATAGTACCTGTCAAACCATTGTTATTCACAAATGTATGGAATTGCTCTTCACATTTCTCAAATACTCCTGATATGCTCGCTTCAGCGTAATCGGGAACCATATTTGTTCTCTCGCCTGAGCGGAATGACAACAATTGACCATCTGCCGGCTCTTTCTTTTGTTGAAAGACAAGTGTTGAGATACCTTTCTCCGCATTTATAATTGGAAAATCGGCATCCGGAGCGAATCCGATATGAGGCATCTGTTCTTTTTCAAAATACCGATTCACACAACGGAAATCCGTTTCTTCATCTGTCCCTATAATTAGTCTAATCCGTTTATCTAATTTCACTCCTGAGTCTTTTACCATCTTCATTGCGTGCCATGCAGCAATCGTTGGTCCTTTATCATCTATTGCGCCACGGCCAAATAACTTACCGTCTTCAATATCACCTGCAAAAGGATCGTGGACCCAATTATTACCGACAGGTACAACATCGACGTGACAAAGAATGCCTAGAATTTCTTTGCCGGTACCCATTTCAATATGTCCTGCCATATTATCGACATTTTTCACGTCCATTCCTGCTTTTCGTCCTTCTTCTAGAAGCCATTCAAGTGCACGCTTCGGTTCAGGACCAAATGGTTCGTTTTCAGTAGCAAGTTCCTCATTTAAGATTGAAGGAATTGCTATTAAATTTTGTAGATCATTGAGTATGTCTTTTTTTCGTTTAAGTGATTCACTTTTCCAATTCATGTTGCACACACCTTTCTACACATAGTATCTATTTTCACACGTCCTACTCATAAAATAAAGAGCAATGCGTTATAATCTATTTTTTTACATTTTTTTAATGCAAAATGACCATCATTACGTTATACTAACAATGTCAGAAGATTTTATCTGACATCTTTTTCAACGGAAAGGATGTGCAGTGTCAGGATCATTTCAAATAGCTTTAGGCAACATTCATAAGTCTCATGCCCATATTTTAAATTTGGAAGATGAAGATGAAGGAGTGATTCCACAATTGAAACCTGCTACTGATCGTATGCTTACCCGTATCAAAGATGTCTATCTCTACATCTTGGATAATGGTACTGTAACAACAGATAATCTGGTCGAAGAATTTGGTATCACGCACCGCACAGTCCAAAGAGATTTGAACGTACTGGAATATAATGAACTCATCACGAGTCCAGTGCGCGGTAAATGGACAACAACAGCGAAAAAAGTAAAATTGACTTCCTGATATTCACAAAACTCACATACGTTGAAAATGACTACCCTATGATGACTCGGCGCTTCGACCGCACCGAGACTTCTCCAAACAACAAAGAACTGAACCGTATAATTATGGTTCAGTTCTTTGTATTTATAGCGTACTATTTTTAAGAAGTAGAAGTTCTTCATCTGTTAGTTCTCGGTATGAACCTAAGGTAAGATGTTCGTCCAATGGAAGATCCCCCATTGAAATCCTCTTTAAGTACACCACTTTTTTCCCGACTGCTTCAAACATTCTCTTCACTTGATGGAATTTACCTTCTGTTATCGTCAATTCTATTTCTGATAATGTTGCGGATTTCAATACTTCTAACTGACCCGGCTTTGTTAAATAGCCATCATCAAGCACTACTCCTTGCGAAAAATCCATAACGTCTGTTTCTGTAACCACTCCATCAATATGAGCATAGTACGTCTTCGCTACTTCTTTTTTAGGCGACAGTAAATTATGTGCAAGCTTACCGTCATTCGTCAACAAAAGAAATCCCTCTGTATCCTTATCGAGTCTTCCTACAGGAAACGGTTCAAAATTTGTGAATTCCTCGTCTAACAAATCTACCACTGTTCGATCATGACGATCTTCAGTCGCGGATATAACGCCTTGTGGTTTATTCATCATAAGGTATACGAATTCTTTATAAACGACTGGTTCACCTAAAACCGTTACATGATCTGAATCGATTTCAATATGTTTCGATACATCTTTAATCACTTCGTTATTGAGACGAACGACACCTTTTTTAAGTAGCAGCCGAACTTCTTTACGAGACCCAAATCCCATATTCGACAATAGCTTATCTAAACGCATTACAAAAACCTCCTACAAACCAAACTTCTTTGTAAATCTTGTGATGCGACTTCCAAACAACTTTTGCGCTAACCCTAATTTGAGAGACAAGTAACCATAAATCCCTGCTCCGAACGTAGCACAAATCAAAATATAAAGGAATGCTTGCGTTTTACTTTCCACAGGACTAATTGCGCGTAACCCTTTTAGTGTAATGACTACAGATACAAGCATCACTAGATTTAATAGAACGATTAAGATAATACGTCTAACAACCATTTCTGATTTATAATGGAGTGTTTTCTTAATGACTGTAATATTCATTGCAACGGCTAATGTATACCCAATCGCGGTTGCAATAATTGCGCCATTCGTTTCGAACATTTTTATTAATGGGATATTCAGCATTAATTTAAATAACAGGCCGATAAGTGATGTAAATACAATCCATTTGTGCTTGTCGATTCCTTGAAGAATCGCCGCAGTTACTGTGTATAAACCGAACAAAATCGCTACTGGTGCATAGCTAGCTAGAATCGTTGCGCCTACATCACTTTTACTATAAAGGAACTGATAGAATTCATCCGATAACACCATAAGTCCAATGACCATCGGAATTGTTAGGTACAACATAATTTGATACGTTTGATCGAGTGAGCGCGTAATGCCTTGTTGATCCTTTTTTGTATAAAAGTTCGTAATAACTGGAATGAGAGCCATTGAAAACCCTGTTGCTACCATTACGGGTATCATGACAAATTTATGAGTCAATAAATTAAGCATACCTAGATATGTATCTGAAACTTTAGCCAGCCCGATTGATTTCATCGCTTCATTAAAAGTTAACATATCTACAAATTGATAGAGCGGATTTATTACGCCAACAAACACAAATGGAAGCGTATAGGTAATCACTTCTTTATACATTTCCAAAAGTGAAATATCATTTGCTGGTGGACTATTTTCGATTAAGTAATCAAATTCCGGTTTATATTTAACCCAATATTTATACAATACAACTAGACTAGCCAATGCACCAATGAATGCAGCAAATACAGCAAAATTGATAGCCGTTTTGGGTGAATCACCCATAAAGTTCACAACAATATAAGCACCTGCTAACACAACAATAATACGGACAATTTGTTCCACTAATTGAGATACTGCAGTAGGCTCCATTTTCTGATTTCCTTGAAGGTATCCACGAATAACACTCATAATTGGAACTGCTAATAACGCATAGCTCACCCAACGAATGACAGTAGTAACGTCAGCCACATTAAATGTTTGGTCATCACTTCTATGCACAAGGTGTGCAATCGGTTCTGCCAAAAAGTAAAGAGCTAAAAAAGAAGCGATTCCTGTTATCGTCATAATCAACATACCTGATTTTAACAATTTCCGTCCGGTTGCGTAATCACCAAGCGCATTATATTTCGAAACGTATTTAGAAATAGCCAATGGCGCTCCAGAAATAGCAATCGCCAATGCAATATTATAAGGTACATATGCATATTGATATAACACAATATTGTCTTCCCCGACAATTGCATAAAAAGGAATGAGATATAACAATCCAAGTGCTTTGGATAAAAACAACCCAATTGTTAATATAGCCGTGCCTTTAACAAGATTTGATGACATATAATTATCCTTCCATTCTATCTAAATCTACTTATCAGTTTACCCCCGCACACCATATTTCACAATGCTTAACCTTGAATTGTGTATAATAGAGAAAAACTGAAAGTGTGGTTCCACTATGTATGACGTCATTGTTATCGGTGGGGGTCCATCTGGATTGATGGCTTCCATTGCAGCAGCAGAACAAGGAAGAAAGGTTCTTCTTCTAGAAAAAGGTAAGAAATTAGGTACAAAACTAGCAATTTCAGGAGGCGGTCGCTGTAATGTTACAAACCGTTTACCACAAGAAGAAATTGTCAAACATATCCCCGGTAATGGTCGTTTTTTATATGGCCCTTTTTCGGTTTTCAATAATGAAGACATCATCGCATTTTTTGAAGGACTCGGCGTTGCGTTAAAAGAAGAAGATCACGGACGCATGTTTCCTGTTTCAAACAAAGCTAAAGACGTCGTCAATGCGCTACTCGTTGAAATGGAACGTCTAAACGTAACAACAACACTTGATAGCCGCGTCAAAAAATTGCTGATGGATGACAACAAAGTACTCGGTGTACGATTAGAGTCAGGTGAAGAAATACGCTCACAATCTATCGTGGTGGCAGTCGGTGGAAAAGCCGTACCGCAAACCGGATCGACAGGTGATGGTTATCCTTGGGCTGAAAAGGCTGGACATACTGTAACTGAACTATACCCAACTGAAGTACCTTTATTATCCAATGAATCCTTCATCCATTCAAAAGAATTACAAGGTCTTGCTCTACGTGATGTAGCCGTTTCTGTATTGAATGCAAAAGGCAAAACGCTAGTCGTTCATCAGATGGACATGTTGTTTACACATTTTGGTCTAAGCGGTCCAGCAATTTTACGTTGTAGTCAATATGTGGTGAAAGAACGCATGAAAAATGGCAACCAAGCCGTCGATATTCAAATTGATTCACTACCATCTATGAACGAAGAAAAAGCGTTTCAAATGATAAATACGCTAGTAAAAGATGATGCGAAAAAAGCTGTGAAAAACACATTAAAAAGTATTGCACCCGAACGCTGGCTATTATTTTTACTTCATAAAGTAGGAATTGAACCTAGTGAAACTGGTGCGCAATTATCCACTGAAAAAATACGCTCACTCGCAAAAACACTTAAATCGTTTCGGTTGAAAGTAAATGGTACTCAGCCCATCGAAAAAGCATTCGTTACTGGTGGTGGTGTATCCGTAAAAGAGATTGTTCCAAAGACAATGGCTTCACGTATGAAAGAAGGACTATTCTTCTGTGGTGAAATTTTGGATATTCATGGTTATACGGGTGGCTATAATATCACTTCAGCACTTGTAACAGGTCGAATTGCCGGTATGAGCGCTGGCGAGCATGCAACTACAGCGAATCAAACGATCAATTGATTCGTAAAAAATACCCATTTAAACAATTTAGCTCTAGAACGAAAAACGCCGTGGGAAATTGCTTTAGCAACTCCCCACGGCGTTTTTTTTATTAACCTACTGCGACGATATTAATTAATCTTCCAGGTATTGCAATTACTTTTTTCACTTCTTTACCTTCAAGAAGTTCCTTTACGTGTACATCTTCTAACGCTAACTTTTCTAGCTCTTCTTTCGTAACATCAATTGCCACGATAATTTTCGCTCTCACTTTACCATTGATTTGAACTGCCATTTCTACAGTGTCGTCAACAAGTTTTGAGTCGTCAAACGTCGGCCAAGCTTCATACGTAATTGTCCCTGTATGACCAAGCATTTCCCAAAGTTCTTCTGCAAAATGTGGTGTAATCGGAGAAATCATTTTAACAAAGCCTTCAACATATTCTTTTGGAATAGTATCCACTTTATAAGCATCATTAATGAAAACCATCAATTGGGATATCGCTGTGTTGTTTCGCATGCCTTCATAGTCTTCCGTCACCTTTTTAACCGTTTGGTGATACACTTTTTCAAGTTCTCCGCCCGTTCGATCAGTGATTTTCGAGCTAAGCGTATCATCTTCATTCACAAACAAACGCCAAATACGATCTAGGAAACGGCGAGATCCATCTAAACCGTTTGTCGACCATGCTTTTGACGCATCCAGTGGCCCCATAAACATTTCGTATAACCGGAGCGTATCTGCGCCGTGTGAATGGACAATATCATCTGGGTTGACGACATTCCCTTTAGACTTAGACATTTTTTCATTGCCTTCACCAAGTATCATTCCTTGGTTAAATAACTTTTGGAACGGCTCCTTCGTATGAACAACTCCGATATCATACAATACTTTGTGCCAGAAACGTGCGTACAGCAAATGAAGTACTGCATGCTCTGCTCCACCAACATAAATATCTACAGGTAACCAACGTTTAGCAAGCTCAGGATCAATTAACATATCATCATTTGTCGGATCGATATAACGAAGATAATACCAGCAACTACCCGCCCATTGAGGCATAGTATTCGTTTCTCTCCGGCCTTTCATGCCAGTTTTAGGATCTATCACATTGACCCATTCTTCGATGTTCGCTAATGGTGACTCTCCCGTTCCGCTTGGCTTAATATTATCAGTAATTGGTAATTTAAGCGGTAAGTCTGCAATATCAACTGGCGTCATCGTTCCATCTTCCCAATGGATAATTGGAATTGGTTCACCCCAATAACGTTGTCTTGAGAATAACCAATCCCGAAGTCGGTACGTAATTTTCTGATCACCTTTTCCATTATCAACGAACCAAGTAATTGCTTTTTCAATCGCTTCTTCTTTTCCAAGTCCATTCAGAAAATCAGAATTCACATGCTCGCCATCACCTGTATACGCTTCGTTTGAAATATCTCCACCCGCAACTACCTCAACAATAGGTAATTTAAATTCAACTGCAAATTCATAATCACGTTCATCATGAGCTGGGACAGCCATAATTGCTCCTGTACCATAAGTTGCTAACACGTAGTCGGCAATCCAAATCGGCATTTTCTCGCCGCTTGCAGGATTGATTGCGAATGCTCCTGTAAACACACCCGTCTTCTCTTTTGCTAAGTCCGTTCGTTCTAGATCACTCTTCAATTTCACTTTATCTAAATATTTTTCTACTGCCTCTTTTTGGTCTGCAGTTGTAATCTCTGCAACTAATTTATGTTCTGGAGCAAGCACGGCATAAGTTGCACCAAAAATTGTATCCGGACGTGTTGTAAATACGTCGAACGAAAGTTCTGTTCCTTCAACTTCAAAAGATAGCTGTGCACCTTCTGATCGACCAATCCAATTCCGTTGCATATCTTTTAAGCTTTCCGGCCAATCCAAGTCATCTAAATCTTCCAGTAAACGATCCGCATATTCCGTAATTCTAAGAACCCATTGACGCATAGGACGTCTTTCTACTGGATGACCGCCACGTTCAGATTTCCCGTCAATTACTTCTTCATTCGCGAGCACTGTTCCTAGTGCAGGGCACCAGTTGACAGCTACTTCATCCACATACGCCAAACCTTTATTGTAAAGTTGAATAAAAATCCATTGTGTCCATTTATAATAACTCGGATCTGTTGTATTGATTTCACGATCCCAGTCATATGAAAACCCTAGGTCATTCATCTGTCGCTTGAACGTTGCAATATTCTTCGCTGTGAATTCAGCAGGATCATTTCCTGTATCTAATGCATATTGCTCTGCTGGTAGTCCAAATGCATCCCATCCCATCGGATGCAACACATTATAACCCTGTTTGCGTTTAAAAGAACTCAATATATCTGTAGCAATATATCCAATTGGATGTCCTACATGAAGACCTACTCCTGATGGATAAGGAAACATATCTAACGCATAAAATTTAGGCTTTGCAGGATCGTCTTTCAATTTGAATGTGTGATTCTCTCCCCAAAACTTTTGCCACTTCTTCTCAATTTGCTGATGTTTATAACTCATGCCAAATTCCTCCTTTAAATAAACACAATTCTTTTTGGGATAAATAAAAAAATCTCGTCCCTTAACTACATAAGGGACGAGATTTATATATACTCCCGCGGTGCCACCCAAATTGACGGCTGAACCGTCCAACTTGTTTCCTTAACGCGGAAAACGGCACCAATTACAAGTTACATTCACCAGTGCAGGCTCCAAGGCGAGTTCATCGATCAATCGTACAGGTTTTCACCAACCACCTGCTCTCTAACATCCGAACGATCTGACTACTACTCCTCTTCAATGCCAAAAACTATTACTAACAGTCTACCCCAAAATATTCTTATTTACAACTATCAATTTACATCTTCAATGACATCTTTGATAATCAAATCTACATCCGTAGAATCAATGACGTCTTGGATCGAATAACCTTTGAAAACTTCTTTTAATGCAAGTCCTTCTGGTGTAACATCCAGTAAAGCTCGTTCAGTTATAATTTTGTGCACGACTGCTTTTCCTGTCAACGGTAAAGAACACTCTTTTTTAATTTTTGCAGAACCATCTTTTGCAACATGATCCATAATAACAATGATTTTTTTTGCTCCATGGACAAGATCCATTGCGCCGCCCATTCCTTTAATCATTTTCCCTGGAATCATCCAATTAGCCAAATCACCTTTTTCAGACACTTCCATGCCACCTAAAATCGCTACGTCTACATGTCCACCCCGTATCATTGCAAATGACTCTGCACTTGTAAAATAAGCTGAGCCAGGAATGGAAGTAACCGTCTCTTTACCCGCATTGATCAAGTCTGGATCGACATTTTCTTTTGTCGGATAAGGACCAATTCCTAACAATCCATTTTCTGATTGAAGGACGACAGTTTTATTAGCTGAAATGTAATTTGCAACAAGTGTCGGCATACCAATTCCTAAATTCACATAATTTCCATCTTCAATTTCTTTTTCAGCGCGTCTTGCAATACGTTCTCGGACATTTACTTCTGCCAAATCTCTCATCCCCTTTCAAGATTGGATTGTTAACCGTTCTATGCGTTTTTCTTGGTTAGCTTGTAAGAGCCCTTGTACGTAAATACTCGGTGTGTGAACAGTAGCTGGATCTAATTCACCCGTTTCAACAATTTCTTCTACTTCCGCAATAGTAAAACGACCCGCTGCTGCCATCATCGGATTAAAATTTTGAGCCGTTTTGTTGTAAATCAGATTGCCAAACTTATCTGCTTTCGCTGCTCGAATTAATGAAAAGTCTGCTCTTAACGCCTGTTCCAACACATATTCCTTACCATCAAACTCTCTTATTTCTTTCCCTTGTGCAACCGTTGTCCCAACCCCAGCAGGTGTATAAAACGCTGGAATACCAGCACCCCCTGCACGAATTTTTTCTGCGAGTGTGCCTTGTGGTGTCAGCTCTACTGCAATTTCACCTGATAACACTTGCCGTTCAAACTCCTTATTCTCCCCAACATAAGATCCTATCATTTTCTTGATTTGTTTATTTTCCAATAGAAGTCCAAGCCCCCACTCGTCGACTCCACAATTGTTCGAAATAACGGTTAAATCGGTGACACCTTTTTCAACGAGCGCTAAAATCAGTTGTTCTGGTATCCCCACTAAACCAAAACCGCCTACCATTAAAGTCGCACCACTTTCAATTTTTGCAACCGCCTCTTGTGCAGATGAATAAATCGGTTTCATACCCTTGCCCCCTTTTGAATCGAATGGATTTAACTAATAATCCTACTCTTCTATTAAATCAGACAACTATTCGTGTTGCAATCAATGACTACACGAAAAAAGAGCAATCAGAAAACCATTTTACTGATTTTCTAATTGCTCTTTTATATAGGTTTATCAAATAGCTACGTTGTGATGATTTGAATAACCAGCTATATAACTCATCACATAAATTATTTCCATGCTTAACTCTTCTTGTTAGTTTAATAATTCTAAGGAGATTGTCACATATTTAAAAGTTTACGAATTTATAAGAGGTATTTAACGCTAATTATATTATCCACCTAAACTAAGTGATATTATACGAACAACCAAAACAGCATACCAAATAACGATTTAATTCTTTTGCATTTCTGACTTTACTTTTTTAAGCATATCTAACCTTGCATCTTCAAGTATTTCTGGAAACATCTCAATTTTTGTTTCATCCAACGGTAAATCAAGTGTTGTTCTTACCATATCTTGAAAGTAATTCTTATCTTCCTCTTTTATATTTTCATCAAATGCACAGACACCAATTCTATCCATTAACACATGGTGATTTCCGGACTTTGGATCGCTATCAAAAGCCTGTAATGAAATAAAATATGTGACATTTTCCTTACTTGCTTCTACCCATTTCCAATTACTCAAATCATATTCTACAATTTCTCCACCGCTTGTATAAGCAGGTCTTCCACTCCCCCCTCTATAAGACAGTTCATTCCCATTTTGTGTTTTAAAACCATTCAGCTTCAAATAATCCACTATTTTCCGACGCTCAACTTCACGAAGATTCTTATATGCTTCTTTTACATTTTTAAAAACTTCCATACTTAAATCCATTATTTAATTCATCCTTTCATTTTATGTGTGTTGTTACCAAAATCGCTACATTCACTAAGTATCCTTTTCCTTACATTACTATCAACAAGATTGTATCGCAACTTGAATTATCTACACTTAGTTCGACAATAAAAATATGGTCTAGTAGAATGCAAAAAAGGTAAAACAAGGAGCGAGAAGAAAGCCCAAGATAGACATATAGAAAAGTTGAAACTAGCGTAGAAGCGGCCAACACCAAGAGACGAAGCAATTTTAGAAGTATGAATACATACTCATTTATTAAAAATGAAATTTATATAATAGAAAAGTATTTCATCCCTTTACATATGACACACAAAAAATTAACTCAATCTCATCTAGATGAAATGAACCAACTTCACCTAAAACATGATACAATTGACTGTTAGAGGAGTTGAGTCATATGGTTACAAACTTATTTCCTTTTCCTTCTGAAGGGAAAAGGTATCATACATGGTCAAGACATTTAAAAGATGAATTTGGGTTTAAAGTTTTTAAAGTTTCTTTAGATGCTGGTTTTGATTGTCCAAACAGAGATGGAACTGTCGCATACGGTGGTTGTACATTTTGCAGTGTTGCTGGATCGGGTGATTTTGCTGGAGACCGCGTTGACCCCATCGATGTACAATTTGCTGAAATTAGAGACAAAATGCATAAGAAGTGGAAAACCGGAAAGTACATGGCTTATTTTCAGGCTTATACAAATACGCATGCACCTTTAAATAAGCTCAAAGAAAAGTTTGAAACTGCACTGGCCCAAGAAGGCGTAGTTGCTCTATCCATTGCCACGCGTCCAGATTGTTTACCAGATGACGTTGTGGACTATTTAGCGGAGTTAAATGAGCGTACTTACTTATGGGTAGAGCTAGGAGTTCAAACTGTCCATGAAAAAACAGCTACCCTTGTGAACCGTGCTCATAATTTCGATCTCTATGTTGAGGGTGTGAACAAACTCCGAAAACGCGGCATCCGTGTCTGTACACATATCATTAATGGCTTGCCTTTAGAAAACTACGAGATGATGATGGAAACTGCACGTGAAGTGGCCAAGCTCGATGTGCAAGGGATTAAAATCCATCTTTTGCATCTCTTAAAAGGGACACCTATGGTCAAACAGTACGAAAAAGGTCAACTTCAATTCCTCGATAAAGATGAATACATCAATTTAGTTGTCGATCAGCTCGAAATACTTCCACCTGATTTAATTGTACATCGGATAACAGGCGACGGTCCTATCGAACTAATGATTGGACCGATGTGGAGTGTTTCAAAATGGGATGTTTTAAATGGCATTGACAAAGAATTGGAACGAAGAGGTAGTTGGCAAGGAAAGTACTTTGAAAAGGTGGTCGATGAAAAATGAAACTTTTGCGTGTTCTACCTTTCGCAAAAAGATTACTAAAGGAAACTGTTTTACCTGGAGAAATCGTTGTTGATGCAACGGCCGGTAACGGTAATGATACGGAATATCTAGCCGAACATGTCGGCGACAAAGGACATGTCTACGCGTTCGATATCCAACAAGCTGCATTAGATTCAACGAGAGAACGTCTGGGGGATTTAAATAGTAGAGTAACCCTACTATTAGCGAGTCATGACCAAGTAAGACAATATGTGAAGAGTGAAATCGGAGGGGCCGTTTTCAATCTTGGTTACTTGCCTCATAGTGAAGATTTGTCGATTGTTACACAACCGGATAGCACGATTAAAGCTATCGAAGCACTATTAGGTTTACTGAAGATTGGCGGTATTATTGTCATTTCTGTTTATGACGGTCATCCAGGCGGTAAAGAAGAACGAGATGCACTTCTTGAATACGTTTCTAATTTACACCAATCAGAAATACATGTTATTCGCTACGAACTACTCAATCAGCGTAATAATCCTCCATTTCTTATTGCAATAGAAAAACTCAAGGCTTTTCAAGTTCCGAAAATAAATAAATAAATAGAAAAAATGCAAAGTTGTATAAGGTTCTTTGTTAAATAGTGTTGATAAAGAACTTTAGACGTCTTAAATTAATTTTTAATTGTTACAGGACTGCTTCCAAATTTAGTTTAACTGACTTTGGATTGCAATCCTGTTTTTTTAACGTTTTCAATACACTGTTGTTTTCCATCCCAGACGAATGCTTTCCGGAGGCACGGCGTTTGTCTAGAATGATTCCTGACGGGAATTATGGTGCTTTCGTATCTAATCTTTTAAGATTTTTTGAATTGACCACGACATATTTACGTAATTTCCCTTTATACTTCTTTCTCTTACGCATTTTTCTTCGAACTTAAGATTTAAGTATTGAATATCATTAAAAATAAAAAAGGAATTGTTCTTCTTAAATTTTGGTTTTCAACAACTTTAATTCTACATAGAAATTCACTTGTTTTAATTCATATTCAACTACTATTTTAATGATATGTAGCTGATTGGAGACTCCAGTAGGCTTACCGCACGCCCCACAAAAAGCGTCCGCTCGGAACGAATATTAGCGGTGTAAACAGTTATCTATTATGCGCATATAGAAGCAAAATTCACTAACGTCATTTATAGTACAACTTTTTATTTTTTCATTAGTTACATAACTGACTATACTATGGTGTTATTAACCCTTCTTCCACTTCCACTATGCTCTAATCATAAGTAATAACTTATACAGAGCATTAAAAATAATTATTTTCCTTATAATAAATACAGATTTATACTAACTATTAGGAGGTGCCACATGGAAACACAACATTTGAAAAGAAATGAATACATGGCGTGGATTGGTGGTATTGCATTCACGTTCTTAATCGCTTTTGCAGGCTACCTACTTGCGAAGGTTCCAGGATTCAGCATGGTTGGCCAACTAGCTTGCGCCATTATAATAGCCGTTATCTACCGACAATTCATGGGATATCCTGAGAAAATAAGAACAGGTATTGCATTTTCATCGAAACGCTTATTACGATTCGCAATCATTCTATATGGTTTAAAATTGAATATCGGAGTTGTCCTAAGTGACGGGTTGGGGTTATTGGTGCGTGATGCTGGTGTGATCATATTTGCCATTCTACTAACCGTGTGGATTGGAAAAAAACTAAAAGCAAATCCAATGATTACTTTGCTGTTAGGTGTTGGAACCGGAGTATGTGGTGCAGCAGCAATTGCGGCCATTGCTCCAATTGTAAAATCTAAAGAGGATGATACTGCAATTAGTGTCGGTATCATAGCACTCGTAGGTACTATTTTTGCTATTGGCTATACGATTGTCAGACCATTCCTTCCCATCACAGCTGCTGAATACGGAATGTGGTCCGGAATCAGTCTTCATGAAATTGCACATGTCGCGCTGGCAGCAGAACCTGGTGGACAAGATGCACTTGCACTAGGCCTTTTAGCGAAACTTGGCCGCGTATTTTTACTTGTCCCATTATGCTTCATTTTCATGTATTTCATGAAACGTAAAAGTACCAATACTGATGAGACAGATGCAAAAATTGAATTCCCATGGTTCCTCATCGGATTCCTTGCGCTTAGTCTATTCGGAAGCTATGTGCTAGGTCATTCAATCCCAGTTTCAGAAAGTTTCAAGGACATTGTTTCAACCGTTACTACATGGTTTTTAACTGCAGCGATGGTTGGACTTGGTTTAAATGTAAGTTTACATGATGTTCGAACCAAAGCACTTAAACCATTAATTGCAATGGGGATTACTTCTATAGTTCTTGCTGTCCTTGCTTATTTCATTATTTAATAAGATTTGATAATACCTTATTTTCTCTAATCAATTCCAAAAACACTTGAACAGCCTTTGTTTGAAAAGGTGTTTGAGTGACAATTGAAAATTCACGGGTGAATGGGAGACCTTTCACCTGTATTGTCTTTAAGGTCCCTAAAGTGAGTTCTTTCCGTATTGCCCACCCAGAGAGCAAACTAATTCCAAGTCCTGATTCAACAGACTCCTTGATCAATTGAGTGCTCCCAAATTCCATCATAGTTGGTGGTGAAATCCTCAACTGTTGAAGCAGTTCGTTTGTTGCAGATCGCGTACCCGAACCATTTTCACGAACAATCCAAGTTTCTTTTTCTAACTCTGAAGTCTTCATTTCACTTTGCAGACTTGCAAGATGATGTTGTTTTGGAACAACGATGTGCATCATATCCTCTGCAAAAGGTTCAATCAACAAATGTTCACTATTAAACTTTCCTTCAACGATTCCCACATCTAATTGGTGACTTCGTACATATTCTTCAATTTCCCTCGTATTTCCTATTTTGATTGTTGGCTCAATCAACGGATATTTATCCTTCATTTTCGCAATGATATGTGGCAACACATACTCCCCAAAAGTATAGCTTGCGCCAATTGATAACGTCCCTTTTGCATGATTCGTTAAATCATCAACGAGCAACTGCATTTTTTCATATAACCCCATAATCTCCTTTGCATGATGATAGACAATCTCACCCGCTTTATTTAATCGAACATACTTATTGCTTCTTTCTAATAGCTTCGTTCCAACTTCTCGTTCTAACATTCGAACATATTGACTGACTGCTGGTTGCGTCATATGAAGTTCTTCTGCTGCCCGTGAAAAGTTTTGCCGCTCAACTACCGTTATAAAAACTCGCAAGTACTGATTCATATACAATCACACCTTTAACCTTTTTCAAACGTCTCGTATATCCATAATCTCTTCACCCTTTGAAAATGCATTCGTTGTCATGAATGCTTTCAATTTGCTAGCTGTTTCCCCAGCACTACTGAGTTGGCCCTGACTTTTGTAATCTATAAATCGATCAAGTAGAGGAAAATCCTGCACACTACTTTTTCGTATTTTCTCTTGCATCGTTGTATCAATTATACCAGGCGCTATCGATACGATTTCCACAGGATAGTCTTCATGTATTTGTTCAAGGGCTACAACTCTCGTAAAATGATCAATCCCCGCTTTTGTTGCACAATAAGTTCCCCAACCTTCATAAGCGTGTCGGCCCGCACCTGATGAAATGTTAATAATACGCTTCGTGCCTTTAAAATCACTTAATTGCGAGATAAATGCATTCGATAAAATGATAGGAGCATTCAAATTCACAGCTAATGCATGGGTAATTTCAGTGGATTTGATAGTACCAATCCGTCCTATCGGATCCACAGTTGCCGCATTATTAATCAATGTAAACGATGTTGCATTAGCAGGAGCCATTGAAAACATTACTTCCATAAGTTCCTCTAATTTTTCAGTTTCTGCAAGGTCACCTTCAATAAAAATAATGCCCTCCATCGCTGTTTCGGTCCGCGCTACCCCAATCACAAAATTCCCTTCTAAACTTAATTGCTTCGCAAGCTCATGTCCAATCCCCTTAGATGCGCCGGTAATTAAGTAAACATTCATCTATTCCCCTCCTATATTATCAAGTCAAAAATCATCTACAGTTGTCTCGAAATCCAATAATTCAATGGAATTTCATTTACTTCATAACCAATGTACCGTATCGAACGACCATTGTAAAAATTCATTTCATCTAAAAACGGCTCCAACAAAAAAATCTTGCTCAATAAAGAGCAAGATTTCATCGTTTTTATTCAAACACTTTGATTTTCACATTTTTACGGCCCCACTTGTAGGCTTCACCTTTCGTAGGTATGAATACATCAATCTTGTTTCCTTTAATGGCACTTCCTATATCTCCTGCAATTGCATATCCATAACCTTCTACCCACACTTTTGATCCTAGTTTGATGACACTCGGATCTACAGCGATTACTTTTAAATCTGAATTGCTGTTCAAATTAATACCCGTTTTCGTAATACCAGAACAACCATTGCAGTTAGCTGTATAAGCGGTTGCAGATGCAGTGAACTCTTTCACTACTTTGCTACTGTCACCTCTAGATGGTGTATTTGTTGAATCTGTGAGTTTAACTACTTGTTGTGGAAATATCAGGTTAGACGTTAAGGCATTAATAGACTTCAACGTTGCAACAGATAGATTATTTTCTCTTGCAATCTGATAAAGTGTATCACCCTCTTGAATTGTATATGTTGAGGATGCGGCGAAACTTTCGTGACCTCCGCTAACCAGTAGTGCCATTGTGACAACAAGTGCTCCTAAAACTTTTCTCAATTGCTCATCTCCTAGCGATTTAGTCTATAATTATCCTAACAAGTTAGTATTTCGATTGTGTTACAGAAAGCATCCTATCGTATTACAATTTTCGACACTATATTACAAAAGACGACTAATCCTTGATGAAAGATGTTTTCATAAGGAAAGCAAACTCTGCTGATGCGCAAGAAATAACCGTGCTTCTAAGTCTCTATCAATGGTTTACGTATCGCCATTTATTTTATAATGAATATATTGAGAAGTTAATTACTAATTATTACAATGTTGAACGTATCATTGAAAAAATATCATATATAAACCTGAAATGGCACGGATATTTCATTGCACAACTGAATTTTAAAATTGTTCGTGTCATCGGCAGAGTGATGATTGATGACACAGTTGCAAAAATATATGTTTTCTACTTAGACTTTCCCATTAGAAACATGAGAATCGGAACACATTTGTTAGATTTTATACGAAAATTCAAACACACATATAGTGCTAAAGACAAGTGGATATATATATAGTGGAAGGAACTATTATGATAGTCCTTTTAAAAAGCACGTATCTTCGTCTTTCATCATGTGGAACTTTCTTGCGGAACAACGACCAATAACAAAGATTATTTTTTGAAATTTGAAAAGGAATTCAACTCTCAATTCATCCACTTTACTAAAAATGAATTTAGCTATTGATGCCTTACCATTTCGTAGACAATGGTTAGTTTTTGTTAAAACGTTGGCATTGCCAGTAATATATTGCATACCTTTATTCTGATAGCGCTATCATGTATACTTTATTAATAAAGTCATAATTAGGATGTGATTCAGGATGCCAGTACCAATAGATCATTCTAAACCCGTTAGAAAAACCGCAAAAGAAAATACATTTAACCAGCTACAACAATGGATTATTGATGGTACATTACATCCCGGAGAAAAGCTTAATGATACAGAGCTTGCAAATGCCCTTGGCGTTAGTAGAACCCCAGTACGCGAATCATTACAACTATTGGAAGTTCAAGGATTTGTAAAGATGTTTCCTGGTAAAGCAACGCAAGTTACTGAAGTCGAAAAAGAGTCCATTACAGATTTACTACCACCCCTTGCAGCATTACAAGCCTTATCAGCAGAATTAGCGATTCCACATCTCACTACCGAGATCATTCATCAGCTTGAAGAAACGAACGCAATTTTTGCAAATGCAGTCCATCGACAAGATTATTTTTCTGCACTCAAGATTGATGAATCTTTTCATCAACTCATTGTAGACACTGCAAAAAATCCTTATATTTTGTCAATGCTTGAATCCCTACAAGCTCATGTACGACGTTTATTCTTTCATAATTCAATTGTGTTAACTGAAAAATCCATAAAGGAGCATAACCAGGTGATCGAATTATTAAAGAAAAGAGATTTGGTCAACGTATCAACTGTAATGAGGGATAATTGGTTACGCGCAATTGAAGAGTTTCATTCACTCAAAGAAGACTAAAACAAAACCGACCCTATAAGGTCGGTTTTGTTTTAGTCTTTATTCGTTATTTTTTTCACAAGTACGATTAGGCCGACAATACATATCATAATCGACATCACTACACCAACTGGCAATAGCCATCCAAGCCCATCAGCATACAAAGGAAGCGTCCGCTCGTAAAACTTAAGAATAGGTGATATCAAATGAGAATAAGGTAAATGGAGTAACTCAAACCCATTGTATAGTAAGTCTGGCGTAACAACCAATAAGGTTGTCAGTGTTGTCGAAACATAAACAATTCGTTTGTGTTTGAATAGTGGTGATAAGAACGTCAACACCATCAAGACGACAGCTAGAGGATATAAAAACATTAATACAGGAATTGAATAGTTAATAATTTGCTCTAATCCAGAATTCGCTACATAAAAACAAAAGAGTGTGAAAAAGGTTACAAAAACTTTGTAGCTAATTTTCGGGATGAGCATATGAAAATATTCTCCGCATGCTGTCATCAGTCCAATGCTCGTTGTTAAGCATGCTAATATGATGACAATCGCTAGCATAACTGAACCAAATTCTCCAAAGTAATGGGAGGATGCTGCACTCAAAACGGGACCCCCTGTATCAAATACACCAAAAAGCGTTGTACTTGTAGCTCCCAAATAACCAATCCCTATATAGAGAATAGCTAAGAACCCAATTGCGACTAGACCCGTTTTTGCTGTTGCAACTAAAATGCCACGCTTGTCTATAACTCCCATTGCGCGAATTGCAGTAATAACAATAATTCCAAACACTAGAGATGCAAGTGCATCCATTGTATTGTACCCTGCTGTAAATCCTTTTATAAAAGCACCATTCGTGTATTCGGCCTGTGGGTCTCCAAATTCGCCCATCGGCTTCAGCACTACCGCGGCTAACAAACCAAGAAGTAGAACAATGATAATCGGTGATAATATCTTGCCAATACGATCGACTAGCTTTAATGGATTTAACGCTAACCACAGCGTAAGTCCAAAAAATAGAGCTGTAAATATGAGTAGACCCTTTTCTTGAAAACTTTCATCTACGAAAGGTGCAATTCCGACAGTATAGGCAACAGCGCCTGTTCTCGGAGCTGCAAAGAATGGACCAATCGTCAAATAGAGTAGTGAAGTAAAAATAACTCCATAGATCGGATGAACCCTACTTGCAAGTTGCTGCAAATTATCACTACCTGAAAAGCCCATTGCTAAAATTCCTAAAAACGGTAAACCTACTCCTGTAATTAAAAACCCTATCATAGCAGGCCAAAAATGATTTCCCGCTAATTGGCCAAGTTCAGCTGGAAAGATTAAATTACCTGCTCCAAAAAATAAAGCAAATAGCATAACCCCTATTAATACATAAGACGAAAATGATATTTTTTGTTGCATAGATGGTGTTCCTCCTTGGGTGCTATAACTTATATGCAATATATCAGTGAAGTTTATCCTAAACTAATCCTAACAAAATTGCAATATACTATAGAGAAACAGAAATATTCTGCCAAGTATTAAAACAATTATTTTGAGTTTGAAATAATAATGACCTCTTCTCGTTCAAAACACATTAGACAAGTGCTCTTGTTATTTAGTCCTTCTCTTAAACGAAATAAATGGTCACAAACTAAAAAGCATGCCCCCTATAAAATGGAGGCATGCTCTCATCCTAATTCACTTAATGGTAAACTTCGTTTTACTATGACCCTCTTTTAACTTTTCGACTTCAAGTATCGCTGGGAATGCGGCTTTTAGTTCTTCTACATGTGAAATAACGCCAATTAACCGACCAGACTTTTGTAAATCGATAAGCGTATCAATAGCCTTATTTAATGATTCTTCATCCAAAGAACCAAACCCTTCGTCTATAAACATTGTTTCTATAGATACGGAGCCTTGAAAACTTTGAATGACGTCTGACATACCAAGCGCTAAACATAGCGATGCATTAAATTTCTCTCCTCCAGATAACGTTTTAACATCACGTGTTTGGCCCGTATACGCATCATACACTGCAATGCCCAAGCCGCTCTGTTTACCATGTGTTTCCTGACGATCACTGCGCATCAATTCGAATTGACCATTCGACAACGTTTTTAAACGCTCGTTAGCAGATTGAATAATTCTTTCTAAATAATCAATTTGAATATAACGTTCAAACGATAGCTTTATTTCATTATGACCTCTAAGAATATCATATAAATCTGTAATCTTATTAACTTTCATTTCTAAAGTTGACAAGCTACTGACTGCTTTTTCTATACTGTTTTTAATCGAAATGGCGATTCTTTCATATTCCATTGAATGATTATAAGTAGACAATGCTGTTTCGTACGCTCGCTTTTTCTCATCAACAAACATTTGCATTGCCTGAAGGTCTACATGTTCTTTCCCTTCTAGATGTTTCGTTAATTCAGTTACAGCAGCTAGTAATGAATGGAATTGCTCATTAAACTTCTCAAGTTCTTGTTTCAACGTTTGGCGATCGTTTTCAGGCATTTTTGATTCGTAATATTTTTCTGCAGAATTAAATTTCGATTTAGTCAATGCCCCATTAAATTTATTTTCAATCAAATGTTTTTTTTCATGTAGTTCTTTAAGAATAGTAGTTGCATGTAAGTGATTGGATTGTGCCACAGTTAGTATTTCCATAGACTTCTCTCGATTTTGTTGGGCATCACGCCACGCATCATCCAGCTTGCGTTTTTGTGATTCACAATCAACAATTCGCTGCTTAAGTTCGGATAATACTCTCATATCTACTGGAATTTCTTGAATCTCTAAGTCAATTAAAGCAGATTCTTTTTCATAATCTGCTTGTAAGCGTAATAATTCCTTCTCCGTGTCAGTCTTCTCCAATGCTAAGTTCTCAACTACCAACCCTTGTTTCTTTAATTGAACTTTTAGCTCAGAGAGTGTTTCTCGACTCTTTCGGAGTTCATCAACTTCTTTTTCCAAATCAATCGTCGCTGTCTCCAAATCAGCATCTTTACCTTTTATGTCTTCACGTTCAATTTCCTGATTCTTCTCGTTCAATTGTTCAACATTTGTTTTATATTTAGCTTCAATTGTTCGATATTTACTTTCCACTTCCACCAGTTTAATCTTCTCTACATCTAACTCTTCCCTAGTAATGTTGATTTTATCGGTCATATTACTTATGAATGGATGTTCTAAACTTCCACATACCGGACACGCTTCTCCTTCATGGAGGTTTTCCGCCAACAATGCAGCTTGGTTAGTTAACCAGCTTGTTTCTAATTCAGTATATATTGCTCTTTGCTGCTCAAATGTCGTTTGTATTGTTTGTAAGTCTTTTTTAAAATTTGAAGTAGTCTGTTGTAGCTTGTTGTACTCTTTAAGCATTTTATATTTGTTTTTTAAGTCGATTAGTTTCTCGGATTTCTTTTCAAAGTGAAGTAGTTTATTTTCAAGAACTTCTACGTCTTTTTGAGCACCCGTTCGTGTTTCTGATTCCGAATCAACTTTGTCTTGTAGTTGACACACCTTTTCTTCAAGTTCAACGATTTTACTTTTCATTTTAGTTAGTGCTTGCTCTTTGTCACTCAACTTAGACACGATAGGCAGGTGCATGTTTAACTTGTACAATCGCTCAGACATTTGTTCCCGTTGAACTTGATTGGCTTCCTCTAAATGAAATTGCTCTTCTGCTTTTTCCTTGTCTTTAGTTGCGGTTTCAAGAGAAAGTTGCGCGTTGGCAAAAGCTTCTTTCTTCACAGCTACTTCTTCGTTTAAAGAAGTAAGTTGTATTTCGATTTCTTCTATTACTGCTGCTCTTTCTGCATATTCCAGTTGTTGAGCTCTATGATCCATACTCGCTTTTTGTTGCTCTTTTTCTTTCAACAAAGTTTGTTTTTGATTTAATTCGTTTAATCGTTCATTTAGATTGTTCGCCTCATGAAAAGCGGACATTGAGTCCGCATGCTTTTTCTCCGCTTCGACATAGCCTTTCTTATCAGCAATTATTTTCTCATTGTAGTACGTTATTTCTTCTAGTAATCCTTCAATTACCTGGTGAGAATTGTGAACTTCAGTAGATATTACTTCGAAAACCGTTGATTCCCTTGCAGGTAGTAACGATTGAATTTGAGCAATTAACCCTTTTACGGTTTGATCGCCACTTACAAATTCTTTTAGCGCTTCATCTTTTCGATATTTAAGTTTCTCTACAATTTCGCGATAATTGTCTGTTTTAAATATCTTTCTTAAAATTGATTCTTTATTGTCTGTATCTGATGTTAAGAATTTCCTGAATTCTCCTTGTGGGAGCATTACAATTTGACTAAATTGTGCTTGTGTAAAACCGATGAGTTGCTCTACTTTTTTATTTATTTCAGAAACAATTTGGCGGTCGACAAGCGGTACTTCATAGTCATCTTTAATTTCATACAATTCGATTCTACCAGCTGTTTCAGTCTTATTCCCCTTCTTTAAATAAGGAATTTGACGCATGATGCGGTATTTTCGTTTCTGTATTGCAAATAACAGTTCCACTGTCGTTTGAACAGAGTCATCTGCAAAGTCACTTCTCATGGCACGGAAATCCGTTCGGTCTTCGCCGCTCGCTTGTCCGTAAAGAGCGAAACTAATACCATCAAATATAGTTGTTTTCCCTGCTCCCGTTGCGCCCGAGACAACAAAGAGATTATTATCTCGGAGTTCAGTGAAATCGATGTCTTCTTGCCCTTTATACGGTCCAAATGCCGTCATGGTTAGTCGAATCGGCCTCATTCTCTTCCCCCCTCGTCATTCATCACTTCGTGCAAAACTTCAGTAAATAAAGACAGTGTATCCTGTTCTGCTTCATGCCCTTTCATCGTTTCATAAAATGAAGTGAATAACGCTAAATCATCTTGCTTATGTGATTTCTGATGAGTCAATGCTTCAACGTTCGATGTGGGGGTAGTTATTTTTCGTTCAATATGCATTGCATTTGGAAAAACTGACCGTACTTTTTCCATTGGTAATAGAATAGGCGTATTGTCTAGTAATTTAACAAATATATATTCTTCACTTACTGGAAGTTTCAATATATCCGCCATTGTTCCTTCGACAGTTCGTAATTCATGTAATGGCGTTAATAAGCGTTTTTCAATCGTAACATTCCCATCACCATCTAACTGTACAATTGAAAAACCTTTTTTATGACGCTCTTCTGAAATCGAATATTTTAATGGTGAACCTGCATAACGGATCGTTTCATCTAATACAAAATGGGCTTGATGTAAATGACCCAATGCAGTGTAGTGAAACGGTTCAAATAGGCGTGCCGAAACATATTCAGCTCCACCGATTGCAAGTGGTCTTTCGGAGTCACTTGTATTTTCTTCACTTTCACCATTTTTCGTTACAAATGCATGTCCAACAAATACATGGCGAGCTCTGTCATCCAATTGTTCGTTTATACTATCCACAACTTTTTTCATGGCTAATTGATGCGTTATAACCGAATCATCATTAAAAACGTGTTTTACTACGGAAGGATCTGCGAATGGGATTAGGTGAAAATGCACTTCGCCAAATTCATCATTTAAAATAACGGGATTCATGATGTCATTTAACTGGCCCACAATATGATAGCCATTATCACGCATCAAACCGCTTCCAAAATGAAGTCTTCCCGGGCTATCATGATTACCACCGATTGCTAACACTGGTGTCTTTAGATCCATAACGATTTCGGCTAAAACATCATCTAACAACGCAACGGCTTCAGTTGGTGGAACTGCACGATCATATAAATCCCCAGCAATCACAACTGCATCTGGTTTTTCTAATTTTACGGCATCCACAAATTGACGTAATACAAAGCGTTGATCTTCAGTCATATATACTCCTTGGACCAATTTACCTAGATGCCAGTCTGCTGTATGAAAAAACTTCATTCATTTCAACCCTCTCTTGCTTCTTTCATTCTACTTTACAGTAATTCAGCCAAAAGTTGAAGTTCATAGAAAAGCTTTATATAACGAAAACAAGACATCTAAAGTAGCAGATGTCTTGTTTTGGTAGCGTGCATTATTGTATCAACCTCTTTAAATATTTAAAGAGAGGAGAATCTATTCTTTAGTTTTCTTTGTAGCAATTTACTTGCTTAACTCATCGTGGATAAGTTTTATATTATAATTTAAATATTTAACATACGTATCAATTTCATCACCTGGATTACCAATCTCATCTGAATAGATTTTTTGTTTAGCGATTGGTACGCCCGTTTCTTTAGAGACAGTCTCCATAGGACGACTATCTACATTTGATTCGACGAATAGAACTGGTACTTTATGCTCGTGAATAAATTTAACTAAATCCTTTATTTGCTTCGGGGAACCATTCTCTTCAGTATCAATTTCCCATATATAAGCTTCTTTTAAACCGTAATGTGTATTAAAGTATTGAAATGCGCGTTCACTCGTTACTAGTGTACGGTTTTGTTCTGGAATAGTTTTAATTCGTTCTTGTAGATCATTATCAATATCCTTCAAACGTTGAACGTAAGCATCACCGCGTTTTTGAATCGCTTCGGCATTAGAAGGATGTTTCTTCACGAGAACATCTCTCATATCTTCAGCCATTTTCACACCAACAGCCGGGTCAATGAATGCATGTGGATTAATTTCTTCTTCACGTCCGCCTTCACCTGAGAGATATAATGGTTCTACTCTTTCAGTTAAACTAAAGATGTTTTCATCTTTTTGATTGACGGTTTTCATCATTTTGAAGAACCATCCTTTTTTTCCACCTTCTAAGTTCAAACCATTATAAAATAGTACATCAGCTTTTGTTGCTGCTTTAATATCATTTGGTAGAGGTTCGTACTCATGCGGGTCTGTTCCGCTCGGCACAAGATTGTAAACCTCAACATTCTCTCCGCCAATTTCTCTAGCCATATCCGCAATAATTGTAAACGATGTAACCACTTTTAGTTTTTCATCTTCATTTGCATTTGTTGATTTTCCTTTGTCATCATTCCCGCAAGCAGCTAACATGAACACCGCTACGAATGATAGAAATACCCACTTCATTACATTTTTCATTTGTTCACTCTACTCCTTTATAATCTAATCTCATTAATCCATTCAAATCTTTACACAAGAATTTCATTTTTCTTTTTATTTCTCGGTCTAAACAACTTCCACAACATGCCTTGTTTTGGTGAAAAAATGAAAGCAAGCAAGAAAAGTGATGTTGTTGCCAATGCAATCACTGGACCCGAAGGCATGTTATAGCGAAAGCTAAAATACAAACCTATAACTGCTGAGAACGCTCCAAAGAATGCTGCTAAAACAACCATAAGCGATAAACGATTTGTTAATAAGTAAGCTGTTGACGCAGGTGTAATTAACATCGAAACAACTAAAATGACACCTACTGTTTGAAGAGATGCAACTGTCACCAAGGTTAAGAGAAACATAATGGAGTAATGTATCAAGCGTGTATTCAAGCCATATGCTGCCGCCATCGTCTCATCAAAACTTGAGATTAGTAGTTCTTTAAAGAATATCACGACAACTAAAATGACTAATCCTCCGATGATTAAAGTCAACCACATATCCGTTGGTTGAACAGATAATACATTACCAAAGAGAATTTGTGTTAAGTCAGTCGCACTGCGCGCTTTTGTAATTAAAATAATTCCAAGTGCAAAAAATGCTGAAAAAACAATCCCTATCGATGAATCATTTTTAATACGACTGTTCTGACTAATTACACCAATGCCAAGTGCTGTAAGCACCCCAGTAAAAACAGCGCCATAGAAAAAGTTGATCCCTAACATATAAGATATTGCTACACCTGGAAGGACAGCGTGTGAAATCGCATCACCCATTAAAGCCATACCACGTAAAACAATAAAACTACCGATAACGCCACAGATAATACCAACCATTACGGATGTAATAAAGGCTTTCTGTAAAAACTCAAATTCCAATAAATCCTGTAAAAATTCCATTACATCGTTACCTCCAAGTCATCCAAAAGACTAAAATTGCGTTGATAAGCCTTAGTCATTTTTCCTGGTTGGAATACTTGCTCTACTGGACCTGCATCTATAAGATCCTTATTCATTAATACAAGTTCATCAAAATACGTTTTCACTTTTGATAAATCATGATGGACAACAAATACAATTTTACCTTCCGCTTTCAAGCTTTTTAAAATATCGATAATTACTTCTTCACTAGAAACATCGATTCCAACAAATGGTTCATCTAAGAAGAAGTAATCTGCTTTTTGAGCTAACGCTCTTGCAAGGAAAACACGTTGTTGTTGACCACCTGATAATTCTCCAATTTGTCGATTCGCATACTTTTCCATTCCTACTCGCTTCAAACACTCCATCGCCCACTCTTTATCTTTCTTCTTTGGTCGATGAAAAACCCCTACTTTTGGATATGTGCCAAGCAGTACTGTGTCTTTAACTATAATTGGGAAATTCCAATCAATATTAGATCTCTGTGGTACATATGCAATTTCTTTACGAACTTCATTAAGAGGCTGACGACCTACATGAACAGTTCCACTATCTTTACGTATCAACCCTAGCATTGCTTTCATAAGTGTTGATTTTCCTGCTCCATTAGGGCCTAAAACTCCGATAAGACTAGCCGGTGGAAACGTGAAGGAAACATCTCGAACAACTTGATTCCCATGATACGAAACACTAATATTTTTCACGATAATTGGTTCTATCATTTAATTTCCTCCTGAGTTTGTTTAATAGGCTAGACCTAAATCTTTCCCTCGTGCAACTTTATTAGTAGAAAAAGTTGCTGCAATTTAATGCTTTAAGTACCTAGTAACTTAGTTAGTTTATGCAACTGACTGCAGTCTGCTTGGGTATCTTTTAACACACTCAATCGTAAAAGTCTGCACTTAGTATGTGTTGAATTCAGGTTATTATCCATACACAGCCTATGATTCAATCTATTTTTCATAGTATGTCAAATTTGTTTCCTTCGTGCAACTTATATGCTAAAAAAAAGCAATATCAAATCTTTCCCTCGGGAAACTTTATATACTCATATTAAAATATCTACTATCAAAAGTAAAGCATTATATTTTATTTTATTTTTCAAAAAAAGAATGAACGACTTCCGTTCACTCTTCATCAATATCGAATTATAGATCTTGCAATGCGACAATCTCTCCTGTTACAGCATCTATACCTTCTGCTGCATCTAATAATCCGCACAAAATATAGTTATTCATTTTCGGGTCATATACATATGTTGGATCTAGTGAAATATACGAAAATAGTTTTTCAAATGCTTCTTCGTGTGTGATGCATGCAGCTTTGGCAGGTGTAAAGGATTCAAAAACACTAAACATCTCATTATTGTCAATATAGTCAAGTAACGTATATGTCTCTGGTTCAACAAAAACTATAAATTTTCTCGCCAAAATGGTTGGTATCTGATCGATTAAAGAACATTTGACTTGGATATAGTCGTTCTCACGTCGAATCGTTTCTATTTCCCATCGGCCTGAGTCGTTTGGAAATACAGTACGAATAACTTCTTTTGTAAGCAATAGACTGTTCTCGATTGCTTCTTCAGTGAGCTCTGTAACTGTCATTACTGTATCCATTTTAAAAGCTTCGTCTAAAATCACTTCGGAATTATATAAGAAATCTTTCTTAACTAACACTGTTGTTGCTGGACTTTCCCAGCTTAATACTTGAGATACTTGCAATTCTGCTCTTTCATGCATGTAATATGGAAGTATTTTTTTACTTTCAACAGCAATAAATACTTCTTCTATTGCATAGACACTTCTAAATTGTTTTTTCGATTCGGACGGAAAGTGTACGAGTTGTAATTGCTGTTTAACAAGTTGCTCAATTTCTTCTAAATGTAAAGTGAATGCATTTTTTTCGACTTTCGTTGTATCTGGTACTTCTCCTTCATTTGAAAAAAGCGTTAAATGCCCAAAATCATCAAACTTCACTTCAATTGTATAGTTTGGTGATAATGGTATCCCATCCACATCAATTATGAAACGATAACCGTTTTCTTGTGCTTCGTTTAACCGAAAACCGCTACCGAATGTAAGACCTGTTTCATTTTCGACCCATGCCGCTACCTCCTCAACCGTTTTATGAGTAAAGAGCATTTGAGACGAATATGATTTCCCATTGACAAATATAACACGCTCATAACGCTGTTCTTGAATCATATAGGTGATGGATACAGTTCCATCAGGGCTAACATCATCTTCTATATTTTTAGACAAGTCGTTTGGGAACCATTGTGCCATCAATACATAGGATTGCTTTCCTAAATCATTGAAAAGTTGACGGACATCCCATGTTTCCAAACGATATTGTTCTAGTCCAAATTTAATGACAGTTTCATCTAAAATTTGTTGTATTCGTTGATCCACTTTTTTCACACACCTTATGTAATCGAATTTCACTTCCTTAAAAAGAAAAGCTGAATGCACATGGCAATCAGCTTTTATGTTTCAGTCAAAAAATACTTTGTCTACATTGTACTTTGCACGCATTGTATTTAAAATATAAGTCTCATATATTTCACGTTCCATTGGATCTTCAACAATAATGACAGCAATTTTATTTACTTCATTACGATGATCTTTAATCGGTGAAACATTATCTTCAAAATGTTTTTTAACACGTTGGCGTATTTTGCGGGCTTTTCCTACAAACAACAATTCATCTTTGCTGTTATAAAATAAAATAATTCCACCTTTATCTCGAGGGATTTCATGGAAATCAATAAAACCATAAATTGGTTTAATCGGGGTAGTATCTGCACTCATTTCTTGTTTACGCTGAATAATTGTTACATCTGGATTCGGAACTGTTATTGTAATCATGTTGCTTCACGTCCTCTTTTTTAATGAAATTAAACTTTAACATAAAAAGAAAGAAAAAGCTAAAATCACCGATAGTGAAGCGTTTTAACTATTTCAATATTCTAAAATCATTGACTTCATATGTACACTCGTGTAAATTATTCTTTAATATCAATTAGCGATGATGAGAAAAGTAATTCGAATGATTTTCTTACAGAGAGCTTCAGTAGCTGAAAAGAAGCAGAGAAAATTCGATTGAAAATGACCTCGGAGTTCTAAATTGAACATGCAACAATCATCGTTGCATTAGTAGAGATTAGCGGGAGTAGGTACCCGTTATCAAAACCATAGAAGGTATCTATTTTGCGAGGTACTATTCTTACTGAGATTACTTTTTCAAGTAATAATAAAGGTGGTACCACGAGTTCATACCTCGTCCTTTTCAATCCATTATTGATTGAAAAGGACGTTTTTTCTTTTTCATGAATAGAATATGCACACGTTCTATTTAAATAACTAAAACGCAGAAAGTACTTGCGAGGAGTGAAAGCATAATGACAAATAACTTATTGGTATTTCAATCCGACTTCGGGAATTTTGATGGTGCCGTTAGTGCAATGCACGGAGTAGCAAAATCGGTAGAGCTAGCAATTAGCATCTATGAAATCACTCATCAAATTCCACAATATAATATTTGGGAAGCTTCCTATCGACTATTTCAAGCTATTCAATATTGGCCAGCTAATACCGTTTTCGTATCGATTGTCGATCCTGGTGTAGGATCTAACAGAAGAGCCGTTGTCGCAAAAACTATTAACAACCATTACATTGTTACTCCCGATAATGGTACACTAACGCATTTACATCACTCCCATCAACTATCCGAAATACGCATAATTGATGAATCTAAAAATCGTTTACCTCAATCGGGAGAATCACATACTTTTCATGGTCGAGATATTTTTGCCTTCACCGGTGCTCGCTTATGTGCTAGAAAAATCAGCTTTGAAGATATCGGTCCCATCATAGATACTTCTTCACCCGTCGCTCTACCTGTGAAGGAGTCGATTCTAATCGGCAATACGCTAGAAGGAAGTATAGATATTATTGATTTGCCTTTTGGCAATCTCTGGACGAATATTAGTCGTGTCCAATTCCAACAATTAGCAAATGAATATGGGCAGTCATTCCAATTAACAATTTCTGCGAATGACCAAACAATATACGAAAAAAAGGTTGCTTACGGACGTTCATTTGCGGATATGGAAATAGGAGAACCTTTACTCTATGTCAATTCACTAGATATGATTGGTATTGCTCTCAATCAGAACTCATTTGCAGAAGTGAACGGTATCGATTCTGCAACAAAATGGGATATAACAATCGTTAACGTTTCAAACTTATAATACTACCTTTGTTAGTTTCCAATGAGCCATTCTTCTTTCTTTTCTCCTAGCATATTGTAGGCTAGCTAGACTAAAAAGAAAGGAGGGCATGAATGGAATTCCCTGTTTCAATAGTTACTAAGTTACTCCCACATAGTTCGGCGTCCATCAAAGTGTATTACCCTGTAGTAACGAGTTTACATGATGTAAAAGTACAAAGTACTATCAACCACACAATCATCACTAAATTAAATGACATTCTTGTAGAACAAAGCTTTTATAAACCAGAACTTGTTGAGCTCGTTGCTTACTTTGAGATTAAAAATAATCAACGGAATGTTCTAAGCTTATCATTGATTGTTTACTCATTTACTGGTGGCGCCCATGGAATGACGATTGTAAAATCACTCACTTTTGACACGACTATCGGTAAACACTATGACCTCGACGAACTATTCAAACCAGGTAGCGACTATCAGAAGAGGCTTTCAGAAAGTATAAAAGTTCACATCAAAGAATGGGACATCCAACTATTAGAACCTTTTAAAGAAATACGAAAAGACCAAGATTACTACATTGGAGATACATCCATCATCATTTATTTCCAACTTTACGAGATCTCTCCCTACGTTTACGGATTCCCATATTTCCCAATTCCTATTCTCGATATAGCCGATATTGTAAGACAAGACCGACCACTCGATAAAATGATGGCATTCACTTAAAAAACTACTATCAGACCACCCCTATTTACGACAACCATCCTTTGTATAAATATTGTCATCTCAATTTTAGGTCCGCAATTCTAAAAGTATAGGAAAATCAACCGCTATAGTAGGTTCTCTAAAACCTACTATAGCGGTTGATTCATACAAAAAAGAACCCAGTTCCCTAAGAATAACTGGGTTCTTTTCCATTTTAATTAGTAGATAGTGTTTTGTCCTTTTCGGTTCCAGCTATTACGACAGCTGCAGAAGCATCCCCTACAACATTGACGGATGTTCTCATCATATCTAGTACTCTATCAATTCCAGCAATTAACGCAACACCTTCAAGTGGCATGTTGACGGATGTCAACACCATTGCAAGCATAATCATTCCCGCTCCTGGAACGCCTGCAGTCCCGACTGATGCGAGAACTGTTATTAAAACGACAGTTAGTAGCTGAGTGAGCGATAGATTCATGTTATAAAATTGAGCGATAAAAATGACAGCAACCCCTTGATAAATCGCTGTTCCATCCATATTAATGGTTGCCCCAAGTGGCAAAACAAAGCTAGAGATTCTATTTGGAACACCTAAGTTCTCATTTGTATTCTTAATCGTTACAGGTAATGTCCCTGCACTACTTGCAGTACTGAAAGCAACAAGTGCAGCAGGAGATATTCCCCTAAAAAACTTCAACGGACTCATCTTACCCCACGTTTTTACTGCGAAAGAATAAACTACTAAAGCGTGTACAATAGATGCAATGTAAACTGCAATAATTACTTTTACTAACGGTAAAAGTACTGCCAAACCATATGCTCCAACAACTGGCGCTAATAAGCCTAACACTCCGATTGGTGCTACTTTCATTATAATTCCAGTTATCTTATACATAATTTCAGAAAAACCTTCAAAAAAGCGATACACCGGTTGGGCTTTTTCACCTACAAGTGTAATTGCTAAGCCAATAAACAAAGCAAAGAAGATAATTTGTAGAATATTTCCTTCCGCCATTGCTGTGAATGGATTTTCGGGAATAATATTTAACAATGTCGTAATTGCACTTTGTGGTTCTGCCGCTGCTGCTTCGGGCACTTCCACGCTCGATGTATCGATCGTCAACCCTTTTCCAGGTGAAATGACAAAAGCAACCGCCAATCCAATCATTATGGCCATTGCAGTTGTCGCTAAATAATACGACACCGTTTTAAATCCGATACGTCCCAATTGCTTCGGGTCTGAAGTACTCGCTACTCCTACTACGAGTGTTGAAAGAATTAGTGGTGCAATGATAAATTTAATTAACCTTAGAAAAAGATCACCAAGTGGCTTTAAAAAGTCTATCGAACTTCCAAAAACAGTTCCTAATATGATAGCCAATACAAACGCAATTAAAATTTGAGTAACAAGATTGATTCTAACTTTCATATGTTTCTCCTTTCATGTACGCTTTTTTCGTTTCATTGTACTCCATCATATACTTCTATGCTATAGGACATGACTAAAAAACTAGCTAAATGAATTGACGATAAGAATTGCTGATGTGCGATAGAATTCTCGTATTTCAATATAACATTAACTACCTAAATATATCACCTAGCTAAAAAAAAAGAAAACTTAGCCGTCTATATGACAACTAAGTTTCTCATCGTTTTCATACCCAGTGTTTCACAATCGGATATTGATACACATGACCTTGGATAGCTTTAACAATTCCAATTATCGGCACAACCCATGTCATAATACCAAACACGACTAAAAATGGAATACCTATTATTAATAAGCTAAGAACCATTGAAATAAAAATCAAAACACTCATCATAAGCTGAAATACTAGTGCTTGAAGCGCTATTTTCTTTGTTACTTCATCATCTATAATCAAGTAAATTATGAATGGACCTAACAGCGGTAGAAAAAATGCACTGCCGTGTATCAATACTCTTAATCCGTTATTTCCCATGAAATCATTCCCCCTGAGCTCTTATCATAACTTATATACGATGAAGTAGTTTAAAAGTTTCATTTTAATATCCATTTATATATTTTCGTATTACTCTTTGGGTAATAGATTATCCGTTGATGTAAAATCCAGTTTCATTTGTTCAAGCTCTAATTTCATTTTTTCAGTTTCAATTATATAATTTTGTTGTTTCAGTTTTTCTAATTCAATTTCTTCTCGCACAATTTCCCCTTTTAACTTTATTATCTTTTGTCGATGGTCAGTAAGAATTGAAACTACACCGACAAACATCACTAAAGCTACAATTGTTATCACTTATAGACACCCCTATTCGTTTTTTCATATAATAATAGATTTTACATAGCCGTTTGCATGAAGTAATCAGTTAAATAATATTTATTTTTTCAGAAAAGTGGCTGGCATAATTACGCCAACAACTTCACCAGTGGCACATAATTCACCATCTGCAAATACTTCAACAGAAACTTTCCATTTCTTTGGATGAATTTCTTCCACAATACCTACAGCTTTCAACAATTTCCCTTGAGGTGTTGGTTTAACGTAATCTACGTGCAAAGATGCAGTAACAAAACGAGGTGCTTCTTGCCCACCTCTCGGTTCGAAACCGTTTTTGCGAAGCAATGCCAAAGAACACGATCCTGTCCCATGACAATCTATTAATGATGCAATCGCACCCCCATAAACAAATCCGGGTATCGCCGTGTATTTCTCAGTAGGAGAAAAAAATGTAACAGTTTTATTGCCGTCCCAACCTGTCCGAAAATGATTGCCATCTGTATTTAACCTTCCACAACCATAACACCATGCAAAATCATCTGGATAGTCGTCTTGTATTGCATGAATGACTTCAGTAATCATTAAACATGTCCCCTTTTCCGAATAAATTATACCTTCAGTATATCACTATGGGTATATGCACTGCGCAGCAAATTAATCTTTTCTAAATATTAGACATATCATATAGAGGCTTTTATCTTAATTCAACTACGGATGAATTGAATAGACTATAAAAATGACATGGTGGAGGAATCACATTGAAAATTAGAGGATTACTATTAATCGCGATTCTAATCGGTGGATCTTATACCACATATCAAACCTTTAAGGACTTTCAAGAAAAGAACTTTGACGAACTTCTTTCTTCACATAATATATTCTTCAATTCTGTTACTTTTGCAAAACCAACTATATTCAATACGATTCATGAATCTTGGAAAATTGATGATGAAAAAGAAATTGAAGAATTATTACAGTTCTTACAAAACTATCATGTACAACGATTAAAGCCAGAAGAAATTAATTTGAATGATGAAATCCTGCATTTCGATATTCAGCTTGAAGATGGAGCAGGGAATACGATAACTGTTATTATAGATGAAGACTTAATCATTCAAAACGATGAATTGTACTACAGAATTGTTGATGGTCCATTAGATGTAGAATGGTTAGTACATTTTTTCTTACACAATAAACTTTAACTCACATAATAGTTCCCGAAGTTAGAAGGACGAGATAAAATAGAAATACAACAATAAGCGAATAGATTTCAGCAATCCATCTCTTTGCTCTTCGATTATAGGCCCATTCCATAATCATCCTAAAAAGAGTGATTAATCCAAAGTAGATAAAGACTAGTGGTAAAATCGTGAAATTCTGTTTATCGTTTAGAACAACATATAAAACAATTGTATAACCGACTAATATGACCATCATGCCAGTGGTTTGGGCAATTTTCACAGCCTTCGTTCTATTATCTAATTTCATTTGTATATTAAATTTCCTACTGACAACAACATGACCGATTGAAAGAACGACGACAAAAATAAGAAGCATTAACATAAACATTTTCAATGATTTAACCATCCTTTACGTTACAATTAATAAATACAATGAAAAACAGAGGAGACTTTTACTATGAACTTCAACTTGACTAGCGAACAAATCATACAAAAGTATAGTGAAGATGAACAAATAATGATTCGATTATATATACATTGGTGTAAAAGTCATCAGTTAGACCCTGTTCAATTATACAGCCGTGCATATCCTGAACAACTTGAAAATCTAGCATTGAAAGAATTGTTAAATGAAGCAGATGAAGAACAACAAATAACTGTTGATAATGAAACGATGATTGAAGTTCTTCAGATGTTCGGCAATGATGATTTAGCATTTGTACTTGTAGAGGAACTTAATCGGCTATTTCCAGGGAAATAGCCGATTTGCAATTTAAGAAGATACACATATGTTAGACTCAATTAAAACCTAGCATGGCTGAATCAGCGATTTTCCGATACCCTATTTCTTGATAGATCTTATTGGACGTTTCGTTCACCATATCCGTATAAAGCACACAAAAATCAAATTCATTTAATAATTCTTTAGAACAAGCTGCGACCATCGTCCTTCCATAGCCCTTCTTTCGTTCCTTCTTCAGTGTATAAACAAATGACACTGTAACCCCATTCTCTGTCGGACGAGACTTTTTCATCATGGAAACAATTCGACCAGAAACTTCCCAAAGAAATACTTCTTGATTGTCTAAGAACAATGCTACTTTCTCCTTCGTTTCTTCTTGCGATGACACTTTTAGTCCAGCCTCTTCTTCAAAGAGGTTATAGCATTTTTCTATTATACTAGTGTCACTTTTCTCAGCAATTCGCCAGGTTCCTAGGCTTGGTTCTAGTGTTTCATTTACCTGATCTAACCGATATATACCTTGGTCCATCAAACATTCATAGGACATTCCACGTGCATCAGAATAGAAATCTGCAAAATGATACGACCATGGTTTAAGCGCAACAACAGAATTTATAGTTATATCATTCTTAATAAGTTCACGCACACATTTTTTGATGCATTCAGTTGTTCTCTTTTCTTTCACAATAATGATATTCAATGGATGTGGAGGAGTCATTTGAAAAAGCGCTAGAACTTCTCCTTCTTCTTCTATCCATGCCATCAAGGGATTTTCATAACGACCCGATTTAATACCTTCCAAAACCCCAATGAACAGACTATAGACGTCTTGATTTTTTTGTAAAATCGGATTCGCCTTCAGTATAAACTCTTCACTATTTCCTGCTAAAATAAATTCCAAAAAAACTCACTCCCTTCGTTCTGTAAATCGTACCAAATATTTACGAGGAAGGAAATGTATCTTTAAAAACAGACGGTCTAAACTTCATGATGTTTTACTCTTATATAATTTCGCCATTTTCGAAGGAGAAAAAGAAACGACATAGCTATCACCAAGTTCTAATCTTACGTTATCCGTCATGCGAGCTCCATCGAAATTATGCCTCTCTTCACGTTCGCTACCATTTGGTTGAAAAACATCGTTTTCCCAATCAATCCACTCCCCATATGAAGCAGCCCACCGCTTCAGCGATGTTTTTAGCTGTTTGGAAATTGGAAGTTCATCTACTTCTAAATTACAAAAACAGACGTCACACCATATTGGGTCTGCTCCTATATCCCCTTCAACTTTCAATTGCATGGTTTCTCCTTCTTCACAAAAACATTTCATAACTAAACCCGTCCCTTTTATAATATTCAGTTAGGAATTTCAGACATTTTAAAACACCGCATAATTGATTGCGGTGTTTTAAAATATTTATCAATCTTTATGACCCAAAAAAACTTCACCACAATATCGGTTTCTGAACCATTAACCACAACATTACAAGCATTAATGCAATATAAATCCATGAAGTTTGATTTAACCGATTCAAAATTTTCGACTTACAATAACCTTCAACATTAAATCTACGAAGGACTACAGAAAAACCTTTGGAAAGAAAAACCCCCGATAGTAATAGAACGATGATTGTTGCAATAATCCAAGAAGAATGCCATGGCCATGGCCCGAAAATTAATAATAAAATACCTGTCACAATCAATACGTGACCTGCGTGCATGACCAAACGAATAATCACTTTAATGATGGTCAAATAAGCAGTTTCAATCTCTGGTCCAACTCCACGTAATCGCTTTATGATTGGCATTAAAAGAAATAATGGGCCGATAGAAAGCACAGCACTAATGACGTGTAGAAAAATGATTACGTCATAGAGGGCTTCGTTCATTTAACTACTAGTTCTCCACTGGGCTAAATTCATGAACCCAAACACTCATTGTTGGCAACCAAGGCATTTTAGGATGCATAGAAAGAATTGAGTCTTTATATTCTTCCATTGTTGTAAATCCTTCTTGTTGCGCATGCTCATCTGTCATTTCACCTAGGGTTTGGGAGTATAGATTGTTCACTTTATATTGTCTCTCATCAAGAACCATTACCTCGCCTGGATATGCATAGACACCATTTCTGCGAGTAGCAGTTTTTTTACCTGCAAGTACTTTTTCAACATCTTTTGGTACTGTCACAAGTCTTTCTACAGAACACGTTTTTTCAGGATAATTCGTCATATACAGCACTCCTTTAATATAAAATCCTTCTTTAATCATACCTATCTTTAATGCATTATACTAGTGGCTAGTCTTTTAATTGTGTCCAAAATAATGACCGATACATGTCTCTGACATGTATCGGTCCCATTTTTTATAGTTAACAGCTGAAATGTCTGTTGTTATTCTTTTAAATCTTCAATTGAATCGATATCCATGTATTGGGGCACTACCAATCCAACTTTAACGCCTTTCATGTTGATGCCTAATTCTTCAAATTTTCCTTCGAATTTATCTGCATATGTTTTATGTGTAATTGGCAACCAAGCAGCTAGTGAAGCGTCTGCACTACCGTCAGCAATCGCCGTCCAAAGTGGACCTGCTTCAACTTGTGTCAATGTTACTTTATAACCCATTTGCTCAAGAACGATTTTCATGACATTATGACTCGCAATTTCACTATCCCAAGCAACGTATGCTAAGTTAATTTTGTCACCATCAACTTTTTCTACGCCATCTGTCCATTCGGCGACTTTATCTTCGTTTGCATCTACCCAATCTTGTGAAGCGTCTACTTCGTTTGCCCCCTCTTGAATAGCAATCATAATCTCACCCATGTCATCTTCTGTCCAATGGAAATTAGACAAAATTGCATGAGCTTCTGGAAGGTCTTTTTCTAATCCTTCTCTTGCAATTGTACGAATTTCTTCTTCTCCACCATAAGAACCTTTTGGATCTTCAAGATATTTTAAATCGAACTCTGCAAATTTCCAGTGTGGTGTCCATCCAGTTACGATGATTGGCTGTTCTTTGTCATACGCTTTCTTTAATGAAGCAGTCATTGCAGAACCTGAGCCTGTTGTAACCGTCCATTTAGATAGGTCATAATCTTCAATCGCTCGATCCGTTGCTTCCATAATTCCAGCTCCTGGATCGATACCTGTGATTTTATAATCCACGGACTTTCCAACCGATTTAGTTGAACTACCGTTTTCTTTACCCTCGCTGCCACACGCAGCCAATCCAACAGATAGTAATGCAACCGCTCCAAGTCCTAGCACTTTTTTCGACAATTTCATAATGTAGTTCCCCCTTGTTTTTTCTTTCCTGCATGTTGCGTAATCCGATCTAGAATAATCGCAACAATAACGATAGACAGACCTGTTTCAAATCCAACACCCGTCTTCAATTGAGTTACAGCTTGGTATACTTTCTGCCCAAGCCCTGGTGCACCAACCATTGAAGCAATAACAACCATTGATAACGACAGCATAATACTCTGATTGACACCTGCCATAATTGTTGGTTTGGCTAGTGGAATCTGAACTTTACTTAGACGTTGCCACGACGTTGAACCGAATGCTTCCGTTGCTTCGATTAAGTCTTTCGGAACTTGTTCAATTCCTAACATCGTTAAACGTATCGTTGGTGGCATAGAGAAGATGACGGAAGCAACCACTCCTGGTACTACACCAATATTAAAAAAGAATATTGCGGGTAGTAAATACACGAACGCGGGCATCGTTTGCATTAAATCCAGTATCGGATTAATAATCTTTCGAACGGTTGGTTGTTGCGACCCCCAAACGCCCATCGGTATTCCAATCACAAGTGCAATCACAACCGATGTAAGAACGAGCGCTAACATCTGAAGCATCGGATACCAGTAACCTAAATAATCAATGAACAATAGACCAACCAATGTAAATAATGCAATCCTTTTAGTTGAAATAAACCATGCTAATAAAGCAAATAGAATTGCAAGCAATATTGACGGGACAAAGTTCATACCCTCAACAGAACCTTCAACCATTGTTTTCAATACGTTTGAAATACCATCGAAAACAGAACCAAATGTAACTACAAGCCAATCGACAGAACTGTCAATCCACTGTGCAAAAGGAAGGCGTGGTAGTAAATCACTCATCATCTTTCACCTCCATATTCTTCACCAGTGAAGGATCCACTTGTACTTCATTATTTATAAACTGACCGTCACCTGCTAAAGCTCCAATCAGTGCACCACGAATGATAATACCTTGTAACTTCTTCTGGTCGTCAACGACCGCAACTGGAATTGTTGCAGTTGAAACAACATCAAACAAATCAGTTAAGACGGTATCCGCTGAAACCATTTGCATATCTATTCGAAGGACTTCTTCAATACTTTTACCTGATTCTGCTGCATTCACAGCATCTTGTGCAGTGATCGCACCAAGTAAACGATTCCCTTTATCTACTACATAAATAGAAGAAATATTTAAATGTTTCATAAGTCTTAAAGCAACACGTGGTCCTCTATCAACCTGAACTGTATCTGCTTTTTTCAAAATATGACCTGCTGTCAAAACTTTCGATAGATCCACGTCTTCTACAAAACGTTCAACGTATTCATTCGAAGGACTCATTAGAATCTCTTCTGGCGTTCCTATTTGGACAATATCTCCATCTTTCATTAATGCAATTCGATCACCAATTCGTAGTGCCTCATCAAGATCATGTGTAATGAAGATAATCGTTTTCCCCATATCATGATGAAGTTGTAATAGTTCATCTTGCATATCTTTACGAATGAGCGGATCCAAAGCACTGAATGCTTCGTCCATTAGTAAAATGTCAGGATCATTCGCTAATGCTCGCGCTAGTCCGACACGTTGTTGCATACCACCACTTAATTGACTTGGATATTGATTTTCATAACCCGCAAGACCAACTAATTTTAAGGACTCCAGCGCTTTCGCTTGACGCTCTCCTTTAGTAATACCTTGAATTTCTAATCCATACTCCGTGTTTTCTTGGATAGTCTTATGAGGGAATAATGCGAAGTTTTGGAACACCATACCAATTTTCTTGCGGCGCACTGCACGTAGTTGTTCTTTATTCATCGTAACAATGTCTTCACCATCTAAAAGAATTTGACCTGTTGTTGGATTAATTAATCTGTTCAACAAACGGACCAATGTTGACTTTCCGCTACCAGACAAACCCATTATGACAAATATTTCACCGTCATAGACATCAAATGAAGCATTTTTAACGCCAACAGTCGCTCCTGTTGCTTTTAAAATCTCTTTTTTTGTTTTTCCTTCTTTTAGCATTTGGGTCGCCCGTTTGCTATTCTTACCGAAAATCTTTGTAGTTCCTAGAACTTCTATCTTTTTCTTCATCAACGATTCACTCATACGTTCACTCCTTAGCAATTCAAAACTTTCGATGTCTACTAGTATAGCTGTAACATTTTTGTAATACAACTTTTTTGACTAATAATATTGTTTAAACGGAAAAAACTGTTTTAAACGAAACTAATTTAATTGCTTTTTTAAAGTGAATATAATACTCTACTAATAAGGTGTTGGTGCAGACTATACCTATTTAGGATAGTGGAGGGAAATCGTTATGAACGGAACGGAAAAACTTGATAAAGCCCGCGAGCGTATTATTGAAACAATTGCTCAAAATATTCATCTATATGGGCTTACTTCGTCTGCTGGCAGACAGTATGGCACAATGTTTTTTCACAATGAACCGTTAACATTGGATCAAATGACAGTAGAACTCGGCATGAGTAAGACGAGTATGAGTACTTCGGTTAAAGCGTTATCGGATCTAAAACTAGTTGAACGTGCGTGGAAAAGAGGCGTTCGTAAAGATTTATATCAAGCAAAAGATGACTGGTATCAAAGTTTCATTGATTTATTTTCTATAAAATGGAGAAGGTCTATTTCACTTCACTCTGTTGCAATAAAAAGATCTATTAATGATATGAAGGATATCATAGATGATTCAACTACTTCTATCGAAATTAAAGAATTGGCGGAAATTGATTTAGAAAAGCTCATCTATATCCGCGATTACTTTGAATGGTTAGATCGTTTAGTTGACGCTTTTGAAAGTCATGAGATTTTTAATTTAGTTCCTTTGAAAAAAGATTTATAAGCGTAATCAATAAAAAATGGCTTACAGGTGCATTCACCTGTAAGCCATTTTTTATATTCTATGTGAAAGAACATAATTTATTTAATTGTAATTAAATGTTCTTCATGCTCATGCAATCCATGATCATCTTCTACATGCACTTGTACTTTATAGTTTCCAGCTTCATTGAATGATTTTTTTGCAGAGTACTCCCCTGCTACTATTTCTTCTGTATCTAGCCAGTCATGTTTGTCTGTTTTTTCTTCTTTCCAAATTTCATAACGCACCTTTACTTTTTCTAAAGGTTTTCCTTCCATTTGAAGATGTGTGACTAACAATGAATCTTCCTTTGCAACACCTTTTTCAAGTCCCATAAAATGCATTGAGAAACCTTCAGCGCTACCATGTTCGTGAGCTGCCCCTTCCTTGTCATGCTCACTCCCATTACCTACCGTTACGACTTTCATCGGCATTGTATGCATATTTCTTGCAGTAACATGCACTTGGATTGTAAAGACGCCATCGTGTTCAAAGGTATTTTCTGCACTATACAAACCATTTTTATCGTTTTTGGAAGACACTTTAATACTTTCTTCTTTCTTTCCTTCTTCCCAAATTTCAAACTCTACCTCATCAGCATCGTCTATTTTTTCTTCCCCTTGTGTAACCAACGCTTCCATTTTAACGACTTCATCAACATCTGCTGCTTCTTGTACCGTCAATTCAACCTCTAGTGGAAGAAGTTCATCAGTATCCGGAGCTTTTTCATTAGATTTTTCTTTACCACAAGCCGCTAATGCTACCAAAACAAGTATAATAGAAATAAGTCCAAGTTTCTTTTTCAATTTTAACCCTCCACGCTTTTTAATACTTAACGTTGGTCGATAAGTTCAGTATGATTATAAGAGATAAGTACGAACTAAATGTGAAGTTTACGCTTCACATTTCTTTCACAACTCTTTTACATTATTGATAGTATATAACGAATGAAATGGGGCCTTGTCTTGAATGCATCTACGATAATGATAATAGATGATGAAGCACAAATGAGAAAGTTAATAAGAACATTATTGGAACGCGAAGGCTATACTGTTGTCGAAGCAACTGACGGAATTCACGCGTTGCATTTAATGAAAGAAGTACATCCAAGTTTACTTTTGGTAGACGTTATGATGCCATTCATGGATGGTTTTACATTTGCAAATGAAGTAAAACGAAATTCCACAGTACCGTTAATCTTTTTATCGGCTAAAGGGGATGAATGGGATAAAATACAAGGTTTAAAATTAGGTGGCGATGATTATATCGTTAAACCTTTCCTAGCAGGTGAATTACTTGCAAGAATTGAATCCGTCTTAAGAAGAGCAAACGTCCAAAATAAAAGCTCCGATGTTTTAACTGTTGGTCCTTTAATAATTGATATCGACTCTCACACTGTAACACTAAATGGCAATCATTTATCACTGACTTTAAAAGAATTTGGCGTCTTGCATCTGCTTGCACAACATAAAGGCCGAGTATACACGAGAGAACAGTTACTCGAAATTGTTTGGGGTGAAGACCACGATAGTAGTGAACGAACTGTCGATACACATATTAAAACGTTGAGACTTAAGATGGGCAATGACGGCGAACTGATAGAGACAGTTTGGGGACTTGGCTATAAATTCGGAGGATGACCATGAAAAACCTTACGTTAAATAAAAAAATGTTAATGGTTCTTGTTTCTAGCATCCTTTTCACAATTGTTTTTTCGTTCTTTTTTATACATTATTTATACTCGGTTCTTTATTTAAAGAGCATAGAAGAATCGATTGTCTATCAAGGGCAACGAACTGCTGCACATTATCATTACGGTGAGCTAAGCGATGAGATTATTGAAAAAATACAATGGTATAATATCGTATCCGAATACGAAATCATTGTCGTTGATGACTTACAGCAGCTGTCTTCGTATTTTCCATATGAAATCAATTATAAAACACTTGTGGTCAATACGGATATGAAAAAACTAGAAAGTGGTGCCCATGTAGTAAAAACAGGATTTGTAGAAGAGTTAAATACGGAAATACTTGGTGCAATTTTCCCTATTAAAGGTAAAGAAGGTCTTATCGGTTTTATCTATATATACGTTCCTTTAGCTGCAGTACAAGATGTATTTAAAGATAGTATTCCTCTTTTAATTGGCATTGGTTCACTATTTTTCTTCGTACTATTTCTAGTTGTCAATCGCGCATGGCGTTCCTTATTCAACCCTTTAAAGAAACTTCAACAACTTTCGTATGAAGTATCTAAAGGTAACTATCAACGTCTAGAAACGGACCGCACTGATGAAATAGGTCAGTTAGCACAAGCATTTAATACGATGAGCTTATCACTGGAACAACAAGAGCAACGCAAGAAAGAATTTACATCTAACATTGTTCATGAACTCCGTACACCACTCACTTATATAAGTGGTTATACGCATGTTTTGAAAGAAAAAATATATGCATCCCCTGAAGAAGCAGAAGATTATTTGTTAACAATTGAAAAAGAAACTATTCGTTTGAACAAGTTAATAAATGATTTAGTTGAGCTAAATTATTTGCAAGAAGACCTCTACATTTTGAACATTGAACCAATTGCAATTGCCCAGCTATTCTATGACACACTCGATTTATTTTCGATTCACATTTCCCAAAAATCTTTGGACATACATTCACAAATACAGGAGGATTTAATCCTTATTGGGGATCCAAGAAGAATACAACAAGTTTTTTATAACATTTTAGATAACGCTATAAAATACACAGAAGATGCCGGTACAATTTCTATTGAATTAAAAAAGTTAGCATCCAATATCGAGTTCAAAGTCACTAATAAAGGAATGAGCATAGATGAATCGGATCTAAAACGAATTGGTGAACGTTTTTTCAGATCAGATAAAGCTCGAACACGAACAACCGGTGGAACTGGACTAGGGCTATCTATTGTAAAGGAAATTATCCGATTGCATAATGGTACCTTTACAATTACAAGTACAGTTTCTGCTGGAACGATTGTTACGATACAACTACCAAAGTTTACAAACACGACGGAGGAAAAACGATGAACAAACAAAAAATCCTCATACCAGTGATTTTAGCACTTTCCGTTGTTCTCTTAAGCGCATGTACTATAAAACAACCGCCGGGTAAAAACATTGGTGATTTCACTTTCACAGATCAAAACAACGAAGCGTTTGGTTCTGACGAATTATCAGATAAAATTTGGATAGCTGATTTTGTTTTCACCGATTGTGAAACCGTCTGTCCTCCAATGACAATGGAGATGGCAATATTACAAAACGAATTCATTAAAAGAGGTATTGATGCACAATTTGTTTCATTTACTGTTGATCCTATCACCGATACACCTAGTGCTTTAAAAACTTACATTAAGCAATACACAGATAACGAAACAAATTGGCACTTACTTACGGGCTACTCACAAAATGAAATTGAACAATTCGCAAGAGAAAAGTTCCAAACGATTGTCCAAAAACCAGAAAACTCAACACAAGTAATTCATGGAACAAGCTTTTACTTAATTGACAAAGATGGCTACAAATTCAATGAATACAACTTTGTTGACCCAACCTATATTGATACACTCATTAGTGATATTAAAAAAATCAACTAGTACCATCAAAAGATAAGGGTGAAATTATGCTAACATCTACTCAATTACAAGCAATTAAACAGTTACAAAAAAAATGCGAACAACAAGATAAGCAACATTTAAAGTTGAATTGGGATATGCTACAACAGAGAAAGCTCGAAAATATGGACTATTTCATATGGCAAGACGGTGAACTAATTGCTTTTCTTGGCCTTTACGATTTCGGTCAAACCGTTGAAGTTTGTGGAATGGTTGCTCCATCAGAAAGAAGAAAAGGACATTTCACCTTGCTATGGGCTAAGGCAAGGCAAACCATTCAACGAATGCAATTTCAAAAAGTGTTATTGAATGCTCCTGCTTTATCAGAAAGTGCAAAAAGTTGGTTGACAACAGTACCTTGCGAATACAGTTTTTCTGAATATCAAATGCGTTGGGAAAGAATCGCTATTGAAAAGTCTACTGAAGATATGTTGCGTGAATCCACAAATTCTGATGAAGCATTTGAAATCGATCTTGATATTCTCGCTTTCCAGTTATCAAAAGAAGATGCGACGGAACTTTATAACCGTGTTAAAAGTAGACCCCTTGAAAAGCGTTACATTATCCTAGATGCCAATCAACGTATCGGTAAAATTCGAGTCAATATTGAAAATGGCATTGCTTATATATATGGTTTTTCCATACTACCTAAATACCAAGGGAAAGGTTTCGGCGGCAAGGCTCTCCGAAATATCGTATATTCACTAAGTGAATCCACCAACAGCATTTTATTAGATGTCGAAATACAAAATGAAAACGCCTTGCAGTTATATACGAATGTTGGATTCAAAGTTGAACAACGGCAGGATTATTATCTTTTTCCTAATTTTGGTTAACAGTTATAATGGTTTGTTTTTGGCATATGGATAATGAACTGATAGAATGAAAAACATTCAGCACACATTATTCGGAGGTATTTACTATGAGCGGTCAAGATAGTTTAGTGTTATCAACACTGACATATATCGTAGTTGAACGAAAAGTGCATTGGTATGATCAAAGATCACATCAATCTATACACAGCATCGATTTATTTAATAATATGCTTACAACAACTAAGGATTCGTTTCAACTTGAGCATATCCATGATATTTCATATCGCCCATTCACAAATGGCAATGGTTTGTTTTACTTACACACAAATCAAGGTGTTTTCACATATACAATCAATGCAGACCCCACAGAGTTTATAGATATTTATAGAAATATTAAATAATATTCTTGTAAGAAAAGTATCGTTTAACATGTTTACCTTCACAATTACTGTGGTATATAAAGCAGGAACACATAAACTGGAGGGATTCATAATGACTGTTAAAAAAACTGTTGAGAATGCCGTACAGGCAAAACAAGAAATCGATGCACTCGTAACACAAGGTTACACACACGATGACATCTACATCTTCGCTCATGATAAAAAACGAAGCGATCATATTACAGACGCATTAGACACTGAAGCAGTTGGAATGAAGGAACAAGGATTTCTCGATAGCATGAAAAATATGTTTGTTTCACGCGGTGACGAACTTCGAAGCAAAATGGAAGCTGCCGGACTTACTACTGGCGAAGCAGCAACCGCAGAATCAGAACTTGACCAAGGTAAGCTTGTGCTAATCGCAAAAAAGTAATGTGAATAACAGCGCCCCACTCTATCATTTCGAATAGAGTGGGGCGTTTTCAATTAAAATTGATCATGCTACTACCACAAAGCATTCTTTCTTCGGTATAATAAGAAAGGAAAGCAGGTGCTTCACGTGGATAGTAAGATATGGAAAATTGGTTTTTTCACCGGTTTAACTTCTTTTGTTTTATTAATATTTGGTGTTCGAACAATTCTTGGCCAAGATTTAGGCATTAAAAACTATATTGCATTCGCCGTATTCGGTTTAATAGTTGGTCTTCTCGCCCTACTATTACTGTTTTACAAACTAAAAATCGCATTTATTATCTTTATGGTAAGCTTGGTAATCGCTTTCGCTGAACTGTTTAGAAGCTTCATAATGATCCCCGACGGATTTGGCGACCTGATTGGAATCCTTTCTTTATTTATCATTTCATCATTCGGTTTCGGCCTGGCGTGCATAGTTCAATTCGTTGTGATTCTTATACAAAAAAACAAACAATAAATTGTAATCACTCAAAAAGTTATTCATATCTAGACAACATAAAAAGGTACTGTTTAGGAATTTGATCACATCGATTCCTAGAAACAGTACCTTTTTGGTTTATTTTAAGCAGTGGCATTCTTCTTAATTTGCTTGCTTCGTAACTGACCACAAGCAGCGTCTATATCCGTTCCTTGTTCTAGACGGACGCCACAGTGAATACCTTTCTTTCGTAACGTTTCGTAAAACGCTTGGATTGCTTCAGGCTTACTTCGTGTATATTGGCCATGTTCGTCAACAGGGTTGTACGGAATTAGATTGACGTATGAAAGGTGACGCTTATTCTCAAGTAACTTTCCTAACTGTTGAGCTTCAACAACATGATCATTTACATCATTCAATAAGATATATTCAAATGTAATTCTTCGGTTAGTCGTTTCTAGATAGTAATCGATTGAATCCATTAATTTCTCAATTGGATAAGCTTTATTGATTTTCATGATACTTGTACGCAACTCATTATTTGGAGCATGTAAAGAAACAGCTAAATTCACTTGAATGTTTTCATCTGCGAATTCTCTAATTTTATGTGTATTACCACTCGTCGAAACAGTGATATGTCGCGCTCCAATACATAGACCTTTTTGATCATTCACCACACGTAAGAAATTCATTAGATTTGTGTAATTATCAAACGGTTCGCCAATACCCATTACAACAATATGGCTTACACGTTCTTCTTGCTCTTTAGCATCTAAATGCAATTGTACTTTCATAATTTGCTCAACAATCTCACCAGCTGTTAAATCACGACTTTTTTTCAATAGTCCACTGGCACAGAAACTACAGCCAATATTACAACCTACTTGTGTTGTTACACAAACCGATTGCCCATATGAAAACTTCATTAAGACAGTTTCAATTAGATTGCCATCATGCATTTTGAAAAGAAACTTGATTGTTCCATCTTCTGACTCTTGCTTGACAGATAGTTCCATCGTTTGAATATCAAAGTTCTCTGTAAGCAATTCAATGCATTCGTTACTAACGTTATTCATATCCGCAAAATTGACGACACGCTTTTTGTAAAGCCAGTCCCAAATCTGTGCTGCACGGTATTTCTTTTGTCCATTTTCAAGCAACCACTCTGTTAACTGTTCAAGTGTTAGTCCATATATCGAATTCTTCATTTTAATATCCTCATTTCAGAAAATGCAATTCATATATTATACTACAGTTTACACGGAATTGGAACAACCTATAAACACTTAAGTATATGTCAAATAAAAGAAAACTCCTGTTGCAAGGAGTTATCGAGAATACAAATCTATTATTTTTTCCGTAGGCATTTCATTTAGGTTACTCATATCTACAAAATAAGGCAACTGCCATTTTTGTGTTTTCATCGCTTCTGTATTAGTCGGACGATCCCAGCTAGGATATACTCTTATTGCCATTTTACCCTTTGTTGAACCCGACCTAAAAATATTTTGTTTCAAAAGAACTTCTTTCGGAAAAACAAATTGTCCAAACGTATAATTATTTTTAAAAGTAGTGATAACGAATAAATCAGGTGCTGTCTCAAATGAATAGGACTGATTTTTATTATTTTCATCTTTCTCCCAAAATGCAACAAACTGACCTATTTTGGTCGGAGTTACATTCGAAACTCTAAATCGAACAGTTTTAGAAGCTATTTGAAAAATACCCGCACCATACTTAGCATTTTGCTTCTCTTCTCGAACCGATGTTAACGTTAGATCACTCGGTTCATACAGTACTTTATTTATATACGTTAACGCAGTATAAAAATCATTCATAATCTCACACCTCAAACTTACATTTATTCGAATCAACTGTTGAAATATAATCCTTTTAACACTTCACTCTCACTATACCAAAGATACCTAAAAAATCCTGTTTAAAATTAAAGAAGCACTACCAAAAGTAGCGCAAATTTATTCTATCTGAGGCAATAAAGTGTATGTTACTCGTATTGATTTAACGTCAAAGTCTTGAGTTAAAACTTACTATAGCAAAATCTAAATAGCATGCTTAACATTATAATGTACAAAATAAAAAAGACCTCAACATTTTAAAATGTACCCTTTGTAAAGGACAATTTTAAAAAAGCCCTATATAAGTTGAACTGAAGAATGTAACTAACCGCTGATTTCCGTTCCGAGCGGACGCTTTCCGCGGGCACAGCCTCAGCCTCCTCGTCACTTCGTTCCTGCGGGGTCTTCGGCTTGTGCTGTTCCCGCTGGAGTCGCCGCTCTACACTCCAATCAGCTGAAGTGAGTAAGAATTATACATTCAACATATTTAGGAAACTTGAAGAAGATGATGAATGTATTCTACAGGCGTCATCCTTTTTAAATTCCACTGACCTCGATAATGATTGTAATAAGTCATATAACTCTTTATCTCTCGTTTTACATCTTCCAAAGCTTCACATGATTTCATATCTATTTCATCTTTAAAATGACCAAAGAATGATTCTTGAGGAGCGTTACCCCAACAGTTTCCACGACGTGACATGGATTGACCTAAACTCATTTTCTTCACAAGCTTTTGAAGTGGGGACTGGTATAGTGAACCCTTTGATCCGAGTGAATGAAAGCACCTTCAGCTAGTTTGTTACCATTCTTTTTTAATTTCTTTATTGTATTTAAAGCGATATCCAGCGTTATTTTATCGGATGTTTCATAAGCTAGAATTTCATAGGTTTCCGCATCTTTAATGGGGATAGATAGGCGCGTTTTCCTTTTCCGTAGCTCAAACAGGTAATATCCGTCAATAATACTTTTCCGGCAATCCCTTGCTTAAACTGGCGATTTAAAAGGTTGGGTAGTGTGCGATGTTCCTTTGTTGCTTTTGCCATTCTACGATATGGATTTGCTTTTCGAACCGGACATACGATATCAAATTTCTTCATGATGCGACGAATTCGTTTTAAATTATATGTAATTTGATACTGGCGTTCTAATGTCATTTTTATCTGACGAGCCCCCCTTGGCACGACGACGAAAATGAATAGCTTTTAAAATGATGTCCTTGACTGTTTCATCTGCTTGATGATCTGTTTGTCGTTTTGCCGCTGCCTCATCTGAAAAATAGCGATAATATCCCGAACGGAATACCCCTACTAATCGACAAAGGTAGCTTACCATTTGTTTCAAATCATGCTTTTCGATGACCGTGTGTATCAAGTGGAATTGTCGTGCCTCTGATAGTTTTACTTTTTCTTCCCCAACATCCTTTCTGCTAATTCTATCTTTTTTAGTAGTTCATTTTCCGCACGCAGAAGGGCATTTTGCGCTTCTAATCTGGCATACTTTTCATCTAGACTTAACTCACGCTTCACTGGACGTCCTGAATGATATTTACGTGTATCTTCTAGCCTAGATAGACCATTTTCTTTATAGGCTACACGGCAGCGTTTCAAAGCTGATTTCGCTCGTTGAATCCCCACGATATCAATATCGAACCCTGCATCTTCAAAGATTCTCCGTGAACTTTTACCTCCTTCAAATTCTTTAATAGCTATAGCTTTAAATTCGTCTGTATATGTGATTCCCTTTTCACTAACAGCCTTTACATAGGGATTTCCCCTCAGCATTTTTTGTTCTCGATCATTAAATAATTTCCTTGACATAAGTTCTGCTCCGCTCTATCTATATATGTTAGATTTATGTTTCCTTTGTAATCTACAGCGCAGGCGCCTTACTGGGGTAGCCGAAGCGATAAGCCTAATAGTGGTCTTCTATTAGGTTTATCGCGGGAGGCATCCCCAAGCGCCAAGCGTTGTTGATAGGGTTCTTCATGCCAACATATAATCGTTGTTCTTTCGTTATAAAGAAAAGTACCCCATAAGAGAGACTTTTTTAAAGTGTCTATCTCATAGGGTACATTTTATTTCATTGAGATCTTCTTTTATTTAATCTACTTCTTTTAACATATTTTCAATAGAGATCAAGCGTGTGTTAAGTTCATCTACACGTTTTTGTAAAGTTATCGTGCTTTGTTTTTCAAGTTCTAATTTTTCATCCGCACGTTTTTCTGCGCGTTTGAAGTATTTATACACTGCAAAGATCAAGATGATCGGGATAATCAAAAATAAAATTAAATTTACCAGTCCAAGTATATTCATCATTCCCATATTATCAAACTCCTTTGTTTTAACTTTTTTTCTTAATCGTTAAAGACGGTATTAGTAGTTGTATAAGTTTTTCATCTAAGACAACCTGAAAAGGGTTGAGCGTATAAAATTTCACTGCTTTACCACTTTCCGAAATTTCCATTTTGCTTGAAACAAGATTCGCCTCCTCTAATTTTTGTAGATGTAAATAAAGTAATGGTCTACTAATACCAAGTTCTCTTGCCAGTTGACTCACATACTGTTTTCCATCGGATAACACACTAATAATCTTTAAACGATGGGGGTTAGATAAAGCTTCCAAAACCACGAGCAACTCGTCTCCGTCATTTAATTGTATCATATGTAAGTATTTTATTACAGGTAGATTAAAATGTCAAGTAATTTATGCAATCAGGACAATTTGTTGAAAAAGATTTAAATTGTAGACACTTAGTTGGTTGAAGTGCAAGACGACGACTCCTGCGGGAACAGTGAGCTGAAGATCCTGGACTGAGCAAAGCGAGGGAAAAAGGCTGCCTTAATTTCTGGAAGTGCACAGAAATACGGCAAATCGAACACTTCCTGGTTCGATTGGCTGAGACCGTACCCGCGGAAAGCGTTCGACTGAAACGTAAATCAACATTACTTTTAAGGTTGTATATAAAGAAGGATGACGTGTAAATCACATCACCCCAACATTTGACTTAGAAACTCTTTTAACATAAAATCCATTATCCTATAATTTGTTTTATCGTATCCATTAACTTATGCATCTGTTCGTCAGTTCCAATTGTTACTCGTAAGTGATTTTGAATGACTGGGTCTCTAAAATGTCTGGTTAGAATACGCTCTTTTTTAAGTTCTTGATAAAGCTCAACAGCAGTCACTTTTTCATGTGTAATGAAAACAAAATTAGTTTGCGATGGTAAAATATCAAAGCCTATTCTTTTTAACTTTTCTACTAACACTTCTCGAGTAGTAATAATTTTTGAGGTCGTCTCTTTAAAATAATTTTCATCTTCAAACGCAGCTAAAGCACCTGCTATTGCAAGTCGATCGATTGTATATGAGTTAAATGAATCTTTAATGCGAAATAACGCTTCGATTAAAGAAGGATTCCCCATTGCGTAACCTACCCGTAATCCAGCAAGAGAACGTGATTTTGATGTTGTTTGGACAACAACAAGATTGGGATATGCTTCTATTAACGTCATAGCTGATGTCGTCGCAAAGTCAATATATGCTTCGTCAATGATGACGACATTTTCTGAATTGTTTTGTAAGATTAACTCAATATGCTCAATCTCTGCATAGATACTTGTCGGTGCATTAGGATTGGCAAGTATGACGCCTCCCTCAGAGTTAAAAAAAGCTTCTGGTTGAATTGTGAAATCCTCATTTAATGGTACTTCTATATAGGGGATATCAAATAATTTAGCGTATACAGGATAAAAACTGTATGTCACTGTGGGAAATTGAATCCTCTTGGATGGTTTAAAAAAAGCCATGAATGAAAATGCTAATACTTCATCAGAACCATTTCCAATGAAGACTTGGTTTTCAGTCAAACCATTTTGTTTTGCAATTGTTTGACGCAACTTTTCAACAGTAGGTGTAGGATAATAATGCAATCCCTTATCCATTTCTTGAATGATTGCTTTCGCAACCATCGGGCTTGGTGGATAAGGATTTTCATTCGTATTCAATTTCAAAATATGTTCTTCATTGATTTGCTCACCAGGTACATAGGGTTGCGTTCGTTTAACCATGTCACTCCAATATTTAGTCATGTTGAAGCACTTCACTTGCTGGTCGTCGTTCGTTAAGAACCTTTTTCACATCATCGACACTCACGTGTAAAAGTTCCATCAAAACAAGTGTATGGTACGTTAAGTCTGCAAGTTCATTCGTTACTTCATGATGATTTGCATTTTTAGCACCAATTACGACTTCTGTCGTTTCCTCACCTACTTTTTTCAACACTTTATCTATCCCTTCTCTAAATAGATAAGAAGTATATGAACCCTCAACTGGATGCTCCCTTCGCTTCTTAATTTCACCCACGATATCATGGATAATTTCCCGATTAGATAGTTCATCCTCTAGTAAAATAGTTGAAAAACAAGTTGTGTTTCCTGTATGACAAGCTGGTCCTAATGGTTCTACTTGGATTAGCAATGTGTCTTGATCGCAGTCCAATGCTAACCGTTTAACAACTTGTCGATTGCCTGATGTAGCCCCTTTATGCCATAACTCTTTTCTCGAGCGACTATAAAACCACGTTTCTTTCGTCTCAATCGTTTTTTGAAAAGCTTCTTTATTCATATACGCAAGCATAAGTACAGTGCCAGAAACTTCATCTTGAATAACAGTAGGTAGAAGACCTTCATCCGTCAGTTTTAGTTCATCAAACGTAATGTTCATTATCCTTCATTCCCTACAGTTATTTTTTGTTCTTCAAGATACGTTTTCAGTTCACGAATTGAAATATCTTCATAGTGGAATACAGATGCCGCTAAAGCTGCGGAAGCTTTTCCTTCTGTTAAAACCGCTTGGAAGTCTTCTAATTTCCCCGCACCGCCACTTGCGATAATTGGAATAGACACCGCTTTTGAAATCGCAATTGAAAGTGGCAAATTGTATCCCTTTTTGACACCATCTTCATCAATGCAGTTCACAACTAGTTCCCCGGCTCCTAGTTTTTCACCTTGCTTTGCCCATTCAATCGCATCTATCCCGGTATCTACCATTCCTGCTTTTGCGAAGACATTCCACTTACCTGAAGAAACCTCACTAACATCCATTGAAAGTAAGACGCGATGCGAGCCGAACTTTTCAGCCGCTTCAGAAATAATCGATGCATTCGCTAAAGCAGCACTATTAATCGAAACTTTGTCGCCCCCGATACGAAAAACCGTTTCAATATCATCCATCGTCCGAATGCCGCCACCTACTATAAAGGGGATTGGAACTTCTTTAGCGATTGTTTCGATGAGATCAAGAAACATGTCTCGGTTTGTTGAAGATGCAGCAATATCATAAAACACAAGCTCATCCGCACCATCTGCTACATATTTTCTTGCCAATGTTAGTGGATCTGCAACTTCTTGTACATCTAAAAACTTTTTACCTTTCACGACTTTTCGATTATCAATATCTAAGCATGGGATAATTCGTTTACTCGCCATCTATACCATCCTCCATAAGTTGTGTTAGTGATAGTTTTCCTTCATACAAAGCTTTACCAATAATTGCACCATACATTTTCTGTTGTTTTAGCATCTTAATATCCTGAACAGTAGTCACTCCGCCAGATGCAATGATGTCAATGGTAGATGCGTTATTCATCATTGCAAGTTCAACAAAGTTTGGTCCTGCTAACATTCCATCTTTCAGAATATCTGTATAGACGATTGTTTTCACGCCCATTTCCACTAAATCAGCAAGCAACGTGATCGCTTTAGTCGAAGTCGTTTTTGTCCAACCATCCGTTGCAACATAACCATTTCTGGCATCTATAGAGACCGCCACTTTACTCCCATATTTCACTACAGCTGTTTTTAAGAATTCTGGATTTTCAATCGCTGCCGTTCCAATAATCACCCTACTCACACCATACGAAAGATGCATATCTACCTGTTGCATCGTTCGAATTCCCCCACCTACTTGAATCGGAATTGAAACGGCTTCTACAATTTCCTTTATTGCTCGTTCGTTCAATGAATCCCCTGTTTTAGCTCCATCCAGATCAACAACATGAATATACTTCGCACCTTGTTTTTCCCAATCTATTGCCATTGAAATCGGTGACGAATTGTATATTACTTCTTTTGTATAGTCACCTTGGATTAGACGTACACATTTACCACCACGGATATCAATTGCAGGAAAAAGAATCATAGCTCCCATCCTTTACTTTCGTTTTTTAAAGCACACCTTTTGAAGATGGGATACCTTTTACATCTGGATTAATAGTACTTGCAATTCGCAAAGCTCTACCAAAACCTTTGTATATTGACTCAATAATATGGTGACTATTTTTGCCATACTTTAAATTGATGTGCAACGTTATTTTTGAGTGACTGACGAATGCTCGGAAAAACTCTTCCACTAATTCAGTATCAAACGTCCCCACTTTATCTTTTAACGAATCTACATTGAAAACTAAAAACGGTCTTCCACTTATATCTACAGAAACGGTAGATAATGCTTCATCCATCGGTATAGAGATTGTCGAATAGCGTTCGATTCCTTCTTTTGTTCCAATCGACTTATTAAATGCTTGACCAAGCACAATGCCAATATCTTCAGCAGAATGATGTTGATCTACTTCTAGGTCACCTAGACAGTTTACAGTTAAGTCAAAATGACCGTGCTTGGCAAATAAAGTCAGCATATGATCAAGAAAACCAATACCTGTTTGAATATCAGTATTGCCTGCACCATCAATTGCAAAGTTCATCATAATCGATGTCTCTGCTGTTGTTCTCGTGATTTTCTCACTTCGCATTCTAAAGACCCCCTCTAACCTTTATGGCATTCGCATGAGCTGTTAGACTTTCCGCTTCCGCAATCGTAATGATGTCAGTTGCAACTTCATCAAAAGCTTTTTTTGAATAATGAATGACACTCGATTTTTTCACAAAATCATAAACGCCTAACGGAGAAGAAAATGCGGCTGTACCGTTCGTCGGCAACGTATGATTTGGCCCCGCCATATAATCTCCTAAAGCCTCTGGCGAATAATCTCCTATGAATATAGCACCCGCGTTACGAATTGAAGGCAAGTGCTCAATCGCACGATCAATCATAAGTTGTAGATGCTCTGGTGCTAACTCATTAATGAATTCAAAAGCTTCTTGCAAAGTATCGACAACGATTATATATCCATTGTTAGCGATAGACTTTTTTACAATATCTACCCGTTCTAAATGACTAATCTGCTCGTTTAGTTCACCTATTAGATTATTTGCAAGCGACTGGCTAGTCGTAACACAGATTGCACATGCTTGCTCATCATGCTCTGCTTGCGATAGTAAGTCTGCTGCAACGAATACTGCATTAGATGTTTCATCAGCAAGGATACAAATTTCACTTGGCCCTGCAATCATATCAATTGCTACATCACCGAATACCCATTTTTTGGCGCGAGCGACATACGTATTTCCAGGACCCGTAATTTTAGCTACCTTTTCAACAGTTTCTGTACCATAAGCCAAAGCAGCTATCGCTTGTGCTCCACCAATTTTATAAACGGTATCCACCCCTGATTCTTGTGCTGCAACTAATACATGTGGATTTACTTTTCCGTTCGCCTGTGGAGGAGTTACAATAGCAATTTTTTCAACACCTGCTAGTTTAGCTGGAAGTACATTCATGAGTACCGTTGAAGGATAGACGGCCTTCCCACCTGGAACATAAATACCAACACTATCGATAGGAGTGACTTGTTGTCCCAACGTGATACCATCCTCTTGGTTGATGAACCAAGATTGTTCTAGCTGTACTTCATGAAATGCAATGATATTCGATTTAGCTTTGCGTATCGATTTTACAAAATCTTCTGTCACAAAATTCCTAGCTTCCTTAAATTCTTCATGCGTAACCGTTAATTGTTCTAGATGAACACCATCGAAAATAGCTGTATAGCGGTAAAGTGCTTTATCCCCTTCTTCTCTAACACAGTTTATTATTTCGAGTACTTTTTGATCCAAAGCAAAATTGTTGTTCGTTAAGGAACGTTTTGCTATTTTCAATTCTTCAAAAGCTTTTTTGGAAACGATATTCATACCCGCACCTCCAACACTGTCGTCAAATCCGAAATGAATTGCTTAATAATCTCATTTTTTATTGCATAACTCGCTTTATTTACTATCAATCTAGCACTAATGTCTACAATATTTTCTAAAACCACCAAGCCATTTTCTTTCAGTGTTGAACCTGTTTCCACAATATCGACAATGACATCTGCTAAGCCAATTAAAGGAGCCAATTCAACCGAACCATTCAACTTAATAATATCTGTACGAATACCTTTACGATCGAAATGTCTTTTAGAAACAGTTGGGTATTTAGAAGCAACTGTTAAAAACGATTGATGTCCAATTTCTGTTTCTGGAAGACCCGCTACTGCAAATTTACAATTTCCAATACCTAAATCTAATAATTCATAGATGTCACGCGGATCTTCTAGAAGTATATCTTTCCCAATGACCCCAATATCCGCGGCACCTTTTTCTACATAAGTAGGAACATCCACAGCTTTGACAAGGATTAGTTTAATTGAATTTGAATCATCAATTATCACTAATTTCCTACTGCTCTTGTCATAGCTTGAAAAGTGAACTCCAGCACTTTTAAATAGAAGTAATGATTTCTCAGCTATTCTTCCTTTTGCAAGTGCCACAGTCAAAAGTGTCATTGTCTACTCTCCTTTGTTTCACGTATATAATTGATAACCTGTTCGTTTTCAGTAAAAGGAACACGTTTACTGTCATTTATAATCACATTCATTAAAGGACTAAATTCGATAATCACATTTTTATTATTCATATCAATCCAGTCATATCGCTTTTTACAAGACCGAACATTGTAACCGTTATTTCGTAACAAGGTCGTAAGTTGAATGGCATCTGTCGTATGTTCCTCGTTAAAAATAACGAACATTTCAGGTGAAGTGGGGCAAAATCCCCTACTATCCAACGCTTGCACAATCGACTCAATTTCACATGCAAAGCCAATAGCGGGAAGTTTGGTTCCGAATACATCACCTAATCGATCATAGCGACCACCCATTAGAACGGGCTTTCCAAATTGACTAACATATCCTTGAAAGATTATTCCTGAATAATAATCCATATGATTGATAAGTCCTAAGTCTATTGTTAGATGTTTTCCTAATTCATATATTTTCAGCAAGCTAACTACTTTTTTAATATGTTTAATCACCATTTCTGTTTCAATTGAAAAATTAACTTCCTCCACTTTTGCAAACACTTCATCTGGATTCCCATATAAAAGTGGAAGCAATTGGATGACTTCAGAAACTGATTCATCAATCGGTAATGTTTCTAAATACGGAGTCAATTCTGCTACATTTTTAGATTGTATGAGCTCTTTTAATTGATTTAGTTCGGATTTACTCACTGCTAAGTCTTTTACGAGTAGTGAAAAGAAAGCCTCATTTCCTATTTCAATTTTTATATCTTTCAATCCTAAGTCTTTTAAAACATGACAAGCGAGCGCAATGACTTCTGCGTCTGCTTGTGGTGATGTTTCACAAAAGTATTCAACTCCTGCTTGCGTTCTTCCAATGTTTTTATCTCTTTCAAAAGACTGCCTAAATACCTCTTGAATGTAATAAAAACGTAGCTCTTCACTTAACGTTTCTATTGTATTCGCTAGCTCCAACGTGATAGGAATCGTTACATCAGGACGTAAGACTAGGACCTCTCCTGTAAAATCAATGACCTTTATCATTTCATTCTGGTTGATAGAACGATTTACATTGTTGTAAAGATTGTAGTTCTGAAAAGCAGCTGTTGTAATTCGCTGATAACCATATGAGGTAAATCGTTTGCTAATCGAGTCAATCACTTGTTGAAATTGCTCATGCCTTTCAAACACATGTTGAGTATTCATTTGATTGACTAGCCTCCCTTAAATCACTTTACCACTTTACTAGACTAAAGTTATTTAGTACTATAAAGATATACGATACACTTGTCAATAGTAAAAGGAGAGATTTTTATGATTGATTACCATATTCACAGTTCATTTTCTGCAGATTGCACATTTCCAATGGAAGAAATGGTTAAAAGCGCAATCAACAAAAAACTATCTGAAATTTGTTTCACCGAACATATTGATTATGAATATCCAGATGAAACCATCATTTTTGATTTTGATCGTCAACAATATACGCGTGAAATTAACAGACTCAAAAAGAAATTTGCTGGGGAAATACAAATTAAGAAAGGCGTAGAAATTGGCGTGCAACCACATCTACTCCCTCAATATGAACATTTAATGGCACAAGAAGTTTTCGACTTTGTCATTTGTTCTATGCATACAGTCAATAAAAAAGGATTACATTACGGGGATATTTTCGTAGGTAAAACAACAGAAGAAGCTTTTCAAGCCTATTATGATGAATTGCATTATTGTGTTAAAAATTTCAAAAACTATTCAATTTTAGGACACGTCAATTTAATGACCCGTTATGCAAAAGAAACCGTTCAAAATGACTTTCTAGCAGAATTACAAGCAATTTTTAATGTCATCATTGCAGACGGGAAAGGTTTAGAGTTAAATACATCTGGTGTTCGATACGGGCTGCCAAGTGGAATGCCCAACACGGAAATCTTAAAGCTATACAAGTCATGCGGTGGTGAGATCATCACGATTGGTTCTGACGCACATTGCCCAGATGATATTGCTTTTGATTTTAAAAGTTCACTTCAGTTGCTACAATCGATTGGTTTTAACTATATTTCAACATTCGACAATGGCACACCAACTTTTCATTCGATTGATAAAATAATTGTCTATTAAATTCACAAAAGACTCGTATCCGCTATATATGGATACGAGTCTTTATATTTCATTTACCTGTCAGATAGGTTTTGATAAGTGCGAGACGTTCTCTTGCATTGAATTTAAATTCTACTACTTTTGGAGTTTTTGCCCATACTGCATCTGTTTCCAAACCTAAGCGACTTGCAATCATCTTTGCACGTGTTACGTGAAAATCATTCGTAATAATCGTTAATGCGTGGACATCTTGTGGTAATAACGCTTTCGAATAAAGAAAGTTTTCATACGTTGATGTAGATTTCCCCTCAAGTAAAAGACGTTTTTCTGAAATGCCGTTTGCAACTAAATAATCTCGCATAGCTGCCGCTTCGGTCATTGGCTCATCGCTGCCCTGTCCACCCGAAAGAATCAACATCACATGTGGGTATTCATTCGCATAAGCAAGCGCAGTTTCTAGACGATATCGAAGCGAAAGAGAGGGGCCATCTGCCTTCACTTTCGCACCTAATACGATAACATACGCATTGTTACCTTCTGCCTTCTTATCTAGCCCTGTCTCAATCCACTTCCCCAATACAAACCACATCATTAAGCCTACTAACAGTAAGAAACTGAAAGAGAGTAGCATCCAATTCCTCCATTTTTTCATTTGAAAATACTCCTGTCTATTCCTATCTGTATAAGTAATTTCTGAATACCATTCTATTCAAGCTCTATCTCTTACCTTTTAGAATAGCATTTCTAACGTAAAACCAACAGGTGTAACTTCATGAAGTGTTTAAAATAATCATATACTACTCGCTTTACATCGTTTATACACAACAAGTCTTTCACAACTGTGCGTGAAAGACTTGTGTTACTACTTATACGTTTGTTTTTGTTATTAGGCGCTGATTGACCATACTATGAACTTCAGTAGGTAAACCCCATAATTTTATAAAACCAACTGCTGCAGATTGATCGAATGCATCATCTGATGTGTAAGTGGCGAGTTTTTCATCATACAAAGAGTTCGATGATTTTCTTCCCTCTACAATTGCATGCCCTTTAAATAATTTCACACGAACAACGCCATTCACATACTGTTGGGTTTCTTTCACAAATGCTTCAAGAGCCGTTTTAAGTGGCGAGAACCACAGACCATCATAGATTAGTTCACTCATTTTTTTTGATATGAATGGTTTAAAATGAGCCAACTCTTTCACAAGTGTGATATCCTCTAATTCTTTATGTGCTTTTAACAATGTAAGTGCACCGGGACATTCATACACTTCACGCGATTTGATGCCAACTAAACGATTTTCTACATGGTCTATTCTACCAACTCCATGCTTGCCAGCAATTTCATTTAGCTTCAGAATTAGATTGCTTAACGATTCCTTTTCTCCATTTATACTAATGGGAACACCTTTTAGAAATTCTATTTCAATTATATCTGCTGTATTTGGTGCGTCTTCAATGGATACAGTTAACCCAAATGCATCTTCTGGCGGCGCAGTCCATGGATCTTCTAAAACTCCACATTCATTACTTCTCCCCCATAGGTTTTGATCTATGGAGTAAGGACTATCTAGCACTATTGGTATTGGGATATTTTTTTCTCTTGCATATTCAATCTCCTCTTCACGTGACCAACTCCACTCTCTTACAGGTGCAATCACTTCAAGTGTTGGATCAATTGCTTTGATAGCTACTTCAAAACGAACTTGATCATTCCCTTTCCCTGTACACCCATGGGCAACCGCCGTGGCATTTTCTTTATGAGCTACTTCAACTAGTTTCTTTGAAATTAAGGGACGTGATAATGCCGAGATTAATGGATATTTTTCCTCATACAAAGTACGTGCTTGAAGGGCTAGAAGCGCATATTCATTCGCAAACTCTTCTTTCGCATCAATGATATAGCTATTCACAGCACCTACTTGTAATGCTTTTTGCTGAATAAATTTCAGGTCCTTCCCCTCCCCAACATCTAAACAGCAGGCAATGACCTCATAACCTTGTTCAGTCAACCATTGAACAGCTACTGATGTATCGAGTCCACCTGAATAAGCGAGTACAACTTTTTTCTTTGTCATTTTAAAAATCTCCCTTCAAACATCATAATGTATTTTTATGCACTTATGAGTATTTTTATAATAACATATGTATATTTTAATTCAATAGTTTTTTACTATTCTTTAAAAAAATTAAACGATATTACCAACATCATTGAAAATGTGTATACTAGAAAAAAATGAAATGAGTGATTCATTATGGATACAACGGTCATCAAAGAGCTCGAATCAACTAAGGACATCCTTCAAGCGTTTCCGGTTATGCATCAACTGCGTACACACCTCAATGAAAAGACATACCTTGAACTAGTGACGGAAGCAAAAGAACAAGATATGTATCGAATGTTTGGACTGTATCTTCTTGGCGAGGTTGTTGCAGTTGTTGGATTTAAACCTATGATCACTCTTTACTACGGTCGTTCCGTTTGGGTAAATGATCTTGTGACTTGTGAAAATATTCGTTCAAACGGTTACGGAGAGAAACTACTTTCTTTTGTTCAACAATGGGCTGAGAAAAATGGATATGAAAGTGTTGCATTGTCAAGTGGATTACAGCGTACAGAAGCACATCGCTTTTATGAGGATAAAATGAGTTATGACAAAGTTAGTTATGTTTTCAAAAGGTCCTGCAATTAATGGTTCTGCTTATAAAAAGTAAAAAAATCCGTTTTGAATATTTTCATTCAAAACGGATTTTTTGATTTAGCAAATCTTATATTATTAAAAATCAACTTATACCGTGTGCTACCATCGCATCTGCTACTTTAAGGAAACCAGCAATGTTTGCTCCCATTACAAAGTTACCAGGATGACCAAATTGTTCTGCAGCATCTAAGCAACTTTTATAAATGGAACGCATAACAGTATGAAGTTTTTCATCAACTTCTTCAACTGTCCATGAAAGCCTCATGCTGTTTTGAGACATTTCCATCGCAGATACCGCTACACCTCCAGCATTTGCAGCTTTCGCAGGTCCGAAGAGTACACCACTTTCTTGAAAGGCTGCCATCGCTTCGAGCGTACATGGCATGTTAGCTCCTTCTCCTATTGCTATGACGCCATTCGCAATTAGTAAATGTGCCGCAATTTCATCCAATTCATTTTGAGTTGCGCAAGGTAAAGCAATATCACAAGCAACTGACCAAATTGCTGAACAGTCATCATGATATTCAGCTTCTGGATATGTCTTTACATAATCAGATATTCGTTTGTTTTCAATTTCCTTGAGTTGTTTTACTAATTCAACATCAATTCCATTCCGATCAAAAATATAGCCTCCGGAATCACTACAAGCCACTACCTTTGCACCTAGTTGAATTGCTTTTTCCATTGCATATGTGGAGACATTACCTGATCCTGATACAACCACTTTTGTATCTTTAAAAGAGAGTTCTTTTAATTTAAGCATTTCTTCAACAAAATAAACTGTGCCGTAGCCAGTTGCTTCTTTGCGACCAAGACTACCGCCATGATTTGGATCTTTGCCTGTGAATACACCGGCTTCATATCCGCCTTTTAAGCGGTTATATTGCCCAAACATATAACCAATTTCTCTTTTCCCAACACCGATGTCTCCTGCGGGAACATCCGTATCAGGTCCAATGTATTTACTTAACTCTGTGGCAAAACTTTGAGTAAATCGCATAATCTCACGTTCTGATTTCCCTTTCGGATCAAAATCAGAACCCCCTTTACCTGCTCCAATCGGTTGACCGGTTAACGCGTTTTTAAATATTTGTTCAAATGCAAGGAATTTCATAATACTACTGTTTACCGAGGGGTGAAAACGAATGCCGCCTTTATAAGGTCCTAAATCACTGTTAAATTGAACTCGGAATCCACGATTCACACGGACTCTCCCTTGATCATCTTCCCACGCTACGCGAAAAGTAATAATTCGCTCGGGTTCAGTGATCCTTTCAAGAATGCCATTTTCAATGTAGTGAGGATACTTTGCAAAGACGGGTCGGAGAGAGTCGAAGATTTCTCGAGTGGCTTGGAGAAATTCAGTTTCTGCAGGGTTCCTTCTTTTTAGTTGCTCATACACCTCATGAACGTAATCGTTAGCCCTGCTTTTATTGTTTTGTAGAACATCCATTCTTGTCATGAGCATCCATCCCTTTCTTTGAATATGCTAGAAGTAACTTATGTTCTTCATAACATCGCATTAATTCCGTTATTAGAATTTTCATTCATTTACACATTATCGCTTAAGACTTTCTTACTTACAAGATTTTTTTAAGCTAGATAAATAATTATACATCATTTTGTTCGCTTTATGTAAATTAATAATTCTAATTATTTACTTTTTAGTGAACGAAGCGTAATATTAAATCATTCAATAAGCGTCCCATTTAGGTATACTTGTTGAAAATAATTGATAAGAGAAAGAGGAGGACCCTACGTGAAGATTAGAAAGGCTTTTCGGATTTTCATCGGTACAAACGTATTGTTAGTTATGACTTTTGTTCTCCTACCTGCTCTAATAGTCAGCCCTGATGTAGCAATTTTTCAAACAATTATCGATTTTATCAACAAAGATTAAAGAATAAAAAAAGAACCGATGAGAAATACTCATCGGTTCTTTTTAGATTGCAATTTTATTATGTTGAAATTATCTTCTAACAATAACCAATTTTGCGGAAAAGATAGCCCTAGTTTCCAATACATAATTCCTCTCAAATGATAGCGTTTTATTAAATCAAATTTAGCTTGAATACTTCGTGCATCTTCAAACCAAACTTCATGTACAACCCCTTGTGCACTCGTGTAGCTAAAATGAGGTGCTTGGGCTTGACGATTATACTCGATTGCTGCATTTTCTTTTATGGCTAATGCAATTGCTTGCTGGGGACTCACGGCTCTTGCAGGTGAACCACCTTGACTAGGATACGGCTTAGACCAATTATAGCTATATAAGTTTTGGCCAAGGAATACTTTCGTTGATGGGATTTGGCTCACAGCATATTGAACGACAGCTGTTACTGGGCCAATCGGACTTACTGCTTGAGGATCACTATACGTGTAGCCCCACTCGTAAGTCATTAAAGTAACAAAGTCTACAATTGAACCTATTGCTGCATAATCATGCGCGCCATATATCCCTGTCCGAATGTCACTCGCTTTAGGTACAAGTGCCGCTGAAATTGTCAAACCAGCAGTATGAAACCGCTCACTTGCTTCACGTAAAAAGTTTGTATAAAGTGAACGGTCTTCTGGATAAAGCAATTCAAAATCAAAATGAATATCAGAATAACCAACATCATTTGCTACTTGTATTAGATTTCCAAACAATTGATTTTGTGCAGCCACATCTGTAAAGAGTGCATGCGCTAAGTCTGCATTAAAAGCAAAATCTTCGAGATTACTCACGACAAGTGCATTCGCTGTTTGTGCATTTTTAGCGATTGAAGGTATATCATCAATAGAAGGTGCTTTTATTGAACCATCTCTTTTGACTTCATAGCTAAACATTGCAAGATACGTCAATGCTGAAACTCTTTTGCGAACCTCACCAATCATTGTCTGCGTAACAGGTGTACGTGGTTCAACATATAGCAATGACTCAATCTCGATTTTTTTGCTAGGTGGAATGTATAGTCGTTGACCAATTAGAAGATTATTGGGTTCGTTAATCCCATTCACTCTCATAACTTCTACAACAGACATCCCATATCGTCTAGCGATACTATACAGTGTCTCTCCTTGTTGCACCCAATGATAACTACCTGTTATAGGAATAACTAATGCTTGACCAACTGCTAATTTTGAAGGATCGGGTATTTCATTTGCAACAGCAATTTCCTCAGATGTTACACCAAATAGTTTACCGATTTCAAACAAACTTTGTCCACGTTGTACAACATAAATTTGCAAGTTCATCATCTACCTTTCCTACACGCTTTTGTCCTCTTGATTAGTCTATTTTTAAAAAGCTATGATTATGCACTATTTTTGTCTATCTCTCTTGCATAGATTTTCCGACTTACGCCATACTGTCAGTGTTAAAATTAACTAGCATGAGGAGGCTAAACCATGACACAAAATCCAAGCGGACAAACACATGAAAATATGCATACTGGAATGGTATCTCCAAAGATGAACCATGGCGGTCACGAACTATTTGACTTGCATGAGACTCTCTCTGGATCGGTTGCTGCATTAAATCAATCAATGTTGTTACGTCCAATGGTAAAAGATCCTGAATTACTCGACATACTAGACCGTCAATATCGTTTTGCACTCGATGAATACAACATTACTGTTGAAGCTTTCAAATCTGGACAAGACCCTTCCCACCCTACGAGCAGGTACGAGATGCAACAGAATAATGATTTTATTTACGGGATGAAAGCCAGCCCGCCAAAGAAACCTATCCAAAATGCATCTGAGGTTACGGATGAAATCATTTCTGGTTATCTACTCGGTACTGCAAAATCCGGGGCTTCTATGAGAACAATGACTGCTCTTGAAACATGCAATCCTGTTGTTCGAAGAGTGTTAGCTGATTCCGTCCCTAACTGTATTGAGATGGCATATGAACTCGCTATATATCAGAACAAACATCATTACTATCAAGTCCCTCAATTGGCTGAGCAAGATATGCAACAGCTGCTGAATGCTTTTGGCACTTATCAGGGACAGCCTAGTATGCCAACAAAACCCCTTCAATAAGAAAAGGTACTCTCGATCAATAAACGAGAGTACCTTTTCTTATACGACTTACTTTGATTTTGTTTTAAAATTTGCTGGTACTTTTGCAGTAAAACGGATTAACTCACCCGTTTTCGGATGTTGCAATGCAATAGCAGATGCATGAAGACCAAGGCGTTTAAGTGGATTTGTTGTTGAGCCGTATTTTTTATCACCTACAACTGGATGGCCCAAATCCTCCATATGAACACGAATTTGATTTTTGCGACCTGTTTCAAGCTTCACTTCAACTAGTGTAAATTGCTGATTATTTTGAAGAACCTTGTAGTGTGTAATAGCATGTTGTCCGCCATTATCCACTGTGTTTGAATACACCTTATATGTTTTCGATTCTTTTAACCAAGAAGAAATGGTGCCTTCTTTCATTCGAAAAACACCTTCAACTAAAGCTGTATATGTTCGTTCTTTCACGACTTCATTCCAATTTTCTTGTAATTGCTTTTTAACTTCTTCACTTTTTGAAAATAGCATTACCCCTGATGTATCTCTATCCAAACGATGAACAACAAAGACATTATTACGGGGATTTTCTTTTTTTACATACTGCTTCAGTTCTTTGTAAGCCGTCATTTCCTCTTCATTTTTTGCCGCTACAGATAAAACACCTGCATTTTTATTAATAGCAATTAAATCGTCATCTTCATATATAATCTCAATGCCTACAAGTGAATCCACTTTCATCGCTGCTTGATTTGTCAGGATTTCAACCGTTTGACCTGCCTTTAAAAGATGATTATGCTGTTTAATCATCTTGCCATTGACGGTAACTTGTCCGCGCGTCAGAATTGATTTTACTGAGTTACGACTATTCTTTTTCAATACTTGAAGTAAATATGGTAATAGTTCTATCTCCGCATTGACAGTAAAAAACTTTGTTTCAACATTTTTATTTTTCGTATGCAATTGATTTCTTTTCATCATTTATCCCTCACTATTCATTTCCTATTATGCTGAAATTGCCACCATATTACAAACACTGTATGATGTTTTTAGGAAGCAATTTCAAAATACTGACAAGAGGTGAGTTTAATGCGTGTTGCAATTGTTGACTTTGACGGTACTCTGTACGCCGGTGAGACGTTTAATCTTTTAATGAAATACTTGAAAGAACATCCTGAACTGCACACGAATTATAAATCCTTTTTCAGAAAAATCCTTCCCCTTTATATTGGTTATAAGTTAAAACTAGTCCCCGAAGCAATAATGAAAGAACGTTCCATGCAACTTTATTTAGCTGCACTTAAAGACCTTTCTCAATCAGATTTAAAGAAATTTTTTGAGGGATTATCTTCAATTATTCAACAAGACTTTAATACTGCAGTCATTGATAGCATTCAAAGTCATTTGAACGATAACGTCCATGTAATGCTCGTTTCTGGTGCTTTTACACCGATGTTACAGTCCGTTGCATCGCAGCTAAATTTCAACACAATTATTGGGACAGATATCCCATTAAAAGATAACAAAATAGATTTCACTAAACCTCTACGACACATACAAGGCATCCGAAAAAATGAAATGATTTTACAAGAATTGACTGAGCAAAACATCGATTGGAAAAACAGTTATGCTTATAGCGATAGTCTATCTGACTTACCGGTTTTAGAACTTGTCGGCAATCCTGTGGCAGTCAGCCCTGAACCCAAGTTACGCGCGCTCGCAAACCGCAGAAAATGGACTGTTTTATAATGATCCATTAAGAAACTACTTTAAGCCCTACAACACCAATGATCACTAACAATAAACTAACGAAGCGCCCAACGCTTTTAGATTCTCCAAAGAAAATCATGTTTACAAGAACAGCACCAGCAGTCCCGATACCAATCCAAACAGCATATGCCACACTTACTTGTAAATAATCGAAAGCTGCATATAAAAAAACAAATGATGCTCCAAAACCAACACCATAAAGAAGTCCGGTACTTAGTTTTTTCTCTTTACTATATTGGGCTAGACCAATAACACCGATAATTTCACTTGTTGCTGCTAAAATAACAAATAACCAACCCATTTTACACAATTCCTTTCTTCGTTTTCTTCTCTTCTATTGCATCAACTAAGTTCAAGCCAATAACACCGACTAATAAAATCAATATGAAGATGATTTTACTCATATTTAAACTTTGTTCGAAAAAGAAAACGTCCATAAGCGCTGTACCCACTGTTCCAATTCCAGCAAAAGTAGCGTACACCGTTCCCGTAGGTAAATCTTTACATGCCAAAGTTAAATAATGAAAGTCAATGAATATAAATAAAACGATGAATATCCAATGCCACCATTCACTCGCTACGTTAAAACCAAAAATCCATACTAATTCAAAAAAACTTGTCATTGCTACATAAAACCAAGATTTATTCATAGTTATTCTCCTCAATTAAAATTGATTTACTCTCTTTGTGACTGACAGTCATTCATTATACAATTAAATAGTTAGCTGAACGTATTCTGCTTGAATTAATTACCTTATAATTCCAAGTGCGTGATACAAAAATTCGATTACTTCTTTTTTCTGTTTCCCTGCCTGCTCTTCTTGGTTTGAATCGTATAGATATACTTGTTCAGCAGCAGATTCCACAAGACCTATAATGAGTTTCGCAGTCGTTTCCGGATTAATAGAAGAACGAACAACCGCTTCATTTCTCGCGCTTTTTAGTAGTTCGTGGACCCATGAATATATAGGTGCATAGACTGTTTCCCATTCTTTTAAATGTTCTGTAGAAGCAAGTCCTGAGTATATTAACGCTTGTACTTCACGATAGTCATGCGTTACTTTAAATATCGCCTCAACTAATTGTTCAAGTTTTATGGGAATTGAAACGTCTTCTTTGACTGTATCTTCTACAATCGCCAATGTTTTTTCAACCATAACTTCAGCGATTGCTGGCATTAATGAAAGTTTCGAAGGAAAGTACAAATAAAAAGTCCCTTGAGCAATGCCCGCCTCTTTTACAATATCCGAAATTTTTGTCTTATCTATACCTTTTTCTTTGAACACAAGAATTGCAGCAGCTACAATTGATCTTTTCTTATCCAATATTTCACCACTCCTTTTCATTGAAAATGACTGACTGTCATTCATTATAAATAAAAATTCACGATTTAGCAACTTAAAAACAATTCGCCTATTGGTTGAATAGGCGAATTGGCATTTATTTTTCAAAAACTTCAGCTAGGATTCTGCTTGCACTTCGGTTGTTCATATTCTTGTGAACTGTACTCTGAGGTTTTTCTCTTAAAGTTTTAGCGAATGAGTTTGCTAAATCCGCCTCCCCCATCACATGAATTTCCCTCCACTTCTTCTCTTTTTTTAGTCGCTCGACTACTGTGCCCATGTCTTTATAAAATCGTTCTAGGTTCTCCCGTAGTCGATCATCTAAATCATCTCGTTTTGTTCCACCAGATCCTTTTGTTTGCGATGAGTTAGTTCCTTCTTGTTCTTTCCAAACTTCCAGTCCCGAGTCAAATGCATAAGTCCATTCATCAAAAACAACACCCATCGCTGTATCTATAATTTTCACTTCCCCGAAACTTGGTAATACAACTCCTGATTCCGGATATGCTTTTAACATATACTTCAATTCCTCAGTAACCGCATGATTCTCCCAATGGAAACTTGTCTTCACAGGTACTTGAACATAATGTACTGACCATAATTCTGGAGTAGCTGATGCGAAAATAACGACCCCTTTATTCAATTCAAACTGATTATGTTCAATTTCATTCATCACTTTTTCTTTTACAGCTCTATATGCTTTTATTTCATCTTCGTTGTTCGCCAATGTTAAGTATTCATCAATTCGTTTTAAACCGTTTTTTAAATGGATTCTCCAAGCACCCTTTTGTTGCTCTGGATCTGCTGGATTTGTGTTTAAGTAAACGCTTAATACACATCGCTCATCACAGTGAAATTCCTTCAGTTCTTGAAGTTCATTACTTAGTGTCATTATATTACCTCCTTAAGTATTTCTTCTCTCGTAGAATACCCTACTCACAATTTCTAAAACAGCATTCAGTTAATCTTTTATTGATAAATATGGATGATTGTAAATAAAAATTGTATTTAAATGAAAATAAAATTGGGATAGATTCATTTTCTTTAGAACATGATAATAAAAGGAATGTAAACGCTTTACAAAATAAAGTTATCTGATTTAACAGAATTTTCTAGTTGCAACATCTTTAATTCTGTGTTATTAATTTAAAGCAATACACTAAAACTTTTTGAAATGGGGTTTGTCCAGTGGTAACTTCTTATAGTTCTTCTCTTGAGATGCACCGTATACACAAAGGTAAAATGGAAACCGTCTCTAAAGTTCCACTAGAGAATTCAGTCGACCTCAGCTTAGCGTACTCTCCTGGAGTAGCAGAACCGTGTATTGAAATTGCTAACGACCCTTCTTTAGTATTTGATTATACAATCAAAGGAAATTTGGTCGCAGTCATTACTGATGGCACAGCTGTTCTCGGTTTAGGCGATATTGGTCCTGAAGCTGCTCTTCCGGTTATGGAAGGGAAAGCATTGCTTTTAAAACGCTATGCCGATATTGATTCGTTTCCCATTTGCTTGAATACAAAAAATGTTGATGAAATCGTAGCGACTATTAAGACGATAAGTCCAACATTTGGCGGTATTAATTTAGAAGACATTTCTGCACCACGTTGCTTTGAGGTAGAGAAAAGATTACGGGAAGAGTTAGATATCCCTGTATTTCATGATGACCAACATGGCACCGCTATCGTTGTGGCTGCAGGCTTAATAAATGCTTTAAAAGTTGTAGGAAAAAATAAAGAATCAGTAAAAATCGTCATTAACGGCGCTGGTGCTGCCGGCATTGCAATTACAAAATTGTTACATCACATAGGATTCAATCATATTATCGTCTGCGATTCAAAAGGCTCTATTTTTAAAGATAGGCAATTCTCAATGAACCCTATCAAGCATGAAGTTGCAGAATTCACAAATCCATTACAAATTAATGGAGATTTAAAAACGGCAATGACAGATGCAGACATTTTCATTGGTGTTTCTGTTGCGAATATCTTGACACAAGAGCATATAGACGGCATGAAAAATGACCCAATCGTGTTTGCTTTAGCAAATCCTTCGCCAGAGCTTTCACCAGAAAATGCTAAGAAGTTTGGTGTCCGAATTATTGCAACAGGGCGTTCAGATTATCCTAATCAAGTGAATAATGTTCTCGCCTTCCCTGGAATCTTCCGTGGCGCATTAGATGTGCGGGCTTCTGAGATAAACGAAAGCATGAAACTTGCTGCAACATATGCAATTGCAGGTTTAATCGAGGAGTCACAATTAAATGATAACTGCATCATTCCAGATCCATTTGACGCGCGAATTGCGCCGCTTGTTGCACAAGCTGTAGCTGCCGCTGCAATAGAATCTGGCGTTTCAAAACTTACACAACCACAATTACAGACGCCTTAACTAGAAAAGATTGAGCTATCAACATCATGATGTTGATAGCTCTTTCAATTTAAACTTTGTTCGGATTTCAAGTCTACATGTAATGCCCCGTTCATTTGAAGTTCTGCATATAGTACATGCTCAACTTTACCTACGCCTTGTTTTTTAAGTTCATTTAATACCCATTCCTCTGTAAGCTTAAGTTCAGGCAGATTTTGTTTGATGAGTTTACCGTCTGCAATAATTTCTGAAGGCATATACTTAGGTGTTTGTACGCCGACATTCACATCTTGTTTCGTTGCATTCTCTTGATTTGCTACTTTCATAACACTTAGCACACCATTAGTTTCAAGAATTGCATGATACACATCTGTTATTGAAAAAATACTTTGTTCACGAAGCATCATATTCATATCATTGAGCGTAAGACGTGTCTTCTTAAGTGAACCTTCTAGTATTTTCCCTTCTCGAATAATAATCGTCGGCTGATCATCTAATAGAATTCTAGCTTTTCTAGATTTCATAGAGAACATACTCATTAATAGCGTTAAGGCAGCCCACCAAATCATTGCCACGATGCCATTCATAAAAGGGATTTCAGATTCACCTGCAATATTGCCTGCAATAGAACCAATCGTAATTCCAGTGACGTAATGGAAAAAAGTAAGTTGAGAGATTTGTTTTTTCCCCATAATTCTTGCAAGTATTAGCAGTACAATAAACGTGAATGTCGTCCTCAAAATCATTTCCCAAAAATCTACATCCATTAACTCCTGTATTTCCACCTAGACAAACACCTCCACATAAATGAAGTGTCCCACAATAATGATGGGCTATACATTTTGTTCTGATTAATAAGCTCCCTTTATTTATGACATTATTTACAATTCGCGTTACTAACTATTAACAATCAGGAATGCAAGATTTTTTGATTCAAAAGTAAAGAAGTCTCTTTCGTACAATAAACTGTACGAAAGAGACTTCTTTACTACCACTCGTATGGCGTTTGTTGATAAACGTAATAGTTTAGCCAGTTAGAAAATAGCAGATGCGTATGAGAACGCCAAGTATTTATCGGTTGCTGACTCACATCATTATGCGGAAAGTAATTCACAGGCATCGAGACTTCAATTCCCTTTTGCAAGTCTCTAGTATATTCATCTGACAATGTTAACGCATCATATTCTAAATGTCCTGTAATCATAATATGTCTTTCATCTTTTGAAATGATTATGAATGCTCCTGCATCCTCAGAGTGAGACAGTAAAGTTAACCGTGAGTCATTTTCCACTTCACTAGAGGACACGCTCGTATACCTCGAATGAGGCGCTGTAAAAACATCATTGAATCCTCGTGTCAATTTTACAGTTGAATCCGTTACAACATGTTGAAAGACACCAAAACACTTTGTGGGTAATTCAAATTTATCAATGCCGTAATGATGATATAAGGCTGCCTGTGCCCCCCAGCAAATGTGAAGAACGGAAGTAACATGTTCTTTTGACCACTCCATAACCTCTTGCAACTCTTGCCAGTAATTCACTTCCTTGAATTTCAAATGTTCAATAGGGGCACCTGTAATGATAAGCCCATCATATCGTTTACCTTTCACATCTTTAAATAATTCGTAAAACGTGTCTAAATGAGATTTACTTGTATTTTTCGAATCATGCGTTTCCATATGCATAAACGTGACATTTACTTGGAGGGGCGTATTTCCAAGCAAACGCAACAACTGAAGTTCAGTTCTTTGTTTTTCAGGCATTAAATTCAAAATCAACACATTCAATGGTCGTATATCTTGAGTTACTGCTCTATTTTCATCCATCACAAAGATTTTTTCTTCAGATAACTTTTTTCTTACTGGCAAGTTTTCTACAATATTAATGGGCATTTTGACTCCTCCTCATCTAAACAAAAAAACCTCTTTCTTTTCCGTAAGAAAGGAGGTTGGATACATCGTCCAAGCTCTTATCTTACAAGGGATTATTCTCCTTGTTGGAATTAGCACCTTCCTGACATTGCCAGAGGTTGCTGAAACATCATAGGGCCATTTCCCTCAGCTTCTCTCGATAAGAATATTCAGTTATCTATCATTATACTATGTACAGGTTAATTGTAAACCGAGATTCGGAATTTGCTTTTTCTGAGCCTACCAGCAAACTTTTAATAAGTTACTATCGGACAAAAAAACCGAGGCGTAGATCACCTGAAAAATGATCTTGCCTCGGCGTTACTTTTCAATTAGAATGCGCGAAGTAATACTAATTTCGCACACTTTTTTCTTCATCCTGAATATCCTTCAGTTTATAGACTTGTGCAGACGGCAAAGTATCAACTTTTAACTTTGTTTTTTTAAGTGATGTTAATTCAAATAACTGCTCAATTTTTTCAGCAAGAAATGATGTGCGTTCAAATAAAATTGAGCGAAAATGGTCTAACTGACGTAATACTTTTTCCGTTAAGCCTTCTTGCTTCTCCAGTCGTTGTAAAACGTCTAATTGGATTTCTTCTTGCTTAGAATATTTGTCAGTCAATATTTTTTGTTGGTTAATTTGCTCATCAACCTTGCTGGATAAGTTCTCAGATATCGATTGTGCTCCCTCAATTTTGTTAACGATATTTGTATTCATCGTTTGAAGCGTATTTATTCTTTCAAGAAATGATTGATTTTTATCTGTCCCATTTTTAATCATTAACTGTAAATGTTCATTTTTTTCTTCTAATTCATTTAAAGACTTAAGAACTCTACTCTCAAACTGTACATGACCAGTATGTTGTTCTGTCAACCGATGTAATTGATGACTTATGGACCTCCACTGATTTACTTGTTTATTTTTTGTTTTCCCTAAAGACTCATCCAAAGCGACTAAGTTGTTATTCATTGTTTCAAATGTTCTTTTTTGCTCGCTCATCCACTCTGATAGCGGATCTATCTTGAAATTTTTTTGATTTGTTCCTTCTATTTTACGTTCATTTTTAAATACGTCTGGATGCCCATTTTTATTAATGAATAAACTCATCCATAAAACCTCCTTGTCATAGTAGTCTATGCACATCACTGGAGGTGAGATTATCGTTACGTTGTTCATATCAATTTTAGTATTGAAATTCTACATTAACGATGGACTGAATCGTAATTTGACCTGGTTCAATCGGTGTCGATGCAGTTATTTCTTTTGAGGCAAAAGTTTTAAATTGAACAGGTTTTTCTCTATACTCTTCTGTAATCTTAATCGGTGTTGAATCAAACTTGAATTGCATCGTTTTGGAAATTTCTTTTGCTTTAACGACTGCATTCTTTAACGCTAGATGAAGTGCCTCTAAATAAAATGATTCTTCGTTTTTTACTACAAACTGTAAAGATGAAACGGTATTCACACCGTTTTGAATTGCAACATCAATAATAGCACCCGTCTCTTTGATATTCATAACCTCAACAGTAATGGTGTTTGTTACTTGATAGTCACGAAATTGTTGTTTCCCCTCTACATAGTCATACTGTGGGTATACCGTATAGCTTGACGTTGTTATATTTTCTTTGCTAATTCCTATCTTCATTAACGATTCAATAACTTGATTGACAAGCGTCGCATTTAGTTGTTGTGCACTTGTAAGGTTACTGTTTGTAGTCACTACTTCCAAATCAATTTGAGCGGCATCTGGCTCCATTTGCGCATGCCCTACTCCTGTAACCATCATACTTCTTTGCTGTCGCGTTACCTGATGTCCTACCGTATAATACATTTGTTAACCACCTCTCTTAAACGTCTCATTCTCCTTCATAATTCTATGCAGAACGGGAGAATAAAATTGATGGCAAAATTTCTATTTTAGATACATCCATTTTTCTAGAACTTCGAAAACGATTTGACTTGGTTGTCCTTTAATCTCTTTTGACTGCATTATCATATAAAACGATTTTAGAAAGTTCTTCACCGTTCGTTGTGCGTGATATGCATTAATTGACCCGTTTGACATTTCCATTTCAGTTTGAATATATACAAACAGATGATTTAACCAGTATATAACTTCTTGCTCTGCTTTTTGATAAGTAATTAGCGAGATGAGTATCATTGCAAGTCGTTCTTCTTCCTCATCTAAGTAATCAACAGGCAATAACAAAACGCGTTCCATTGCATCTAGAATCCTTTGAATCTGCTGTTTAGGTAATAGTGCTTGTTTTGCTAGCGCATCCAGTGCATCTGCTCCATGTGCAATAGCATGTGACCAGCCTTTCTCCTCAACATAACCACGCAAATCAAGTTCTGACTTCAAATAGAGGATTATCTTATCTCCCGTTTGTTTTACCTTATCTGCTGTTACAAAGAACCCATCCACATTTGTTTCTAAAATTGCTGCCACCACTAAAGAAGAGAAAGACCTTGTGAATACTGAATCCGTATTCGATTCACCAATCTTATAAAAAAGCTTGTCCTCTGCCAGCATTCTTTCTAATAGAACTGACATCTCATTATTGTTCAATTGTTTAGATTTTAACAGTTTACAAAAACCGCCATAAATCAATCTATCACGAATGTAACTATCCGGATTTCCGATTTGTACAATCATTTCATCAATTATCTCTTTTGATAAAGATGGTATTTTGTTTTCTTTATAATTTTCTAAAGTACTTTTTAGTGATTCTATTGCTATCATTTAAGTCTCCACCTTTACATCAAGCATTATATTGTAAATAAGAACCCTCTCTTATGCAGAAATACCATTCACATTTATTTATCGCTTAAAGTCATTGAACTAAATACTATTTCATTCACGGATCATCATACACTTTAAATACTACCAATATTATAACTTTTATACAGTTATTTCAATTCCACAAATTTTGTTTACTAAATAATATCATTACTCACCTCAAAAAATGCACAACCTAATAGAATCCTTAGGTTGTGCATAAACGTATTCATATTTAATTTACGCTAGCAGCTGTTTAGTTCTCAAACTTCAATATATGCGTCGTCTCAGATGCTGAGTCGTCAAAATCAAAGCCGTTATGCCTATAAAATGAGTCCGCTTTAGAAGACTCTGTTCGAACTGTCATTTCTTTAAAATAAGCACGTGCATGATTTGTTATTTCTTTTAACAATAAAGAGCCTGCTCCTCTTCGTCTTGCATTCGATTCTACATAAAAACGTTGCAACCTTGCTACTTTCTCATCATCAGCAAATGGTGACTGATTTACACCACCTACAGCAATGACTTCATCTTGGTTGTCACGAACACAATAGAGCGCTTCACCGGGTTGGTCAAAAGTATTTGAACCGTCTTTGTACTCTTCTACTAAACGCGTTAAAAACCGATAACCTTCCTCTTCACTTTCCTTAACCAATCCTTCAATGTTGAGTGCATTCAGATCTTCTACTTTTTCAACAGAAAATGTCATTCGAATTCCTCCCATAGGATAGTTATTGCTTCTCTAATTCATTTCGACATACCGATTAAATAATCCTGTATAACATTGTGGCAAAAAAAAGACGAACAGTTATGTTCACTGTTCATCTACCATTCTTCATTTAATTTCTTCCTCATCATATCTCGCTCTTGAAAAACCCCGTCCCAGAATTTCAGATGCATTTAAGAAAATAACAAATGAACTCGGTTCCTGTGCTTGCAATAACTTTTTAAAATAAATCGCTTCAGTTTGTTCCACGACACATAGTATCATTGTCTTCTCTTCATTAGAGTAGCCACCGATTGTTTTAATCTTTGTCGAGCCACGGTTTATTTCATTATTAATAATGTTTTGGATTTCTTCTTCTTTATCCGTAATGATTAATACCAATTTAGTCGTTGATGTTTGTAATTGAACAAAATCAATGACTTTACTTGTTACATAAATCGACATAAGTGCATAAAGTGCAAGTTCGAAATCAAAAACCAATGCTGATGCTACTACGACAAGACCATCAACAAGCAACTGGGAAAATCCACTCGATAGACCTGTATACTTTTTTAGTAATTGAGCAATTAGTGCAGTACCCCCGGTTGAACCATTTCCTCGATATACAATTCCTAACCCGATCCCCAAAAGAATTCCACCATAAATTGCACTGAGCATCGGATTTTCAATATGAACATTAATCCCTGCCGATAACCAGATGAAAAAGGGTACAAAGAAAGTTCCGACAAGCGTTTTTACACTAAATTCTTTACCTGCAAGAACAACACCTAGTATTAGTAACGGGATATTGATTAACCACTGCACATAAGCAGGATTGAATGCATACAATTCATAAATGATTGTACTAATCCCAGATACTCCCCCGGCTGCAATCCTTGAGGGTAAAAAGAAAATATTAAATGCTAAAGCAACTAATGCTGCCCCAACAATGATTTGTATATAATCAAAAACAAGCGTCTTTTTTAATTTTTGTAATGCCATCTTACATTCCTCACTTTCACATCATCTATTCTATCAAAGATCATGTAAGCTAAACAAAAAAAGTTTTTTCTGATAAACATTTATGTTTTGTACGACTTAGAAATCAAGGATTACTTCTCTCAACGACTCCAGATAACGCATCCCAATTTAACTATAATTCACGTCGTAATATAGGGATTTAGTAGGAAAATTTTCGATAAATTTTGAGTATTTCAATAACTTCTTGTATACTTACTTTATTAGAAAAAAATAGTATGTAAAGGAGAATGTTATGAGAAGCTTAGGGATTGTTCGAAAAGTTGACCAATTAGGCCGAATTGTCATTCCAAAAGAGTTAAGAAACACTTTACAGCTACGAACTGGAACACCTATGGAAATCTTTGTAGAAGAAGATAGAATCATTTTAAGAAAATATGCCGTCAATGAATCCTGTATGGTAACGGGAGAAATCACACCTGACAACAAACTATATTCGAATGGCATGTATTTAAGCCCTCGTGGCGCAAAGTTACTCGTTGACGAAATACAAAAAAACGAAGCAAACGAAAAGGTCATTCATTAAACACATTTACTAGTTAATACCATTGATATTCGTTATTGAATGACGTAAAATGAATTCATAAGCTGCATTGTTCGTATACACATTAAGTTTTAACCTTTAAGCTGTAAACGGGAGTTTTATATAGAGGCAGGAATGGCAAGCCCAATTCTTTAACCAATTGGGACAGACAGGATTGTCTTTGCGAACACCCACTTCGAGGAGTGGTGGTTTAAAACTTTCTAACTACTATACGGCAAAAGCGGCTACGCTATTAAGCCTTGTATACCAAGGCTTTAACGGTGAAACACCATCCTTCATTGGATGGTGTTTTTTTGCTCCTAAAACAAGAATCTGATTTATCTGATGTAACCTACAAACACTATCCACTATTTGATCAACGTATAGGAAAAGGAATTGCCGATGAAATATTAGCGTATGACGAAGAGTTACGGTAGAATTACGAAACTGTATCAAGAGCTTTTAAGAACGCTGAAGGAGTGAAGCTTCGGTAGGTTCAGTGAAGTATTAACGGAAAAAGAATCGCCCTTATTAACTAGCTACATGAAAACCAGCTTAAAAACGTTAAGAAAACACGCACCTTATATCAAAAATAGTTTCACATATTCATACAATAATGGTCGTATAGAAGAAATCAATAATAAGATCAAAGTTTTAAATCAAGTCGCTTATGGCTATCGAAAATTCATCAATTACAAAAATCGAAAACTGCTTCTTTTCAAATTAAAGCCAGTTGAAGAAAAGACTCTATCGTTAAAAGAAAAACAATCAGTTATCCAAGTCGCTTAAGCGACTTGGATAACTGATCAACTAAAATATAACCGTATTACAAGGTAAGATAAAAGGACTAGGAATAGAAAGCAAATTGACTTACAGTCCATTTAGAGACTCATTTAAAAAGATTTCATCTTGCTCACATTTATGAACATTATCTTCTGATGATAGATGTCTTCCATTTTCATCTAACCTATATCCTCTTCCTTGAATTAAAAGTACTGTATTTTCATCATGATCATCCAAACACCCCTCTTTTTCATGGTTCGCTTTACTTTCTAACTTTTCCTTCTTTTATACTTTACGCCTAAAGGACATATTTTTTTCAAAAAGAGTCATCCTACCGTTAAAGGAGTTGAGTTCCCCATGAGACGTCTCATTACTGCGCTCATTTTTTCAATCACTGCAATCCTACCCTTACATGCACCCCCAACAACACAACTACTACAAAAGAGTCCTTCTTATGCAAAGTGGGGTCAACTTGCTATGAAGGAAACAAGTAAAAAGTATCCCGACGCATCCATTATTGACTACCTTCATGAAGGTAATGAGTCAGCAGGAAACGTAACAATTGAAAAGTTTAAATTATGGTTGTCACATCAAGGTAAAGAATTCGGTGTCTTTGTTCGAATAACTTACAATACTGACACTGAAAAAGTTATTTCCATTCAATTTAAAGAAACACAAAAGTGAATTTATTCTTATAGATACACGGTTTGTGATTTGGATGCATACGTTAACGATGACGCACTTTAATCGTGCGATTACTGTCCGTAAGAAAGGTTGGCGTTTTGACGACTAGTAAGAATTCCGATAAACAATATACTCAGTTTGCGTTTGATTTGAATACAAATCCCTTTTTTAAAAAAGATTATAAAAACTTCATCAACATACTTGGAGCTGAACAATTAAATTCTTTACAACAAACATCCTTATTGGATATATTTTTAAGTGAAAACAGTATCATTGAACCACATTACCATCAAAACGCTGCTGAGTTAACCTACTGTATTTCTGGTTCCGCCAACGTTTCACTGCTCAACCCGAACACAAAGGAACTTCAAAGCTTTTCAATCACTGCTGGACAGGTTGTGAACGTTCCGCGCGGATGGTGGCATTTCCAAATCGCAACATCCGACAATACACATTTACTCGGTATCTTCGATGCACCAACACCTGAGGTGATTCTCGCATCCGATATTTTAACTCTTACACCTTCTACTGTTTTTTCATACAGCTATTGTCTCAACGACAACGTATGGAAAAATGCAACTGCTTCTATAAAATCCGGAATGCTAATCGGCCCACCAAATGATTGCAATAAAACGTATATGACACCTCAAAACAACCTAAATACCATACCGCCAAACGACTATCCACCCTATCGCTCACAACAACCTTATCAAGGATATGAACGTAGCTAGTTCTTTAAATTTTATATTCACACATGAATTGTGTTCATTTGAGCCATATTAACATTGAAAGACACAACAAATATGAGGAGGTTTTAGTATCAAAAAAAACAATCAAAGAATCGATGCACAATCTGCTCCTCAAGCAGAAAAGAATTCAAGTAAAACAATACAAAATATGAAAGAAGAAATCTCTCTTGAGCTTGCAGAACTAGGAAACTTGAAACCTAAACATGAACCAATGACACAAAATGACCGACAAAAAAGCGAACGAGAAAAATCGTATTAGCCCATTCTTTTAGACATGAAAAAAAGAAGTGATGCTTTGTCCCCAATCTAAAGCATCACTTCTTTTTATATTGTGGATTTTTCAGAAAACTGACGATTGTAAAAGTCCGCATAGTAGCCATTCACTTCTAATAAACCATCATGTGTCCCCTGTTCAATTACTTCCCCTTCATCCATCACTAAAATGATATCGACATCTCTAATTGTTGATAATTGATGAGCGATCACGAAACTTTTCGACCTTCTATCAAACGGTTCACCGCTTACTGAATCAATAGCTCAGTCCTCGTAGCAACACTTGAAGTCTACTCATCCAATATCATAATCGATGGATTAGCCAACACTGCATGTGCAATTGTAATTAATTGCTTCTGTTCCCAAGAAATATTGGCAAATTCTTCATTTTAAAATCTAGTAACTTATTACAATTTAAAGGGAAATTAAGGTCATACTTATTCCATATCCAACGGAAGTTAATACAATTCACTTTAAAATTAGAACTGTACAGGTAAACGCCTTGACACTTTTTGGAATTATAGACATACCTTATGTATGAGGAGGTGTTATTCGTGTCTACTTGTGGTAACAACACATGTTTCTGTTCAAATGCATGGCTATATTTTTTAGCGATTCTAGCAGGCTTCGCAATTTTAGGAATTGTTTTCTTCTTACCTTTCCTATTATGTGAACCGCTAATTGTTAGTATTTTCATCGTTTTGATAGCAGTCCTAATCGTTCTATTTGCACTTGCAATAATTCTCAAAGCGCTCTTCTGTCTTTGTTCAAGATTTAGCAGATAACCGTTTGAATAGAAAAAACCAGCATCTGCTGGTTTTTTGGTTTATTGTATCGTTTCTATTATTAATGGTTGTATGACTTTGTCAGTTGTTTCTTCTCATGAATATAGAAAAAAGCTGTAATTGTGACGATGCTAACAATAGCAATCAAACCCATTATTACGCCTTCGCTATTAAAACCTCTAAAGTAAGATCCAATTGTTAGACCTGCCGTACTACCAACGATTAGTGCCAACATTCCTATACGTAACAAAGCCATCCATCCTTTCATCTATATTACTAAGTCATTCTGTTCATAAGGTCACGAGCCTATTTCTATTTATAGACTTGTTGAGAACCTTTATCAATCCAAGTATACTGCAATTGAGAATCTTTATCAACAAGAAGTTTCATTTTCTTAACCATTACATCGTCCAAACTGTTATCTTATACTACATAGACTTATTTCGACGTATCAATGGAAATCTTACTGTTCGTGGAGGAAAAAATAATGAAAAGATTAATGATCACTGGATACAAACCTCATGAGTTAGGTTTATTTGATGATAAAAACCCTGGTATTGGCTACATAAAAAAAGCATTACAGCAAAAACTTTTGTCACTATTAGATGAAGGATTGGAATGGGTGCTAATTAGTGGACAGCAAGGTGTAGAAACATGGGCTGCTGAAGTAGTACTTGCTTTAAAAGAAGAATATCCAAATTTAAAATACGCAGTAATGACTCCTTTTTTAGAGCAAGAAAAAAACTGGTATGAAGGAAATAGAGAACGCTATCACTCACTCATTGCCAAAGCTGATTACCATGTTAGTTTAACAAAAAAGCCATATGAAGCACCGTGGCAGTTTATTGAAAAAGATAAATTCTTCTTACGGAATTCGGATGGAATTTTAATTGTCTACGATGAAGAAAATGACGGATCCCCTAAATTCATTAAGAAAGCTGCAGAAAGACACGCAGAAAAAACAGACTATGTTGTGTTGACAATCACGGCAGATGATCTGCAAGCAGTCATCGAAGAAGAACAATGGGCCCAATCGTTCCTTCTACCGGAATAACAATACTTGACATTTTACCAATCGTATGGGAAAATGAATAAGTTAACACCAAAGGTAACTTTTAAGATTTGAAAATATGGCATTCTACGTTTTGTTTTTGAGAATACTTATTCACACTGGCGCGACTATAGGGTCGCAAGGACGCAAAAGAAGGTAGGGTTTGCGTTGCTTAAGTTAGAAGACACCCAGTGGAACAATGACCGCGGCACCGAAAGTATTTACTTTCATCGGAAATTATTCCCCGAGTTTTCGGGATGAAAAATAACCTTCATAACTTTACTGTTACCTTACAAATCAAAGGGATGTTCTCTAACGAGAGCATCCCTTTTCCAATGCTCAATATTGCAGAAACACCTGAAAACTAATACAATGAATTCATCTAAAGGAGGTTTTTGAATGGATATATTCGCGCACCGAGGTTCTTCAGGTACACATCCAGAAAACACTTTAATCGCATTCCGAGAAGCGGCACAATTGGCTGTTTATGGTGTGGAGTTTGACGTCCATCTAACAAAAGATGATCATCTAGTTGTCATCCATGACGAACGCATTGATCGAACATCCAATGGTACTGGATTTGTTAAAGATATGACTTTAGAAGAATTACGAAGCTATGACTTTGGAAGTTGGTTTTCTTCTGAATTCAAAGGCGAAATCATTCCAACATTAGAAGAAGTGCTGGATGTATTTTCAACATCATCACACCATTTAAATATCGAACTCAAATCAGATATCTTTCCATATATCGGAATGGTTGAGAAAGTTCTATCCCTCGTTAATACAGAGTCTCTCAAGTCACGTATTGTTATTTCTTCCTTTGACCATGAAGCCATACGCCTAGTGAAAATGCTTGCTCCACAAATTGAGACGGCTGCTCTCTTTATGGAGTCGCTCGTTAACCCTTTAGCTTATTTGCAAAGCATACCTGCTGATGCATTGCATCTATTTATGCCTGCGGCCATTCGTTCAGGCGCACTTGATGCGATGGCAAATGGTGTTAACGTCCGAGCATTCACAGTGAATGAAGAAATGTATGCGGACGCTTTAAAAAGTTGTGGTGTCACAGCCATTTTCACAGATTATCCTAAAAAAATGTTAGACTATCTATCTTCATAACAATAAATATTTTCAACTGTAAACCGAGAAATATATCGTTATTTTTTCAATGGACTTACATCGGCTTGAAAGTCACTAATGACGCATCCCTTGCTAAATTAAAGCGCAATCGCTTCCACTACTTACAAGTGGGTGCGATTGCGCTTTACGATTGATTAAAATGCGTTTTTTTCAGTATAACCATTTTTAAATTTAGCATTATGCTATTAAAATTGTATTTAGAGCTTAACTTTTACTTCTGTTCCGTCTGCTGATTTTGTTTCAACAAGTACTAATCCACTATGCTTAGAAAATACACGCAGTAGCAACTTCAAATCTTTCCACTCAATTTCCGGAATGACGAACTTACTTCCATCCTTTTTAATTTCGTTATTAATTAAGCGAGTAATCCTTTTTGACGTGGCAATCCAACCAACCATATATATAAATGGATAAGGGACCGGAATGAAAAATCGCTTTTTATTTACTTTTAACTTGACTGTTAACATAGACTACTCAATTACCACAAATACTTTGTCGCCATTTGCCGATGTGATGTCAACAATTTGTCCGTCCAATTCATTTTCAATTGCTTCTGTGAGCAGCTCAATGTTAATATCTTTAACATACTTCTCAGCCTCAGGTATTTTTTCTGCAATATTTGTACCAACTTTTAAAACAGCCTTTATTAAATTAATCGGTAGATTCACATTTACGTTATCGCCTTCATCAGATGTCACGCGAATTTTCAACATTTTATTCCCATAAGGAACGTTTTCATTTACTGATTCTACTTCTGAATGACCATTACTTTGTAAGATAGTAATTAGTTCACTTGCTTTCTCCTTATCGATTTTCCCTTCATCCATCATCGTTAAGACTCTCGAAATTTCATCCTTCATTGTTATTCCCCCTCCTTTAATAGTTGAATTGCTTTGTCCGCCGTAATTTCACCTTTTTCTAATAACGCTACAACTTTTTTCTTATCCACTTCTGTTTTCTTTTGTGTGGAATATCCCAAAGCAGAGATAATTTCATCTAATTTCCCTCGAACAGTCGGATAGGAAATTCCGAGTTCCTTCTCAACCTCTTTAATATTTCCACGGCTTTTAAGAAAAACTTCGATAAAATGCAATTGTTCATGGCCAAGTGCGGCCAGTTTTGAAACTTCAAATTCATTTTCTACCGTTGTCTGGCAATGGTTACACTGTAACTTAGTGATTTTTAGCTGCTTGCTGCAAACAGGACAATTTGTTAATAAAGGATAAGCCATACTCTTCTCCTCTCTTTCTATGTAATCTAACTATACACCATTCAACAACTTTTTAAAACAGTTATTTAATTAAATTAATATTTTATACAGTATTAATTAAATATATCAAACAAGTTATTAAATAAGTTAATAAGTTGTTGATTTTATTGAAAACAAAAAAAGACCCAGTGAAGAGTCTGTGTGATTGAAGTATTGCCTAGAAATAGTGCTATTTGATAACCTTTTTTATGACTGTCAATATCAAAAAATGAATTACTCCACCAATTATTCCAAAGAACAACATCGAAATTAATAAATAAAATTCATTTAGAATGACTGCTACTAATAGTCCTACCAAGCCACCGGAACCTATATACAATAGTGCCTGTATCCACTGCGAATTGGTTTTTATTTTAGAAGAAAAGTCAATATAAATTGAGATTGGAAATGCTGCCAACGCAAAGAATGGAAAAGAAAGAAGAGCCATTCCAAAGAAAGTTGGACCGAACTCCCCGTATTTTCCAGAAATTATTATAGAATAAAATGAACCGACAACACCGAAAAGTACAGTAGAAATTAATACTGCTAAAACGTAGAGAGCTAAACGGTCAAATGTCACTTTTTTAGTTGTAGTCATATTCTGATCACTCTCTTTCTTTCCAATAAAGCGCAGCTCATGAACGACATTTCTTAATGAAATGGTCAAAGAGCTTAATAGAATCTTTATCATCATGTATCGCTAACTCTTCAGGATGCCATTGAACACCTAGCACAAATTGATGTTCACACGATTCAATCGCTTCAATAATTCCATCTGTAGCGATACTAGCTAGTCTAAAACCCGGTGGCAATTTTTTAACGGATTGGTGATGAAATGAATTCACAATAAGTTTGTGATGATTGACGATTGTATGCAACAAACTTCCTTTCTCTACAGAAACTGAATGGGATGGATGTTTTCTTGGAGCGTTTTGATGGTGTTGATGAGACGTTCCCTCATGCTGTTGTACAATATCCTGATACACCTCTCCACCACAAACAATGCTAAGTACTTGGATCCCTCGACAAATAGCAAGTATTGGCATATCTAACTCTAGTGCTCGTTGCACCAACGCTAACTCAAAAACATCTCTACTAGGGGTCACCTCACCAAGAGAACGATGTGGTTCTTCATTGAATAGCAATGGATTCAAATCGTTGCCACCCGATAATAACAATCCTGATAAATTACTAAGCAATTGAGGAATATCTTCATCATTACAAGCTGGAAGGATGATTGGTATACCTCCTGCTTGAATAATCGCTTGTACATAGGCGTTTTTTAACAATTGAGTATCAGTATTAGCAACATCAGCTGTAATACCTATCAATGGTTTCATTGGCTTTCCTCTTCAATGCGTTCTGCAATTGCTTTTCCTGCCTGTCTCCCTGAGAATAGACAACCTCCTAGAAAGGTTCCTTCTAACGCCCGATAGCCGTGTAGGCCTCCGCCACCGAATCCTGCAACTTCACCTGCGGCATATAATCCAGGTATTGGTTCTCCATCTCTACTTAAAACACGACATTGCAAGTCCGTTTGCAATCCACCTAACGTCTTTCGACTGACGATATGAAGACGAACTGCAATTAGCGGCCCGTTCTTCGGATCGAGTAATTGATGTGGTGATGCGACTCGAATCAGTTTGTCTCCAATGTAATTTCGAGCTCCGCGTAAGGCGGTGATTTGAAGGTCTTTTGTGAACGTATTGGTGATTTCGCGGTCTCTTGCTAAAAGTTGTTGTTCAACCGCATCCACATCGATTAGATTAGAATCCGTGATCGTATTCATTCCTGCTACAAGTTCAGTCAGTGAATTCGCAACGACAAAGTCTTCTCCTTTATCCATGAATGATTGAATTGGCGAAGTAGGACCTGGGAGAATTCGTTTGAGTACTTGTGCAATACTTTTACCCGTTAGATCAGGATTTTGTTCAGAACCTGATAACGCAAATTCTTTTTCTATAATCTTTTGCGTTAGTATGAACCATGAATAATCATGCCCGGTTTCCCGTAGTGTTTGAAGTGTTCCTAATGTATCAAAACCTGGAAAGTTAGGAGAAGCTAATCTTTTCCCTGTCGCATCTAACCAAATTGACGACGGACCAGGAAGTATTCGAATGCCATGTTTCTCCCAAACCGGATTCCAATTCTTAATGCCTTCCGTGTAATGCCACATTCGATCCCCATTTACGATTCGTCCACCAGCTTTTTCAGCAATGCCAAGCATGCGACCATCCACATGTGCAGGAACTCCAAGTATCATTTCAGTAGGTGCGACACCAAGACGAGCTGGCCAGTTTTTCTTAATCAATTCTAAATTGGCGCCCATTCCCCCACTTGTCACTAATATATTGGAAGCCTCATACTCAAAGGTTCCAAGCACTTCTCTTGAACTCGCTTCTCCTCTTGCAGCATCGCTTTCAATTAATGTAACACCGCGAACACCTATGACTGCGTCGTCTTTAATGATTAGTTCGTCCACACGGTGTCTCGGAAGGTACTCTACTAATCCTTCGTTTATTGCATTTCTTAGAGCATCCTCAAAGGGTTTTACGATCGCCGGGCCAGTTCCCCATACGATATGAAAGCGCGGAACTGAATTCCCATGACCTTCAGCTAAATAACCTCCACGCTCTGCCCAACCAACAATTGGAAAAAAACGAATGCCTTTTGATCGTAACCAGTCTCTTTTTTCATTCGTAGCGAATTCCACATATGCTTGCGCCCATTTCAATCCCCAATAATCTTCATCATCTTGTTTGTCAAAACCAGCAGTTCCCAACCAATCTTGCCAAGCAAGTTCTTTTGAGTCTTTTATCCCTACTCTTCTTTGTTCGGGTGAGTCTACTAGAAATAGGCCCCCAAAAGACCACCACGCCTGTCCTCCTAACGATGTTTCAGGTTCCTGATCGAGTAGTAGCACCCTTTTACCTTTCGAAATAAGTTCAGACGTTGCAACTAAACCAGCTAATCCAGCACCTACAACAATAGCGTCAACCTTCAATCACAATCTCCCCATTCCCATAGAGTGATAGCACCTTACTTTGTTAACGTATTAATAAAGTCTTCGATTTCTTCTTTTGATTTACGATTTTTACTAACAAATCTTCCTATTTCTTTACCGTTACTAAATCCAATAAAACTAGGTATACCAAAAATGTCTAGCTCACCACATAGGTCAATGAACTTATCGCGATCAACAGACACAAACGTAAATTCAGGATAGTCTACTTCAATTGCAGGTAGAAATGGTTCGATGACTCTACAATCCGGGCACCAGTCTGCCGTAAATAAAAAAATCGTACGCTCTTCATTTTTCAACGCATTAAATTGTTCAATTGAATGTAATTGTTCCATTATAAATCTCTCCTTTTTTTGAAGCTTATGTCTAATTATATCATTGTTAGAGATAAGAAATTCATATTTTCTGTCTACTAAAACTCCACATACACCATTTCCCAATGTCTTTAAAGCCGATTCGTTTATATAGTGCACCTGCTGTTGGATTATCATAGAACAAACAAAGCATTTTCCCTTCTTTTAATAGTTCCGAGCAAAGGGCAGACATACAGTAAGATGCTAGTCCTTTATTTTGATGGTTAGCAAGTGTAGCTACTCCAACAATCATAGCGGATTGACTATTTTCAGCTGTCGAAGATGCAGAACTAACAATGCTATTTTCGTCCTCTATATAATACGTTCTTGCTGAACCATTTTGCAATGACGTACGTTTTTGTTCAATATTATGCGCACTCGTACTAAACTCTGGAATTGCTACCATTTGCTCTATAATTCTAGGTGCATCGTTTGGTAGCGCTTTTTTGACTTGGACAGTTTTTGGAACAATGGCCAAGTCTTTAGCTTGCTCACATTTCGCATAAAATAACACGCGTGGATTTGATGGCTGAACCGTTAAAAAAGGTTTCAGTTGCTCCACAATATACTCAATCCCTGAGATGAACTCAAAAGCAGTATCATTATTAATGATCGCTGCTATTCCCTCAGCATCAAATTCCGCTGGCGCGTAAACAATATAGTTACTATCGTATTTTAATAACACTGCCCGCAAATCACCCGATGTCGTGAAGTCTCCCCATAACGTTTGAATTGGGTTATCAAAACCGTACATTTCGATATCACCTATTATGAACAAATTTTCGGCTGGTTTTTTGGCAACAAAAGTTAGTGTCTGTGCACGATCATTCTCCATTAAAATTCTTATCAACTGTATCGCCCCCAATTTAGAGATAAATATACCATAAATAGGATTCCACATATACTCAGATTAGTAACTTACTATTTTTTCAAATCAACATTCATAAAAAATGATTTTCTGGGGAACCTATTCCTTGTATGAAGAGGAGGTTTTCAATTGCGTCATCGATATATATTACCTTTGTATATTTTCTTTCTATGCTTCGTGACATTCAATATTGTGTCGGCAAATACTCCTTCAGACAACGAACAAAGAATGAACTATTTTCTAAAATATGAAAATGAATCAGTACCATGGTATTTCTTAGCCGCAATTGATCAATTCGAACGTAATATACAACAAGTTCGAACTGATATCCCTAAAAGTGATGGGCTCATTTCAATTCAATTTTCACAAGAATTCTGGTCAGGTATTGTTAATCCTGAACCAAATGATACGACGCCAGAAACGATTACCTTCTTTGGTGGTAATGGATTAGATGGAGACCTAGACGGCGTTGCTAATCCATCAAACACCGATGACGTTTTATATTCAATGAATACTTTCTTGAGTAATTATGGCTCATCCGAAAAAGAATTTGAGTTAGCTTTATGGGATTATTATAAGAAGGAAGAAACAGTTAGACAGATTATGTCCATTGCCAAAATGTACGAGCATTTTGAAACAATCGATCTTGATAAACATGCTTTCCCTATTCCTACTCAGTTTAATTTCTCGTATAAAGGAACTTGGGGCGCAAAAAGAGGATGGGGTGGGAGACGAATACATGAAGGGACAGATATTTTCGCTTCCTATGGAGTCCCCGTACTTGCTACTTCTTATGGCATTATTGAAACGATGGGTTGGAACGATTATGGCGGTTGGCGTATTGGAATACGCGACAACCATAACACCTATCACTATTTCGCACATTTAGCTTATTATCATAAAGGATTGAAGCAAGGTGACTTAGTGGCGCCAGGTGACATCATCGGTTATGTTGGCAGTTCTGGCTACGGAAAAAAAGGAACGTCTGGACGGTTTGCTCCACATCTTCATTATGGAATGTACAAGTATAACGGACGAAATGAATGGGCATTTGACCCTTATCCTTCGTTAAGAAATTGGGAGACGTCTAGTAAGTCTACAAAATAATTAAATGATGAATAAGCACGAAAAAAGCCAAGCACCGGAATGCATCCCGATGCTTGGCTCTTATTTGTTTGCTTTATGCACTTTAAGTTGTTTTCCTTTGACTGTTTTCGTTTTCATTTCATTCAACACAAGTTTGCCTTTACCATTTAAAATATCAATGTATGTCACAGTATCTTGGATTTTAATAATCCCAATATCTTCAGCTGTAATTCCTGGAATACTTGTAATGGTACCTACAAAATCGAATGCTCTTAGTTTCTTCTTTTTACCACCATTAAAATACAATTTCATAATATCTTTGTTGACGGTTGCATTTTTATTTTTCTTACGATTTGGCAAGCTCTCGATTTTCTTTGTAAATGCATCCATTGCTTCTTCGACAGCCTTTTTTGTAGGTGTCGTTCTATGCGGAATGTTAAAACCAATATACTTTTCAACTACCTCAAGGAACTTGTCTTCATGAGGCGTGACAAAGGAAATAGCCTGTCCAGACTTGCCCGCACGGCCCGTTCTACCTGCACGATGCACATAACTTTCTTTTTCTAAAGGAAAGTCATAATTCACTACATGTGTAATGCTGTCAATATCAATTCCGCGCGCAGCAACATCCGTTGCTACTAAATAACGAAATTCACCTCGTTTAAAATCATCCATGACTGCAAAGCGATCTTCTTGCATCATTCCACCATGCAATTTATCAGTCGTATATCCTAACTTTTCAAGTTGTTCATTGACAACGTCTACTTGGTCTTTCGTTCTACAGAAAATAATACAACTGTCTGGATTTTCAACTACCGTTAAGTCTCGAAGTACGCTAAACTTTCTTTGTTCATTGACGATAAGCATTGAATGATTGATTTGATTCGTTACTGAAACATCTGACTCAATTTCAATTTGTGCTGGTTTTTTCATAAACTTAGCACATAGCTGTTCAATTCTATCTGAAAGTGTTGCTGAAAATAGCATAGTCGTCCGTTGACTAGGCAATCTTTCTATTATGGACTCAACTTGGTCAATAAAACCCATGCTTAGCATTTCATCTGCTTCATCTAGCACAAGGTATTCGATTTTATCCAGCGTGAATGTTCCACGTTCAATATGATCAAATACGCGACCAGGCGTCCCAACAACAACGTGACATTTTTGTTTTAACTCTTCCTTTTGATAATTAAAAGGATGTTTTCCGTATATCGCTGCTGCTTTGATCCGCTTAAATCGACCGATGTTTGTAATATCTTCTTTCACTTGGTCGGCAAGCTCTCGTGTAGGCGTAAGGATGAGCGCTTGTGGTTTGTTTTCATCCCAGTTAACCAATTCACAAATTGGAATGCCAAAAGCTGCTGTCTTTCCACTTCCGGTTCTAGACTTCACTGTTAGATCTTGTTTTTTAAATGCGATTGGAATAACTTGTTGCTGTACTTCTGTGGGTTCGGCATAACCTAAACCATCTAAAGCACGCAAAATATCCTCACTTAGTTGATAATTTGAAAACGACATTTTTTTAACCTCACAATCTGAAACCATTATCTCATGATTGACCCCTTTTCGTCTGTTTTGAGATTATTATGATAAAGAACTACTTATTACGTTATATGCATGTCCCTAAATACTTCACTTTGAATTCCCCTTCACATATTCCAGAATTGATGGATATGCTGCTAATTGCTCACTTTTCTTAAGTACTTTAATTGCTTCTTTATAATTCCCTTCCCCCATTAATATTTCATATTGAGTAATCTCATCTAACCATTTTTTTGCGTACTTTAAATCATAGTCTGACTCATCTTTTGTTAATTTAACCGCCAATTCCGCTGTTTCTACAGCTTCTTTTCTATCGATCACAGTTAATAAATAGGATAAATTCAGGAGAGCTATAGGTCTCTTCGGTTCTATACTAATAACTTTTCGTCTAGCAACAAGTGCCTCATCCCATCTCTTTTGATCTTGAAGCATATTGGCGTACTGATGCCACGCTAAGGCATTAAGTGGATGTTCTTTTGTAACTTTCTTATACATAATTTCAGCCGTTTCAAAGTCAGTTTCAAGTCGAGCTCTATCGGCTTTTTCCAAATCTTCTTCGACCAAAAACATATCTGCATGCAACGTTTCAAGTTTTAGACCTGTTAAACCCTCAAAAGAATCCTTAAAGGAGTCTGTCTTTTTCTGCTCCAATAGTATGTCTGTTAATATTCTTAGAGTTTGTTGACTTTCCGCCACATATTTAATGGCTGTTCCAGCTAAATAGTATGCATCAGTTTGTCCAACAGCATTTACCCATTCACTTGAAGTTTGAATTTCGTTAAATTTAAATTTATCATCCGCATATCCAATTCTGTAAAGGTCACCGACCATTTGATATTTAATAAACTCAGATACACCTTCGCTAAACCAAATAGGTATCTCTGATTCTTTTATTCCATTTTCAGTTACAAATAAATCTAATAAGTAATGGCCATATTCATGAAAAAAGATACTTACAAATTGATCATCACTTTCTTTCCCAGTCATATACATGATTGCACTTTTACTATCCTTAAAATATCTCCCTCCCTCTGTCTCAAATGCTAAATAATGCGATTGCTTGTATACTTCTTGGTTAGGAAAAATGAACATTTCTAACTTGTCATCTTTAGAAAGCTCATGGCCAAAAATTTGTTTTTCGAGCCACTCAACGTCATCCATCTGACTGATTATTTTTTTCACTTCGGTCTCAGCTGTCGGATGGTATTTAAACGTAATATGCTTATATTTCAATACAGGATAATCCTCAGTTTGTTGAATAACTTTTTCATCTAAAACACTCTTCCCTAACATTAGGTTCAGCTTTTCAGAACGTGATAGCTCACCCATTTCATTAATAATTACAAAGTTAAAAAAGTAAACTACTATTAAAAGCGTCGTTGTTACGATAATGTAGGGGATCACAAAGTAAAGTTTCTTTCTACCTTTCCATCTTATGATTTTAATTTCACCAACTACTAACCCAATAATGGTAATGATAAGTACGATAAACAAACTAATTAGACCTAAAATCAAAACAATATTCCCTACAAAGATATTTGCGTGTAAATAGATTCCAATAATTAATACAACTGTCAAGATAATACTTATCACTGTTATAAGTAGATATTTAAATATGTCCAATAGGTTACCCCCTCATTACCTGTTCTCTCTTTGTTCGTTCAGCATGTTCTACTTAAGACTATACCAATACCACAATACAAAATTATACATTCCTGTCACTACTTCTTCAATATACTTTCTTGTTTCCTTTCTGATTACACAGTTTTTTCTGATTTTTCTATTGACTTATTTTTTTGGTTTGTTATGATTAGTCCTAATTCTATAAACCTCTAACTATTTTGATGGAGATAAAATACATTTGAGATTCTTAAGAGAGCTGATGGGTGGTGAAAATCAGTGTTTCCAATGTATGATAGCACTCCTGAATAGATGGACTGAACGAGTAAGTAAGTCCATCCGTCACATGCACGTTATGCATGCTAACTAAGACTGTCATTTCTTTTGACAGTAAAAAAGGATGGTACCGCGTGAGCAAATCAGCTTTTCGCTCCTTACATTTGTAAGGGGATTGAACGGCTTTTTTTTATTTTCAAAAACGAAGGGAGAATGAATATGTTAGCAGACCAGCAAATTTTGAGAATACCAGGACCGACTCCTATTCCACCGAGTGTTCAACGGGCGATGAGTCAACCGATGATCGGCCACCGAGACGAAGAAACGTCAGCATTGCTTAGAGTAATCGGCGCAGATTTAAAAAGTGTCTTTGGAACAGAGCAGGAAGTAGCCATTATTGCAGCGAGCGGCACTGCGGGTTTAGAGGCAGCCATCGTGAACGCTGTTCACCCTGGTGAAGAGGTTCTTGTGTTAGTCACTGGGGCTTTCGGACAACGTTTCGTTAAAATTTGTGAAGCATATGACATTCATGTGCATGTTATTAATTATGAATGGGGGAAAGCAATTGTCCCTTCAGAAGTACAAGCTTACTTACAAAAAAACAACGCTATTAAAGCCGTTTTTTCAACCTTTTGCGAAACGTCGACAGGTATATTAAATCCGATAAAAGAGTTGTCGAGCGCAATTGCACAAGTATCCGAAGCACTTGTGATTGTTGATGGTGTTTCTTGCGTTGGCGGTGTAGAAACGAAGATGGACGAATGGGGCATCGACATCATCGTTACCGGCTCACAAAAAGCGTTAATGGTTCCTGCCGGTCTTGCTTTAATCGCTACAAGCAAGAGGGCTTGGAAGCACATCGAAACAAATAAGCGTTCACGTTATTATTTGGATTTAACGACTTATCGAGATAATTTACTCAAGTTAACGACTCCCTATACACCAGCGATTTCACTTTTATACGGCCTAAAGCAGTCGCTTCAATTATTAAAAGAAGAAGGGCTTCAACAAGTTTACGACAGACATGATTTACTAATGAGAATGACAAGAGCAGCAATTAAGGCCTTGGACATTCCTTTACTTACAAATGATGATTACGCCTCTCCAACAATTACTGCAATTCAACCGGATGATTTTGACGCTGTGGAATTCCGTAAACTTTTAAAGAATGAATTTGGCTTGTCTGTCGCAGGAGGTCAGGGACATCTAAGCGATAAAATTTTCCGCATTGGTCATATGGGGTACTGTTCACCCGCAGATGTATTGCAAACAATTGCTGTGGTTGAACTCGGTTTAATGAAAATTGGAGAAACGATTGAATTAGGGATAGGTACAGCTGCTGCACAACGAATCTATTTATCTCAAGGAGTGAGATAGTAAATGGTTAGTAAGGTATTGATCAGTGATCCACTTAGCGAAGAAGGCATTTATCCTTTACGGCAAAATGAGGAATTAGAAGTTGTGATTGATGTAAATAATAGTCCTGAGGATTTGGCCAATAAGATTATTGACTATGATGCATTGATTGTTCGCAGTCAGACACAGGTAACGAGGGCACTCATTGAACGAGCAAAAAATTTAAAAATCATCGGTCGTGCAGGTGTAGGTGTCGACAATATTGACTTAGATGCTGCAACTGAGCACGGAATTATCGTCGTGAATGCGCCTGACGGCAATACAAATTCTGCTGCTGAACATACGATTGCAATGCTTATGGCTTTAGCACGTAAAATCCCACAAGCTTTTCGTTCAATCCAAAATGGTCAATGGGACCGAAAATCTTTTATCGGTGTAGAGTTAAAAAACAAAACGCTTGGTATTATTGGCCTTGGTCGAATTGGTGTTGAAGTGGCACATCGTGCAAAAGGTCAACGGATGAATGTCATCGCCTATGACCCTTTTTTAACAGAAGAGAAAGCAAAAAAACTAGGGATTGATTTTGGTTCTGTAGAAGACGTCCTACGTGTCGCTGATTTCATAACAGTTCATACACCTTTGTTAAAAGAAACAAGACATTTACTGGACGATAAAGCATTTCAACTCATGAAAGAAAATGTACGTATTATTAATTGTGCACGTGGTGGCATTATTGATGAGGAAGCACTTTACAACGCAATCGTAGCTGGTAAAGTTGCAGGTGCTGCGTTAGATGTTTTTGAAATGGAACCGTTCTTAGACCATAAATTATTATCTCTCCCTCAAGTTATCGCTACACCCCATTTGGGTGCGAGCACAGTTGAGGCACAAGAAAGCGTTGCAGTTGATGTGAGTAAAGATGTGATTAGTTTTTTTAAAGGGGAAGCGGTTGTTAATCCAGTCAACCTTCCTTCCATGTCAAAAGAAGCATTAGCTAAGGTCGCACCCTTCTTTGACTTGGCAGAAAAGCTCGGCGTGTTTCTATCTAGACTTCAGAACATTCCAATGCTAGAAATTAACATCCATTATGCTGGAGAACTAGCAAACTATGATGTTCGTCCATTAACGCGCAATACTGTTAAAGGATTGTTAAAACGTAATTTAGGAACGCATGTAAATGATGTGAATGCTAAATTGCTAGCTGATCAATTTGGCATTAAAGTCAATGAACATAAGACAACAACATCGAAAGGTTTCTTAAACTTAATGACCGTTGAGATTATTACTGACAAAGGTAATCGACGAATCGCTGGCACCCTTTTAAACGGTTTAGGTCCTCGTATTGTCAAAGTGGATGACTATGTAGTCGATGTCATTCCAACAGGTCATTTACTGTTCATTAAACATCGGGACCAACCAGGGGCAATTGGTCGTGTTGGTACACTTCTAGCAGAGGAACAAGTGAATATTGCAACGATGCAGGTGGGTCGAGATGCTGCCGGTGGAGATGCAGTCATGATGATTACTGTTGATAATCATGTGGAACCAAAAGAGGTTGAACGCTTGAAAAAACTTTCAGATATATACGATGTAAAGGTCATTGCTTTATAAGCAATATAAAAAAACGAGAATGAGCACCTTTAGATGTCAATGTTCCGTTTGTACAATATATGACGTTGATGAAAAATCCTCTTCTTTAAGAAGCGAGAAGAGGATGGAAATTCACTAACGTCATTTTTCCTATATATAGGCATAATACATAATTGTTTCCACCATTGATTTTCGTTCTGAGCTAACGCATTCATATGGAATGGAAAACGAAGGTGTATTTGGATGCAGTACTATAACAAATAAAAGTTAAGTATAGACGACTAAAATTTTTCACCAACGTTATTTGACATAGAACAGATCATCCTCGTTTTTCTTTACGATTTATCATTTTTTTCTTCTATTAAAGCTACAAGCTTTCTCAAATTATCAATTTCATATGTAGGACTAATTTGAGTAGTGTTTACATGCTGTTCGCGATTCACCCATACCGACCTCATTCCTATTCGAGAAGCACCTAAAATATCAGTATGTAAGTTGTCTCCAACCATAAGTATGTCTTTCACATTTATTTTGGCTACCTCAAGGACATGTTCAAAAATTTCAACTGCCGGTTTTCCCTTTCCAAAGTCACCTGAAATAATGATATGATCGAAGAATCCCTCAAGTTCTGGTGTAATGTTTAATTTTTCATATTGTAAACTTGGCGATCCATTCGTTAATAGAATTAGTTTATAGTTTCCTTTTAAATGATCTAGCACGGCAAATGTTTCCTCATAGACGAAAGGACTCTTCCTACGCTCAGTCCTGAACCGTTCCGCAAGTTCAAATCCACCTGTAGAATTGTCAATACCATTCCGTAGCAGCCCTTTTGTCCAGCTATTAACTCGATAGTCAGGTACAAGCGTCTTCATATGTTGGAATTCTTTACCCTCGTCATCGAATTGCCCCCACAACGCTTCGAATGGGTTGATGCCGATGTTTCTAGTAAATTCATATGTATCGTATGTTGAATACAGCTGTGTTGCTTCAGCTCTAACAGAATTCTCTAATTTAATAGCATCTATTTGATAGACAGTTGCAGCATAATCACATGTTTTCTGAAATGCAGTTGCGACACTTTTTTTATCCCATAGTAACGTGTCATCCAAATCGAATATAATTGCTTGTACCACCCGCACCCATCCCCTTTTCTTTTCTTTTCTTTTCTTTTCATTATACATGAGAGCCACTCTATTTTTATTAGAGTGGCGTCGCATGATGTCATCCATCTAGTTATAAATATTACGTTTCCAAAAACGTTGTTTTGCAATTGCTTCTAAAAACGCTTTGCTAAACTCACCGTTTCCTGAAGCTGTAATAATACCTGGACCAACCATTGCATTTGATTGTCTTAAATAAGGCATTCCGCTCATCGCAAAACCAATCGGTTTGTAATGCATAAATGATTCATTAATATAATAAATGATGTCACGATTAAATTTCATTTGATTATCCGCATTTCCACCGACGACATATAAAGAATCGTGAAGAACGGGTGCTGTCGTTTCGAATGTCTGATTCACAATTATCTTTGCGCCATCTTTGCCAATTAGCGTACCAAGTCGTTCACCAATCACGTCTACTGTTACACCTTGGTTACGGAGTGACCTTACTACTTCCCTCACTTCTACTCCATCAAAACCACTTCCAATAAGTATTCCAACTTTAAGTGTTTGAGGCACATACACTGTTTTTTCCATACTAAGAGCTGGAGATGATGCACTCACATTCACTTGCTCACCTGTAGGTGGGTTTACACCGACTGCTTCAGCAATTGTAGTAGCCATTCCTTTATCAACATTAACGAACATATCGACAATCTGTTGGCGAACATTTCTACTGTTTACTTTACCCACTTCAAAGTTAAATGCTTCAATGATATGTTGTTTTTCCGGTGGAGACATACTGTTCCAAAATAATCTCGCTTGAGAAAAGTGATCCGCAAAAGAATCACTACGCGCTTTAATTACGCGTCCCTCTACTTTTTCAGCGTAGTGCCCGAATCCTCCCTTCTCAACACTTGTAGTTGATGGAGTGTTGTTAGCGAGAGAATTGTTATGGTAGCTCACCTGTCCTTCGTCAATTCGTTGTCGACTAAAACCATCTCGCTGGTTGTTATGAAATGGACAGACCGCACGATTGATCGGTATTTCCGTAAAATTCGGTCCCCCTAAACGCAGTAATTGGGTATCTAGATAAGAAAATAACCTTCCTTGCAGCAATGGATCATTCGTAAAATCTATTCCAGGTACAACATTTCCAGGATGAAACGCAACTTGTTCCGTTTCCGCAAATACATTCGTAACATTTCGATTAAGCGTTAACTTCCCTATCTTTTGTACAGGTACAATTTCTTCTGGCCATAATTTAGTAGCGTCTAATATATCAAAATTGAACATGAACTCTTTATCCTCAGGAATCATTTGTACCCCAAGTTCGTATTCAACAAAATTTCCATGTTCAATTGATTCCCATAAATCTCGTCTTTGGAAGTCTGCATCTTTCCCCGCAATTTTTTGTGCTTCATCCCACACTAATGAATGAACACCTAGTAATGGTTTCCAATGAAATTTTACAAAGTGAGCAATACCGTCGTCGTTCACTAGACGAAATGTGTGTACACCAAAGCCATCCATCTTCCTGAAATTCGTCGGTATTGCTCGATCAGACATTAGCCACATAACCATATGGGCAGATTCCTGGTTGGTCGCTACAAAATCCCAAAATGTATCATGAGCTGAAGCCGCTTGAGGTATTTCATTATGTGGCTCTGGCTTGATGGCATGAACCAAGTCTGGGAATTTTACAGCATCCTGTATGAAGAACACTGGAATATTGTTACCGACTAAATCATAGTTACCTTCTTCCGTATAAAACTTGATGGCAAAACCTCGCACATCTCTTGCAGTATCTACTGATCCCTTACTTCCAACGACGTTTGAATAACGAATGAATATGGGTGTCTTCTTGCCATCCTCTTGCAAGAACTTTGCACTGGTATACTTCTTCATACACTTATACAGTTCAAACTCACCATGCGCAGCATACCCTCTAGCATGAACTACTCGTTCTGGAATTCTTTCATGGTCAAAATGCGTTATTTTTTCCCGTAAGTGAAAGTCTTCTAATAATGTTGGCCCACGAACGCCAGCTTTTAACGATTGCTCATCATCCGAAACTTTTACACCTTGGTTGGTCGTCATCTTTGTTCCTTTGTTATTCACTACAAATTCACTAAGTTGCGCTAATTTACGATTTTCACTATCATTGAATTGATTCCCTGTTGATGATTTTTCCACACAATCCCCTTTCGATTTGCTATTCATAAAATACTCGTGTCTTCCTAAGCACATTTATACTATATGCGTTATATATAGGTCTGGTACCCAAAGCATTACATATAAGAAAAGACAGTCTGAAAAACGGACTGTCTTTTCTAGCTCGTATTATATTATTTGTTGAACAGGAACTGGATTATCTATTTGCATCGTCCATCCAAATGGATCTGCTACATCACCATTCTGAATGCCTGTTAGTGTATCGTATAATCTCTTTGAAATGTCACCCGTTAATCCTCGGTTGATAGATAATTTTTCATCATTCCAGTTTAGTTCTCCTATTGGCGAAATAACTGCAGCTGTTCCTGTTCCAAAGGCCTCCTCTAATTCACCTGAGTAAATCGCGTCTTTGATTTCTTTCATTGAAATTTTTCGTTCAATGACAGGAATCTTCCAATGATGTAGAAGTTCAATGATGGATTTCCTTGTGATACCATCTAAAATACTTCCATTCAACATCGGGGTAATCACTTCACCATTGATCTTAAAGAATACATTCATACTTCCTACTTCTTCAATGTATTTCCGTTCAATTCCATCTAGCCAAAGGACTTGTGAATACCCTTTTTGGTCAGCAATTTCCTGCGCTCTTAAACCAGAAGCATAATTCCCTGCAGTTTTCGCCATACCTGTTCCACCTGAAACAGCTCTAACATAAGCATTTTCCACCAATATCTTAATTGGCTTAATGCCTTCTTTGTAGTAAGAACCTACAGGTGATAGAATAATCATAAATTTATATTTCTTCGAGGGTGCTACACCTAAATACGGCTCCGTTGCTACCATAAAAGGTCTAATATACAGTGACGTACCTTCAAGAGAGGGTATCCATTCACGATCAATGATAAGAAGCTGTTTCAATGCTTCTAATGCTGTTTCTACATCAAAACGCGGCATACATAAACGATCTGCTGAAAGATTTAACCGTTTCATATTCTCTTCTGGTCGAAACAAGCGAACATTTCCATTCTTATCTACATACGCTTTTAATCCTTCAAATACTGTTTGACCATAGTGAAACACCGTAGCCGCAGGGTCAAATGCGATTGGTTCATATGGCACGATTTGATGGTCGAACCAACCTATCCCTTCGGTATACTCAGAAATAAACATATGATCGGTAAACACTTTTCCAAACTCCAGTTGTTGAGCCTCTGGTTTCTCTTTTTTGTTTTTGTTCAACACAATCTTGATGGTTTGTTTTGTCATGATGTCTATCTCCTTTTTAATCTTTCCTTTATTTCGTTTGGCTCATTCTTTCAACTCTTTATTTTCAGATAATACTGATTATAACAATTCATTTATTAATTATCTATACTATTTCTAAATACTTTTATTTTAATTTGCATCAACAGATACTTTTGCTTAAAGCGCCCAGTTCAAACTTTTTTCTACATACATTAGTTAAAACGGTAGACACTATTTGAAGAATCTCCTCTCAAGGAAGTGATAATGGTGTTTACATTTTTACAGGAAGCTGAACATTTAACCATTATTCAATGGTTGTTGCGTGCAATTATCACATTCATATTCTTGTTATTTGCAACAAAGGTAATGGGTGAACGAGCAATTTCCCAATTGAATTTAATCGATTTTACGATAGCGTTACAGATTGGAAATATAATGGCGAGACCTTTATCAGATAGTGAGTCAGGTTTAAAAGGACCTCTCATTACTACTTCGGCTTTAATTGTTCTTTACCTGACAGCTACTTTTTTGAGTAATAAATGGGGTCTATTTAGAAAATGGGCAGAACCTTCTCCTTACCCTTTAATTAAAAATGGTGAAATTATTTATAGAAATTTAAAAAAAGCACGCATTACAATCGATCACCTTTTATCTTCTAGCAGAAAACAACAAATTAATGACCTCAAGAATGTTGCTTTGGCACAATGGGAACCTGATGGCAGTATCTCTTTCTTTTTAACCCCACAAGAACGAACTGTTACATTATCAGATCTACAATTACAGACAACTCCTTTTGCCTTTACTGAGGTCGTTATCAAGGAGGGCATTATTGTTGAATCTACTCTGCATACTATTCAAAAAACCAATTATTGGCTAAATAAAAAGTTACTTACTAATAATGTAACCGTTTCGGAAGTACTATTAGCAACTTATAACTCAAATGATGAATTCAAAATCTATCTTTATAAATAAGAGTCATTCAATAAAGAGCTTATCACATTAAAGTGATAAGCTCTTTATTGAAAAATGATGCGTTTAATGTCCGCCTAAGTACGCCAATTTAACTTCTTCACTTGCTTGTAGTTCTGCGGCTGTTCCAGCTAGTGTCACTTTACCTGTTTCTATCACATATCCTCGATTTGCAATAGACAATGCCATATGCGCGTTTTGTTCCACGAGAAGTATTGTCGTTCCATCTTTATTAATATCCTCAATAACTTTAAAAATCGTTTTAACCATTAAGGGCGCGAGACCCATTGATGGCTCATCAAGTAATAGTAGTTTTGGCTTGGCCATTATCGCCCTTCCAATTGCTAGCATCTGTTGTTCTCCACCTGATAGCGTTCCAGCTAATTGTTTACGTCGTTCTAGCAACCGAGGAAATGTTCCATATACTTTATCAAAATCTTTTTTTACGCCTGTCGAATCTTTTCTAAGAAATGCACCCAATTCAATGTTCTCTTCGACAGTCATATTCGAAAACACCCGGCGTCCCTCTGGCACATGCGAAATCCCTGCTTTTACGATCGTTTGAGCAGGTTTTCCTGCAATTGTTTTATCTAAATAACTAATCGACCCTTCTTTCGGTTTCAGTAAACCTGATAACGTTTTGAGAAGAGTACTTTTACCAGCACCATTTGCTCCAATCAATGTAACAATTTCTCCTTGTTCAACATTTAGAGAAACGCCTTTTAGTGCATGAATCGCACCATAGTATACATGTATATCATCGACTTTAAGAATGCTCATGTGGAACCTCCTCACCCAAATAAGCCTCTATCACTTTAGGATTGTTACGAATCTCTTCTGGAGACCCTTGTGCAAGAAGTACGCCATGATCTAACACATAAATTCGCTCACAAATGCCCATTACAAGATTCATATCGTGTTCTATAAGTAAAATCGATAAGCTGAATTCTTTACGAACAAAGGCAATTAGATCCATCAGTTCTTTCGTTTCTTGCGGATTCATCCCTGCTGCCGGTTCGTCTAAAAGTAGTAGGCGTGGACCTGCTGCAAGTGCTCTAGCAATCTCTAATCTACGTTGCTTACCATACGGTAAATTTCTAGCTTCCTCGTCTTTATATTTTTCAAGTTCAAAGATTTTTAGAAATTCAAGTGCCTTCTGCTCCATTCTTTGCTCTTCTGAGAAATGTGACGGTAAACGCAAGATAGAACTTGCAACCGTATTTTTTGACTGAGAGTGATATGCAACTTTTACATTGTCTAATACAGACAGCTCATTAAAGAGACGAATGTTTTGAAACGTTCTACTAATACCTTTTCGAGTTACTTTAAAAGGGGGTAAACCATTAATGCGCTGACCAGCAAACAGAATTTCACCTTCTGTCGGTGCGTAAACCCCTGTTAACAAGTTAAAACTTGTCGTCTTTCCAGCACCGTTTGGACCAATCAACCCGATAAGTTCTCCTTCATTGATTTCCAAATTGAAATTGGATACTGCTTTTAGTCCACCAAATTGGATACCAACTGATTTCACTTGTAGTAAAGGATCATTTACCATGTTGTTTGCCTCCTTTAGCGCCTCTCCATAACTTGAAATAATCCGTTATTTCCATTGTCCCCATCAACCCTTTAGGTCGATAGAGCATGACGATGATTAACACCAGACTGTAGATAATCATTCGTGTCTCAGGATAGTTTTGAAGGAATGTTGACACGAGTGTCAACAAAATCGTAGCTACGACTGCGCCTGATAAACTTCCTAAACCACCTAAAACGACAAAAATCAAAATTTCAACAGATCTTAAAAAACCAAAGTTTTGAGGTTGTATGATATAAAAGTTATGCGCATAAAGTGCACCGGCAACTCCAGCAAAGAATGCACCAATTGCAAATGCCATCACTTTATAATACGTTGTGTTTATTCCCATTGCATCAGCCGCAATTTCATTTTCACGAATCGCGATACAAGCACGGCCATGTCGAGAATTTGTAAAATTAACTATGACGACTATCGTCACAAATAAACAGATGAACGCGTAGGTCCAGTTTGTTAAATGAGACACTTGCATTCCTGCCGCTCCACCCACATAATCGATATTTAAAAATGTAATTCGAATAATTTCTGCAAAACCGAGTGTTGCGATTGCAAGATAGTCTCCTCTTAAACGTAAAGAAGGAATACCTACTATCAATCCTGCTAAAGTTGCGACGACTCCTGCGAGTAGTATTGCAACAATGAATGGCAGTTCTAATTTCATTGTAACGATTGCAGAAATATAGGCACCTACCGCTAAAAATCCTGCATGCCCCAATGAAAATTGACCCGTAATACCGATAACAAGATGTAAGCTGACGGCTAAAATAATGTTAATTGCCATAAAGACTAATGTATTCGTATGATAATCATTTAAGATGCCTACTGAAATTAAAAACTGAATAACAATATATACGAGTAGGGCAGAGCCGATGAATGGCCAAAATTGTTTAGATTTTTTCATAATCTCCGTCCACCTACACTTTCTCACGTGTGTTTTTACCAAAGATACCTTCAGGCTTGAAGATTAATATTAAAATGAGGATGATGAATGCAGCGGCGTCTCGCCATAAAGAAAATCCCATCGCATTTACTGTTGTTTCGACGACTCCTAATAATAATCCACCAACCATTGCCCCTGGGATAATGCCTATGCCTCCAAGTACTGCTGCAACGAAAGCTTTTAAACCTGGAATAACCCCCATTAGAGGATCGATTTTTGTATAATAGACGCCAAATATAACGCCTGCTGCACCCGCTAATGCAGAACCAATTGCAAATGTTGCAGAGATTGTATTATCTACATTTATCCCCATCAGCTTTGCAGCTTCTGCATCATGAGATACTGCTCGCATCGCTTTTCCTATTTTCGTTTTATGTACAATAATGTATAAAATGAGCATTAAAGCAATCGATACTGATAAAATAAGAATCGCCTGCGTACTAATTTGAGCACCAAAGAGCATAAACGATTTATTTTCAAAAACTTCCGGATACGTTATGAGTTGTGCCCCGCGAATATAAATCACACCATTTTGAATTAATAAAGACACACCGATTGCCGTTATTAACGCTGCGATACGCGTAGCATTTCTAAGCCTTTTATAAGCAATCCGTTCAATTAGAACACCAAAAACCGCACAGGCCCCCATTGAAAATAACAACGCTGGAAAAAAGCCGAAATCCCATACTGAGATGGCAATGAATCCTAGGAATGAGCCGACCATGAAGACCTCTCCATGCGCGAAGTTGATGAGCTTTATAATTCCGTAGACCATCGTGTACCCAAGGGCAATTAGCGCGTATATACTACCAAGTGAGATCCCATTAATTAATTGTTGAAGCCATTCCATTCTTTTCACTCCTTTTTAAAAAAGAAACGGGAGGATGATGTTCCCCCTCCCATTTCATATTAGATTTAAGAATTAAGGATTTACTTTTGTTTTAAAAACTTGTTCGCCATCTTTGTATTCAAGAATAGTTGCTGATTTGATAGGATGATGATTTTCATCTACAGAATATAAACCTGTAACGAGCCCAAGATCTTTTGTTTTTTCAAGCGCCTCTTTAATCTTTGTTGAATCCACACTACCTGCACGTTTAATAGCATCAGCTAGTAGGTAAACTGTGTCATATCCTAGCGCATTAAAAGAATCTGGTGCTTTGCCGTCATATTTAGCAGCAAACTTCTTATTAAATTCTTGAATTTTGCCATCTGGATCTTCAGAAGAATAATGATTAGTTGTAAATGTATTATTCAATGCTGCCTTTCCAGCTAAGTCAATCAACGTTGGTGAATCCCAGCCATCTGCGCCCATTAATGGAACATCAATGCCCATTTCACGTGCTTGTTTAACGATCAGACCAACTTCTTCGTAATATCCTGGAATGAAAATAAATTCAGGGTTTGCTGATTTAATACGTGTTAGCGTCGAACGGAAGTCGGAGTCTTTCGCCACATATGATTCTGATAAAACGACTTTACCACCTGCCGCCTCAAAATCTTTTTTAAACGAAGCTGCTAACCCTTTTGAATAATCACTTGCATTATCAGAATAAATTGCGACGTTTTTCACTTTTAGTTCGTTCGCTGCAAAGTTTGCTGCTACAGTTCCTTGAAACGGATCGATGAATGAAGTACGGAAAACGAATTCATTTAACTTCCCTTTTTCTGTAACTGTTACGGTTGGACTAGTCCCAGAAGGGCTTATTAAAACCGTTTTATTATCGTTCGCGATTTGTGCTTGTGCGACAGTGTTTCCACTAGTTGCTGCACCTATGATTGCGACAACTTTATCTTTTGTTGTTAACTTAATCGCTGCACTCGTTGCTTCAGCGGATTCGGACTTATTGTCCACTTTGACGACCTCTATTTTCTTCCCATCGACGCCGCCTTCTTTATTAATCTCTTCAATTGCTAACTCAATGCCTTTCGCTTCAGAGGATCCGTAAGAAGCAACTGGACCTGTCAACTCAAGGTTGAGACCGATTTTGATCGTATCTCCATCTTTCCCGCTACTAGCACCATCGTTGCCAGTACAGCCAGAGAGCAGTCCAACTGTCAGAACTGATGCTGCAAATAACCCTGTTAACTTTGTTACTTTCATCTGTATATCCCCCTTTTTTGTTGATACTCTGAAAACCTAATCTGTGAGTATTTTCATAACTCGTTTTCAAAATGTATCACTTTCTAACTAGTTACAGTTTCATTGTAAAACAAAAATCCTATTCAGTCTATACTAATTATTCAATAGACTTTGTTTTTTCTGAATAATCTAGAAGTACATTAGTGAATACAAGATAAAACAGTCTATTAAAGGGTTTCAAGGTTTATAACTATATTCTATTTCTTATTCCAATAAAAAATGAAGCTCATTGTAAAGTAAAATGAGCTTCAGTCTATTTTTGTAACATAGCGAACAAACCAAATGTCTTTATCCTTGTATAACTCAGTTCCTATCCATCCATTCATTAGTAACGTTTGCTGTTCCGACGTATTGGACATTTCTATATTCTTTGTAGTAGCGTGTTCAATCGGTATGTCACTTGAAATTTTTTTATATAAAACATAACGAAGCATTCCGTCATATTTTTCTTTCAAAGCGACAATATGCATGCCGAGCGCAAATTTATCTTTTAAACTTGCAATATTAAAGGGGGCAACCGTTGCACAAACATAACTAAATCGATTTTCTTCAATTTCTTGCATGAGTATCTTACCTAACGTTACTTGTAACCCGTTTCCCTGATAATGTGGATGTACATTTGTAACCTCAGAATAGAGCACAGATGCTAGTTCACTATCCAGCAAATTTGCATCCCTTCCTAGATGTTCTTCATCTATTTCAGGTTCTAAAAAAGCCCTAAAAGCAATCAATTTATCATTCACCATTGCCCCAATAATCAGTCCGTGTCCATTTAATATAGTTGTAAATTCTTCAATTGACAATGGTTGTAAAAAAGAGGGATTCTCTAAGTTTGCAATGACTTGTTGTTGAAGAGATATTAATGGATCTAAATGTTTTGACGTAAGTTTAATGACAGTAGCTTGCTGACCATTCCTTAATTGTATCGGGGAGTTCATTGAACCACCTTCTCAGCGTAAACGGTTAACTCTTTGAGAACTTGTTCATCAACTTCAACACCTAAACCTGGTTTGTCTGATAATCGAATAAAAGGTACATCATATTGTAAATTTCCGATATCCTTACTAAATTTCAGTGGTCCTGTTAGTTCAACTGTCTTAATCACTTTCTTTGAAAAGGCAACATGGAAACCCGCTGCTGAACCGACTGATGATTCTACCATCGATCCGATTTGGCATTCAATTCCAGCCATCTCAGCCATATGTGCAAGTTTCATGGCAGGGTAAATCCCACCACATTTCATTAATTTTATATTCACTTTATGTGCAGCACGTTTTGCAATAATTTCTCGCATATCCCTACTATCACACAAACCTTCATCAATCATGACAGGTACTAATGACTTCGATTTCACTTCAACCATTCCATCTATATCATCTGCTTTCACAGGTTGTTCAATCCAATCTAAAGAGCAATTTTCAAGTTTTTGAAGTGCTTGTATCGTAGTTGCACTGTTTGCCCATCCTTGGTTCACATCAACACGTATCGCTATTTCTTCACCAATACATTCACGGACAGCGCGAATTCTCTTCACATCATCAGTAGCTTCTGTTCCAACTTTCATTTTTAACGAGCGATAACCTGCTGCTACTTTTGTTTCTGCCTCTTGTGCCATTACATCTGGGTCAGCAATACTTAAGACATGTGTTAACGGGAAAGCGTCGTGATACCTTCCACCAAGCAGTTCATAAACAGGGACACCTAAACGTTTACCTACTACGTCATAACATGCAATATCAATTGCCGCTTTTGCTGTAGGAACGCCTTTAATGTGAGCATCCATCATATCGTGGATTTTTTCGATATTGGCAGGGTTTTGTCCGATTAAACGAGGACCAATGGTTTTTTGGAGTACTTGAAAAACACTTTCAATACTTTCTCCCGTCACATGCTCATCCGCTACCCCTTCTCCATAGCCCACATGACCTGTATCGGTTGTTATTTTCACAATAATAGATGGCATATAATGATATGATGCGTAACTAATTACAAATGGTTCATTTAGTGGAATATGTATCGCAAAAATTTCTATTTCAGAGATTTTCATCTTCTAATTTCCTTTCGACTGTTACATGTATTCTACATTTATTGTACCATCTTTCCATTTTCATTTAGAATTAAATACATGAACTACTATATATCCCATCCCTACGAAGGAGTTGCTTCACGAGCATGAAAAAAAACCACAAAAACGAATCGTTCAAAAAGAAGATGTTGCGTTACTTCTTTATATCAATCGGTGCGACACTTACTGCCATTTCGCTCGAACTTTTTCTTATTCCGAATTTAGTAATCGATGGTGGAATTATTGGTATTTCACTTATTCTAAACTTTTTAACAGACATTCCTTTTGGTATTTTAATTTTATTCGTCAATATGCCATTCCTCTATTTCGGATATAAACATATTGGAAAAAGCTTTTTCTTCTCTTCCTCTTATGCCATTGCATTTCTCGCTATTGTTGAATTCCCACTACAATCATTAGGTCCATTTGTTACAGATTCTTTACTAGCTACTGTTTTTGGAGGTCTACTCTTAGGTGCTGGAGTTGGACTGGTTATTCGTAATGGTGGTGCTTTAGACGGCACAGAAATTTTAGGGATTTTATTAACTAAAAAGATTCCATATTCCATAGGTGAATTTGTTATGTTCTTCAATATTTTCATTTTTGGATGGGCTGGATTTGTTCTAGGCTGGGAAAAAGCGATGTACTCTATTCTTACCTACTATATTGCTTCCAAAGCAATCGACGCAGTGATACAAGGGTTGGATGAAACCAAAGCAGTCATTATTGTATCCGACGAATACGAAGAACTTAGTGATGCCATTAATGAAAGACTTGGTCGAAGTGTTACGAAGCTTCACGGGAAAGGCGGATATAATGATAGTGAAAAGGACGTCATCTATGTGGTTGTCACGAGGCTTGAAATCTCTAAACTTAAACAAATCGCATATGACATTGATCCATCCTCTTTCTTAACGATCATGAATACACAGGAAACACATGGTGGCTCATTCAAATCTGCTATTCACTAATAATGACGTTAACTACCATAGCTCTGTTAGTGAATATGCTGTAACTGCTATTCATATGCATGTTGAAATTACAGTGATACATTATGCAATCTCCATAAAAAAAACACTCTATAAGATGAACTTCTTTTCAAAGTGATCATCTTATAAAGTGCAGTATTGGTTGCTACTCGTTTTTTGATTAGAATAATGGGAAAAACAATGGAATCGCTATCATCATCACAACAAACATAATCAGTTGCAACGGAATGCCGACTTTTACAAAGTCCATGAACGTATAGCCTCCAGCAGTCATTACTAATGCATTCGTCGGTGAGGCAACAGGTGTCGCAAAAGCCATACTGGAAGCCACGGCAACAGCAATCATAAATGTTGTGGGATTTGCCCCAATACTTAGTGCAGCTGTCATCGCTGCTGGTGCAAACAATACAGCAGTTGCAGTATTACTAATAAATTGCCCGAACACCATCGTGATGAAATAGATACCCGCAAGTATTCCTAACGCACCAAAACCCCCAAGCATTTCTATAATGCCGTCAGAGATGATTGTCATACCGCCAGTTTTCTCAAGTGCTGTCGCCATTGGCAACATGGCACCTATCAAAACGATACTCTCCCAGTTAATTTGACTATATGCATCATCCATATTTCGCACACAGCCAGTCAAAATCATGAGTACAGCACCTAGTAAAACCGATATAACTGCTGGGAACACTTCGAACACCATCAGAGCAATCATGAAGAGCATGATCATTCCGGCAATCGGTGCTTTACCGCTAGCTGCCGCCATGCTCGCATGTTCTTTTGGTTGACCGATTACAACGACATCATTCGTTTCCTTTGATAAGAGCTCTATAGAGTCCCATGCCCCTTGGACAAGTAAAGCGTCTCCAAAGCGCAAGTTTTGTTTTGACATTTCCTTGATGACATAATCACCTTGACGATTAATACCTAAAATATTCAAATTGTATTTTTCTCTAAATCCAATAGTACGAATTGTTTTGTTAATGAGACTAGAATTTGGTGTCAATAACACTTCTGCAATGCCTAGCTGTTTAGAAACAAGCTCATCCGCCTCTGGTTCTTCTTGCCCCATTAATAAGCCAAAGTCATAAACAATCTTTTCGACATTTTCAAGCGCTCCTTGAAAATACAGAACATCTTTTGCTTGTATGACGCTTGAGGGACCCGCCATCTCTTGATATGTAATGGGCAATAAATTCATACCTTCAACTGATTTGCGATGAATTTTTAAAATGCAAAGTTGATATTTTGCAGGTATCTTTAACTGTCCCACACGCTGACCAATCATTTTTGAGCCTTCTGGAACTCTTACCCGAATTAAATTACCGCCTAACTTATAGTCAATGACAAGTTGCTTTAACGATAATGGATGCTCTTTTTTAGATGGACCAGTCGTAGTAACCTTCTTTAATAACGTGTTACGAACTAAATATAAATAGAGTATGCCAATAATGACACCAATAATGCCAATAGGTGTAATTTCAAAAAAGCCGAGTTTTTCATAACCATTGTCTTGAAGTGTTTGACTCGCGATTAAATTGGGTGGTGACGCTATTAATGTTAGCATGCCAGAAAAACTAGCAATATATGATAAAGGCAATAAATAATTTGAAGGACTGCTATTCATGCTGATTGCAATACTTACAACGATCGGTAGCATTAATGCTACTGTTCCTGTATTACTCATAAAAGCACCTACACAAGCAACGATCACAAGTAACAAAACGTATAAACGCTTTTCATTATCACCTGAATAATTGAGTAATATGTTGCCAGCCATCTGTGCTAAACCCGTGCGTAAAATGCCTGCACCAATCACGAATAACCCTGCTATCATGATGACTACTGTATTTGAAAAACCTATAAGTGCTTCAGAGGTATCTAAAATACCCGTTAACACAAATGCCAATAACGCAAAAACAGCAACTAAATCTGCTCGAATCCGATTGCTAATGAACAACACAATCGTAACGGCAAGAATACTAAATGTAATGATCAAATCCATGGTCATCTGTCCCTTTCTATATAGCACTTCTTATATTGTAATTCAATTATAATCATTGCGACTATTTAAATTCATCTAATTGATGAACTATTCCTTTTCATTATCAATTGAAGCTCACGACAATATATGTGACTTACCTATTGCAAACCTCACACTCTAAATGCTGAGGACAATAATCCAACTCTCAATAAGAATTATTTAAAAAGAATGATTACAATCTAATTAATAGTAATTGAGAATATAGTTTGGTATAGTAAGTGTGAATCAACAATTAATCTATTTTTAAGGAGGAACTAGAATGAATTCACATGATAATAATTCTAAAAAACGTTTAACGACTGCCGCTGGAGCACCTGTCGTTGATAATCAAAACTCAATGACTGCCGGACCTAGAGGACCTGTACTGCTACAAGACGTATGGCTTCTAGAAAAATTAGCACACTTCGACCGTGAAGTGATACCTGAACGTCGTATGCATGCAAAGGGTTCTGGAGCTTATGGTACTTTCACTGTAACAAATGATATAACTAAATACACAAAAGCAATGATTTTCTCTGAAGTTGGTAAAAAGACGGAGATGTTTGCTCGATTTTCTACAGTTGCCGGAGAACGTGGCGCGGCCGATGCAGAAAGAGATATTCGCGGATTCGCATTAAAGTTCTATACAGAACAAGGTAACTGGGACCTTGTCGGGAATAACACACCCGTCTTCTTCTTTAGAGATCCACTACAGTTCCCTGATTTAAATCATGCTATAAAAAGAGATCCACGTACTAATATGAGAAGCGCAACAAACAACTGGGACTTCTGGACATCCCTTCCAGAGGCGTTACACCAAATTACAATTCTCATGAGTGAACGGGGCATTCCTAAAACACTTCGTAATATGCACGGTTTCGGTAGTCATACATATAGTATGATTAACGCTCAGAACGAACGTTATTGGGTGAAATTTCATTTTCATTCCCAACAAGGGATCGAAAACCTTTCAGACGAAGAAGCGACAATTTTAGTAGGTCAAGATAGAGAGAGTCATCAACGCGACCTACTGAACAGTATTGATAAAGGCGATTTCCCTAAATGGAAAATGTACATTCAGGTGATGACTGAAGACGAAGCTTTAGAAATGCCTTATAATCCTTTTGACTTAACAAAAGTTTGGTACAAAAAAGATTTCCCTTTAATCGAAGTTGGGGAATTTGAATTGAATCGTAATCCAGATAACTACTTTGCGGAAGTAGAACAAGCTGCATTTACACCTACTGCTATCGTACCTGGTATCGGCTTCTCACCTGATAAGATGTTACAAGGTCGATTATTCTCTTATGGAGATGCGCAACGCTATCGTTTAGGTGTTAACCATCACCAAATTCCAGTAAACGCTCCTAAATGTCCATTCCATAGTTATCATCGCGATGGTGCAATGCGCGTCGATGGTAACTTAGGCAGCACTGTTACTTATGAGCCAAATAGCTCAGGTGAATGGCAAGAGCAACCTGATTTCCGCGAACCACCTTTGAAAATCCATGGGGATGCTGATAATTGGGATTTCCGTGAAGACGACAGTGATTATTTCACACAACCTGGTAAACTATTTAACTTGATGAATGCACATCAACAACAACTATTGTTTGATAACACTGCGCGTAATATGGGTGACGCACCGTTAGAAATTAAAAAACGTCATATTAAACATTGCTACCTAGCTGATCCAGCATATGGTGAAGGTGTAGCTAAATCACTTGGTATAGCGATGAGTAACGTAGAAATCGACTAATTTAGTTTATTTGAATGTAAACTGTAACCGAAATCGCCATTGCAAGTTACTTGCAATGGCGATTTTTTATTACCTATTATAATTGATTTCCCCGTTTAATAATGTAAAATAGATTATCTGTCCTGTAACATACTACGTAACGAAGAAAACTTCGATTAATAAATCCATAAAATTTAATTATAGGAAGAAGGTATATAGATGAGCAACATAGTACATAGAAATAATGTACAAGTTTTGGGTACTGGTGAAAAAACTATCGTTTTTGCACATGGATTTGGTTGTGATCAAAACATGTGGAGATTCATCACTCCTCATTTCGAGAAAAATTATCGTGTTGTATTATTTGACCATGTTGGCTGTGGACGTTCTGATTGGACCGCATTCAATGCTGAGAAATATAATTCGTTACATCAATACGCCAATGATGTTCTTGAAATATTTGAAGAATTCAACATAGAAGATGCCATCTTTGTGGGGCATTCTGTCAGTTCAATGATCGGCATGCTTGCATCGATTGCTAAGCCTAGGTACTTCGATAGTATTGTGATGATCGGACCATCCCCCTGTTATATGAACGAAGAACCGGACTATCATGGTGGTTTCGACAAAGAGGACATTATTGAACTATTAGACATGATGCAACTGAACTTTGTTGGTTGGGCAAGCTATTTTGCACCGATAGCGATGAATAACCCCGAACTTCCTGGTTATGTTGAAGAATTGGAGTACAGCTTTTGTGCGACTAATCCAGCAATTACGAGACATTTTGCAGAGGTTACTTTTTTTCAGACCATCGAAAAGATTTAACATACTCGAAAACTCCAACATTGATTTTACAATGTGCAGAAGATAGTATTGTCCCACTTAAAACCGGACAATATTTGCATGAAAGTCTTTATAACAGCACTTTTAAAGTAATGGACGCAAAAGGGCATTATCCACATTTAAGTCACCCTATTGAGACGATTAAGCATATACAAGATTATTTATCATTATCACAGCCCTAACTTGTAGTGAAAGGAAGTCAAGTAATGTATTCACAAATGGATCACGCACCCGCGGGATTCTTCTCATTAACTGATTCAGGAATCTTGTTGGACGTCAACGACACCTTTTCAAAGATGCTTGAGTATGACAAAGAAGAACTGATTAATATGCACATTGAAACATTTATGTCAGTGCCAAACAAGTTCTTCTTTCACACGTACTTTTATCCATATATTCGACTATATGGCGTCGTTGAAGAGATGTATCTTTTATTAAAAACGAGCTCAGGTAAAAAAGTTCCCATATTACTCTTTGGTCGAAAGTTTAAAGACAATATTGATGATAAAATCATTTGCGTTTGTGTTCATATCCCTAAACGAGTAGAATATGAAAAAGAAATTCGTTCAATTAGTACCAAAGTTGAAGAAGCCTATCGTGAAAAAGATATTGTTGTTGAAAAACTAAATATATTGATAACAGAAAACGAGAAAAAGAATAAGGAATTAACCGAGCTAAACAAAAAACTTGAAACACTTGCAACCACTGACTTGCTAACAGGATTATATAATCGTCAATTTTTTATTGTTGCACTCGCAAATATGATTCATTCATTTGAACAAGATGACATTCCCTTCTCTTTAGCAATACTAGACATTGATTTTTTTAAAACAGTTAATGATACTTGGGGACACCTCGAAGGTGATCAAGTGCTTATTCAATTTGCAACGATAATGAAAGCAACTTTTGGTAAAGATGCTACACTAGTTCGCTACGGTGGAGAAGAATTTATAGCTCTTCTTCCTAACCTGACTCAAGAGGCAGCTGTCAATATAACGAATCAGTTCCGAATCGCTATTGAGAATGCTAACTGGGGCAAAGCTACTATTACTGTTAGCGCTGGAATCGCAACATATACAAAGACAGAAACAGATCAGTCATTGTTAACAATTGCCGATCGTGCTCTATACGCTTCAAAAGAAAATGGCAGAAATCGTGTCATCCATTCAGTAGAATTGATGGATTTATAAAGTGAAACGTTGGGAGTAACATTTGCTAATTCGACATAACCTAATTGAATGTAGTCATAAAACCATCTTCAATCAACCTACCAAAATAATAAGGCTTAGAAGGTGTTTTTCTGACTATAACTGTTAACAATAGAAGTTGAACGTCTTGCCATTCATTTAATTACTTCTGTTTCTCTTTGTATGTCAATCTTTATTGGAAAATATGAAGAAGTCCCTGTATAGAAGTACTCCTCTGTTCTCACTTGAAACTCCCATTCGAACCAATTTATATTCGTAGGATAGGTAATCGTTAAATAAGGCTCTTCTTCTCTAAAGTAATCTTCAAGTTTATCTTCCAATACTATTTTAGATACCCCTATCATACAAAAAAGGATAAAAAGGATACATAAAGACAATCGGAAACCACTTTTCATTTTCTTCAAAATTGTTGCAACGATGATGCCAACAAATAAAAATGAAACGTATAGCTCTTCATGTGCGATTATATAAAATGAATATTCCTCTTTTTTAAAAGGATAAAATGGCGCTACACCATTTCCGAGCAAATCAATTAAGATATGACTACCTACAATTGTTACTAATATCGCAATCCAAGTATCTAAAATTTTTACATGATATACTTTGTAGATCATTAAAGCTAATATAAAACTGTAAAACGGAGTAAATATAATTGAATGTGAAGTTAAGTCACCAAAAAACTTTAAAATATCTGGAAAGACACCTAGAAACATCCCCAATAAAAAAGTTACATAGCGTCCAGATAGCCGACTATCCTTTTCAATCAATACAAAAAAGATACATCCACCTATTAATGCGTGAAGTATACTATGTGTGAGATATAGTTGACCAATTAATTTGTTCAACTCAGCTACTATTTCTACCACAACATCACCTCTGTTAAAGACCCTATCAGTCATACGTCTTGACTCACGGACGTTAACTTACAAACATCATTGCGACGAAGAAAAACCTAACTCTATGAATAAAAGTTAGGTTTAGAATACACTACCATTTTAAGGATGTAAACCCTCAAAATGGTCAGTCGCTTTATTACAATGTCAATTGAACAAGTGTCTTCTTCAAAGTTTCTCAACAGCCTGTTGCACTTTAATGAATGCATCATCTACATCACTTGCATCTATTTGGACTACGCGTTGCTCATCATATTGGTTTGCAGAATAATCATATTTAGGATCATAATAATTTTCCAACAACAATTGAACGGCTGACGCGTAATTCCCTTCCAATAAATCTTCTTCAATTTCTCTAGCAATCGGAGTATGGATATGCTTTTTTATTAACTGAAAAGCTTCATTGAATTGCGAAGGGCTATCCCATGGTCGATAGTCGTCTAGTATATTTTGAACGCGTACTTCGATAGGTAAGTTAATAAATAACTGCATGCCTTGCTCTTTCTTGTCATTGAAAAATTGAGGGAGACACACTTTCCCTATACGTCTGCTCTCTCCTTCGATAAAAACATACTTCTCATGTTCAAAACGTATTAACTGCGACACCAGCAAAGAATCAAACTTTTTTTGGTTACTGGGTGCCAACCCAATTTGACCAAAAATAGAACCTCGATGTCCCGCCATTCCTTCTAAGTCAATTACTGGCTGTCCTATTTGTTCAAGCCGTTTTAAAAGAAGTGTTTTTCCAGAACCAGTATGACCATTTAAAACAAATAAATCGGGTTGGAATTGTTCTTTCTCCAATTCTGCTAGAACCCATTGACGATACGAACGAATCCCACCTGACAATCGTTTAGCATGAATACCCATAAGGTCTAACACTGTAACAGCTGTTTTACTGCGCATGCCGCCACGCCAGCAAAATACAACCATTGGGCCATCAATTTCTTTGAATTCAGCGATAAAAGCCGGTAGCTTTTGAGAAAATATTTCTAATCCACGTTCTTTTGCTTGTTCAGTTCCAAGTTGTTTATAGATTGTCCCAATTTCAGCACGTTCTGCATCATTAAACACAGGGATATTTAAACTTCCTGGTATGGTAGCCTCGTTGTACTCTTTTGGCGAGCGTACATCAACAAAAGTCATTGGACCTTTTTGTTGTAAGGTTTGTAGTTCTGGTAATGTGAGATCACGATACATTGATTACACCCTCTATTTTAGTGTTACACATGTTTTTCAACACGAATATGTCCTTTATTTCCATTCGTTACTTCACCGATGCAATGTGCATCGACGCCTTTATCTTGCAATTCTCTTAGGAAACGATCTGCTTGACCTGCGGAAACAGCAATCAGTAGACCACCAGACGTTACAGCATCACACATGATCCATTGCTCGAATTGGTCTAACGTTTCGGAGTAAGACACTATATCAGCGATATGGGCGAAATTATTTTTTGTGCCGCCTGGTACTGTTCCAGCTTCTGCAAGCTCTTTCGCACGAGGCAAGATTGGAACATCGTTATATTGAATCGTTAAGCCAACATCACTACCGATAGCCATTTCTGAAGCATGACCTAGTAAACCGAATCCTGTTACATCGGTTGCAGCGTGTACATCATATGTTGCCATTACTTCAGATGCAGTTTTGTTTAATGTTGTCATCACTTTTGTCACTGCAGTAACTTCATCCGTGGATAATAAACCATTTTTCAAAGCTGTTGTATATATTCCTACACCTATAGGTTTTGTTAATATAAGTTTGTCACCGACTTGTGCTCCTGCATTGGTTCTAATTTTCTCTGGATGAACAATGCCAGTTACAGCAAGACCGAACTTAGGCTCTTTATCATCAATCGAGTGTCCACCTACAAGTGTTACACCCGCTTCATGCATCTTATCGGCAGCCCCTCTTAAAATTGAAGCAAGAACACTCTTGTCCAATGTTGAGATTGGGAAAGCAACGATGTTGAGTGCCGTAAGAGGCTTCCCACCCATTGCATAAACATCACTAATCGCATTTGTCGCTGCAACTTGTCCAAAGTCATAAGGATCATCGACAATCGGCGTAAAGAAATCAACGGTTTGAACGAGTGCCGTAGTATCGTTTAAGCGGTATACACCTGCATCATCACTTGTATCTAGTCCCACTAGTAAATTCGGGTTAGGTGCTACTGTAGGTAATTCACGCAATACTTTTTCCAAATCTGCTGGACCAATTTTACAGCCACAACCACCTTTAGAAGAGAGTGTTGTAAGTCTTACTGTTGTGTTATTCTCCATTTAAAATCACACTCCTATTATCATACAGTTCATTTTATCACACCATGCTCTTATTCTTGTTCTAGAACGTTCTCTCATTTTTATATGCTTTACATTCTAGCCATAAGAAAACCCCTGATGTCTTCATCTCAGGGGCGTCCTAATTATTTAAATCTAGTAACAAATAATGCTTACTTCGCTACCTAAGGTTAGTCTTTTTTGGTGATATCTTCAATGGTTAGTTTTAATTGCTTCAAATGACGTTTTTCATGCAAACCGACAAACGGAAACCATTGACATAAAGGTATTTGACCAAATATCGGATGTTTGAAAGATTTCTCGTTGAGCTCTTCTTTCGTTGCTGATTCATATACATCTAATAAATACAACCGTGAATAATGGAGAGCTTCTTTCATCTCCGCCTTCGTGTGATAGTCATCTGTCGGTGACGTATAGCCTGGCGCCTCCACTTTGATAATCCGATTTGTTGAAACGCCAATCGGTTTTTTCATCGCTTTAAGACTCGTTGGATTCTTTATTTCTTGTGAAATGTTTTTAGCAATAACAGTTTCCATTAATGCTAGATGTTCTAATATTTGCTTTGGAGACCAACCTTCATTGCTCGGTTTAGCATTAAATTGATCATCAGAAAGTCCTTCAATCGCTTTAAAAAGATCTCTCCGAACTTTATTATTGTTTTCAAATATCATTTGTCTCTCCCCTTCAGCTCAGAACTGAAACATCTATACTGATGACTCTTAATCTAGCGATAAATTCAGTGGTGATTATATCATAAAAATAAGATGAAAATTAAATTTCAGACATATGGAAATTTAACCAATCGGTACTAGTATATCTTCAACTATCTTTTCGTGTGATTAGATGTATGTCATTTCAACTTTCTATGTATGCTCGTTCTACTCCTTGTCAAGGATATAGATGAAATCTTAAAGAAGGAGTGATGCATTTTGCTGAAGCTACAAACTGAACTTGAAGGAAAACAAGCATGTTTCGGAATGATGAAAAGCGAATTCGGTAAGCAAGGTTTTTGCCTTGGTGGTAACTGGGATTACCATACAGGTTATTTCGACTCAATCCTTCATCGCGAAGGTGGAGAAACGATTTATATTCGCATACCGTTTAAAGTTCTTTCTGGTGAACTTGATCACTTTGATACATCCATTGAATTTCAAGTTCCTTACGTTATCAAACACATTGTCAATATCGGCTTAGATCGAGATGAGAGTTCTTTAGTCAGTGCCTCGGTCAATCAATTTCAAACACCTTTAGATAAAGACGGAACGATTCATAATAAAAACAAGTGGGAAGAAGCCGGTGAACAAGTTGTTCAAAAACTCTTAAAGTGTATATAAGATGAAGGTCATAGGCACTTTGTGTTTTATGACCTTTTCCTTTTATTAATTCACTATCTCACTTGCCTTTCTCTTTCTTCAAAAATGTTTGATAGAGCGGAGCTAGAGATTTTGCATTTAGTTCAATATCTTGTTCATATGCGTACTTGACAGCATGTCCTAAAGCAATCGTCATAGCACCTGCAACACTAGCTCCTACAACTAAACCCGCACCAGGAACCACTTTAATAATTTGGCGAAAAAGTGTCTTCCCTACATTTCCGACAAGCGATGCAATTATTAATTCTTTCGCATTATTTTTTGTTAGCTTTTTCCCATACAACGTTGCAAGTTTCACCATCAACCCCACTTGTAATGCCGTTAACGGTACAAAATCAGCACCCGGAATAGGTATCGCACCAATCGTTGCTGCTGACGCTCCAGCAGACATAATCCATTTGTTTGCGATGGCTGATTTACGCGCCATGTTCGTTGCCATTAGAATGTCTTTTTTTTTAGTTTCTAACAGTATTAGCATTTCGTCCTGAAGCAAAGTCATATTTTGACCTGTTCGGGATGAAATCGGTATAACTGGATATTTATAATCCGTGTTTTCTTGAATGTATGCTACAAGACTTTCGATATCTTCTGCAGCATCAATTTTATTTAAAACAATAATGATGTCTGTGTTGATTTTTTCGATTTGTTTAAGTGAATTTAACTCTGTTTCAGACAACACCGTGCCTGCTGCATTTAAGAAAAACAGAATGACATCCGCTTCTTTGTAAAACTTCATCGTTTCAGCTGAATGCTCACTTTTAACATCATCTAAACCCGGTGTATCAACAAATACAATCTTGTCCTTGTACATATATTTAGTAACTCTTTGTGTCGCTCCTGGTGTCGCTCCGATTTCAGCAACATTCGATTCCATCAATTCATTGATCGTAGAAGATTTCCCGGCATTGACATCACCTATCATCGCAATTAGAATTTCTTTTTCAAGTTGCTCATTGATTTCTCGTGCTCGTTCTTCAAAAATCCGATCAAACTCTTTGTCTGATAATAGGTCGTCTTGTTCCATCTTTTATCATCCTCTCGTTGTGTTCTAGCTTTTTTTTCGACTTGACTTAACGAGTGTTGAGTTTATATATAGATTTAGTATCGACAACAGAACAGCAATTATTAACGCAGTACCAAAACCATTGATAATAAAGCTGTCCCCCATAAATTTAGTTGTGATTATAAGCATCGTTGCATTAATGACGATTAAAAATATCCCTAGGGTAATGAATGTTATTGGTAGTGTAATGACAACGATAATCGGTCGAATCAGTGCATTAACAAGTGCTAAGATGAAACTCGCTATTAGAGCAGCACCTATACTCGCTACATGGAAATTTGGAATCAGCCATGCAAGAAACATGAATAATACGGTGTTTACTAAAATACTACCCATCCATTTCATTTTTTTCGAACCCTTCTCTCGTGTGATCTTTCCATTCATCGTACACAACAGTTCTATGAGTTGCAATTGTATCTATTAAATCATTTAATATTTGAATCCATCCTGAAAGTTGAAAGTGTTTAAAAGTGTCTGTATAGTGGTACGAAATAGGTATAGACAATTACATAGAAGTTGATTGGAGTGGATCATTCATAATGGATATTTTGTTATATGCAAGTGCAGTTATTGCTGCGTTATCATTATTACTCATCGCAATTTTCGTCATCATAACGTTAAAAAGTGTAAAAGTTACGATGTCCGAACTATCTGGCACACTTAAAAGTGTTGAAAATAAGCTTGAAGGGATTACTCAAAAATCTGAACAACTCATGGATAAAACGAACCAGATCGCACTAGATGCTGAAAACAAGCTAAATACGTTAACGAGTTTAACCAATTCTGCAAAAAGTCTCGGCGATTCCGCAAATGCGATGAACAAATCAATTCAAGATATTTCAGCGGAAGTATCGAATCCTCCAGAAAAATATAAAGATTGGATGCAAAAAGCAACTCTGTTAACAGAAACTGCTGCTCGTGTTTACACTAGATTTATGCAAGAGAAACAAAGATGATCAAATTTGCAGTGTATCACTCGCCAACGATTTATCCCACTAAAGAAATTTCAGTTAAAACTACTTTGAAAGCGAGATGATTTTCTATGGATTGGATGGGAATCGGTTTAGTAATCATCGCTATTGCATTTTCCGTTTTAGTATTGCTCTTAGTGAAACCACTTCTTAAACTATCTGGTTTATTGGTAAGTATGCAAAAGTCCACCGATCGTCTTCCTGTCTTATTGGATAATGTAACAAAGCAAACAGCGGATATTCTTCATTTAAGTAATGAAACGCTTGAAAATGTTAATAAACAAGTGACTGCAATCACTCCAGTATTCCATATGATTAGTGATGCTGGAACCGAGTCAAGGCAATTTACTAGTGCAACATTAGAAAAAGTGTATGCATTTAAACAAAGAACTGCTTACGCAAATTCGTTTAAAGATTTACGTAAATATGAAGGGATTTACGGGTTAATGACGTTCATTTATATCCTTTCACAAAACAAAAATAAAATTAAAAGTGCATTACCGAATAACAGCAATTAAAAAGTTGTGAAGGAGTTAACTCCTTCACAACTTTTTAATTGCTGTTTGTAACATCTTCACGAATGTATTTGCCTTCTCGTGCAGCTTCTTTTGCCTCTTCTTTCATACGTTCAATATCAAATGCACGCTGTTCGCCCTCTGTATATAGATGACTTCTTTTTCCGCTATCCAACTTCCCCCTTGCATCTTTACCTTTACGAAGCGCATAGTACCCTAACGCCGCTACACCATATGCACCGCCTAAGCGTTTTTCCTGTTGTTCAACCGTTGCACTACTATCTTTGTTCTTCATAGAACGGGTAGCGTCCATGAGTGCTGAAGACATTGTACGCGTACTTTCACCGACATCACCTATAATATGAAAAATCGGAGTCAGCGTACCTAGTTTTTCATTCACATCTGCAAGTGAATTGTTTGTATTATGGATAAGATTCCCCGTTTCGTTAAGAATCCCATCTAGTTGATGCGGTAGTTGTTCAACTGTTTTATCTATGCCTACTAATATAGAAGCAAAATTATTTAATACACGCCCTAGAAAAATACTTAATACTAAAAATGCTACGCCAATCAATAATACTCCAATTCCAACTAAGTCCATCCTAATCCCTCATTTCCTTTTTTAAAATGACTGCCTCTTTCCTCGATTCCACGATTCCAACAAACTTGAAGCGAATTCAGAAGCCTGTATAATTCGAATGAATGGTTTTGTTCCAGGCATGGAAGGGTTTTGTGCATAACGTGTCGTCTTTGTCGCAACATCATTACTGAATAGAAGTGCTGTATCGCCAACGTTTTGAACAGTTTCAAACACACTTTGTAAAGCAAGTGATTTCTCTTCCACATCTGTAGCTGTTTGATATGTTTCAGTAATTATCTGCTCTAATTCCACAATAGCTCCGTCCAACCTTGACTCAACATGATTTACTGATGTACCAATTGTTCGAACGACAGTAGCTATCCGATATAGTACCCTTGCTAAATAGATCGATACGATCGCAAACGCAAGCGCAATAATAAAAACGCCAATATGTACAATTGTCATAGCTCTATTGCTCCTTCCTAATTGTGCTATACCACTAAAGTGCATCGCTCAAAACATCATCTTTTCCTTATCGTATCGCGAACTCCAAAAATCAGCAACAATGGTACCTTGTCCATTTTAATAAGAACTTACCGAAATTCTACATACAAAAAACCAAGTAAACAACTTTAGTAGTTGCGTAATTGGTTTAACTGACTTTATAGCTCGTTATATTATATAATTTTCGATACTTCTTGAGATTGATTATCCAACGCCTCTGCAGATGTAGCAATTGTATCAAATTCTTTCATCGCAACTTGTATTTGTTCTTGACAACGTTTTGCAATCTCTTGTGCACGACCTGTACCTTTAGAAATCACGTCAATTTCTTTTACAATCGCTCCTACACCTTCTCTTACTTCTACAATGGATTCCTCTACACGTAATGACAGCTTTCTTACTTCTTTCGCAACTACATCAAAACCTCTGCCATACTCACCAGCACGAGCTGCCTCAATTGCAGCATTTAAAGCCAGTAAATTTGTTTGTGCAGCAATTTCTCTAATCGTTACAACAATATGTTGTATATTATCAGCGTATTGTTTTAGATTCTCTAACGTATTCGTATTCTCAGTTGATTCTTTAGCAATTTGATTAATGCTCGTGAGCAATTCGTCACTACGCTTAATGCCCACTTCAGCATTAATCGTAAGCCCTTCAGACATTTTCTTTAGCTTATCTACAACGTCCGTAACCGAATCTTGACGAGCAGTAATATTGGTTGCAACTTTTGTAATGCTAATCACTCTCTTACCATCTTCACTGAACACTGGCATGTATGTCGCTTCCAACCATACCGCTTGGTTGTTACGGTCTTTGCGTTCAATTTTATCTTGATAATTTTTACCCGATTTAAGATTTCTCCATAACTTCTCATATGCAGGGCTATTGGCGAAATCAGGAAAGCATAATTCCTTATGATGCATCCCTAGCATTTGTTCTTTCGTATAGCCCACTGTGTTTGCAAATAAATCATTCACATAAGCTACTTTCCGATCTATATCAAATCGAATAATCGCCAAATTGGCCTCCAAAGATTTTACGACAAGTTCGTCTGTCACCTGTTCAACATTCCCTGTGTACATATCTATTCCTCCACTTTTCAACGTTCATTATGTTAAAACATGCTCATTATTATTGCGCTAATGCAATCATTCAGTTTGTTTTTAAAATATTCGCATAACTCAAGCTAAAATAATTGCTTCACTATAATGTTTTGTAAATCACATATTGAAAGTATCGTTTAGTATTAAAATAAACAATAACACATCTTATGAAATAAATGGTATTTATTTTTGTCTATTATATGAATCCTATAAGTCTTTTCACTCGTTACTTTCACATCAAAATGAAATTTCAAATTAAAAGAGTTGACGCAGTTTATACGAACTACGTCAACTCCTAAAGTTACTGAACTTCAACTTGCTTCTTTTTCTTTTCCTTTTTTTCTACAACATCATCTCTTCTAAAGAAACCAAAGAGTCCTACTGTTTGCACGATATTTGTAAAAGCATGTGGGTCAACTTCTTTAATAATGGTTTCTAAATCGTATAATTCATAACGTGTAATGACTAAATAAAGCATATTTTTATCTGCTTTTGAGTACGCACCTTTAGCAGGTAAAATCGTAATTCCACGAACCATTTTCTGATGGATGGCAATTTGTAATTCTTCAGCTTTGTGTGTAATAATCATTGCAGTTAATTTTTCATGACGTGTATGAATCGCGTCAATGACACTCGTTGTGATATACAATGTCAACATTGTATAAAGCGCATTTTCTGGTTCGTATAAAATACCTGCCAATACAATGATGACTCCATTTAACAATAAAAAGTAAGTGCCAATTGGTTTATCTTGTAAGCGAGCGAGTACCATCGCAACAATGTCCATTCCACCAGTGGAAGCACCTAATTTAAGAGATAACCCTACGCCAATACCACCAATAACCCCACCTACAACAGCATTTAAAATAATATCGTCTGACACGGTAATTACTGGCAATAGTTGCAAGAAAATCGTTACAAAGATAACAGAGACGATACTATAGATCGTAAAACCTTTACCTACCTTGTACCAACCTAAAATGAAAACTGGAATATTAAATAATAGCAATAGTGTACCTGTACTCAAACTAATTCCAGAAAAGTCATTTAAAACACTTGAGACAAGCTGTGCTGCACCTGCAAAACCACTGGCGTATACATTCGCATTAATTAAAAAGAAATTAAGCGATATTGCTAGTAATAATGATCCAAATATAACAACAAAAATACGTTTCGCTTCAATAAAAAACATATGTACCTCCCGATTCATTTCAAAATTCTTCTTTTAACTATCCATTTTTTCAGATAGACACAATTGTAACGAATATCACTAGAGATTGGAATAGAAATCTTTTTCTAACTCAACATTATATTTGTATCACTAATTTTAACTTATATTTTAGTTTTACTTCTTTTGATTCAGTATAGTTTACAACCAATGGCAAATAGTAATACTAGTAAACATCGATGACACATATGGAGGTTGATCGATTTGCATAAGCGAATGATGTTATTACTTATCGTAGCATTCACTCTCCTACCGACCACTACAGCTTGCGATACGAAAAGTACTGTGACAAAAATGCCCGCAACCATTACATCAAAAGAAAAGCTAGCTGAGCATTATGGTTTCTCGCTATTTAATCTATCAATTGACACAGAAGAATTAAAACAAGCAATCGTAGTGAAATTTGAAACAAAGAGTGATTACACCATTGCCAAGTATGAAAATTCAATAAACGACGAAATCCTCAATGGAAACAAAGCAATGAAAAAGCTTGATGAACTTTTCAATTCACTTTCATTAGAAGCTGACATGGACGCTGAAGATATGATCAAAGAAGTCTCCAAAGCTGTAGAAATCACCGACTACAAAAATTTACAGTTTGGCATTCAATTTAAGGGCTATGATAAGAAAGAAATGATGTTAACGAAATAGCTTCTTCTCTATAGTTTCCCTAAGCTACTTAAACTAAAACCAGTTCAATCATTTGAATACAACTATTATTTATTTTAAAATGAACTATCCGCATTTTACATGCAATCACGGAAATTATTATCGCTATAAGGAGTTCTGTAAAATGAAGAAAATCATCATCACATTTTTAACGTTAGCCCTTCTATCAGCTTGTGGCCAACAGAAAGAAAAACAAAATGTCCAAGAACAACAATCTCCAGATGAATCAGCTACTCAAACTGAAGGCGAGACAGATGGGACAGTTGCTCCAGAGCAAGAAGTCCAATCTGATTTAGATAATTTCCCAGAGTTTGAAGCTCTTACTAAAAACATTGACCTCAACAAATTTAAAGGTGTAGTTGAAACGGATAACGGTGGAAATCGCATTATCCTATTTAAAAATGAAGAAGGACAGAAAGTATACAAAAGTATATTTATAAAAAACAATAAGCTACTCGAAATTATAAAGTTAGATGATGAAGGCATTCTTTTCAAAGAATTTGTAGAGTAATTCATTCGATTTTATTTATATCTACTTCAGAAAAGCAACATATCGTTATCATTTTTTTAGTTAGCAAAATGCTAAAACGAATAAAATCGTCATCAATGACGATTTTATTCGTTTTATATTTTTCAGATGAAGTTTTTTGAATAGCGTTTCGCTGAACACTTTAATTCAAGTTGTTCCCATTTATCATTCAGTTGTAGCAACTAAAAGTGGTACTAGAATCGATAATGCATCATCTATCTCACTTATTGAAACTGTTAGTGGTGGGAGAAGTCGAATTACATTATCTCCTGCTTGCACGAGGAGTAAACCTTGTTGTTCGGCTTCTTTAATAATTGTGTGAACCGACTGGTTGCATTCAATACCTACTAGCAAACCTTTTCCTTTAACGATAAATTGATCAGTAGGCAACTGCTCTTTTAGTTTGGTTACCAAATACGAAGCTCTTTCTTCAACATTATGTAAAAATGCTTCTTGGAAAATATGGTTGACTACTGTTTGAGCAACCGCAACTGCTAAATAGCCACCTCCATATGTAGTGCCATGTGTGCCAGGTCCGAATGTTTCTGCCAATGCTTCTGTTCCTAGCATTGCCCCAATCGGAAAACCTCCACCAAGACCTTTGGCAAGCGTGATTATATCTGGTTTCAGTACTGTTTGTTCATATGCATAACGTGTACCAGTACGTCCAATGCCCGTTTGAACTTCATCAATAATGAGAAGGATATCTTCCCTTTCACAAATATCTTTAACCACTTGCGCAAATGTCACGTCTATTTCTCGGACGCCCCCCTCGCCTTGTATTACTTCTAACATGATCGCAGCAACATTCGAGTCAATCACTGATTCAAGTTGCTGCACGTCATTAAATGGAACTGATATGAACGTTTCTAACATAGGGCCGAATCCTTCTTTTATCTTACTTTGTCCAGTTGCAGACATGGCGCCAAATGTTCTTCCATGGAATGATTTTTCAAACGTTATAATCGTTGCTTTCCCTGTATGCTTGCGCGCTAGTTTTATGGCTGCTTCATTCGCTTCGGCTCCACTATTACAAAAAAACGCTCGGCTCAACTGAGTATTTTCCACGAGAGCACTCGCCAATTGTTGTTGTTCTGGACTTTCAAAGAGATTAGAAACATGCCATAACTTCTGACTCTGCTCTGCTATCGCCTTAACGATTACAGGATGCGAATGCCCTAAACTAACAACTGCAATACCGCTCGTAAAATCTAAGTACTGTTTCCCTTGATCGTCTGTGACAATCGTCCCCTTACCTTTCACAAGATGTACGGGACGCCGATTATATGTCGGAAATAAATGACTCACACAACGACCCCCTTTTGTTCAATTACGGTTCCTTTCAATTGTTGACCCACAATTTGTATGGATGATACGCCTGCATTCAGACTAGAAACGGCTGCTGCTACTTTCGGAAGCATGCCACCATAAATAGCACCAGACTGAATCCATTGCTCTATTTCCGCGATAGTAACACTTCGTTGAACATTGTCTTCAATACGGATTCCTGGTGTATCCGTCACAAACAATAGACTGTCTGCATTCATTGCTAGAGCGATTTCACTTGCGACAGTGTCCGCGTTGATATTAAGCGGCGAACCATTCGTAGTTGTGCCAATACACGAAATGACTGGTACTACTGATGCTTTCAATAACTTTTCTATCAGTTCAGCGCGCACATGCGTAATCTTTCCAACGTAACCATATACTTTTTCATCTAGCAATGAACACGTTAATAAATTCCCATCATATCCACTTAACCCAATGGCTTCGATGCCATTCCTATTGATTTCATGGACGAGACTAGGATTAACTGTTCCTATCAACGTCGATTGAATAATGGATGCCACTTCTTTAGACGTAACGCGTATCCCGTTTATTTCAGTCGATGATAGTTTCCGTTTCTCCAATTGTTCATTAATTGCCGGTCCACCACCATGAACAAGTATTAGCTCATGATTTTCAAATTGAAGTTGCTTTAATGTTAAAAAGAACTCTTCCTGTAACCCAGCTAACATACTACCACCTATCTTCACTACGATACGTTTACGTTCGATAGGTTGCATTGATTTGGACGTAGTCATATGTTAAATCACACCCCCAAGCAACTCCAGCTCCTTCACCTTGATGAAGTTGAACTGTTATTTTCACTTCTGGTTGCTTTAGATAGGCAATCAGATTCGGTTCAGAAAACAGAACCGGTTCACCATTTTCAACAACTGTCGTATTTCCAATTTGAATCGAAATTGCATTAGGGTCGACTGTTGCGCCACTGTATCCAACTGCCGCTATGATTCTTCCCCAATTTGCATCGCAACCAAAAATGGCCGTTTTAACAAGAGGTGAACCTACAACTGTTTTAGCTATTTTTCGCGCTTCTGTATCAGTAACAGCACCTAAAACTTCTGTTTCTATTAGTTTAGTTGCACCCTCTCCATCTTTTGCAATCATCTTCGCAAGATCCTGTGAAACCGCTTGAAGCGCTTGAACAAACTTTTCCCAATCTGGATGCGTCGGCGTCAGTGATTCATTGTTAGCCAAACCATTTGCCAGCACAAGCACCATGTCATTTGTAGATGTGTCCCCATCTACAGTAATCGCATTAAACGTTTTGTCTGTGACTGTTTTAAGTGCCTGTTGTAAATAAACCGATTCTATATTGGCATCCGTTGTCATGAAACCTAGCATCGTTGCCATATTGGGATTAATCATACCGGATCCCTTTGCAGCGCCAGCAATGATTACTTCCCTACTATCAATTACTGCAGTATAAGATGTGTTTTTTGTAATTGTGTCCGTTGTTAAGATTGCTTGAGAAAAATTGATTGACCCTTCAAGTTCATCATTCGGTTCAATTTTGCGAATGCCTTTAATGATAGGTTCCATCTGCATCTTTTCTCCAATTACTCCTGTTGAAGCAACACCTATCAAATTCTGATCGATGCCAAGTTTTTTTGCTGTTTCTTTCTGCATCGTTAAGGCATCTAGCATCCCTTGTTTACCTGTACAAGCATTCGCATTTCCTGAATTAATAATAATTGCTTGCATTTTACCTGTTTGTTCAACCGATTCTTTCGTTACAAGCAACGGCGCAGCTTTCACTACATTCGTAGTAAATACGCCCGCTACACTGGCAGGTACTTCACTCACTAACAGTGCTAAATCATGTTTCTTATGTTTTACACCACAATGGATGCCTGTTGCTTTAAATCCTTTTGGGGTAACAATATTATTTCCACAAACTCGTTTCATTGCCTCTACAGCTATCACCACATGGTTCCTCCTCTTTTAAATAAATGACGGGACGTGCGTTAACCCAGTCGTCTGAGCTAAATCAAATTGAACGTTCATGTTTTGAATTGCTTGCCCCGCCGCTCCTTTTACTAAGTTGTCAATAATCGACACAATTGTTGCTCGATTTGTTCTGGGATCCACTTTGACATGAATGTCACAATAATTGGAGCCGTAGACTTGATTTGTTCCAAACTTGTCAGTTTCAGTAATAATCCTGACAAATGGATGCATTGCGTATGTTTCCTTCAAACAACTAACTAGATCGTCCTCTGTAAACCCATCGCACACCGCTGCATAACTTGTAGCCAAAATTCCTCTCGTCATCGGTACAAGATGTGTATTAAAAGTAATTGGCGAACGCCCATTTGTGAACGTCCCAATCATCTGCTCTATTTCCGGTATATGTTGGTGCTGATGAATTTTATAAATGGCTGTGTTTTCATTCGTTTCACTAAAATGCGTCATTTTATTTGGCTGATTCCCCGCTCCAGAAATACCACTTTTTGCATCAATAATTAGTTGGTTAGAGTGAATGAGGTTAGCTTTTAAAAGTGGAAGTAATGCCAACAATACGGCAGTCGGATAACAGCCAGGGTTCGCAATCAATTGTGCGTTCCGGATTTTTTCTTCATTCCATTCAGTAAGCCCGTAAACACTTTGTTCGATTGCTGATTGTTCTGGGGGTTCTTTTTTGTACCATTTTTTATATACTTCTGAATCCACTAGTCTAAAATCACCTGATAAATCGATAAACTTTGTTCCCTTTCCAAGTAACGGGGGGATAAGTTGACTTGCCACACCTGCAGGTGCACTTGAAAATACGCAGTCGAACTCAGAAAGCTGGGAAGGTTCAATTTTTTGAAGTCGTTGGTCATAAATATTCAATAAGTGTGTATACTTATGCGAAAATACTTTACCTTCTTCTGATGAAGTAAAGAGTACAATACGCTGAACTTCAGGATGATTATGTAAAAGACGGATTAGTTCAAGCCCACCATACCCTGAAGCTCCAATGATTCCTATCTTCATTCCTAATCACCTCTATTTTTAAGTTAAAACTAGTATATTCATGTATAATTATAAAGTCAACAGTATTATTATAAATTACTAATATTTCATTTTTGTATACGTTTTCATTCTTTGTGAAGCGTATTCCTTGCGAAGTGTATTCTTTATATTAATTGCATACGAATATCAAAATTGTGCATCTGTTTTATAGTTAGTCAAAATGTGATATAGTAAGTTTAGCAGCTGGTACTATAAGCAGATATACAAAATATAAAAGATTTAGTGGAGGTTACAATGGGAGACTTTTTGAAACTTAAAGATAAAAATATTGTTGTAATGGGTGTAGCAAACGAACGTAGCTTGGCTTGGGGTGTTGCAAAATCCCTAATTGAAGTGGGTGCGAATGTTGTTTTCACATACAGAAAAGAACGTTCAATGGCCAAACTTGAAAAATTACTTGCAACAGAAGGATATGACTCGAAGATGATCGTCCAGTGCGATGTCAATGAAGATGAAAGCATTCATTCAGCATTTACGCAAATTGGAAAAGAACTCGGAACAATTCACGGAGTCGTCCATTCTCTTGCCTTTGCACATGCCGATGATTTGAAAAATGATTTCATTGAAACGTCTAGAAGTGGTTATGCATTTGCTCAAGATACGAGTGCTTACTCATTAGTCGCGACTGCTAAAGAAGCGCGCCCATACATGACTGATGGTGGTTCGATTGTTACAATGAGTTATCTCGGGGCTGAGCGAGTGCTGGACGGTTACAATGTTATGGGTGTAGCAAAAGCTGCTCTTGAAGCATCTGTTAAATATCTTGCAAATGATTTAGGGAAAGAAAGTATTCGTGTGAACGCTATCTCTGCTGGCGCAATTCGTACATTGTCTGCAAAAGGTGTTCCATCATTCAACTCCATCCTTTCTCTCGTTGAGGAAAAGGCACCACTTAAACGTAATGTCACGCAAGAAGAAGTTGCAGACATGACACTCGTCATGTTAGGCGCGCCATCGCGTGCAGTAACTGGTGAAATAGTGTATGTCGATGGTGGATACAATATAATGGGTTAACCCCCTCAATTCAATGTTTAGTACACAAAAAACACCTTCGAATCGTACACTTTAACAAGTGTATGATTACGTAGGTGTTTTTGTCTGCCTTTTTTAAGGGAAACATATGATGCTTCGCCGAATTTCAAAACGTCTTAATAAATTATAATTAAATTACTCTTCTAGCTGTATAGCGTTTAATTTAATTTTATCTTCCGGCTCCCATGAACCGTGAAACTTTACATAACCTGTTTCTTCTTTAAAGTCTTTTTCAATTACATTGGCATTGATTGTAGCTGATTCATACGTATAACCGTTCATATTTAAAAGCTTTTGTATTTTATTCATCGATTTTAAGATGTCTTCTTTTGTCTTGCCTTTCGCATCAGTCGTAATGTGGATATACATTGGTTTTTCAATCTTTAAATTTTTATCCCATGTTGTTGAATCGTCATAACTACCTTTTAATACTTCTAGTTGCACAGTTACTTTCAATAGTTCTGGAATGTCTTTTATTATAAGATTCGATATTTCTTCTGATGCTTGTTCACCGAACTTTTCAATTAGCGGCTCATCTAAATTCGCATAATAAATACCGTCTGTCCATACTGTTGGTTTGAATGTCCCGGTCACTTCAAATTCATATTCCTCCTCAGTCCCAATTTGAACGACGTTGAATTGATAACCACTAATTTTAAAATTGTAGAATCCTTCTTCAACACGAAACTCTTTCTCAGGATATTCTTTTTCCAAATAGTTTTTCAACGTAACTGTAGAGGCTAACTTACTAAGCGGATTACCATTAAATGCTTGATAAAAAAATAATAATGGAACAATAATAATGAAAATCACAACGATGTAAAGCCATTTTCTTTTATTCATTTAGTATCCCTCTTTCTTTAACTTCAATAGAAGATATGCAACAATGCCGCCAAGAACGGCAAATAATAGATGTACTAAAGCTAAATACAGTGACCCGGAAATTATATTTGAAATAGATAGTGATTGGTCCCATGTTTGCACCATTGACCAAATGAATGTTGGTAAAAAAGCGATGATTAGCACGATAATCCACTTCCGATAAAAGTAAAAAGTAACACATCCCAAAACTGCATACGATAAAATAAAACCAAAACTGTCATTTAGAAGAGATGTTTTCATAGATAAGAAGAAAGATAGCGCAATGAATATAATTTGATAAATCGATAGCTTTAAGTTTATTTTTGCGAACATTTTATCATTGTTTACAGATGAGTGAACTTCTTCCTTCTTCACCGGTTCCTCTGAATAGCGAAGTAATTCACTGCAGTTTTCACATGTTTTCAAATGACTCTCTAACCAGACAATTGTTTCATCTTGCAGTAGTCCTTCATTGTACAGAGGCAGAAGGTCTTCTACGATATAACACTCCCTACTCATTACTCAACCTCATTTCTTTTTTTATTTTGATTTTAGCTCGATGAAATGTTACCCTCACGAAGTTTTCACTTTTACCGAAAAGATCGCCTATCTCCTTAAAAGAAAGCTCAGAATAAATGCGAAGAATGAGAATTTCTCTCGTTAAAGTAGGTTCAAGCATTTTAATTTGTTCGATTAGGTCCTGAGTTCTTTCTTTTAGAAGATATAATTCTTCAGGTGTTGCTGCAGCGTGTTCCTTTTCATTGGATAGTTGCGCAAGCAAACTAGCGGAATACTTTTTTGACCTGAAATATTTTTTCAATCGGTTGTTTGCAATCGAAAAAATCCAAGTTTTTAAAGAAGATTGTTCTGCAAATGTTGGATAACCCTTCACTGCTGCATAGAAAACATCATTCGTTAGATCCTCTGCCAATGACCTATCCCCTAGTTTCACATAGAAAAAAGCAAACACTTTAGGCTGGATTTCTCTATATGCCCTCTCAAGTTCATTCATCATGCGCCCCCTGAAATATCACTTCATAAGATTAGTACCTTCACAGTTCATTTCGTTACAGATCAAAAAGAAATATTTTATTAACATCGTTTTTTTACATATCAACCAAAAAGCCTTTAAATTTAGATCCAATTGTCACTGTCATTACATTACTCTATTTTCTACTATAGGAAGTCTACTTACAATATGGAAGATGATCAAAAATTAACAGCATGAAATAAACACAACTGAAGTTGTGGTCGTTTCATGCTGTTTAGTGTTCAACTCAAATGATTTGATAGCTGGCACAAGATTGACATCCGTCTTTCATATTAACTATTTTCTAACATCAATTTTTTATTACCTTTCGTAATGATTGTTTCATAATCTATATAATCATAGATATCGTCGGTTAGCTGAGAACTAAAACGTTTAAGTTCACTAAGTGTTAACTCTTCAATCGCCTTTTTCTCTTGTTCACAATAAATAATGAGTTTCCCTACGATTTCATGAGCATCCCGGAAAGCTGTTCCTTTACTCACAAGATAATCGGCAACTTCAGTTGCATTTAAAAAACCTGCTTGTATGGCTGCTTTCATATGGTCAGCATTGACTGTTAATGTATCTATCATTTTCGACATTATCTCCATACAGTCTAATACTGTATCAAGTGCATCAAAAAACTGTTCCTTATCTTCCTGCATGTCTTTGTTATAAGTTAGCGGGAGACCTTTTAGTGTCGTTAAAAGCGCAAACAAAGAACCATAAACACGTCCAGTTTTTCCACGGATTAATTCTGCAGCATCTGGATTTTTCTTCTGTGGCATAATACTACTCCCCGTTGAATAAGCATCAGCCATTGTAATGAATTTAAATTCTTGGCTACTCCATAAAATAAGTTCCTCACTCAATCTACTCAAGTGCATCATAATGATTGAGAAATCAGCCATCAGTTCCAGCAAATAATCCCGATCACTCACACCATCGAGGAAATTGTTGACGGGCTTTGCGAAACCTAATATCGCTGTCGTTATCGTTCTATCGATGTCATGTGTAGTGCCAGCTAATGCGCCACAACCTAATGGATTCTCGTCCATTACCTCTATCGCATTTGTAATTCGCTTGTTGTCACGTTTAAACATCTCTACATAAGCACCTAAATGATGACCAAATGTCACGACTTGCGCACGCTGTAAATGTGTATAGCCCGGCATAATGACATTATTTTCAGCACCTTTTGTAGACAACGAAGTCATTAACATTTCAAGCCCTTTTGCCACTTCCAGCGCCTTATTTTTAGCGTGTAAACGCATATCTACGGCAACTTGATCATTCCGACTTCTAGCGGTATGTAATTTCTTACCTGTCTCACCTATCCGTTCTGTCAATTGCATTTCAACAAATGAATGAACATCCTCGTATTCCCCTTTAATTTCCAATGTTCCTGTTTCAATGTCTTGTAAAATGGTTTGCAGACCACTTTTAAGTTGATGGCGCTCTTCGGCTGTAATGATATTGCAAGTCGCCAACATTTCTACATGCGCCAAACTGCCCTGAATGTCCTCGTGGTAGAGACGATAATCGATTGGTAACGATGTATTAAATTGTTCCATAATTTCATCTGCACGTTGTGTAAATCGTCCGCCCCATAGTTTCAAATTTACTCAAACCTCTCGTAATGTATTTTTATTCATTTTAATGTATTATAATTCTAATTTTAATAGAATGCAACAGCATCTATCACATAACGTGTTAACAATGTGTTAATATAGTAAAAATCTCATTCAACCAGTTCTTATTCGTCAATCACAAGACTCAAGGGGGAAACGAATTGAATTACGTAGCAGATTTAAGAAAACTAGTTGGTCATCAGCCTTTAATCCTTCCAGGTTCTGTTGTTTTAATCATGAATGAGGACGACGAATTACTATTACAACAAAGGCTCGATGCTAGCTGGGGATTACCTGGTGGCATTATGGAGTTAGGTGAAAGTTTAGAAGACACAGCTAGAAGAGAAGTTAAAGAGGAAACAGGGCTTGTTGTTGGAAAGCTCCAATTATTAACGATTTTCTCAGGACAAGAATTCTATTTAAAATCCAGAATGGTGATGAACTATACTCAGTCACTGCAGTATATATAACCTATGACGTGAGTGGTAATATAGAAATTGATGGTCACGAGTCTATTGACCTTCAGTATTTCAATCGTAATGAACTACCTAAAAACTTATCTAATCACACGCTCGATTTTATTAACGCTTTACGTTAAAAATCAGCATATCATCTTAAATCATGAGCATCCTAAAATGATCATGATGTTTATAGAACAAAAACGACGATATCTTCTTGCTACCGTGCTATGAACATGGTATAATTTTCGAACTCACACAAAGAATGAGATGATACAGATGATATTGATGACTAATAATTTTTACTTCCAAAATATAATTGTTAACTCCTGACCTTAGACTGTCAGGAGTTTTTTGTTGCCTAGGGGAAACATTAGAATAGGAGGTTTTTTTATGACTATTAAACAGCATAGCCATTCCATTGCTTCGCTAATTGCAATTTGGATTAGCCTCATTAGCAATATTATTTTAACCATTTTAAAGGTGACAGTAGGCGCATTATTCAATAGTCCCGTACTACTAGCTGATGGACTACATAATGCGGGTGACGTAGTAGCTTCAGGTGCTGCACTGACATCTATGCGAATTTCCAAACTCCCTGCAGATGAGGACCATCCCTACGGTCACGGTAAAGCTGAAATTATCAGCTCAGCGGTTGTTGCCATTATTCTTGGAGTTGCGGCTTTATATATTGCCTATGAAGCAATTTCAGCATTGTTCGAAGAGCCCGTTAAAGGAAGTTTTCTAGCTTTAATGACTGCGATAATATCATTAATTTGGAAACAGTCTTTGTACATTTATACAATCCGTATCGGTAAAAAAAATAACAGTAAAGGGCTTATTGCAACAGCGTTAGACCATCTTGCAGATGTGTATGCTTCACTTGCAGCTGTTATCGGAATTAGCCTCGCACTAGTTGGAGCTGCTTATAATATTGCTTGGTTTTCTTATGCAGATCCCATTGCAGGTATTCTTGTTTCTATTTTAGTTCTGCGTCTCGCGCTCAGTATTGGAAAAGAAGCAATGGATATCCTTATGGAAAAAAATGTGAGCCATGAACGAATCGAAGAACTTTCCGCTTTAATCCTTACAATCCAAGAAGTGAAGCGCATCGATCGTTTACGTGCACGAGAACATGGTCATTATATTTTAGTCGACCTACGAATAGGGGTACCAGGAGAATTGACCATCCAACAAGGACATAACATTTCAAGCGCTATACGAAATTTAATTATAGAAAAGAATCCAGATGTAGATGAAGTTCTCATCCACTTAAATCCTTGGTATAAAAATGAAGAAAAGACATGAAACCGATTTGGCTTCATGTCTTTTTTTAATTACTTTTATTTTTCACTTCAGATTGAGGTTCCTCGGATTCAACCTGTTTCTCTTCGCCCTTAGGAGATAGAAATGCTTTTAATGCTTCTCTATTTTGAGCTATGTCAATATCAAGAACTGCACCTACATTAACGCGCTTATTCTTATATGAACCTTCTACCGGTATTCGTAGTGATTCAATGTCTTTTGATTTATCACCTACGAGCAAGCCCTTACCGATCGTTAACAACGTTCTATTTGTTATATTCGTTTCGATGTATGGATCTACTACGCCCAGTAATTTAGGTACGTTTAATAACGTATGAACACTAACCGCTTCGTCTTTTAATTTGGAGAGCGCTTCTTGTTGACGTTCTACTCGTCCAAAATCACTCTTATTATCATGTCTAAAACGAACATAACCAAGAAGTTCTTTGCCGTGAAGGGTTTGCTTACCTGGCTCTAACGTCAAATCAATTCCGTGTGACATCTCATAGGGAATATCTACTTTAATTCCGTCTGGAGCAATGACGTCAACAATTTTGGAAAAGCCATTAAAATCAACAATTGCATAGTATTGAACATCTATATCAAAGTTTTGTTTAATCGTTTTTCGAACTAACTCTGGCCCACCGATTGAAAATGCTGAATTTAATTTCTTCTTGCCGTGATTTGGGATATCTACATATGTATCTCTCATTAGGGATACAATCTTTACTGCATTGGTCGATTGATCATAGTGTGCAATCATTAACGCATCCGATCGTGCATCTTCGTCAGTTCTAGCATCACTTCCTAATAATAGAACGTTGATTTCACCGAATTGGGAATCTGCACCTTGAAAGTCTTCAAATGCCTCATTTTTCTCTTTCGCTTTGGCATCATCAGCTAAAGACATTCCCGTTGTGTATTGATATACCCAGTAGACTACTAGAGAAAAAATAAAAAATGAGCCTACAAATATATACTTTTTAATGTTTTTACGTTTTGCTTTCTTTCTTTCACTTCTGTTCATCAACTAAACCACCCACTAAACTATTTATGTTTCTTTCATTAAGTTTTTTGAAATAAGTTGTACTGCAAGTGCATCATCAAGATAACCAACTGCAAAGAGGTAGTCTGGAATAACATCTACTGGGATTATAAAATATAACAACGCGCTACCCATAGTCGCTAATTCAAGTTGGCTACCTTGTTGGTTCTTAAATCTGTCAAACATATATTTGATTTGGTTAACAAGAAGACCGCTTGCATCGATACTTTTGAGTTTCTCATCAAACTTAACAAGTATACTATTTTTCCCATCATCTGTATACGCATGTTTTTTGTATTCTATTAATTGTTCTTCAACCTTTGAAACGGTATTCATTTCACCCGATATATCAAAAGACGTAAATAGAAGGTCGAAAGTTCCATCAGAAATTAAATGAAGGCTTTTTCGCTTATCTAACTCGAAACTTGAAACTTCAAATAAATCTCCGATTGGGATATGTAAATAGTTAGAAATCCTTTCGAGATGATCTAAATTTGCTTTTCGTTTCCCATTAATGATTTTAGAAATCGTAGCCGTATCAATTCCAGTTAACTCGCCAAGCTTTCTCATCGAGATGGACTGCTCATCTAAAACACTTCGGAGTAGTTCACTAATAGACTGTTTAGTAATTCTTTGAGTTATTGTAGCCGCCCCCTTTCCAAGTAGCTATTGGGCGTTTATGTAGACGTTCGATCGTTTTACACTCTACAAATAATATAGCACTGTTGACAATACGTCAACAGATGTTTCAGGTATATCTGGACGCCATCCGGATGTTTTATAATACGTACATGCACAATGTGCGCTATACTATGTAAAGTGAAGGAGCTGTTAACATTGCTAAAAAAACAAATGGAAAAATATATAGCAAATCATCTACAATCAAACAATATTGAGTTGTTCGAATTCGAAGAAACGTATGCTTTGACACAGCAACTACTTCCTGAAAAAAGTAGTGTCGTAAGTAAAACCATCACATACGAAACAATCGAAAGATGCACAAAAGAGACAGAAGAAGTCATTGCACTTGAAAAATCATCGTTCCTCAATGAATCATTATGTTACTTAAAAACACACGCAGACGAGTTCATTTTTGTCGAATCAACCTCTTTTGAACTTATTGGTGTTGATGGGTTTGCTCTCGAATGTGATGATGTGTTTGGAACGTACACTGTACTATTCGGTTTGAAAATACAAAAAAAATACGGTCCAGTTATTAAATCATTTTTAGACAACACACTTCAGGGTGACGGAGTGAAATACAGTATTATGTTTTCTAGTGAGGATGGATTATGGGATATGAACATTTCACTGGACTACTTGGATGGTTTTGACGACCAACAGTCGTTTGAAGAAATACTAAAATCTGTTTATCATTTCGTATTTAACCTAGCTAAAGCAGTAGAGGATGAAATCTGATTGAATGACCGTAAATATATCTATACGTATGTTAGACACACAGACGAGTATGAACTGTGTAGTTTAGAAATGCGTTCTTTTTTTGGATTTGATGTGAAATCTAATGTGTTAATGAGCGACATTTCGATTAACCCTAGTCGTAGTCCATTTATAAAGGAACGACTAGCTGTTATGTTTGAAGATGAAAGTTTCGAAAAGCTACTAGCAATGGTTGAAAATGTAATACTTACAGACACTACATTTAAGGTCGTTTGTCTTAATACACTAGTGCTAGACGCTACTCCAAAAATCGGACATCCAAAGCGCCGAAAACTTGAACGTGAAATTGGCTTGCGCATTCAAGGTGAACCAGATTTAGATCATGCACAAACCATTTTTGGTGTTCTACAGATTGGTGCCTCTTGGTACTTCGGAGAATTGACTGAGAGTGAGGCTGTCTGGTTTACCCATCAACAAAAACCGCATATGTACTCTACTGCGTTAAGTACTCATGTTGCGAGAGCTGTAGCCAATATCGCTGCACCACACCCTGTCGGTATTAGCGTCATTGACCCATGCTGTGGAATTGGCACCGTCCTCGTTGAAGCTTTATCGATGGGTATTAATATCGTGGGACGCGACATTAATCCGCTCGTCGTATTAGGCTCTAGAAAAAACATTGCTCATTTTGGACTAGAAGGTGAGGTAACGGTTGGACCCATAGCTGATGTCACTGAAGAATATGACGTAGGGATTATTGATATGCCTTACAATTTATTCACGCACATTTCAGTTGAAGGTCAGTTTGCGATTATTAAAGAAGCGCGTCGTTTCGCAAAGAAGCTAATTGTCATTACGATTGATACAATTGATCATATGATCATTGAAGCAGGCTATACAATCACAGATCGTTGTGTGGTTAAAAAAGGACATTTTGAAAGACAAATTCTCGTATGTCAATAAGAAAAGATCTGAAGACTAAACATTATCTAAAAGTAATAAAACGTATACTTCAACTAACTTCACACTAGCGCATTGAATCATAAACCCCAACAAAGATCGTTGAAAATTAGTTTCATAATTGCGAGACGCTTTTTGCGGGCGATTGTGGATGATTTGCGGACGTTTTTCAGATGCTTGCGGGCGATTGTCGAAGTTTACGGGCGGACAATGAGGGTTTGCGGGTGATAGTTTGTGTTTACGGGCGGACTAAGCGGTTTTTCGGGCGCGCACTATATCGCCAATTACGATAAATCGCTAAGTAACTTCGTCTAGCAAAAGTTAAAAAGGATGCATATGCATCCTTTTTAACTTTAACTATTAATGGAGTTCATCGTTTTGGAATCTTTTATATTTTTAAAGTTTTGATCTCCGACTCTTTTTCTAATTTCTTCATCTGACAATGGAGCTGGAATTTCTTCAGAAGAAAGCTTTTGTTCTTCTGAGAGCACTTCAACATTTTCAAATTCAGCACTTCTTGCATTGATTTCCTGACCGTACTTTTCGGATTCTTCACGGGTCATCTTTGCATCTTCAGATTTATCAAACCTGTGAATTCCTCCTTCGTAAAATACTTTTTGTCATCACTTTCCCCTTAAATTAAGCAAATGAAACACGGTTCTTCCGACATATTATAAGAGTAACCGGTGATAGTTATGTAAGTTAGCGTGAAAACTAAGTGAATACGTTTTAAGGAAATAATTACAGCCTTTATACTAGTCTTGATGTGCTGTTTTCATTTTTTACCGAAAATCAATTCTAAAAATGGTATCATTCTCTTATAGATGTAAATGGAGGATTTCGCATAAGTAACGTATAGGGGGCGATTGTACAATGACGACAATTCTTGTAGATGCAGATGGCTGTCCAGTTGTTGAAGAAAGCATCAAAATTGCATTTCAATATGGATTTAAATGTGTACTTATTTGTGACACCGCGCACGAAATGCATAGAGATGGTGCAGATACAATTATCGTCTCTAAAGGTGCTGACGCAGTTGATTTTGTTTTAGTCAACAAAGTTCAGAAAAATGATATCGTTGTAACGCAGGATTACGGTTTGGCTGCAATGGTTTTAGCTAAACGAGGTTTTGCCATTGATCAGAATGGCAGATATTACACTGAGGAAAACATAGACCAGTTATTATACGCTCGACATACTGCTCAAAAAGTACGTATGGCGGGTGGTCGTTTGCGAGGACCGAAAAAAAGATCTAAAGAAAGCAATTTGAAATTTGAAGAAAATATGAAATCATTATGTGAAAAAGTGATGATGTTAAACAACTAAACGAGATGAACGTCTACCGAAACCAAAGTAGACATTCATCTCGTTTTCATATTTGTGTAAAATCTCACATATAGTTAATGCGTCATGGAGTAATTTGCAGGACCATTATGTCACTGTCTTCATTGGCAAGTAAACTATGCTTTTCATTCGGAGCCATATGCAAAACATTTTCAGAATTGACAACTATGTCTTTGTTTTCAACTGTAAAAGTCACCGATCCTTTTCTGACAACGATAATCACTTCTTTTGTAGAATCGTGCTCTGGAATCACTTCGTCCTTCTTCAACTGGATGTTCATCATTGTAACATTTTCAAGCGTTAATACTTTTGAAACTTGTTTGACTTTCTTTTCTAGTGCCCATGAATTCGTATACAATTTCATCCTACTTCCTCCTTCTTTCATGTAATTTGCATCATTCGGCATTCAACTATGATTCATTGGGTACATTTCTTTCTATTGTATTAATTCCATTCTACATCACGTTCATGCTTCATTCATTGGACATGCTCATAACTCATTGTGCACTCCAATCATTGAAATTGAAAAGACTATTGGAGGTTCATTATGCCAAAAATTTTATCAGTTAGCACGCACGATCTCCCAGTTGAGATACAGCAGGAACAAGCAGTAGAATTGACCCGTTCACTATTCAGCAAAAGGTATAAAGATATTGAGCGCTTACTTCGCGTCTTTCAAAATGGTGATATCAAAAAACGAAATGTATGTATGCCGCTTGAATGGTATGCGCACTCTCATGATTTTGAAGAACGTAATCAATTATACATTCAACACGCTGTTCAAATTGGAGAGCAAGCGATACTACACTGTCTAAAAGGCGATGGCACACTTAGAGAAACGGTATCCCCTACTTCGATTGACGCTATTTTCTTCATATCAAGCAGCGGAATTTCTACACCTAGTATCGAGGTAAGAATTATGAATAGACTTCCTTTTCTAGATGATACAAAACGGATTCCAATTTGGGGGCTAGGCTGCGCAGGTGGTGCTGCTGGGATAAGTCGTGCCTATGAATACTGCCTAGCATTTCCAAAAGCAAATGTTCTCGTTTTAGCACTGGAATTATGTAGTTTAACATTTCAAAAAGACGATTACTCTAAAAGTAATTTAGTTGGGGTGTCTCTCTTTTCAGATGGTGCGGCTTGCGCGCTCGTTGCTGGTGATGAATCTACTTTACAAGCTTCATGCGCTATGCCACGTATCGTTGCGACGACTTCAAAGCTCATGCCTAATTCCGAAGATGTGATGGGATGGGATGTTAAAAGTAATGGTTTGTATGTTGTTTTCTCCAAAAGTATACCGGCAATTATAACTGACTGGCTTGGTCCTTTTGTTCATCAGTTCCTTGACAAGCATCATTTAAGCAAGGATGATATTATACATTTTGTTGCACACCCTGGGGGGAAGAAAGTATTGCAAGCCTATGAAAATGCTTTAAGGTTCACCGATCATAAAACGAAGATTTCCCGTAACATATTACGGGAACATGGCAATATGTCTTCACCAACAATTCTGTATGTACTCAAACAGTTCATGAAAAACAATCCTATAGCTGGTGAGTATGGTTTAATGGCTGCACTTGGTCCAGGCTTTTGTGGAGAATTACTTCTTTTAAAATGGGAGTGAAGTCGTTATGATTTTTTTCAACATTGTTTTTTCAGTTGTTATTTTGCAAAGAGTAGTAGAATTATTAATCGCTAGAAAAAATGAACAATGGATGCGGAGACAAGGGGCCTATGAAGTAGGTGCAGAACATTATCCAATTATGCTTCTCTTGCATATTGGATTTTTCGTAACCTTCTATTTAGAAGTGTCTATTTTAAATCGAATGTTACCATCCATGTGGACCATTCTTTTCATCATTTTCTTAGTTGCACAATTCATAAGGATTTGGTGTTTAGTCACTTTGGGAAAATTTTGGAATACAAAAATTATTATCTTGCCAGGTACAAACATTGTGAGAAGTGGACCGTACCGATGGATTCGTCATCCTAATTATGCAGTTGTAGCTACTGAATTTCTAATTCTGCCCTTACTATTTGGCGCGACTTTCACTGCAATACTCTTTTCAATCCTTAATCTTTGGATGTTATCTGTTCGAATTCCGATAGAAGAACAGGCACTAAAGGTTGCAACAAACTATCAAGAAAGTTTCGAAACGAAATGAAGCGCAAAAATAGTCTGGTAGACGACTAAAATACTTCAACAACGTCCTTTGACAAAGAACCAAAAAAGCACAACTGAATCATTCAGTTGTGCTTTTTAGCATTCAATTTTCAGCTTTAAACGTTAGTGTTTTCCCTGTAAAACCGAAAAGAATGGTTAACACAGGTGACACTAAACAAAAGATAGCAAATGGTAAGTACTCTAACGTAGAAACACCTAATACGTCTGTTATGAAGAGTCCGCAGACACTCCATGGTACAAGTGGATTGACGACTGTACCGGCATCTTCCATCACTCTACTCAAGTTTTTTCCAGCGAGGCCAACCTTCGCATATTGTTTTTGAAATGCCTGTCCTGTTAGTAGGATTGACAAGTATTGTTCGCCTATTAATACGTTGATACCAATCGCCATTAATGCTGAAGATGCAATAACGGATGATACTTTACGTAAAACACTTTCTAACTTATAAAGTAGACTCTGTATAATTCCTAATGTGAACAATAATCCACCCATGCTTAGCGCTAACAGCACAAGTCCAACAGTTGGCAACATGCTAACCAAGCCGCCTCTTGTCAGTAGTATATCAATACTCTTAATACCAGTGTCGGACTTAAATCCTTCAAATAACATCTTCAAAATGGAGGTCATGCTGTAACTTTGATGTAAAAAGGAAACGAGTACTGCTGACAATGCACTACCAGCTAATGTTAATAGCGCTGGTACTTTCGCTATCGTTAGTGCAAATAAAATAAGTAAAGGAATAACCGTATAGACATGAATCATACCAGTATCCATAAGTCCATCTTTCATCGTTGCGATTCCATCTATTTCATTAGTAACAGCCGTCGGGGATAAAACAGCAAAAAATACAAGTGACAATAAGAATGCTGGAATCGTCGTCCAGCCCATATTACGAATGTGCTCGAACAAATCCACTTTTACAATTGATGCTGCTAAATTCGTTGTATCTGAGAGCGGTGACATTTTATCTCCAAAGAAGGCACCAGATACGATCGCGCCCGCAGTAATGGTCATCGATAAATCCATCACTTCTGTCATTCCAATAAAAGCAACACCTACCGTTGCAACTGTTGTTAATGAGCTTCCGATTGAAACACCTACAATTCCAGTTACTACGAACACGATTGCATAGAAAAAGGTCGGTGACAGGATGGAAAATCCTGTATAAATTAACGTCGGAATTGTGCCACTCATCATCCAACTACTAATCAGAATGCCGATAAAGAAAAAGAGAAACACGGCACTCATTCCTGCACCAGCACCTTCAACTAGACCCCCTTCTAGTTTTTTATAAGGTATTTTCTTAATAATTCCGTAGCCTATCAATAGCAGGATGGAAAACAAAATGGGGATATGAGGTGCTGATTGAAATTTGATAATACTTACGCTAATTAATATAATGATTGCTGAAATAAGTACTGCGGCTTCTTTAAATGAAGGTGCTATAAGTGATTTTATTTGAAACATTGTAGGTTCCTCCAATTTCTTCTTTGTATGGATATAAAAAAACCCCATTCATCCCTTGGAAAGGGACGAAGGAGTTCTCCGCGTTACCACCCTAGTTAATGAACCGGCTTGCACACGGTCATTCACTTAACGTACTGTATGAGAAATACAAAATGGCGTACTTCATCCATATTGCCGCCTGAATTTCCACCAGCCATTCAGTCTCTGTTTTTTGTCCGCAATTGGATTACTGCACCATTTCTCAAATTGACTATGTAGTTTTTTACTTTTGCGCAAAAGTAGTTGTTTTGAATATTATCATTTCTAGCTAATAAGTCAAGTGTTTCTTTATGAGAACCGATTTATTCACATGCAAATCCATCTTTGTTACGATCCATTTTTTCGCTATACGCTGGATGTCCTTTTTGGACTCCATTTGGGTATTTCTTTCGTAGTTCAGTACAATTTTTGAATGGTTCTTCTGCTTCTTTCACAGGTTTAACAACGGGCTTGTCTTGTGGATTTGCAGTTGTATTAAAACCATTATCCTTTGCATAATCCTCGATACCCCAAATACCAATTCCCTCTTTTTTTGCTTTGCTTTGAATTTTTTCATATGGATCTAAATGACGTGTATTTGGTGGATAGACATACGCTACACGCGCAAGTCCTTCAGCTAAAAGTTTTTCTTGGACACTTTCTCCATTAATATAAATATAGGCAAGTAAGCGACCGTACTTATCTACTCTTTGGCCTACATCAAACTCTATTTCGAGTTTACCGCTGTTCATTAATTCACGATTTCGTTCTTTCGCTTTTTCACCAAAGGGTTGCTTGCCTAATCTTGGATGATTCGTTTCTGGTGTATCTATCAATAAGTAACGGACATTTTGTTCTTTGCCTTCATAGATGATTTTTATTGTATCACCGTCAATTGTCTTCACTAACTCCACTGGGATCAAACCTGAACGACTAGGTTCTACTTCTTCCTCTGGAAAAAAGAAATCATAGATTAGCAGTCCAATTAATAGTATTGCAACAGTTACAATCCCTGTAGGGCTTTTCAGTATCGAACGTTTTTTCCTTTTTTTTCGAGCCACTTTACAAACATCCTTTATCTTAAATATTCTTTCCTGTAATACCCTATCAGTTTTTAATTTAACTGCAAGTTACTAAAAGACTAGCTCACTGAATGACCGACTTCATAACCTAACCATGAAAGGAGTAGTCCAACACTAATATTTATTGCAAGATAGTTTACTGCAGTTACCTTTTTCCCAGTTCTCCAAAGCTCCAAAATTTCTTTCATCATTGTTGAAAATGTTGTGAGTGCCCCAGCAACTCCAGTCGCAAGTAAGTACGTCCAATTTCGTGATAAGTCCAATCCGAAAATGAAACCTATTAATAGTGCTCCAAACAAATTAACGACAAGTGTTCCCAGTGGATACTGTTTTGTAACATTATAGTGCTTGGCTATAATGTAACGAACAATCGCTCCAAAAAAACCACCTGATCCAACTAAAAAAAAGTGAATATAGCTCATTTGTTCACCATCTTTCCACCTAGGTGAAGACCTATCAATCCTATGCACAACCCACCTATTAAACTGATTACTATATAACCTAATGCGAGGATGCTATCACCACGCTCAAATAACTCAATCGTCTCTATGCTAAATGCTGAAAATGTAGTGAATGAGCCTAAAAACCCTATCGTTAAAACATCCTGTAAAGGCTGACTTATAGCACATGCTGTAAAAACACCCGCCACTAAGAAGCAGAGTAGAAAAGTTCCTAGTACATTAATGATTAGCGTATTGATTGGAAATCCTATTTCACTCCAAGATCGACTACTCATCGCAAGACGTGAAGCTGAACCAACTGCACCCGCAACTCCTATCCATAATAGGGTTTTCATAACTACACCTTCTCTAAGAGCATTTTACTTAGCACAAATCCAATATCAAGTCGCTTTTCACTACTCCCAAATTGTATTGTTACCTCTTCATTCTCAGTTTTAGTAATTAAACCTATCCCGAACACCCGATGTTTCACTTCAGTTCCAACTTCTATTTCTTTTTTACTTGAAATGGCATTTGGATTATACGGAACGTCCGCTTGTGGCATATAAATTTTTTTCCCACTTTCTTCACGTTGTGATGGCTTGAGCAGTAGGCCGCGAACCTCATTCACAAATTTAGAATCATTACACTCTTTATGATCCACTTTACGGTAAGACAGTAATTCCAGTTTCTTTTTTGCACGCGTCATCGCTACATAAAACAAACGTCGCGATTCCTCAAGTTCTCCTGTTTCCAAATCATCTTTTGATGGAATGATCCCGTTCACTAAATCAATCATGAAGACACGCTTAAATTCCAATCCTTTTGCACTATGGAAAGTGGACAATGTTACTGCATTTTCAAATGGCTTATATTTTGCTTTCTGAACTACCGATTCAAGTTCCTTTAAACGATTTGCAAATTCAATCATTGTCCGTAAAGGGGTTGCGATTCCTTCAAGCGTATCCATTATTTCCATTAGATGATCAATGCGATAGCCAAATTTCTCCGCACGGCTTTTGAGAGCTTCTTCATATTCTAATTCATAGCGAATAATGCGAATCACTTGTGCTGGACGCATATCCTGCAACTTCTGATAAACTTCCTTATATTGCTCAAGTTTCACTTTTTGACTGGATTTAAGATCCACTGAATCGATGAATGCGTCAAATACATTCCCATTTGTCTCTGTATTTTCAAAACTAGTGAGCATATTGCGGGATATGAACACATTCATCTTCATGCAAACTTTCGCAAAAACGTCTTTCCTTTCCGTATTAAAACTTAGCCGCATGAAGTTTAAAATATCATCAACAACCCAATGAGAAAAGAACTTATCATCTGCATCTTTCATGTAAAAAGGAATACCACGCCTATGTAATTCACTTACAAACATCGTCGAGGAAGAATTATTACGGAATAAGATTGCTATATCTTTCAAGTTCTTTTCGCTCTGTAATTCATATGTGACATAATCTAATTGCTTCTTTTTCTCTTCAAATTGTTTTATCTGAATCTCTTCAGACTGCTCATTTTCTGTATACATTTCCTTGTTATAACGTTTTTTGTTCTTTTTAATAAATAGCGATGTCGTTTCTACGATTTCTTTTGAAGAACGATAATTTCGTTCCATCATAAGAATATGTGCGTCCGGATAGACACTTTTAAAATCGAGAAGATAATCAGGTTCAGCACCTCGCCATGTATAAATCGATTGGTCATCATCCGCCACGACACATAAATTCCCATGATGAGCAACTAAATGTTCTACAATTTTGTGTTGAACTAAAGATGTATCCTGACTTTCATCAGTTAGCATATAATCATTTTGATTTCTAAAGTGATTCGCTAGTGTTTCATCGGTTCTTAACGCTTGCTCTGCAATGGTTAACATATCATCAAAATCTAGCAATATATGACGACTATTCCGAGTTTTATATTGTTCATACTTAAGTGCTATCTGACCAGCTTCTCTAAAAGGTTCATCGAGTTCTAGCCATTTTGAAAGTGGAATCATTCGATTTTTATGTACACTAATAAATGTCGTGAGTGCGCTTAGCATATCTTCTGTACAGTCATCATGTAAAACGTCTCTATAAATTTTTTTCAATAAAAATGATTTATTGACCTTTATTCCCTTACCGCCTTCAATAAGTTCATACGTTGTATCCGTTTTAGACAAATACGTTCGGGCAATTTTGAATGCCAAACTATGAATTGTAGAAAAGTCTACAACGGGTGTTGACGGAAAAAAATGCTTAAATCGTTCAGTCATATCAAGTGCTGATGCCTTACTAAAAGTAATTGCTTTAATACGATTAGGCTGGACACCCTTTTCTTCGATTAAATAGCCAATCCGCATAATAATAGTTGTTGTTTTCCCTGAACCAGGACATGCCAATAATAATAACGGACCTTCCGTTTTTAATACGGCATTTTTTTGAACTTCATTTAATTCAATCGCAAACTGATCTTTTTTTCGTTCAAAAAAGTCATACATACTAACGATACTCCTTCTTCTTACTATGTATTCAATTTACCATACGAACGAACATTTGTAGAGATTAGGCACCTGAGAAACTGGTTCTAAGTCAAATGTTGGGGTGATTTGATTTACACGTCACCCTTCTTTATATACAACCTTAAAAGTAATGTTGATTTACGTTTCAGTCGAACGCTTTCCGCGGGCACGGCCTCAGCCAATCGAACAAGGAAGTGTTCGATTTGCCGTATTTCTGTGCACT